>NZ_JBSEYN010000008.1:0-131756 GCF_053627815.1 Cronobacter sp. 153480017-3 | reverse complement strand
ACCGTCTGCTTTTTTGTCTGCAGAGCGCCCGGTGCGGATGTTCTGCAGACAAAAAATATCACCACTCCGCCCCTGTGCGCTTCGGGTAACAGCGAGGGGCGGTAGCGTGTCTGACATCAGAGGGAAAAAGAACATGGAACACCAGTCAGCCGTATTACTGCGCCGTTTAAATCCATACTGCGCCCGCGCGCTGGAAGGCGCTGCGAGCCTGTGCCAGGCCCGCGCCCACGCGGAAATTTTGCCCGAACACTGGGTACTGAAACTGTTTGAGCAGGGCGAGGGCGATCTCACCGTGCTGGCCCGCCGTTACGAGTGGGATATGGATGCTATCTGGCAGGCTCTGCTGGCTTACCTTGACCGCCTGCCACGCTCGGTCAAAGGTCGGCCGCAGTTGTCTGACAATCTGGAATCGCTGCTGAAGCAGAGCTGGCTTATCGCTTCACTTGAAAACGGCGAGGAGATCCGCAGCTCGCATCTGCTGGCCGCGATGATTGAGATGCCAGCCCTGCTTTCCTGCGATGGCCTCTGGCCGCTACTGACTGTGGGTCGTAGTCAGCTTGAGCGGCTGCGCGGACTGCTTGATGCGCAGTCAGACGAACGCCCGGAGGCGCAGCAGGAAGCGCTGTTATCCCGTGCGCCTGCCGGTGAAACAACAACGTCACCTGTAACACTCCCCAGCGACCCGACAGAGGATCCGCTTTCCGCAAGACCAGGACTGAACAAAGCCCTCCAGGCGGTGCTGGATAAATTCACCCAGGACATTACAGCGAAGGCGAAAGCTGACGGTATTGATCCGGTTTTTGGTCGCGATAACGAAATCCGCCAGATGGTGGATATTCTTTCGCGTCGGCGTAAAAACAACCCGATTCTGGTGGGCGAGCCAGGCGTCGGGAAAACCGCGCTGGTGGAAGGACTGGCGCTGCGCATTGCTGAGGGCAATGTGCCGGAGAGCCTGAAGTGTGTCACCTTGCGTACCCTTGATCTTGGGCTTTTACAGGCAGGCGCAGGCGTGAAAGGCGAGTTTGAGCAGCGACTGAAAAATATCATAGAGGCTGTACGTCAGTCGCCGACGCCGGTCCTGCTGTTTATCGACGAGGCGCATACCATTATCGGTGCGGGCAACCAGGCGGGCGGCGCAGATGCGGCTAACCTGCTGAAACCGGCGCTGGCACGCGGTGAACTCAGGACCATCGCCGCCACCACCTGGAGCGAGTACAAGCAATACTTTGAGCGTGACGCTGCACTCGAGCGTCGCTTCCAGATGGTGAAAGTCGACGAGCCGGATGACGACACCGCCTGCCTGATGCTCAGGGGGCTCAAGTCCCGCTACGCGCAGCATCACGGTGTGCATATCACTGATGATGCGGTCAAAGCCGCCGTCACGCTCTCACGCCGCTACCTCACTGGTCGTCAGCTTCCTGATAAAGCGGTGGATCTGCTGGATACCGCTTCGGCGCGCGTGCGAATGAGTCTCGACACCGTACCGGAGCCGCTGACGCAGCGGCGTGCCCGTATCAGCGCACTGGCGATGGAAAAACAGGCGCTGCTGGAAGATATCGCAATGGGTAGCCACGCCCACAGCGAGCGGCTGGCAGAGATTGAAGAGGAAGAGGTCAATATCCTCACGGAACTGGACGTACTGGAAACGCAGTACGGTCAGGAAATTACCTTAACGGAACAGTTGCTGGCCTGCCGCCGTGACCTTTCCCGGCAGGCGGAGAGCGCGTCGCTGCAAAGCGAACTGGCGATTGTGCAGCAGGGCACTCCGCTACTGGGGCTGGACGTGGACGCGCGTACCGTGGCGACAGTGATTGCCGACTGGACCGGCGTACCGCTTTCATCCCTGATGAAGGATGAACAGACGGAGTTGCTGAGCCTGGAGCAGCGGCTGGCCGCCCGGGTGGTTGGTCAGGACGTGGCGCTGGAGGCCATTGCACAGCGCTTACGCGCATCGAAAACCGGGCTGGCATCAGAAAACGGCCCGCAGGGTGTGTTCCTGCTGACCGGGCCGAGCGGTACAGGTAAAACCGAAACCGCGCTCGCGCTGGCGGACACGCTCTATGGCGGCGAGAAATCGCTGATTACCATTAACCTCTCTGAATATCAGGAGCCGCATACCGTTTCGCAACTCAAGGGCTCTCCTCCGGGTTATGTGGGTTACGGCCAGGGCGGCATCCTCACGGAAGCGGTGCGCAAGCGCCCCTACAGCGTGGTGCTGCTGGATGAGGTGGAAAAGGCGCACCGCGATGTGATGAACCTCTTTTATCAGGTGTTTGACCGCGGCTTTATGCGCGACGGCGAAGGGCGGGAAATTGACTTTCGCAACACGGTCATTCTGATGACATCCAATCTTGGCAGTGAGCACATCATGCAGTTGCTGGACGAAAAACCGGACGCCAGCGAGACCGATCTGCATGAACTGCTGCGTCCGATATTGCGCGATCACTTCCAGCCAGCGCTGCTGGCGCGATTCCAGACGGTGATTTATCGCCCGCTAAATTCGCAGGCGATGCGCACCATCGTGGAAATGAAACTGTCGCAGGTCAGCCAGCGCCTGAGCCGCCACTACGGGCTGACGACGCATATAGATGAGAGCCTTTACGACGCCCTGACCGACGCCTGCCTGCTGCCGGACACCGGCGCACGCAATATCGACAGCCTTCTGGCGCAGCAAATTCTGCCAGTATTGAGCCAGCAATTGTTATGCTACAGGGCGGCAGGACAGAAACTCCAGCACCTGACGCTTGGCTGGAGTGGGGCGGAGGGGATTTTGCTGGAGTTTAAACATGACTGAAGAAACTAAGGATCAGTTGAGAATTAAAGACGGTGGTATTAGGCTGCTTACGCTGGGTGAAATAATGCTGGCGCAATCAGCTTTTAAATCCATTATTGAATATTTGAAAGTCTGGATCCACAGGGAGAGTTATCTGCCCTTCAATCTTCAGAATAGAAATGCAGCAATGACCCATAGTGGTGAAATTTATTTTCGTGACCATTACCGGGATGATTTCTCTCAGTCTACAGATCATATGCAACATATGTTTATTCATGAAATGAGCCATGTCTGGCAACGCGAGCGAGGAATGAACGTTATCTGCCGGGGCCTGGTGATTTGGCTGGTTAGTTATCGATATACACTTGATTGTCGATTGCTCAGTGAATATCCAATGGAGCAACAAGCACAGATTATTGCAGATAATTTTATTTTGCAGACATTTGGCTACGAAATATGGAGTCACCTTGAAAATCAAAAATACCCTGACATCACCCTCGATGGGGATATTTCTGAAACGGTAATACGTACCGGTTACAGAGCGACTTTAAAGGGGTTCCCATGGTAAGTGAGAACAACGTTAATACGTTTAACCTTCTGTTTTTATCATTTGCTTGTGTTTCAATTCTGACGGGATGCCCGGGGCCCGGTGACATAATGCGCTTTGATGAAACCGCAAATGTGAGCAGTAGAGGGAGGGATGTTTGTATAAATATTGATAATGCACAGGATTATCAGCCAGTGGATATCGGGATAAATCTAAGAGGAATACCCCCAAAAGAGAAAAAGTTTGATTTTTCACCAGGTCTCAGGATTAGTGCGGGGGAACTGTGTATTCCTCCTCCATACTATAGTTTCGAAAATGGTAATAGGTATATTGTTGAATTTGTACTTCATGCAACTTCAGGTGATAAGGATCCGAGAAGTTTTGTTGTCGGTGTTGGAGTAAATAATAATCATGTCTATAATTTTCCTTTGAGCGAACGGGAATTCGCAAGGCCGTATGGTTCAATTCAGGTGCCTGAATAATAAATATCCGTATTAACGGCGCGCTCGTAAATATGGATTTTACATTAGGTAATCTACACATCGCACTGGTTAATCCGGCAAGAGTATTTATGTCTTGCCTGCATATCATGACCGGAACATTTTTCCAGATAAATTTTTGTCAAGTATTACAGCTCTTGCCTGCGCCTTTAAGGCATGGGGCCGTAATCACCTTTTTCGTGCTTGCTGAGTACCCCTGATTAAACCTGTTACTTGCCGATGGCAATAAAGTTATGGACAGCAGGTTATCCCAAGGAGCCAATATCATGAGTCAGACCGATACGCTTAAAAACACCCTGGCTGCGCTAACGGGAAGCGGGTTGAACCGCTACCGTCTGGATATTCCGTCATGCCTTTCATTACTGGATGTCGAAGATTTTAGCGGCGTCGAGGCAATGAGCCAGCTCTACCACTATGACATCCGGTTCACCAGCAGCGACCTTAACATTGATGCCACGCAGCTGCTGAGCAAACCGGCCACGCTGACCATGGGTGCCGGCCCACTGACGGGGCTGGTTGAGCAGAAGGTGGTGCACGGCGTGGTGACGCACTTTAAGCGTATCAGCGGCTCACGCGACCAGGCGACATACCAGATTAGTATTGAGCCGTTTCTGGCGCTGCTCGGTAATCAGTTCCGCACCCACCGCTTTTTTGTCAATAAATCAGTACCGGAAGTGGTGGAGCAGATCCTCCGGGAACACGGCCTGCACGAGTGGGAATATGAGTTCCGCCTTAAACAGGGCTATCCGCCGCGTGAGCAGATTAATCAGTACCAGGAAAGTGACCTGGCGTTTATCGAACGTCTGTTGTCTGAGCTGGGAATATTTTATTTCTTTACCCTGCAACCAGACGCCAGGACGGAGGTGGTGCATTTTGCCGACAGGCAGAGCGCCTGGCAGTTTGGTAAAACACTGCCGCTGAACAGCCCGTCAGGCGCGCATGACAACGGTGTGGATTCGGTGTGGGGCGTGAGTGTACGGCACAACGTAGTCGAACGCAGCGTGACGGCCAATGATTACAACCACCGACAGGCGCAGAAAATACTGATGTCCGCCCCGGCGGATATGACCCGGGGCGACGGAGAGGGCGTCACTTACGGCGATGTATATCACTATCGTCCGCGCCATCTTGAGCGAGGCGACAAACTCGATCCAGCAGCGGAAACCGGAAATTTCTGGGCGCGGCTGGAGCATGAGCGTTTTCTGTCTGAGCAGACCCGCGTAACTGGCAGCAGTACCGACCATACGCTGAGCCCGGCACAGGTGCTCACCATTACTGAAACCGCCATTCCGCCGACGCTGCCGGATGAGCTCGAAAATGGCATCGTCATTATCAGTGCCGGTTACTCTGCCAGCCGTAAGGATGCACTGCACGTGGCGTGGGTGGGAATGCCCTACAGCGAAACAGTGTGCTGGCGTCCGCCGCTGCTGCCGCGCCCGAAGGTCAGCGGCACCATGACGGCCCGGTTGACCAGCGCCCGGGCGGGAGATATCTACGCCTGGCAGGACGCGGCCGGTCTGTACCGGGTGAAGTTTGACGCAGACCGTGACGACAAATCGCCCGGCCAGGAGAGCATGCCGGTACGCCTGGCGAAACCCTACGGCGGGGACGAGTATGGATTTCACTTCCCGCTGATACAGGGCTCGGAGGTGGCGATAGCCTTTCACGAAGGCGACCCGGACCGGCCATATATCGCCCATGCGCTGCACGACTCGCGCCATCCGGACCACGTGACGGAGGCGAACAACACCCGCAATGTGATACGCACGCCGGCCAACAACAAGCTGCGGATGGAGGACAAACGTGGTGGTGAGCATATCAAACTCAGCACGGAGTACGGCGGTAAGACGCAGCTTAATCTTGGACATAACGTGGATGCGGGGCGGTCACTGCGTGGCGAAGGGGCAGAGCTGCGCACTGACAGATGGGTGAGTATCCGTGGTGGCGCGGGGGTGTTTATTACGGCGGACAGGCAGCCGTCAGCGGGCGATAAAATACTTTCCATGAAAGAGGCGATTGCGCAGCTGGAGAACGCGCTGAGCATCGCGCGGAGCCTGTCGGATGCGGCAGAAAGTGCAGACGCGCTGCCGTCGGATATCCGGAGCCAGGTGACGCTGACGAACGCCCTTAAAGACCTGGTGAGACCGGGGATGGTGCTGAATGCGCCGGAAGGGGTGAGCATCACCAGCCCGCAGGCGGTGCGCGTGGCGTCCGGCAGCGCGAGCGTGGGGATAATGTCTCAGCAGAACACGGACATCAGCGCCCTGAGTCGCGTTACGGTGGCGGCGGGTGAGGCGGTGAGCGTGCTGGCGCAACAGGCCGGTATGAAGCTGTTTGCGGCGAAAGGGAAGGTGGAAATCCAGGCGCAGGATGATGCGCTGGAGGCGCTGGCCAAAAAGGGAGTCACCGTCACCAGTACGGAAGGTCGGGTGGACATCACGGCGGCAACAGAACTGGTGATTAACTGCGGGGGCGCCTATATCCGGCTCAGCGACGGAAATATCGAACTGGGATGTCCCGGAAATATTTTACTCAGATCAACGAATGCGCAAAAAATGTCTCCTTATGAATACAAAGGAAACAGCTGGTCAAAATCGGGCAAGGGAAACGGAGTTATTTTAAGAAATCAGTATGGCGATCCGGTAAGAGATGCGGATGGTAATATCGTCTATGAGATGGAGGAAAGTAAGCGGCCTTCTCCGGAGGTTATGAAAAAGGCATTGCAGGCTCAGAAAGAGATGCTGCTTAAGAGGAAAGCCGAACTGGAACGCTGGAGCGAAGAGGATCAGAAAGCCTTTAAAAAAGCGTTTGGACGTACAGATGATGCTTCCAGACAAAAGATCGCTGCTGCGGTTGACAAAGAAATCGAACTCAACGACTCAATGTCCTACGATAACTTCAAGTTTGCCGATCAGAATGTACATGCATACGCCCTCCCTGGTGATACAGAGGACCATTTTATTTATATAGGTAATAAGTTTGCTGGAGATCCTTTAACTGGCCCGGATTCTCAGGTAGTGACTCTTAGCCATGAAATGTCACATTATAATGATGTTTTGGGAACTGATGATATAACTACCGGAAATATGGATTTTGAGAAAGCTGCGATTAAGTTTGCGCAAGACGGTTCAGATAATGCGCTTGATAATGCTTATAACTTTGAAAGGTATTTTCAATGAAAATAATAATCTTGTATATGTTTCTTGCTTTTTGGACGATCACAGGAGAGAGCATGGCTGACGAAATTAATAGTAATGGGTATTATAACCAGCGTTATAATAAAAGAGAAAGCCTACATTCAGTATTTAGGGTTGCTGGCGATGGTGAAAAATATGCATACGATATTAATGATTCTCAAAATGAAATTATAAAAAAACAAGAGGGTATTTTATTCTCTTTGTCTATACATAATGTTATAAATGATCTGTACGCCTACGTCATTATCAAAAACACCGGTAAAAAAAATCTATACGCCTGGAAAGGAAATCTTTATGCTTTTAAAAACCAACTTTCCGGAGATTTTTTCAATGTAATTTCCGAAAGAACAAGAATGGATTATCTCGGTATTAAAGTTAACTTCGGATCTGCGCCTGATTCTGTAGAGGACTATATTGAAATAGCGCCGGGTAACGAACTGACAGAAAAGATAAAGCTAAGTGGTTATTATCAATTTTTACCGAGTACCCATTCATATGATATTGGTACAGTCACTATACCTTTTATGCGCAGCCCCAAGGTTGGGAAAAATTATCTTACACCAGATAACTTTTTTTTGGCCAGAAGTAACCGGGTTGCTCTGACAGTCGATGGAAACAAACTCAACGACAAGATAATTGACTACTATACAGTAAGATAACCTTCCTTCCTGTTTATACGGTGATGCCATGCAAACTTAATATTGAAATTCTGGGAACCAGCAAATCAGTAAGGAATATGAACGGAGATAAAGCATGAAGCTGTCCATTACACTATTGTCAGCGTTATTACTGACAGCCTGTAACAGTGTGTCGTCTGCGGACGAGCAGGGGGAAATAAAAGCGCCTTTTGATGAATGGTACTTCACCTTTACCACGCCCCGGGCGCTGCCGGCGCAGGTTACGCTGGTAAAAATGCTCGACATCAACGGGTACGCCAGGGTTTTCCGCACGATAGACCAGCCCCAGGGCAGCAGTGTGGGAAGCTGGGATCAGTATGCAGGGATGGGGCCATCTCCGTTTAACAAGGCCCCTTCACCGCCGACTATCATGATTTTCTGCTGGGATTCGATCATTGACAAGAAAGTGTACGAGACCACACTGCTGTTCGCGCCCGAAACCTGGCAGAAAATGCTGAGTACAGAGAAAAGTAACTACAGCCCAAAGGAGACCTATTACTTTCAGTATATGGTTATCGGTCTTGCGCCGGAAGGCAAAGTCCGGGTGTGGCTGAATAATAATGGCCGTCCTAACCTTGAGCAAACGAAGACGGAGATTAAAACCCTGTCAGGGAAAGATCTCAATATGTGTAAGGGGCAAACTAATTTCCCGAATGGTTATGAGTACAGTGATGGTATGAAAAAATTTATCAGCGATAAAATCTATCCCTACGGTAACTGGTGAGCTAACAGTTATTTATTCGGCCTAAATTAAATTCTGTATTCTTTTCCTGCTAATAAACGGAGAATAAAATTGTCAAAAGGATTCGTCGTGCTGGGCGATAAAAGTACGCATGGCGGCGTGGTGATTTCTGCCTCTTCAACAATGGTAGTCAATGGGCGAATTGTAGCACTGGTAGGAGATAAAGTAAACTGCCCGGTTCCAGGGCATGGTACGAATAAAATTATTGAAGGCTCGCTAGAGTGGATTTCAGATGGCAAGGCTATTGTAGTTAATGGATGTCGGTGTGAATGTGGCTGCCAGGTCATTTCTGCTGGCCCGGAATGTTCAATAGGATGAGTAATGAGCTGGGAAAGGAAGAACGCTGTTGTAACTGAGTTGCCTCCGGCACCATCATTATATCGATGGATGTGCACAGGCGTTTTAGCATTCATCGTGGGAGCATTATTATTTGTACTTCATGCGTCCAGTAAAATAAATGTGTTATCAGCGATTAATATCTGGGCGGTTTCTTTTTTACCTATCATAGCATGGCTTTTGATCTTTTTTGTCAGATGCTATTTACGCCTGCGGGAGGTAAAACAGCATCTTTTTTTGCAGAAAGAAGCGCAATACAGTCAGCAACAATGGACGCAGTGGGCTGAGCGCTATGTTGCTATTTTAGCCAGCGCTGTCATGCTGCCCGACCATTTTTCTGCCCGCGATTTTGGGACAGAGCGTGTGCAACAATACGGACTTTCTCGCAGATTAGTTTTTCCTGTCGGTAAGAAGAGAGATGATATCAGTACCCTCAGATTACTGATCGGCGCTGTAGAAAATGAGCTGCGGGATGTTTCTGCAAAGTTGCCATTGCAAATTACGATAGTGAGCGATTGTCCTTGTGATCGTTTGACGGATGATTTCTTCACTGTCTGGCATGAATATCTGACTCAACCGATTACCCCAGAAAATTTGCGAATTACAGCTTCACTCTCTTTTTCGGCCGTAGAAGAACGACTAAAAAAAGCAGAGCTGGCGGCTGAATTAATTCTTGTGATGCAACTCAGCGGAGAAGAAAACTATTCCGATGGTTTGGCGGCGCTGTTGCTGGCAAGTGATGATGTAGTGCGCAATTGCGGTATGCCATACCCCGCGCGCTTACTCAGACCCATGCAGCTCGATATAATCCGCTTTGACACTGAGCTCAATGTGTTTCTCCAGACACAGACCACCGCATGTCGAACAAAAAAAATTATTGGCGATGCAAAAAGCTGGAATGATTATTTTGCTGCGCTGATCACTGGCGGTAACACTTTGGGCGCAACATGGAAACCGGAAGAAAATGAACTGCTGGAGAAATGGTGTGGTAAGCCAGGACCATTCTCGCCGTGGCTTTTAACAGTACTTGCTGCTGATTGGGTGAAGTTGCATAACTATCCTGTATTGGCGCTATTTTCGCATGAGCAGGACTACTTTATTAGTTCATTAACTCCAGGGAGCGGAGATGAAGATACCAGGTAATTACCCTGGCAGACTGGGTCTGGCCGGATTGACAATAACAGGACTATTTTTTCTCGGATGGCTCATTAAAACTTTTGGACCGGCCTGCGGCATTAATACACCGAAAGAACAATTTTTTTCATTTCTGCTAATCGTTCTGATCATGATTTTTGTCCGTTTTTTACCGGTGTTTCATCGTGCCGTTCAGGAGCGTCAGTATCGTCGAAAGGCACAACAGACACAGGTTTTACCTGTCGATGAGAAGCGACTCGCCGCTCGCGTTGCCCTGGATGTTATCGTCAGGGAAATAAGAGACAGGCTGCGCCACCACTACGGCTGTTTCTGGCCTCGCAAAATCCGAATCCTGCTGGTCGTTGGTTCAGTCAGTGATGTACAACGCCTTGTGCCGGGTCTTTCTCAGGAACTCTGGCAGGAAGACCGGGGCACGCTGTTGCTGTGGGGCGGCGAGCTGACGAGTGAGGCTGACGCCACCTGGCTTTCCGCGCTGCGTAAACTGCGTCGCCGTCCTGCCGATGGCATCGTATGGGTGACTTCCGCGTTTGACAATGAGGCCGACACTGACTCTGCGCATCATGAAAATAAGGTGACTGCAGATGCGATGGAGTCTTTGGCCCACGCTTTTTATCGGCTTTATGACGTGCTGGGCTGGCGTCTTCCGCTGTACGTCTGGTCACTGCATTCACAAAACGTCGATCACGCCGGGTATGTCACCCAGCCCGTTGGGTGCCTGCTGCCGGCAGACTGCGCGTCAGAGCACCTCTCTGCCCAGCTTTCCTCCCTTTCGCTACCATTGATGACACAGGGAGTGCAGCACATTTGTGAAGCACCCGGGCACACTTTTTTGCTGAGCCTGGCAGACAGGCTGCTGCGCAAACCCGAAACGATCGCCGCGCCGCTGGCGGTATTCCTTAACGCCTGGCGTCCGCTTCCGCTGGCAGGCGTGATATTTAGCATGCCATCGCGGGAAGCCGCACGAACGGTTCGCCACCACTGGAGTAAGGATAATCGCTGGGATGCGCTGCCAGCTTCAGTCATGGCCTTACCGGCAGGCTTGCGTCCGCGAAAACCGGGGATCAACCGGCAACAGGTCGCGGCGGTGACGGGAGCCGTAGCGCTTGCGCTCACGGGGGCCAGCATGCTGGTTTCGTTTGTCGGAAATCATCGCCTTATAGCGGCGGCACAGGTGCAATCAGAGCAGGTGCTGCATGATAAACAGCCGCTGGAAAGCCGGTTGCATGCGTTATCGGCGTTACAAAAAACAATAATGCGCTTGCAGTACCGCTCAGCGCATGGCGTGCCGTGGTATGCCCGTGCGGGCCTGAGTCAGAATGATACGTTGCTGGCGGCGTTACTGGTGCGCTATGCAGAAAGTGCGCAGCCTTTATTACGCGATGCGGCCGCACTTCATCTGCAAAACCAGCTGATGGCGTTTACACAACTTCCGCCAGACAACCCGCTTCGCGAGCGTATGGCAAAACCGGTTTACGATCGATTAAAGCTTTATCTGATGCTGGCTCGCCCCGAAAAAATGAACGCCGCCTGGTTCGGTCAGCGCCTGGCAGAGGACTGGCCGCAACGCAAAGGCATCAAGAACGCGTTCTGGGAGGCTGAGGCGCCTGCTTTGCTGACGTTTTACGGTGCAAGCCTGGCGAGCCACCCGCAATGGTATTTTCATGCCGATGAAGCGCTGGTTGCCCAGGCTCGCGCTTTACTGATTCGCCAGATGGGGATGCGAAACAGCGAATCCACGCTGTATCAGAAAATGCTGGCGCAGGTGGCGAAGCAGTATGCCGACATGCGACTTGCCGATATGACGGGCGATACCGACGCGTCGCGCCTGTTTACCACCGATAACGTGGTGCCAGGCATGTATACTCGCCAGGCATGGGAGGAGGCGGTAGCGCCTGCTATCGAGAATATCGTCACGGCGCGGCGTGAGGAGATCGACTGGGTACTGAGCGACAGTAAAAAGCCTGCGACGCAACAGCTCTCCCCGGACGCGCTGAAACAGCGGTTAGCGGCGCGCTATTTCGCCGATTTTAGCGGTGCCTGGCTCGATTTTCTGAACAGTTTACGCTGGCAACCGGCGGCTACGTTATCGGACGCTATCGATCAGTTAACGCTAATGGCCGATGTCCGCCAGTCTCCGCTGGTGGCGTTAATGAATACCCTGAGTATTCAGGGCCGGACCGGTCAGGCCAGCGAAGCCCTGTCAGATTCGCTGGTCAAATCAGCAAAAAATCTGTTCGGGCAGGATAAGCAACCCGTCATGGATCAGGGCAGCGGAGCGCATGGCCCACTGGATGCCACCTTTGGCCCGGTCCTCGCGCTGATTGATGAAAAAGCGCAGGGGATGGGCAGTCGTGAGCTCAGCCTGCAGACTTATCTCACCCGCGTGACGCAGGTGAGACTGCGTCTGCAGCAGGTCACCAATGCCACCGATCCGCAGGCGATGACCCAGGCGCTGGCACAGACGGTGTTTCAGGGCAAGGCTATCGATTTAACCGAAACCCGCGATTACGGCAGTCTGGTTGCTGCAGGGCTTGGGCAGGAGTGGAGCAGCTTCGGACAAACCGTTTTTGTGCGGCCCATGGAGCAGGCCTGGCAGCAGGTTCTGGCCCCGGCAGCGCAAAGCCTTAACGCTCAGTGGCGTACCGCCGTTGTGGATGACTGGAACAGCGCCTTTGGCGGGCGCTACCCCTTCAGGGATACCAGCAGCGAGGTTTCCCTGCCGCTGCTCGCGAAATACCTTAACGGAGATACCGGCCGCATCGCCCGGTTTTTGCAGACCCGTCTGAACGGCGTACTGCATAAAGAGGGAAGCCACTGGGTGGCCGATGATATTAACGCGCAGGGACTCGCCTTCAACCCGGCTTTTCTGCAGGCCATGGATACGCTCAGCCATATTTCGGATGTGGCCTTTACCCGTGGCGAGGCCGGGCTTCACTTTGACCTGCGGCCAGGCACGGCGGCAGGCATTATGCAAACCACGCTTGTCATAGACAGCCAGAAGCTGACCTATATGAATCAGATGCCTGTCTGGAAGCGATTTACCTGGCCTGAGGATACCGAAGCGCCAGGGGCAAGTCTGAGCTGGGTCAGCACACAGGCGGGCACTCGTCTGTATACCGATTTATCGGGTGCGTGGGGCTTTATTCGCCTACTGGATAAAGCCGCGGTGAGTGCGTACCCGGGCGTTAACAGCAGCTGGCATCTGGCCTGGCAGGCACCGGATGGCCGGGTACTCAACTACACGCTGCGCACTGAAGCCGGTGAAGGGCCGCTGGCGCTACTCAGGCTTCGTCATTTTACGCTACCGGACAACATTTTCATCGTCAGCGCCTCTGATGCCACGCATGACGACAATGTCGGTGACGATGAACCCTCATTCTGACTCACTCCAGCCTTTAATTTTCTTTCTGAGATGTCATAGCGGTTATTTATGGATGATTTAACGCTGCGTTATTTTGACGCTGAAATGCGCTATTTGCGCGAGGCAGCAAAAGAGTTTGCCCAAACGCACCCTGACCGGGCGGCAATGCTTGATCTCGACAAAGCCGGGACACCGGATCCGTATGTCGAGCGCCTGTTCGAAGGTTTTGCGTTTTCGGTCGGACGTCTTCGCGAGAAGATTGACGACGATTTGCCGGAGCTCACCGAAGGGCTGGTCAGTATGCTGTGGCCGCACTATCTGCGCACCGTGCCCTCGCTGTCGGTCGTGGCGCTGACACCGCAATTATCGGCGATGAAAATGGCGGAAACGGTCCCTGCCGGGCTGGAGATCTATTCGCGCCCGGTAGGCCCTAAACATACCGTGTGCCGCTATCGCACCACCCGTGATGTGACGCTGAACCCGCTTGCGATATCACAGGTTGCCATGACAGTGGAGCCTGACGGGCGTTCCGTGCTGCGTATCCGTTTCGCCTGCAGCGAACAGGCCGACTGGCGACAGGTGGATCTGCGCCATCTGCCGATGTATCTCGGCGAGGACGCCATAACGGGCAATGCGCTCCACTTCATGCTGACTAAACGTCAGGCGGCTCTCTATCTGCGGCTGCCGGGACAGACAGAACGAATAAAACTGGATGGCTATTTTTCTCCGGGCGGGTTTGGCGACGACGACATGCTATGGCCGAAAGGCGATAGCGCCTTCAGCGGCTGGCAGCTTTTGCTGGAGTACTTCACCTTTCGTGAAAAGTTTATGTTCGTTCATCTTAACGGTCTGGAAGGGGTTACATTGCCGCCGGGAACGTCGCATTTTGACATCGACGTGGTGTTCAGCCAGCTCTGGCAGGCCGATTTACCCGTCACCGACAGCGCGCTGCGCCTGCACTGTGTGCCGGTCATTAACCTGTTCACGCTGGAGGCCGATCCGCTGACGATAAACGGGCTGGAAAACGAATATCTGTTGCGTCCGAAGCGCCTGCAGGACGGGCATACCGAAATTTATTCCGTGGATGCGGTCACCGGATCGGGCCGAACCGGCGAGGCCCGGTATATACCTTTTACCAGCTTCCGTCATCAGGGCGGCATGATGCGCCGTCACGCGCCTGAACGTTACTACCACACCCGCGTAAAGCGTGGCGTCACCGGAATGCATGATACCTGGCTTATTCTGGGCGGCGAGAAGTGGGAGAGGGATCGGATGCTGGAGAAAGAAACCATCTCATTGCGCATCACCTGCACCAACGGACAACTGCCGCGCCGGGCTTTGCAAAGCACGCTGCTGGATCGTTGTGAACAAGTCACGGAAACGCCACTGACCGTTCGTAACCTGTGTAAGCCAACGCTACCCGCGTATCCCCCCGTCGAGGACCGTTTCCACTGGCGGGTAATGAGTCATCTGGGCACACGCTTTATCAACATGATGAGCAGCGCAGAAGTGCTTCGCGGCACGCTGGCGCTGTACAACTGGCGTGATGATGAACTGAATAACCGTCGGCTGGAGGCCATCCTCGCGATAAATCACTACCGCATTCAGCGGTTTGAAGACGGGTTTCTTTTACGTGGGCTCGACATCGAAGTCACGCTCGACAGTCACGGTTTTGCGGGCGAAGGCGATATTCACCTCTTCGGGGAAATGCTCAACCGCTTCTTCGCGCGCTATGCCGATATGAACCAGTTTAATCAGCTAACGCTTATTGTTCAGCCAGAAGGGAAATGTATCCGTTGGAAAGAGAATCACAGTCCGCGCCTGCCCGGCTGAAGGAAGAGACGCGGCAACAGCTGCCGTATATGAATTTTTATCGGTTTTGTCAGTGGCTTGAGCAAAGCCATCCGGGGCTTCCTGTTACCGGGAGCGACTGGCAACTTCGCCATGAGCCGGTACGTTTTCGCCCGCATCCGGGTATGGGATTTCCGGCTGGTGAAATACGCGGCTCAGAGACCAGCGAACATCCGCATCTCCCGCCGACAGTACGTATCACTTTCATGGGGCTTTATGGTATTGAGGCACCGTTGCCGACGCAGTATATCGACGACATCGCGCAGCGGCGGGAAGGCTACGAGGCGACGTGCGATTTTCTCGATATCTTTAATCACTGGTTAATAGCCCAGTACTACCGCATCTGGCGAAAATATTCGTATCCCGCCACCTTTCAGTCAGGCGGAGTGGATAACACCTCACAGTATCTGCTCGGCCTCGTGGGGCTTGGCATCCCTGGCTGCGCATCTGCCGCGGGTACGCCACTTTCACGTTTTCTGGCACTGTTGCCTGTAATGATGTTGCCCGGGCGCACGGCAGAAGGCCTGGGCGCGCTGGTCAGGCTTCTTGCGCCGCAAACGCAGACTGCGGTATTTCATCACGACCGCTGCCGTGTTCCGCTGAAAGCGTCCGCCAGAATGAGTATGCGGCAGCCGCTTAGCCTGAAGCATCGTCCCGTCATGGGAACCTACGCCACCGACGTTAATGGTCAGGTCTTATTAATGCTCACCACTGACGATGCCGAAGAGGCCCGGGGCTGGCTGCCTGGCGGAGAACTTAACCGCGATCTTAACGCGCTGCTGCACGTCTATCTCGGCGTGCACCTTAATGTGCGAATGCAGCTGCGCGTACCGCGGCACTTATTAGCGGATGCCCGCCTGTGCTGTAAGCCGGAATATCCCGTGCAACTGGGCCGCACGGCGTTGCTGAAGCCGCTTAATGTCGCTGCGCGGCGCAATAATGAGATGATTACCATTCCTCTGGGCCGTTGGGAACAGGTTCAGGAAAACATTCACCGTAGGGAGAGCGATGAAGATGGCGAATACCGCTGGTAAAGTGGTGGCTGTAATGCTGACGATGGCAGTGCTGGCGGGCTGTGGGTTGACGCAAAAAGTCACAGACGGTGCCGCTTCGGTGACCCGTTCGCTGTTCTTCAGGCAGATAAAAACGCTGCATCTGGATATTCGGGCAAGGGAAGGCGTCAATAACAATGAGAGCGGGGCGGCGCTGGCGACGGTCTTGCGTATTTACCAGCTGAAAGACCGTAAGGCGTTTGACAGCACTGACTACCCCTCGCTATTCGCCGATGACAGCCAGGCCATTAAAGCGGATCTGGTCGCTGAAAAAGATATCCAGTTGCGGCCAGGAGAATCATTCTCACTGGATATGCCTCTGGAGGAGACGGCGCAGTATGTGGCCGTGGCGGGGATGTTTATGGCCCCTGACGACACCAACGATAGCTGGCGTCTGGTGCTGTCACGCGACGATCTCGAACCGGATACGCCGAGAATCATTGAGGCCAGCAATAATCGCCTCACGCTTCAGCCGGTTAACGACAAATAAAGAAAGGGCCACCCGCAAAAGTGGCCCTTTTTATTACTTACAGGCCACCAGATCGGCCATCTGTTCGGCGTTCGGCAGGCCGATTATCTGCTGAAGCAGCCGGTCTTTGTTCAGATAATAAATCGCTGGCGTGCCGTTTGCGCCAAGTTGCGTCATCAGCTGCTGGTTATACTGAATCTGCTTAAAGGCCGCAGGCGACGTTTTTTCCGGCAGCGCCGGTTTGTTTTTCCCGGCTGAGCTTTCAAGATCCTGCCAGGTTTTTTGCGGATCGTCGGAGCCCAGCACCGCGGCGGCGTAGCGCCCGCTGTCCGGGCGGATCACGCCCACCAGCAGCGTTTTCAGGCTGATGCTTTTATCGTTGAGGTACGGCTGCGCCTGCTCCCAGAACTTATGGCAGTAAGGGCAGAACGGATCGGCAAACACCACCACTTTGCACGCGGCCTGCTCGCTGCCTTCGTGAATGCCCTTCGCCTGATCCAGCGTTTTCCACATTTCGCGCCCGGCCGGGATGTACAGCTCGTCGTTAATCAGCTTTTCACTGAGGTTATTGCCCTGCGCGTCATACATATAGCCGGTGATGACATGCTTTTTATCGGGCGTCAGATAAAGCGTCACGCCGGTGTCCTGATATTTACCGAGCCACGCCTGAACGCCGCCCGGTGCGGTGAAAGGCTTGATAATCGTAATGCCCTGTTTTTCCAGCTGCTTTACCGGCTCCGGTAAATCATCAGCCTGCGCGTGGAAAGCCGCGAGCAGCGCGCCCGCCATCAGCATCTTTTTCATTTTCTGTCCTTATTCATTGTCTGAGAGGTGGCCGCGCCAGCGTTATCCAGCGCGCTAAGCAGTTCCGTTTTATTGAGCAGCGAGGAGAGCACTTTGCCATCCGGTATAGCAGGGCCGAACACGGCGTTAAACGGAATGCCGCTTGCGCCGTGGCGGCGCAAAAATGCTTCAATTTCCGCAGATGGCTTGCTCCAGTTACCCTGTAACAGCACCACGTCACTCTGATGCAACGCGTCTACGACATCGGGGCGGTGCAGCACCAACACTTCATTGACCTTACAGTTCAGGCACCAGTCGGCGGTGATATCGACAAGCACCCGTTTATGCGCGGCAAGCGCGTTATCGAGCGCCGCCTGGCTGAAGGGCTGCCAGTGAAGCGGCCCTTCGCGGCGGCCGTCCGGTGCAGGTGCCAGAAACGCATATAACCCGGCACCGAACAGCACGCCGAACGCCAGCGTTCGCAGGTTTTCCCGATGGCGCGGCAGTTTTACTGCGCAGCGCCAGAGAAACAGCGCAATCATCAGACCGCCTGCGATAAGAACGTAGCGCGCCCCCCATTCCTTCGCCAGCAGCGACATCAGCCAGAGACTGGAGCCGAGCATCAGCAGCACCAGCACCAGGCGCAGCTTACTCATCCACGGGCCGGGCCGCGGCAGCCAGCGCGCCACGCCGGGCATCAGGCTGACGAGCAGCCACGGCAGGCTCATGCCGGTGCCGAGCGCGAGGAAAATCAACCACAGCTCCGGTAACGGCGCGGCCAGCGCAAAAGCGACGGCAGTGCCGAGAAAAGGCGCGGTGCAGGGCGTCGCCAGCAGCGTCGCGAAGGCGCCTTCCAGAAAACTGCTGCCAACGCCCTGACCGCCCGCCGTGGCGAGCCGGGTAGTGAGCGCGGCGGGCAGCCTGATCTCCATCACGCCCGCGAGGCTAAAACAGAAAGCCCAGGTCACGACCGCCATGGTGGCGATAAATCCGGCATGCTGGAACTGAAATCCCCAGCCCGTCCACGCGCCCGAGAGCCGCAGCGCGCTCATGATGGCCGCCAGCACCAGGAATGAGAAAATCATCCCGGCGCTGGTGGCGAGAAAGCGGATGCGGGTCTGGCGACGGTCCGCCTGCGCCAGCGTCATCAGCGAGGCGAGCTTCATTCCCATCACCGGCAACACGCAGGGCATCAGGTTCAGAATAAGCCCGCCGAGCAGCGCCGCCGCGGCGGCCTGCCAGAACAGCGGCGCGCCGTCCGGTTTTACCGTCATCTGCTGGCTGGTGGCTCCACTACTGAGCACCAGCGAAACCGCCTGAATACGGCTGGCGTCTGTAGGTTCGCCACGTTCGTTGAGGGCGGTGAAATGTGCTGTGAGCGTGTCGCCTGAAGGTTCCAGCACGGGCACCGAAAGCGACACGTTGTCAGGGTTATCGGCAAACAGCGCCGGTTGCGGCCAGCCATCGGGTGAGGTCGCCATCAGGCTGAGCGTTGAACCGTGCGCGGAAACATTCGTCACCGTAATATTACCGGTGTCTGGCGGAACGGTCGCCATTGCCGCGTTCCAGTCATCATCAAAACCAGGCGACGGACCATCGGCCAGATCGACATCCAGCGGGAAGGTGTTCGCCACGCAGAGGTTGCTGCACAGCGAAAGCGTCAGCGTGCCGCGCAGCCGCGCGGTTTCAGTGGTAGTGACTTCCAGCGGGAAGGTCACGCCGTCATGATAGCCGACCGAGCTGAACCCGGCGGCGTCGAAGCGCACCGGCTGCGGCCAGTGCCAGGTGGTCTGCGCTGGCACAGACCAGTCGATAACGGGCCGGAATCCGCCGTCGCCGGGTGTTCGCCAGTAGGTTTTCCAGCCTTTATCGAGCGTGATAGCCAGCAGCAGACGCACTTTGCCATCGGCGGGCGCGTCGCTGCGTACCTGAATATGGGCGTGGGAAGACTGCGCGGGTGGCAGCCAGCCGCTGTCCGCAGCCCAGGCCGCAGACATGCTGAGCGCCAGAAGCCACAGGCTTCTGAAAAGCATTTTCATCTATTTTCTCCATGAATAATTAACTGAACAGGACGAACCCGGTCAGTCATTCACGGAAGACGCAGTTTTTAAGGTGTATTCGTAATAGCGGAGGGCGCGGGATCGCATCCGGCAGGGCGCGGACGTTCACGGTGACCAGCACAGCAAGCAGGATAACCAGCAGGCCGGGCAAGAGAATGATGGTGTCGAAGTGGAGCGGCTGCGCGGCAAGGAGTGAGTGTGCGCTGAGTTCACACGGGGAGAGCGACGGCGTGGTCGCTTCATGACCACTGTTTTGCGTCGCGAGGCCGATCTCAGCCGCTTTGACCTGCATCTGATGCAGAATGCTGGCGCGCTGGGTCAGGCAAATCAGCATCACGCAACAGGCAATGACCAAAAGCAGTGTTGCTTTCAGTTGCCGGTTTTTTGTGTAAGCGGAGCCTGCGGTCGTCATCATCGGCAAAAGAATAGTGAGCGCCCGGTTATCGGGCAAGCGCTGTTTTGTAAAGTAATCATGACAATTCACGCAAAGCCATTCAGCGCGGCAATAAAACCCGCCCGAACGCAAACTCAGCCGCGATCGTCTTTCGGCCCCAGAAAATAGAACGCGAAGGGAAGCGAGATGATAAACGAGAACGGCACGCTGTAAATCAGCACCCACGCGCCCTGCATGATAAACATCGACGCACTCCAGTGCTCCATCGGCATGTTGTACTGTTCTTCCACGCCCTCAAACGTGACGCGGGAGACGACCGTCAGAACGGTGATGAAGACAATCACCAGCGCCGTCAGAAATTTTTTCCCGTCACGGGTACGCAGTTTTTCCAGCATGATCTCTCCGGTTTGTTTTCCCGCGGTATTTTGGCGTTTGTACCTGCTGGCGACGCCATGTAGTTGCATAAACAGCGAGAATGAAAAGTGGCGCAAGTGTATCGTAAATGGCAGACAAATGTTACGGTCTGGAGGCAGATGCCGCGGTGTCGATATCAAATTCCATAGTGCGCGCAATCTATCTTATGTTAAATAATCATATTATGGCCGATAATTTCCGGTTTTCAGTTGCCACTCTTCTCCGTGTCATGCTTACTATAAAACGGTTATCACAAAGCCGGATCCTGGGCTTATCAACAGCGTAAACGACAAAGAGAAAAGCATTTTATGACAGCTCCAGAACTGACGTTTTATGAGGATGATGAAGGAATTTCCGTTGACCTGGTGTTGTCGGCGTTTGGCGAAAACCCTGTCCAGTGCATAAATCTGGATGCTGATACAGTCGATAAAAAATATCAGGCTGATATTCATTTTCTTATTAAGAATCAAAATGCTTTTCTTGAGAAAATCACTGATGAAGCCAGCGAATACTGCCAGCGAGTGTATGGTTGCGCTGCAAAAAATCTTCTCCTGATAAAAATTTATCTTTCTCCTGAGACGGAAAAAAGTTTTGGATTTATGTTTTCTGTCGATGTGGATCCCGAACACGGATTGGGATTGAAATTCAATGGGTTGCAGTTGATGAAAACAGGCAGTAGCGAAGCGGCATTTTTATAGTATTTTAAAGCAATCTGGCATGAACTTATCTTTAACTGTCAAGATAATATCTCTACTGATAGATTGAAAGAGCCAGTCACCCTAACTCAGAGAAGGAAAAGTATGCCGGTTTCCTGTGGAAAAATGATTACAGAAGCGGATATCCAGCGGCTGGAAAAAACATACTGCATCAGCTTGCCTGAAGATTATAAAACGTTCCTTCTGTTAAATAATGGCTTTGTGGTTAAAAGCCCGGATTATTGTAATTTAGCGTATGGCGGTGTCGATGAGGGCGCCATTGCGTTCAATGCCCTGTTTGGGATGCAAACGAAAAACGATTATTATGATGTCATTTATAATAACGATGAGCTATTAAGCGAGCTGGATTTTATCGACAGCAAATTAATCATCGGCGATGATCCGGGCGGGAACTATTATTTGATGCTGAATGGGGAACACCAGAAAGGCCTGTTTTACTGGGACAGAACGCATCTGCATGCTGAAGATATCCTTCAACAGTTTGAGATACCTGAGCAAAATGAGTGCGGCAACCTTTACAGGTTGAGCGATACATTTACGCAATTCTATCAAAGCGTTATCGACAATACGCTTGCTCAGGGAATGCAGGTAACGCGTGATCTGTGATAGCCATTGCTGACGCCGCTTCACCATTTCCCGCGCCAGCGCGCAGCCAGAAATGGTACTATCTTACTCATAACGCCCTGTCCCGGCAGGCATAAACACCACCATCAGGAACGCCCTATGAGTAATGATATTCCTATCAAGTTTTATGACATCGCTGACGAGTACGCGACGGAAACAGAGTTGCCGGTAAGCGATGCGGAGCGCGACCGCCTGGCGCACTACTTCCAGCTGTTAATCACCCGTCTGATGAACAACGAAGAAATCACCGAAGAAGCGCAGCATGAGATGGCGCGCGAAGCGGGGATCCCTGAAGGGCGTATCGATGAAATCGCCAACTTCCTGAATCAGTGGGGCAATGAGTAACGCCTCTGCGCTACACAGCCTTTGCGAAAAAAAACGGCCCCTTTACGGGGCCGTTTTTACATTACCGTTTCTGATTACACAAAGTGGATGTGCTTCTTGCCATGATGGGGTGAAACCTCAATGCGCGCCTCCACCTTGAATACCTCGCGCAGCATCGCCTCCGTCAGCACCTCATCCGGCGTGCCGCTCGCCACCACCTGCCCGCCCTGCATCACAATCAGCGCATCGCAAAACATCGCGGCGTGGTTGAGATCGTGCAACGCCACAATGCTCGTCACCGGCAGCTCGCTGATGAGGCGCATCAGGTGCATCTGATGATGAATATCGAGATGGTTGGTCGGTTCATCCAGCAAAATCTCGCCGGGCGACTGCGCCAGCGCACGGGCGATATGCACGCGCTGCCGCTCGCCGCCGGAAAGATGCTGCCACCCGTCGTCGCGACGGTCGAACATATCCACGCGCTCCAGCGCCTGGCGCACGATCTCGTCATCCTGGTGCGTCCAGGACGAGAGCGGCGAATGGTGCGGAATGCGCCCGAGTTTCACCACGTCGCGCACGCGAATATTGGCATCGGTCATCGCGTGTTGTTCAACGAACGCCACGCGCTGCGCAAGCTTTTTCCTGGACAGCCGCGCGATATCGCCATCGTCCAGCAGCACCCTGCCTGAATCCGGGCGGCGAAGCCCGGCGAGAATGCGCAGCAGCGACGATTTCCCGGAGCCGTTCGGCCCGAGCAGGCCAAGCGTCTGTCCGGTTGGTACGCTCAGCGACACGTTATTCACGATGCGCTTTTTACCCGCCGACCAGCTGATGTTTTCCGCGCGGATGCTCATGAGAATCTCCTTGAGCGATACAGGATCACCGCAAAGAACGGTACGCCGACCAGCGCAGTCACCACGCCCACTGGCAGGCTCTGCGGCGCAATCAGCGTGCGCGAGGCGATGTCCGCCAGCACCATCAGAATAGCGCCCATCATCGCGCAGGCGATCAGCAACCGGCGATGCAGTGGCCCGAAGAAATAGCGCATCACGTGCGGCACCACCAGCCCGACAAAGCCAATTGAGCCCGCCATACTGACGATAGCCGCCGTCATCAGCGCCGTTACCGCAAAGAGGATCAGGCGCACGTAACCGACCGGAATGCCGAGTGAGGCCGCCGCGTCATCGCCAAAGGTAAAGGCGTCCAGCGCTTTGGCGTGCCACAGGCAGACCGCCAGCCCAATGACGACCACCGCCAGCACCAGCTGAAATTCCGGCCAGCGCACGCCGCTGAAGCTGCCGAGCAGCCAGAACATGACGTCGCGCGCCTGCTGGGCGCTGGCGGCGGTACTGATGGTATAGGCAGTGATGGCGTTGAAAAGCTGTGAGGCGGCGACGCCTGCGAGGATCGTGCGCTCATTGCCGCCGCGCGCGCCGTTGGTCAGCAGTGCGACGAACGCGAACGCGGCGAACGCGCCGGTAAACGCGCCCACAGAGAGCGACACCGCCCCGCTGCCGATGCCGAGTACGACGATCGACACCGCGCCGGTCGACGCCCCGGCGGAGACGCCGAGCACGTAAGGTTCCGCCAGCGCGTTTTTCAGCAGACTTTGCAGCACCGCGCCGCAGATGGCGAGGCCCGCGCCGCTGCACGCGGCCACCAGCGCCCGGCTGAGACGGAAATCCCAGATAACCGTTTCATGGATGCGGTTAAGCGGAACGGCGGTCAGCCCGAGCTTGTTAGTCACCGCCGCAAAGGTGGTTTGCAGCGGAATGGAGAGTTCGCCGATGCCCACGCTCAGCGCGATCACCAACGCGAGCACGACGACAGAGAGCGCCAGCAATATGAACGACGGCAGACGCCGGGTGACGGTTAAAGAGACGTCCGCCATTAGTTCAGCCCGAGCTTCTCAAGCTGCGCCGCCACCTGCTCCGCGCCGTAGAGGGTGCGGATGGTCGGGTTCATCGCCTGGCCATCCATCACCACGATATGGCCCTTTTTCACGGCGTCGAGCTGGCTGACCGCCGGATCGCTTTTCAGGAACTGGATTTTGGCGTCGGCGTTATCCAGCGCCCAGCGGTTGCGGTCAAGGCTTGAAACGACGATCACATCCGGGTTGGTGGCGATGATGCTCTCCCAGCTGAGCGTCGGCCACTCGCTTTCTGACGTGACGGCATTGTGGCCGCCGAGCAGATGCGCGATGTAACCCGAAGCGCCGTTTTTGCCGCCAACGTAGGCGTCAGAGGAAGGCGACGCGCTGGAGAACCAGAAGAGATACGAGAGGTTTTTATGGTTTTTGCCGAATTTTTCTTTCAGGGCTGCTTCGCGCGCTTTGAAATCTTTGGTGAGCGCCTCACCGCGTGCCTCAACGTTGAAAATCTTCGCCAGATCGTCGATTTCTTTATAAAGGTACGTCATATCCCACAGCTGGCTGCGGCTGCCGTAGATATCGCCGGTGTTTTTCTTCGTAACGCAGACACCAGGTGACAGATAGCTGTTAATACCCACCGCCGCGAAATCTTCACGCTTCGCCACTTTACTGTCCGGGCCTAACAGCAGCGGGATCTGCGCGGCGACAAAATCGGGGTTCTGCGCGAGGATTGACTCAAGCGTCGGGATCTCAACCGTCAGCAGTTTGACCTTTTCATTTTGCTTCGCGAGCTGCGGCAGCACTTTTGTCGGCCAGAAGGCGCTGGCGGCCATTTTGTCTTCAAGGCCCAGCAGCAGCATGATTTCGGCGGTGTTCTGCCCGAGCGCCACCATGCGCTCCGGTGCTTTGGTGAAGGTGACTTTCATGCCGCAGTTATCAAGGGTGAGCGGGTATTGTGTGGCAAGAACAGGTACCGAAGCGGCGCAGAGCAGGCAGAGCGCCAGCGCGTGTTTTACTAAAGCATTCATCAACATCAACCTTAACGTGTTTTATCGCCGCGTGCCGCACGGGAATGGTTACGGGCCGGACAAATTAGAATTTGTATTATGCAAATGAAAATCATTCTTAAGAGGAGGTCTTATACCGGGGCGCCTGCGGGAAGTCAATATCGGCTCGTTGACGGTTTTCGTCAGGCGAAAGTTGCCAGATATGGCGTAAATATGTTTTAAGAGAGCCCTCACTTTTTCTGAACAGTTATGCGGTTTTCATGTCCACTCATGCACCCCATGCCGCAAGGCATACTTCTCCTTATCTGCTCTCCGCCAGCCAGCTGGTATTTAACATCGGTTTTTACGCGGTGGTGCCGTTCCTGGCGATTTATCTGCGCGATGACATGCTGCTCTCCGGTGGGCTTATCGGCACTATCATCGGGCTGCGCACGTTTTCACAACAGGGCATGTTTCTGCTGGGCGGCGCGCTTTCCGACCGCTACGGCGCGCGCGCCATTATCCTGTGCGGCTGTGTGGTGCGTATTACGGGCTATCTGCTGCTGGCGATGGGCGGATCGCTGTGGGCGGTGGTACTCGGCGCGTGTCTGACGGGCGTTGGCGGCGCGCTGTTTTCGCCGTCGATTGAATCGCTGCTGGCGCAGGCCGGCACGCGCAGCGAAGCGGAAGGCAGGCGCAGCCGCGCCGAGTGGTTCGCGCTCTTTGCCGTCTGCGGCGAGCTGGGCGCGGTGCTCGGCCCGGTACTTGGCTCGCTGATGGCCGGGTTTGGTTTTAAAACGATGGCGCTCGCAGGCGCAGGCGTATTTATTGTCGCGCTGGTGGCGCTGTTTATACTGCTGCCGCGCACGCCGCATCGCGACGGCCCGCTGCAGATTGTTCCCTGGTGGCAGACCTTTCATCAGCCGCGCTTTGTCGCGTTTATCCTCGCCTACAGCGCGTATCTTTACAGTTATAACCAGCTTTATCTGGCGCTGCCGGTGGAGCTGCGCCGCTCCGGCAGCAGCGATGCCGCGCTCGGGCCGCTCTTTATTCTCGCCTCGCTGTTGATTATCACGTTGCAACTGCCGCTCGCGCGGATCTCGCGCCGTTTCGGGGCGGCGCGTATGTTACCGCTCGGTTTCGGGCTGCTGGCGGCCTCGTTTGTCAGCGTGGCGCTGTTTGCCCCGCTCCCGCCTTTCGCGGGCTGGCTGCGGCTGTTGCCTGCAGCATGTATGGTGACGCTCCTGACGCTGGGTCAGATGATTATCGTTCCGGTGGGGATGGATCTGGTTCCGCGTTTCGCGGCGGGCCGTAATCTCGGCGCGCACTACGGCGCGCTGGCCTCGATGGGCGGCGTGGCGGTGCTGACCGGGAATTTTCTGCTGGGCGACGCGCTGGATAACGCGCTGACGGCCGGCCCGCAGGCGGCGGTGCCGTGGCTGCTGCTGGCGGTCTTTCCGTTGTGCAGCGCGTTGGCGATGGCCGTGCTGTGTCGCTTCTACGCGCCGAAAGGCTAAGGCGCAGTCGAGAGAAGGAATATTACCCGCTGAGTGACATTGTCACGTTTTAAGCGGTTCCGTGGGCTGTTAACCCGCTATGGCGGCGGTGAAACCACACAACGGCTGGCTTCTTTAAAAACTATGTGTGCACTATGGTTACGCTTTAGCGGAACAGGTCAAACAGTAACTTATCTTTAACAAAATTAATCTTTCGCTGTACACGCCCGTGTCCAGCGTCGGCTGCCTGAAGAGAACGTTCAGGTGCAAATTATCAGGCCAGTTATCATCCACAAGGCGCGCCGGGATCCCAGGACGTGACTGTTGGCAGTGACGGATCGCAGCGCATAAACACACACCATGCCAGGCGTTGATGCCTGCCGTCTCCCTTTACTTTTTATGAATGGTTAAAAACAGCAGAATAATATTAGAAACGCTTAAGAATTTTCTTGGTTTCTGAAACCGGTCTCATCTTTAAATCCTCACATGTCTTTATTTTTGTGTTTTTTAATCAGACTTACCTTTAGTGATACTTTCCTGACAATATCTCGATGCTTTTTTAAATAAGACGGCAGGATATAACCTTTTCAATAAGTTCTAAAACTGTGTTTTAAATAAAGGGAATAATGGGTGAGGTAATAAAAGCCGTACGTTATTTCACCATGGTGACTAAAGAAGATACAGATAAGTGGATGAAAAAAGGAGATTTAATGAGAGAGCGGAAGCGTCATCAGCCATGATAACGCTTCCGGGAGAGTGTTTAACGGCGCTTGCCGCCGCGTGAAGGCAGCGTACGCGATTTCACCAGAACAGTATGCTTATAAAAAGCATAGCCGATGATGACAACCAAAAAGACGATCAATGCTATGGTCATTTTGACGATAACCTTCCTGATGGTGCGACTATTTTAATAATGACGGTATATCATACATGAATCTATATTACAGATGCATCTTTATTATTTTCATGGCTGTTTAGTCTGCGTTTAATAATATTCTGTGCCGCAATCCATTATCAATAGCACGTTAAACCGGCGCAGGTTTTATCCTGAGGTTATTTGTTATGCACGTCCATGTTGGTGAAAAAAACGCCTGCTGATTTACGCTACCATAACCCCTGCGTTCGGTTGTCATAGCAAAAATGGATGATCCGCTGTTTCCGCCCTTTCTGTTCTCCTCCACGATACCGCCTATGTAGATTACTACTTATTAAAATGTACCTTTGAAAAAGTAGCTTTACCGAAAAGCACGCTTAAGGGGATAATCCTGCTACTTTTTACGAGGCGCAACATCGCGGCTGCGTGCGTTTACGAGGGGATGATGACGGAACTGCCTGACGACAATCTACTGCCTGGCGCTTTTTCAGGTCTCGATCCCCATGCGCTGTCGGTGGGTGACGAGGCGCGGCCCCTCAACCCGGCGATGGCCTATCTTTTAAGCCTGCCTTCCGCCGCGAGCCGCCAGACCATGCGATCCTTCCTGCATATCGTCGCAGGCATGCTCGGTGCTCGCGCGTTGCAGCACTGCCCGTGGGGCAGCCTGCGTCGCCATCATGTGCAAGGACTGCTGGAGATGCTTTCGGCTTCCGGGCGCGCACCTGCCACCATCAATACCTATCTGTCTGCCCTGAAAGGCACCGCGCGCGAGGCATGGATGATGAAGCTGATGGACACCGACAGCTATCAGCAAATCCTTGCCGTGCGGGCGGTACGCGGTAGTCGTCTCACCCGCGGGCGTGCATTAACTCCGGAAGAAGTGCGCGCGCTGTTTTCGCTCTGCGAGCAGGACAAAAGCTGTAAAGGCCCGCGCGACGCGGCGATGCTGGCGGTAATGCTGGGCTGCGGACTGCGCCGTTCGGAAGTGGTCGGGCTGGATTATGCGAGCATTCTTGAGCAGGACCAGGCGCTGCGCGTGCTCGGCAAAGGAAACAAAGAGCGGCTGGCATTTATGCCGGGCACCGTCTGGCAGCGGCTCCGGCACTGGACTGACAGCGTACGCGGCGAACACCCCGGCCCGCTCTTCACCCGCATCCGCGCGGGTGACGATGTCACGTCTGAGCGCCTGACCCCACAGGCGGTGTACCATATTCTGAACGAACGCCGTATGCAGTGCGGCATTGATAACTGCGCACCGCACGATCTTCGCCGCACGTTCGCTTCCATGATGCTCGATAACGGCGAAGATCTGATAACGGTACGCGACGCAATGGGCCATGCCAGCGTCACGACAACACAAAAATATGACCGCCGTGGCGATGCCCGCCTGCGCCGCGCGGCAGGCAAAATTAAGCTTTAAAAAAGCGGTTAACGGCCCATTGCGTGGCCCGGCAAAATGTTACGCTCACCATCATCGTTCAACACTTTCTCAACTTCCAAAACCAGGGACAGGCATGGTTTCAACACTGACATGGATTGACCACGACAGCCGCGCGCGTGAACGCACACTTCGCATCCTCGCACAGTTCCAGGAAAAAGAGAGCCGGGATGAACTCGGCATCGGCACGGTGCGGGATAGCCTCGCGGACTTACTTTTTCCCGGCACCAGCACCATCCAGACACGGCTGCGTTACATGCTCTTCGTTCCCTGGATTTACCGGGCGCTGGAAGACAAAAACGTGTCTGCCGCGCAGTTTGCCGGCGCGGCGGATAAGCACGAAAGAGAACTGGTCAGACGGCTCCAGACGGCCGATGACCATCACGGGATGTTCGGTAAAAATGCCGGTGGAGATATTAAACGTCTGCCCAGCTCCGTTTACTGGGCTGGTCTTGGTGCCTGGCACATTCGGCTTACACCTTTTTCTCAGGGCCAGTATCACCAGCGGATCGATGAGACCTATCGCCAGAAGCGCCGCATTGCACGCCAGCAGCGTCACGCCCGCGATCGCGCGGATGATCCCGATACCGAACCCGGCAACGTGCATAACTGGCATCCGCGGTTACCGGCGACGCCTGCTGACTTTCCTGAAAAGGTGACGTTCCTGCTCACTCGCGATGAGGCTGAGTTCATCCGCGACCGTCTCCAGGCGGCATGTCCGCACAGTCTGCTGGCCTTTCTGGCCTTACAGGACGATAAGCCGACAGGCGCGTATCCCTGGGAGTATGCCAATAGCGGTCGCTTTTCCGCGACACATCAGACGATCCTTCACCACGCGCGGCTTTTCTCGGAAGTCATGCATGGCGCGGCGCTCTCCTATAACTACCAGCTTGCCGAAAAGATCGAGCGTGAGGGGCTGCGTGAGCTTCATGAAGAGAATTTCCAGGAATGGCGCAATGCTCTGCCGCTTGCGGAGATTGCGCGCTGGAACATAAACGAGTTGTGGGCGCTTACTCACCGGGAAGGCCATCAGATAGCTCCGCAGACACGCCATTTTATCGAATCCTGGGTGCGGTATCTTCGCACGACGCCAGACGCGCTTCTGAAGGGCGATGCCAGCGCGCTGATTCAGTATCGTGAACAAAAATTAAAAGGACCGCGCTCGCGGTTCACTAACAAGCGCGCGCAGGAGCAATGGCGCGGTCACTCGGGTACGAGACGGATCAATTATCGCTGGAATACCGTTAAAACGTTGCTCGCTGATTTGCACCAGGGGCTGTGTCAGGAGGCGGTATGCTGAGCCCGGATGCAAGAAGCCTCTATACCGCCGCGCTGACGCCACCGCCGGGTATGCGTTTTGATGAAGCGCTGGCCACGACATTTTCACTGGATCCTACCTGTCTGCTCGAAGCGCCGGTGCATCTTGCACTGATGTCCATGGAAAACCAGGCGGAACAGGACGGCCTTGCCATGCTTGAATCCCTGCGTCGTTATGCCGGACGCATGACGGTCTATGTTCAGCGCGGACGCATTCAGTTGCCTGCCATAGTGCGACCCAATCCGTTATTTAGTCTGCTTGAGCCGATGATTGTCGAAGTGAGCGCGCCCAACGGCGGTGTGTTTCACCCGAAAATCTGGGTGTTGCGTTTTGTCGCTCCCGGTCAGGACACGGTGATGTACCGCCTGTTGGTGCTGACCCGCAATATAACGACCGATCGCTCGTGGGATCTTTCGCTGCAGCTTGAAGGCGTCATGGGGCGCAAAAAAAGGCCGGTTAATAAGCCGCTGGCTTATCTGCTGCGCCTGCTGCCGGGTCTTGCAAGCAGAGGCATTGCAGATGAGAAAACGATGCAGGCGCAGCGAATTGCTGATGAGCTTTATCGCGTTGAATGGGAGTTACCGGCAGGTTTTCAGGAGATCGCGTTTTATCTGCCGGGTATTAAGGCATTTAACTGGATCCCGCCTGCCTCACTGCGCACGGCTGTCATTTCACCGTTTTGTTCCGATGAGGCGCTGAACGCGCTGGTACAAACGACACAGCGTGCCGAGGCGTTGATTTCCCGCCCGGAGGCGCTGGCAGCGTTAAAACCTGCCACGCGGGAGGCGTTCACGCAGTGCTTTCATTTAGACGATGCTGCGGAAACCGACGATGGTGAAGACACAGACGCTGTCGATATGGCGGCATCGCTCGCGACGGGCCTGCACGCCAAAGCGTATCTTTTTGAAACCCAATATTATTCTTTATATACGCACCTCGTAATGGGCTCTGCCAACGCGACTAATGCCGCGCTAAAAGCTGCCAGAAATATTGAGCTGCTGGTCGAGCTAAAGGGGCGCCAGCGCGATATCGGCGGAATTGATACGTTGCTTGGAAAAGAGGGAATGGGCGAATATCTGGTGGATTTTCAGGCAGATGAGTTACCGCCGGTGGATGCAAACGCCCAGGCTGCCGCGCAGGCGCTGGAACACGCCAGAGCACAACTGGCCGCGTTGCCGCTGTCGCTTATCTGCGATCCGGTGGACGATGAGCAGTGGCGGCTCACGCTGGAGGGCGTTTTGCCGAAGTTTAAAGGTGTTGCGACGCTCAAGGCGTGGCCGGTCACGCTCATTGGCGAACATGCGGTTTTATTGCCGACAGAAGGCGCTGACGGCCCTTTCCCCCTCGGGCAGTTTTCGCTGCGGGCTGTCACCGGGCTGACGGCGTTTGAGCTCACTACCCGCGAGCCCGCATTGTGCGTCCGGTTTGTGCTTAATCTGCCCGTGACGGGCATGCCTTCAGAGCGCAACGCGGCTATTCTGCAAAGCGTTATCAGCAACCCTGACGGCTTTCTGCGTTATCTGCTGTTATTGCTGGATCAGGATGACCCCGCACTGCCGCTACAGGAAAAGTACAGAGTCGCTGCCGGGTGGCTGGCCCGTCTTGCCGATGGCGAGGATTTTCCTCTGCTGGAAATGCTGACACGCGCCGCCAGCCGCACGCCAGAACGTTTAAAAGAAATCGCGTCGCTTATCGGTGAGCTGCGCCAGGGAAACCGGAACGCGGTGATCCCGGAGGATTTTCTGGCGCTCTGGACGGTATTTGAAGCCGCCATGGAGGACGCGAATGTCTGATAATCGATTTTCTGCGCAGGCAGCGCTGGCCACGCTGAAAGATTTTCAGCGTGATACGGTCGATTATGTGTTTGAGCGGCTGTTTGGCGAAAACAACACCACGCGGTTTCTTGTCGCCGATGAAGTCGGGCTTGGCAAAACATTGATTGCACGGGGTGTTATCGCCAGAACGCTGGAACATCTGCAGGATAAAAAAGATCGCGTCGATATCATCTATATCTGCTCCAGCGCGGCGATTGCTGGTCAGAATCAAAAACGTCTCAATCTCAGCGGCTCTGAAGGGTTCTCGCTCTCTACCCGGCTGACCTATCTGCCACGGCAGGTCAGCGAGCTGCGCAAAAATAAAGTCAACTTTATCAGCCTGACGTCAGGCACAACCTTCGATCATACCGTAAGCCGTGAAGGCCATGCGGGAGAGCGCGCCATTTTGTACCGGATTTTGTATGACCTCCCGCTGGGCCAGGGCGAGCGACGCGCCCGGCTGCGTACAGGGCTGTTAAATCTTCTACAGGCGCGAATGGGAAAAGCGAGCTGGCGCGCCACCGCGCAGGGCCTGCGGGCTGATGAACTGGATAATGACCTCTGCAGGATGTTCCGACGCGAAGTGCTCGACGATAAACCGCTTTACACGCAGCTTAAGCAGGGTTGCGAGCAGTTTATACGTTACCGTGACAGCAGCCGGATCCCGCCAGACGATACGCAGTTACGGCTTCGGCTTATCATGGCGCTGCGTCAGAAACTGGCTTTCGTTTGTCTGAAGGCCCTGAAGCCCGACCTGGTGATCCTCGATGAGTTTCAGCGGTTTAAGCATCTACTGGACGCTGAAGACGATACCGCGCGGCTCGCCACGGCCCTGTTTGAACAGAAGGAGGCGCGTGTTCTGCTGCTTTCCGCCACGCCTTATAAAATGTTCACGCTGGATAACGAAACCGGGGAAGACGATCATTACCCGGATTTTATCCGCACACTGTCATTTCTGATGCGCGATCCGGCGCAGGTCAACCACGTCAGCGCGCTGCTTTCCGCTCACCGGGCCGCACTGCATGCCGGTATGCCTGAAGGTGAAAAAGCACGTCTTCAGGATGCGCTTTTGCGTGTGATGTGCCGCACCGAAAGGATTTCTGATACCCGCGACCGTAACGCCATGCTCGTTGAAGTTCCCCGCATAGCGCCGCTGCAGGCCACGGATATCCGGCATATTCGTGCCGTTGATGCGGTTGCGGCCTGTGTGGACGCAGGCGATCTGGTGGAGTACTGGAAATCGACGCCCCATTTGCTCAACTTTCTGAAGCGCTATGCGCTGCGTAATAAACTTGATGCGGCTATCGATGCGCCGTCACCTGCGCTCTCTGCGGCGCTGAGAGCGGCCCGCGATGAGTGGCTGACGCCCGGTCAGCTGGATGATTACCAGCCGCTTGAACCCGGCAACGCGCGGATGCGGCTTCTTTTTGAAGACACCATCGATAACGGGCTCTGGCAACTGTTATGGATGCCGCCATCGCTCCCGTATTACACACCAGGCGGCGTCTGGCAGGGGAAAACCCATCTGACCAAGACGCTTATCTTCTCCTGCTGGAATGCGGTGCCGGATGCTATCGCCACGCTCTGCTCTTATGAGGCAGAGCGCCGGATGGTCAGCGGCGCGTCGGTTACGCATCGCGAGCTTTATCAGAAAATCAAACCGCTGTTGCGGTTTGCGAAAGCCAGCGCGGATGACCGTCTGACCGGTATGCCAGTCATGGCATGGCTGATGCCCTCGCCGGTCCTGGCGACGGCGATTGATCCACTCACGATGGCCTGTGCCGGGAATAACGGCCCGCTCCCGCTGGAAACCGTGCTGGAAGCCGCTCGTGACATCTGCGAGACGCTTGTCGCCGCTTTACCCTCCAGCCCGGCGGAGGGCAAAGCCGATCCGCGCTGGTACTGGGCTGCGCCGGTGCTGCTCGATGCGCAGGGCGGGCTACTGGCGTGGTGTAAAGATCCACAAGGCTGGCGGGCGCTGGTGACGCCTGATGCGGATGACAACTCCCACTTCATCGCGCATCTGGAACAGCTGACAGACGCCGCCGAGGGACGCCTTACGCTCGGGCCGAAGCCAGACGATCTGGTGGACGTGCTCGCGCTGTTCGCGCTTGGCGGGCCTGGTACCTGCGCATTGCGTGCGTTACAGAGGCTGGATCCGCAGACGGGGTGCGACAGCATGGCCCTTCTCACCGGTGCGGCGACCATCGCCTCGGGGTTCAGAACCCTGTTCAACATGCCGGAGACCATTGCGATGCTGCGTGGCGCAAGTGAGGAGACCTACTGGCGTTTAACGCTGAAATATGGCGTTGAGGGCAATCTGCAATCCATGCTGGATGAATATGTCCATACGCTACGGGAATCGCCTGGCGTGCAGGGATCTGGCATCGCGGCACAGGTGGCCACCCTGTCCGCGCATATCCAGTCTGTTCTATCGTTGCGTGTCTCCCGGCTGCATCTGGACGCGCTGGAGGCTAACGATGCGGGCTTTGAGCGTGTAGAGTTTTCGACCCGCTGCCGCTTTGCGCTGCGGTTTGGTGATCTCCGGGATGACAATAACGACGCGCTGGTACGGGCAGAAATCGTTCGCGATGCTTTCAATTCGCCGTTTCGCCCGTTTGTGCTGGCCTCCACGTCCATTGGCCAGGAAGGGCTCGATTTTCATACGTGGTGCCATGCGGTGATGCACTGGAATCTTCCCGCAAATCCTGTCGATTTAGAACAACGCGAGGGCCGGGTTCATCGCTACAAAGGGCATGCGGTGCGGAAAAATATCGCGCATGCTTATGGCATTGCGAGCCTTAAGGGCAACAACGCGGGCGACCCGTGGCAAACCCTTTTTGCGCGGGCAGCGCAGGACAGAGCGCCTGGGCAGTCCGAACTTATCCCTTACTGGATCTTTGAGAACGGCCCGGCGCGCGTGGAGCGCCGTATTCCCGTGCTGCCTTACAGCCGGGAAACCGGCAAGCTCAAACGACTGAAGCAGGGGCTCGCGTTGTATCGCCTGGCGTTCGGACAGCCGAGACAGGAGGACTTACTCTCAAGTCTCAGCCATAACGCCCCGATATCTGAAGACGCCCTTGCCGGGGGGCTGATATCACTTAAGCCGCCCGGCCGGTCCGGTAAAGCGTAACGCCGTTTACGGCGCAATCTCCTGCCCGCGATAATCGATAAACCGGCACTGCAGATTATCCAGCGCGGCGTTGATGACGTCTTTCAGCCCTGCCGCGCTCTCCTCCACCGTTAGCGGCGCACGCTCGCCGCCCATATCGGTCTGGACCCAGCCGGGATGCAGCAACAGCACGCTGCGTTTACCCGGCAGCGCCGATGTCACCGCGAATGAACGCGCCAGCGAATTCAGCGCGCTTTTACTGGCGCGATAGAGCGCCATGTCGCCGGTATCGTTATTCGTAAAGCTTGCGGTACTGGAAGACATAAACGCGATGACACCGCCTTCACGGACCTGCGAGAGCATCGTCTCCGCGAGTCGCACCGGCGCGATAGCGTTGGTCAGAAAGAGTGTGGCGATCTCCTGTTCGGTGGCCTGCGATACGCTCTGATGATCGGGGCCAAAAATACCGGCGTTGACGATGAGCGCGTCAAAGGTCACAGCGCTGAGGTGTTCTTTGAGGTGGACTACGCTTGCCGTGTCGGTCATATCGACGATTTGCGTTGTGATACGCGGATGGGTGTCTTTGTGCGTTGCGTCACGCACCGTCGCTATCACGTCGGCGCCCTCCTGCGCGAAAGCATTCGCCAGACCACGGCCAATCCCGCGTGATGCGCCGATAATCAGGATATGTTGTACAGTCATGATTTTTTAACCTGCAATAATAATGAACCCATACTGATGGGCTAAATCACTCCGCAAGGCGGTAGACCCCTGCTCCCCAGTAGCCTTTTTCCGGTTTACGGATTTCACGCCAGCCCTGACGAACAAGGCTGCGGGCAATCAAACGATTCATGATGCCATGCCCCATCAAAAGCACCGGACTTTGCGCGTTACCGGCAAGCGCAGCGAGATTTTGCGCAGCCATTGCCGCGCGTGCTTTTGCGGCATGCAGCGTTTCAGCATTGCCCGATAATCCGCACAGCCATAACATGCGGAAAATGCCACTCCAGGCCAGCGGCGACAAACGCAGCCTGTCAATACTGTGCACCGGCAGTTCTGCCTCCCGGTATAGCGCATCGGTTTGCACTGGATCACAACCCATTGTTTTTAGAGAAGAGAGGGCACGAGGTAAATCGCTGCTGATAACAATGCCCGCTCTGGCTGCTAACGCGCGGCTTGCCTCAGGCGGTAAGTCATTCCCCGTACCGGCCTCGTTATAACGGCTTATCCAGCCTGGCATATCGCGGGAGCCGATCGCGCCTGAATGCGCTATATCAGGGCTGCCGTGACGCATCAGAATAATTTCCATATCTTCCATTCCACGGGTGGTTTACCTGGCGTGAAAAAAATATCCCACCAGCGCCAGTACCACCACAATAACGCCTGAGAAAATCGCTCCGCTGGCCCATGCGAAGGGAGCGATCTCTTCTTCTTTTTTGATATCCGCGTAACGCTTTAGTGCCTGCTCTGCCAGGGGCGCGTCAATCTCTTCGAACTGCTTTTCATAGCCTTTGGCTTTAAGCCGCGAGGCTTTTTCGGTATCGGCTTTATCGAACGCAAACAGCTGAGTGCCTTTCTTATAGAAGACAAATGTGGTCATGGTGGACTCCTGTCGTGGTGACGCGCTATGCCTAACATACCGGAGCGGAATACATTTTGTACATGAATACCTTAAAGCGCTTTTAGCAGAAAAGCAGACCGTCGCTGATACATACAACCATGAATAAGTGTCCATCAGCCGGAATGGAAAAACAGAGGAAGTGGTGGCGGGGAATTATTCGCAGGGCGGTCGGGCATACAGGGAATGATCGGTAATCCGCCTGTAAAAACGCCCGGTACAGGTACCGGGCGTGGCATAAAAAATAACGTTTTTTATCTGCTAATCAGAAGCTCTGCCAGTCGTTATCTGATACCGCGGCGGCGGCGGGCACCGGGCGCAGCGTTTTGATTGGCGTCACCGGCGCGGCGACATGACGCGCCGCGCTTTTCGCATAACTGGCGGCGGCGATGGTAAATGCACCAACCAGCTGGTTCAGGGATGCGGCCTGCTCCATCAGCGACTGCGACGCCGCCGAAGCCTGCTCGACCAGCGCGGCGTTCTGCTGGGTTACATCGTCCATCTGGTTGACGGCCAGATGCACCTGATTGATGCCCTGCGCCTGCTCCTGCGCGGCGACCGAAATCTCATCAACAATATCCGTTACCTGACGCACCGCCTCGGTCATTTTGCCGATATTCTGGCCGACGCCTTCCGCCTGCGCGGAACCGGTTTCGACGTATTGCATTGAGTTCTCAATCAGTTCTTTGATTTCCCGCGCGGAGGAGGACGAACGCTGCGCCAGCGTGCGCACTTCACCGGCCACCACGGCAAACCCTCTGCCCTGCTCGCCCGCACGCGCGGCTTCCACCGCAGCGTTGAGCGCCAGGATGTTGGTCTGGAAGGCAATCCCCTCGATCATCGCGATAATGTCGGTGATTTTCGAGGAACTGTCGCGAATACTGCTCATGGTCGTCAGCATGGTATTAACGCGCGCTTGGCTGTCTTCCGAAATATCGCGCGCGTTTTTCGCAAGCTGGCTCGCAAGCTGGGTATTTTCCGCAGTCTGACGCACGGTTTCGCTCAGCTCTGACATGCTGGCGGCAGTCTGCTCCAGCGAAGCGGCCTGTTCTTCTGTGCGCGACGAGAGATCTTCGTTACCGGCGGAGATCTGCCCGGAGGCCGAGCTGACCGACTGCGCGGACGCTTCGACAGCGGCGAGTGATGAAGCCACATTGGCTGCCAGCGTATTGTACGCTTTGGCCGTCTGGCCTATCTCATCCTTACGGGAATCGTCAGCGCGCAGTGTCAGATCAAGATGCTCGCTCGCCGTTTCCAGCGTCTGGCGCATGCTGTTGAGCTGGTTGCGAATCGAGAAGATGGTCTTCAGCGTGAAAAAGCCGAGAATAAGGATGACCACTGCCGAGCCGCCAATCAGCGTCCAGAGCGTCTGGTAATAGGAGCTATCATTTTCCTTACGCAGCGTTTTGCCGACGTCAATGTTGACCCCCAGCTGTTTCTGATACAGCGCGATCAACTGACGCGCGGCACCGCCGACACCGTTGTCATCACGCAGTGCGGCGAGCGCGACAGCGTTGTTGTGCGCACGCGAGCTCTCTAAAAATGCCGGTAACCGGGACTGAACCGTCTGAATCAGCGTACCGGCGCTTTCAGAAATCTGCCGGTCTTCCTCGCTGGAGATTTCATTTTGCAGGTAAAACTGGTTCTGCGTGGTGATGCGGTTAATGACCGTATCGATCTCTTTTTCAATCTCGGCCTGACCTGATGCGTCAGCGGTATTCTGGTGGCGGTAGAGCCAGATAATCAACGTATTACTACCATCAATCATTTTGCCGATATCAAGCACCGACGGAAGTGTGTTTTCCTGGACGTACTGGAACCTTGCCTGAAAATTGCTGACGACCACCACCGACGTAATCACCATAGCGATCAGTGCGGCAGAAAGTAATGAAAACGTCAGCATAAGACGTTGTGTAATGGACATGGAGTGTTTCCTCGGTGATGCTTATTTTTGCTGTATGGAGCCAGTGCTTAAATCAAACCGGCACAACGAATATCGGCAGCCAGGCATGCAATAATTAGCCTCCGGCAGACGCTTTCTCGTATGCCCATGATTAACAAAACATTAAATTTCTTAAAGTAATGGCCTGGCAATTGTGTGGGAATTCGTTGCGGTGCTTTTTTAGGCTCGCCACGGCGCTTTGCTCTAAGGTTTATGTCAGTAAGCGAAAGCCTGTGCGCCGTTGCACTGGCGTCGCCACACCTCAGGAGGCCTTTGTGATCACACTGTGTAACGCCTGCGGCACGTCATATCAGGTGGACAATGCCCGGCCGCAACGCTGCAAAATTTGCGACGATGAGCGGCAGTTTGTTCCGGTAACGGGGCAGCAATGGGTGGACCATGATGCGCTGCTGGCGACCCATTCCAATAAATGGAAGCAGCATACCCCGGATCTTTTCAGCATCCGGACGGTGCCGGATTTTGCGATTGGCCAGCGTGCGTTTCTGCTGCGTACCCCGCAGGGAAATATTCTCTGGGACTGCGTCGCCACCCTGGATGACGCCACAAAAACCCTGATTGCCGCGCTGGGCGGTCTGATGGCCATTGCCATTTCGCATCCGCACTTTTACACCACCATGCAGGACTGGGCGGCCGCCTTTAACGCGCCGGTGTATCTGCATGCCAGCGACCGCGAATGGATAATGCGCGACAGCCCGTTTATCCGGCTCTGGGAGGGAGATGAACTGACGCTGGCTGAGGATATCCGCGTGATTCGCCTCGGCGGCCATTTTGCCGGTGGCTGCGTACTGCATGACGCGCGCGGCGACGGCCTGCTGCTGACCGGTGATATTTTGCAGGTGACGCCGGGCGCGGACAGCGTCTCATTTATGTGGAGTTACCCGAATATGCTGCCGCTACCGGCCGCCACCGTCAGCGCGATGACAGACCGGCTGCGAGGCGTGTCATTTTCGACGCTATGGGGCGCGTTTGAAGGCCGTGAAATCACTGCCGACGCCAGCGAGCGGGTGCGCCGTTCGGGGGAAAAATATGTGGCGTGTCTCAATCGCGCGGATTAACGCTTTTTTATTTCGTGACGCTCAGGCCCGTTCATACGCAACCCGACCATCAACATAGGTGCGGTATATCGCGCGATCGTCACCCAGCGTCATCATCACGAAAAGCTTATCTAACAGGCTCGCGGAATTGTCATAGCGGAGCTGCTGTAGCGGCGTTGAGGTCGGCTCCAGCACTACAAAATCGGCCTCTTTGCCGGGCATAAAGTTACCAATAAGATGATCAAGCCCCAGCGCTTTCGCGCCGCCGAGCGTGGCAAGATAGAACGCCTCGTCAGCGGATAACGGATAGCCCTGCAACTGCCCGACTTTGTATGCCTCGTTCAGCGTTTGCAGCATGTTGAACGTGGTTCCCGCGCCGATGTCCGTTCCCATTCCGACTTTCACTTTTTTCTGCCACGCTTTTGGCAGATTAAACAAACCGCTGCCGAGATAGAGATTGGAAGTAGGACAGAAAGCGATACTGGAGTCCGTGTCACGCAGGCGATCCCACTCGCGCTCTTCAAGATGAACACAGTGCGCGAAGATGCAGTTGTGCCCGGTCAGGCCATAGTGATGATACACATCCAGATAGTCGTCACGCTCCGGATACAGCGTTTTCACCCACTCGATTTCAGCCTGATGTTCAGACAAATGCGTCTGGAACCAGGTATCCGGATATTCTTCGCGCAGGCGCTGCGCCATTGCCAGTTGTTCCGGTGTCGACGTCGGGGCAAAACGCGGCGTGATGGCATACAGCAGCCGCCCTTTTTTATGCCAGCGTTCAATCAGCGCCTTGCTCTGTTCATAACTGCTTTGCGCATCATCCAGCAGCCAGTCCGGCGCGTTGCGATCCATCATCACCTTGCCGGCGATGAGACGCATATTGATTTGGCTGGCTTCCTCAAACAGCGCGTCCACCGACTGCGGATGCACTGAGCCAAAAACCAGCGCCGTCGTGGTGCCGTTTCGTAATAACTGCTTGATGAAAAAAGCGGACATTTCGCGCGCGTATTCCCGATCTTCATAGCGTCGCTCGGCGGGAAACGTATATTTATTGAGCCAGTCGAGGAGCTGTTCGCCGTACGCGCCGACCATTTCACTCTGTGGGTAATGAATATGCGTATCGATAAAGCCCGGCACCACCAGTTTTCCGCGGTAATCACGCACGCGGACCGTATCCGGAACCTGTTGTTTTCCTTTTTCCCACTCACCGAACCATTCAATTTTCCCGTGACGAATCAGCAGTAAGCCGTCTTCCATAAACCGCAGCGCCGGTGCTATCTCCTGAGGCGTTTCAGCGGTCCTTGTGAAATCAATAAAACTGCCGCGCACGGCTTTTAAGGTCTGTTCTGCTGACATCATCACCTCCTGCAATCTGTCTTTTTTCTTCTGCGACTCTCTGTTGATGGGTTTTAATGCACTTCTCGTAGTATAGGATTTTCTCTCTGAAGGGCATTGCGATGGCGCACGTCATGTCCGGCGCACAGGCTGAAACGGCGTGCCTCTACCCTGCTAAGCCAAAAACCGTGCAGCGGATTAATGGTTTCACTACACCTTCGGAGTGGGACTGACGGAGTCAGGCCGTATCTCCGGCCTGCGGGTCCGCAGGAGCCGCCTGGCGGTGTAGTTACAACATACATTCAAGCGAATCTGGTTTACCCGCCCTCCGGGCGGGCGCGGGCGGCCCGGCAATGGGCAATTGCGCACTCAAGGGTTCAGGAGTGAATCTGACGCCACAACCGTGGCCGGAAGCGACACGAAGGCTTCAGAACGGCGCCTACGGTTTCAGTAGCGGTCCAGCATGTTTGAATTGTATGTTGTAACTATCACCATGCCGTTTGTAGTGTGCTTTTACTGGTAATGGTGACTGACAACATCGATAGTGTATTGCCGTCAGTAAGCGTAAACGTTACGCAACTACGACGCTAACAGGAGACGTTCCATGATTGTTTATACTTATCCCAAGAGTCGCTCGCTCAGGGTACTCTGGACGCTTGAAGAACTGGGCATGCCGTATGAGTCCATCAAAACCGATATTCTTTGCGACGCCCCGGAAGTACCCTCGCCGCATCCGCGCGGTAAAGTCCCGTTTCTGACAGATGGCGACGTTTCCATCTGCGAGACCCTTGCCATCTGCACCTGGCTTTGCGAAAAACAGCTTGCCACCGCGCTTTTTCCCGCCGATCCCGTCCGACGCGCCGCGATAAACAGCTGGATCAGTTTCGCCTTAACGGATCTGGAATCGCCGGTATGGAATTTACTTAAACAGATGATTTTTGTGCCGGAAGCGCAGCGGTCCGCCGCACTGACACATTACTTCAAAACCGAAGCCGCAAAAGCCGTGGCGATGGTGGATTTGGCGGACAACGCGCCGTGGATAGCGGGCGATGATTTTACGCTGGCCGATATTTTTATGTCGCATACGCTTTTCTGGGCAAAACTGGGGGGTATTCCGCTTGGCGAGACGCTCGAAAATTACGTGAATCGCGCCTTTTCCCGTCCCGCGTTTATCCAGGCCCAGCAGCGAAATAACCAGTGATGACGGCCAGCCGGTATATTATCGCCACCGCGTATGCCCTCACCGGCCGTAAAAGCCGTCCAGATAGGTTTGCGCCAAATCGTCACCCAGCATCCGTTTTTCGCGCGGGCTGGTGTTGTCATCGAGAAACTGGCCGCGATGATTGGCAAATTCACTGGTGGTCTGCATACCGCAGGCATCGTCACGGTAAGCCTTCGCCTGACGCTCTGCCCAAGCGATGTCGCGCCCCTGTGCTTTATCCGTTTTGCCCTGATTGTAGACGCTGGTAAATGCCGGCAGAAACGCGGCGATGCTGCCTGCTTTATCGACCCTTAAATTCGCGTCGTGTGATTCCATACCCTGCAGCACATAGTGGCGCGCGTGCATTTCCGGCGACGTTCTGGCCGTGCATCCTGCTAACAGCGTAGCCACAGCCATGACTACCACTCCATAACGCCTCATATTTTCTTCCTGAAGTTGTCTGTTTATCGTGTTGAGGCACGGCGCATGTTGCTTTTGCGCGCTAACCCCATGTATCAAGCGATAAATATTACCGCGCTGAATACAGGGTTAATACATACCGAATCAGGGGATTGCGCGGACTCAAAAGACATGCATTTGTCCGATGCCCATAAAAAAGCCGCGCAGGGTGAGCCCTGCACGGCTTATCAGCAGTATTACGTCGTCAGCCCCTCTGCTGGCGGGTACTGAAGAATGCCAGCGCGGTCTCCAGCGCTTTCGCCTGCTCTTCAAGCGACATCGCCGCGGCCGACACCTGCTGCACCAGCGAGGCATTCTGCTGCGTCACGCTGTCCATCTGATTCACCGCCACGCTAATTTGATCCACGCCGCGGGTCTGTTCATCCAGCGCCCGCACGATTTCATTGATAGCCAGGTGAACGCTGGTCACGGCTTCGATTATCTGTTTCATCGTCGAGCCGGTTTCATTGACCAGCGTTACGCCCTGCCCGACGCGACCGGTCGATTCTGCGATGAGTTGCGAAATTTCCTTCGCCGCGTTGGCGCTGCGGCTCGCGAGCGTGCGGACTTCACCGGCCACGACGGCGAAACCGCGTCCCTGCTCACCGGCGCGTGCCGCTTCCACGGCCGCGTTCAACGCCAGAATGTTAGTCTGGAAGGCGATGCTGTCGATGATGCTGGTGATGTCGCTGATTTTCTGCGAACTCTCATCCACCTGTGACATCACATGCACCACGCGATCGACCAGCGCTTCGCCCGCACCGGCGATATCTTTCGCGTGCTCCGTCAGCACAATGGCGCGTGAAGCGCTTTCGGCGTTGTTTTTCACCGTCGCGGAAATTTCTTCCATGCTGGCCGCCGTCTCGACAATCGCCGCCGCCTGCTCCTCGGTGCGGGAGGCGAGATCGGTATTGCCTGCGGCGATTTCACTGCTGCCGGCGCGCACGGAATGACTGGCGTCGCTGATATCGCCGACAATCTCGCGCAGCCGCGACTGCATGGTGCTTAACGCATAAAAGATGCTCCGGGTATCGCCCTGCTGTACAGGAATCGCGTTATTCAGGTTGCCATGCGCGACAGAAAGCGCAATTTCGGACGCCTCCAGCGGCTCGCCGCCCACCGGGCGCGCCACTTTGCGGGTAAAGACCAGCGCCACCACAAGGCTCACAACCGCGATGCTCAGCACCATCAGAATGAGGGCATTGATAAGCCCCTGCCAGGCTTCGGCCATCACCACGCTCACCGGCGTGACCACGGCAAGCTTCCACGGCGTGCCGCTGTTGCCCACGGCAATGGTATTCCAGGTGATAAACGCCGGTTCGCCCAGCACCGGATCGTCATAGCGAATCACTTCGCGGCCCGTCACAGTGCCCTTATAAGGCTTGCCGATAGTCGCTTTATCCGGCGCGGAGATCACTTTATTGTCAGCCGAGAGGAGCAGCGCATAGCCCACGCCATCCCAGGGTTTGATCGCGCCCACCATTTTTTGCAGCGTTTCGAGAGAGAAATCGGACGTCACCGAGCCCTGGAATTTGCCGTCGCGCATTATCGGGGCGGCGATCGAGGTCAGCATCACATCCACGCCGTTGTACGGGTAAATGTACGGCTCGATGATGACATCTTTCTGGCGCTGGCGCGGGAGAACGTAATAGTCACCGCTACCGGGCGTTTCATAATCCACCAGGTTATGCAGCGCCGGGTTACCTGCACTGTCACGATCCACATAACGCGCATAGCGCCCTTTGGGATCCTGGCCCGCCTGCCCTGCAAAGGCAGCGTCGCTGGCATCAAACGCGTTGGGTTCAAAGGTCAGTGACATCGATAAAAAATCATCATGCGCACGCAGAAAGCTGACTAATAGCTGCTCCAGGCCTTTACGATCGTTAAGCCCGGACTCACGCAGCGACCATGCGCTGATACCCACATCGCGCGCGGCGGTTAACGCCGAATCCAGACGACGGCTCACCTCTAAGGTTTCCGTTTGCGCAATTTGTTGCAGGTGTTTTTTCGCGACATATTCCTGCTGCGACATAGATTGCCAGAGCAGTAAACCCATCGTGATACCAAAGCCTGCGGTTATCGTGACGAAAATCGATAACAGCATGAGGGTTTTGGTCTTAAGCCTTCTTTTCGAAGGATGCTGAGCGATCATTCTCTTCTCCCGGACGCCGCCAGAAAGGCGGGACATAATTACTCACTATCGGCAACTATCCAGGAAGCCTTATGCGTACAGGCCATTAAATTTTCTTAACGCAAACGGGTCGGAATAAGCGAAACGGGGAAACGTATTACGATCAACGAGAAGGGAAACAGACTGGATTCAGAAAAAAAAGCGGGCCGCCTGACATCGCAGCGGCCCGTAAACAGAATATTGGCTAAGGTGCCCCTTTTCCTGATGATGCTATCGTAGCGCCATAACCTTAAGGGAAACTTAAGGCATAAGTTAAATCTTAAATATTTACAAAGCGCGCGTTCCGCAGGCAATAAAACGATGGGCATCCGCGCCCGCACGATCAGGACTCAACAAACTCCAGTTTCGCTTTTACGCGTTCAAGCGACTGAAGATAATCGATATTCTCAATAAGCTGATGTAATTCCCGGGTTTCACCGCCCGACGCCGCCAGCGCATCTTCAATAAAAGGCGAATGGCCAAAACGATGTAAGATCACATTTTTCTTTTGTATTCCGTTCAGCGAACAGAGTGTGATATAGCGGAAGCGTTTTTTATACGTGGCGTCATTTTTCAGTTTTTCCGTCGCTTCACAGGGCGCGGAAATAATGCAGCGGAACGGCGTCATCAGATACGGCTTAAGCAAGTTCAGTAAGCGCATTCCCGGCGACATCTCGTCGTTTTCCGCCGTGAACGCGTGCGTGCCATCCAGATACAGTATGACCTTGTACCGCCCGGCAAGCGCCACGGCGAGTGCCAGCTTTTTCTCTATCTCTTCCTCACTGGCATTCCCGGCAAACAGCGACACCATATTTATTTCAGCCAGATGGCACCCTGGCTGGATCTGCAACAGGTAACGCGAGAGATTACGGACAAAACAGGATTTGCCAACCCCTTCATTTCCCGATACCACCAGACTGTTGGTATTACGGCATGACAGAATTGCCAGCGCCGAAAGAATTTCCGTTTCGCGATACATCACGTCAGGAATATTTCCGACCGCAAGCATAGCCATCAAATCGGTGGCGTGAATGCCGTTCTCTTCCAGCCCGGAATAAAACGCCTTCCTGTCATGTTGTGGCTCAATCGTGAACAAATTGTTAGGTGGTGTCATTTTATTTTCCTTAAGCGTGTAATTACAAATGTAATAATCCCGGCCTCATTCATTACGGAATAAGGCCTTTGATCGCGCTACGCTTTTATCTTTAAGAATAATGATGGCGCCAGTGAGCAGACACGGTTTATCCGACGCCAGAGTCATTTCTGCCTGCGTTTTTACGTGTCTTTTCTGCGCATTACGATGTTAAAAGCGTCCCGTTGAATACCCCATGTAGGTTTTGCATCTCCCGTCAGGCTTGCAGGTCATCAATACCCGACGAGATTGCATCAGGAAAACTTGATAATTAAGTATCACTAAAATTTGATTTAGCGTGAAGATAGGCAAAAATCTTAAAGCCGTCAACCGCCGAAATAATTATCGATAAATAAGTTATTCCTTATCCCGTGAATCGGCGAATTAAGATTTTCCTCAGTATTAATTCCGGAAATAAAGCGGTAATTTGTTCGGTTATTTTTTGACGCGGTTAAACACTGACGGCAACGAAATGGCCGCAACCTGCCATGCGTACACAGAAAAAACCCTGCCGGAGCAGGGTTTGTTGCGCAATAAGATGCAAATCGCGTATCAGAACGTACTGTAAAGCAGCGCGGACACCGTGAGCAGGCCGCCGGTGGCGACCATGACAGCCGTCGGGCCGCGCAGTGAACGCAGCGCATCGCGGGTGTAAATGAGGTACGTCGGGATCAGGAACAGAAAGATGGCGGTCAGCGGCCCGCAGACTGTCTCAATCAGCGTAATCACGTCCGGGTTAAGATCCACCACGCCGAATGTCGCGATAAACATCGCGAGGAACGCGAGCGTCTTCGCCTGTTTCTTCATGCCTGCGTGCCCGGCCACCAGCGCCGTAATGGTTTCCGCAACAGGCAGGCACACGCCAAGAAACGATTTGGTCATCCCGACGATGGCAATAAAAGGCGCGATCATAAACAGCAGATCCAGGCCGCCCTGGCTCTGCATCACCGAGAGCATATTGAGGTTTTCCGCTTTCGCCCGGGCGAAGGTGGCCGGAGGGTTCGCGAGAAGGCAGCTCAGCACAAAGAACACGATGCTGAAAATGATCAGCGCATAGGCCACACGCACAACCCGCACCGACTTCATCTCGCCGCCATGACCACTCTCGCGATAATACGACGCCAGCGGCGCAATCAGCGGCGCAGAGCAGAGCGCGAAAGAGATAAGCGGCAGCGTCAGCCAGATATTTTTAAACGCGTCACCCGCGCCTTCGCCCGCCGGGATGAGCGGCATACTGAAATTCGCCAGGCTCCAGGCGGGGATCTGGATAACCGCTATCAGCAGCAGCGACACCGCAAACGGCAGCGCCAGCGCGCCCATCATGCTCACCACTTTGTCACGGCCTTTACTGAGCGCCAGGAATAAAGCCGCAACGACAATAAACGCCAGCAGCGCGCGGTTCACCGGGGCAAAATGCAGACGATTAACCAGAAAATCTGAGAGCGCGTTAACCAGCGAGATGGCATAGACCAGGGTGACCGGGAAATGGGCGACGCAGAAGAAAACACGGATTGCCGTTCTCCCCTTAGCGCCGAAAAAGGCACCAAAAAGCGGTAACGTACCGTCATCGGGCTGGTTGTCGCGCATAAATACACGGCAGATAAGCACATGCGGCACCAGCGAGAGGGGAATGCCCAGCACCAGCAGTAAAAGAAAAACCAGCGGGCCGCGCGTGCCGATTTCGACAGGAAGGAACAGTGTCCCTGCGCCGACGGTGGCGCCGTAAACGCCCAGCATCCAGAGGGTATCTCTGAACGTCCAGCCGGTACGGGCAGGCAGGCTGCTGTCCGTAGTGGTTGATATTGTCATTGTCTCTGTTTCAGCTTGTAGATTAAGAATGTACCGATGCCGTTTTCACAGGCCGGTTAAGGAAAAACGCACAGGGCGCAAACAGGGGCTGAATGATATAGAAATCGGCCGCTGAATTCGAAGTTCACGGCGGATAAAACGTAAATAAACGCAACGACGCGCGTGGTAATAACAAAGGGGCGTCGGCACCTTTGTCACTGATTTACTCAGAACCACTGTCCGAATTTGCGGATGTACAGCCGTTTCATGCCCTGCACAACCACGCAATAGGTGAAAAGAATCCCCACCAGCCACGGGAAATAGCTCAACGGCAAGGGCACCAGTCCAATCATATGGCCGAGCGGCGAGAACGGAATAGCGATGCCGACTGCCATCACGATCCCTGTGGTTATCAGCACCGGCAGCGCGGCGCGGCTCTGAATAAACGGGATTTTCCGGGTACGCAGCATATGCACCACCAGCGTCTGTGACAGCAGCCCTTCCACGAACCACCCGGACTGAAAAAGCGACTGCGCCGCAGGTGAATTGGCGGCAAACACAAACCACATCACCGCAAAGGTCGCCATATCGAACAGTGACGATGTCGGCCCCATCCAGATCATAAAGCGCTTAATATTCTGCGCATCCCATTTACGCGGCTGACGCAGAAACGCCTTATCCATGCGATCCCACGGCAGCGAGAGCTGCGAAATGTCATACATCAGGTTCTGCACCAGCAGATGAATGGCCAGCATCGGCAGGAACGGCAGAAACGCGCTCGCCACCAGCACCGAAAAGACATTGCCGAAGTTAGAGCTGGCGGTCATGTTCAGGTATTTGATGATATTGCCGAAGGTCTCGCGCCCGGTCAGCACGCCCTGCTCCAGCACCATCAGATCTTTTTCCAGCAAAATGATGTCCGACGACTCTTTGGCGATATCCGCCGCGCTGTCGACCGAAATCCCGACATCCGCATCGCGCAGCGCAGGCGCATCATTAATGCCGTCGCCAAGGAACCCAACCGTGTGGCCGTTATTTTGCAGCGCCCGCAGAATGCGGGATTTCTGCAATGGCGTCAGCTTCGCGAAAATCGCACAGCGTTCAACCGCCGCAGCAAGCTGCGCCTCGTCCATGTCGTCAATGACATCGCCCGTCAGGATCTCGCGGCGGTCGATCCCTACCTGCTCGCAGATGCAGGCTGCCACCAGCGGGTTATCCCCGGTCAGCACCTTCACGGTAACGCCGTGCTCATGGAGCGCGGAAATCGCCTGCGCCGCGCTCGCTTTTGGCGGATCGAGAAACGTCAGCATCCCTTCGATAATCAGCCCGTTTTCATCTGCCACGCAGAGCGGATGATCAAGCCCGGTCTGTGGCAGTTCGCGTGTCGCCACCACCAGCACCCGGAAGCCCTGCGCGTTGTACTGGCGCGTTAAGCGCAGGTATGCGTCGCGGCGCGCGTCATCAAGCGCGTAAACCGTGTCGCCCTCGCGAATATGCGTCGAGACAGAGAGCATCTCTTCAACGGCACCCTTGCAGATAAGTGTCTGCTGATGCTCGCCATACCCTTCCACCACCACAGAAACGCGGCGGCGTACAAAATCAAACGGCAGCTCGTCAATTTTGAAATAGCCGGACTGCACCGACGCCGAAAGCGCGGCCTGCCCGGACGCCAGTACCGCCTTGTCCATCAGATTTTGCGAGCCGCTCAGGTTGACGCTGTTCAGCCAGGCAAGTGTGAGCACATGCAGGCTGTCGCGGCCGTGGCAGTCGAGATGCTTTTCAAGAACAATCGAGTCCTGGGTGAGCGTGCCGGTTTTATCGGTACAGAGCACATCCATCGCGCCAAAATTCTGTATGGCGTTCAGGCGCTTCACAATCACCTTGCGACGGGCCATGACAATCGCCCCCTTCGCCAGATTAGAGCTGACAATCATCGGCAGCATTTCTGGCGTCAGCCCCACCGCGACGGCCAGCGCGAAAAACGTGGCGTCCAGCCAGTCGCCTTTGGTGAAGCCGTTGATGAGCAGCACCACCGGCACCATCACCAGCATAAAGCGGATCAGCAGCCAGCTGACGCTGTTCACGCCTTTATCAAACGCCGTCTGGGTGCGGTTACCGACGAGCGATTTCGCAAGCGATCCGAAATACGTTTTCGCGCCGGTCGCCACCACCACGCCGCAGGCGGTGCCGCTCGCGACATTGGTGCCCATCAGACAGATATTGCCCCGCTCCAGCAGGCTGGCGCTGTCGTCAGGGATATCATCTGCGCTTACGCCTTTCCCCTGCACATGGCCGGTGACGTCATATTTTTCCACCGGCAGCGACTCGCCGCTCAGTATCGCCTGGCTGATAAACAGATCCCGTGAGGCAATGAGCCGTAAATCCGCCGGGATCAGATCGCCTGCCGAGAGGTACACGATATCGCCCGGCACCAGTTCCTTGACCGGGATTTCGCGTTTCTCGCCGTCACGGTTGCTGACGGTACGGCGCAGCACGGTCGCCGTCGTGCTTACCATCGATTTCAGCGCCTGCGCGGCTTTATTGGTGCGAAACTCCTGCCAGAAGCGCAATAAGCCGCTCAGCAACACCATTGTCACAATGATAATAACGCCGGTCAGATCGGTCTCCTGCCCTGCGCGCAGCGGATACCAGTAATCGGTAAAGAAACTGATCAGCGCCATCAGCACATAGATAAACGGGTTATTGAACGCCTGAACCAGTTGCACCAGCGCGGGCGGCGCGTTGTCATGCGCCACGGCATTCGGGCCGTAAGCGGCAAGGCGCGCCTGCGCCTCTTTTTCCAGCAGTCCTTTTTCGCTGCTTTCCAGCCGCGCTAATGTCTCCTGGTGGCGCTCTGCTGACGCCATTTCGATGCAAAACGTCGCCGCCTGTTTTTTTGCGGCATTATTCATTTTTCTGGAATTGTACTTTGCCATACCGGCACCTGTTATTCAGGGTGCAGCAAAACGCGCGGACGTCTTACCGCAGGTTTAAAACGCGCACGCCATTTCACCTTTAAAAAAGTAAAGGCGTGCTAAAGCATATTGTTAAAAACAGAAAGGAATTAACGCAGAGGCGGAGGGAACAGGGCTGTGTGAATAAAAAACATAGGTAAGCACTCCTTAATAAAACAAGGATTAACGCCCGGGGTGCAATAAGATGAAAACGTACATTGCTGCCCGCCATGAGAGGCAAACAGCGCAGGGATTGTCGCGAGTTTGCCCGTTAATAAATTCCGGTATCGCTGTTCAGAAGGGGAATCTCCATCAATAATTTTCCCGCAGTATAATGCGCGGCCCTGTAAAGTAAATGCCTAACGGCCTGAGGTTTACAGAGCGTTTAGATTTTTATTTCAACACGCGGCGTACTCAGTTTGAATTCACTGAGACGTATTATTTCCGGGGTGCGTAAAATCGCATAACGCTTTTTTTTAACGACTACCAGGTTATTTCATAAAAAGAAAACGGCCTTCATGAGAAATGAAGGCCGTGCGCCAGTCGTTTATTCGTCGAAGAACCAGTAGCCCTGATTTATCAGCGCGGTCAGTTCTTCAATAAATGCCGGGTGATGCAGCGCGTCACCAAATTCATGCTGGCTGAGAGCCGTATAACGGCACAGCGCATCTGCCGCGCGCGGGTCGGCGGTATCGTACGGCTCGCTGTTAATGAAAAAGCCGCCGTTGACGTTCAGCACCCGCAGGCCAGAGAGGCGCGTCAGCGTTTCGCCGCCCAGCAGCGCCTCGCGCACCTCTTCAGCCGTATACGGCGGTTCGGCAGGTGCAATATCCAGTTCGTGGCGCGGCGTGGTGACGAACGATCCAAACCAGCGGGTGAAATCTTCCGGCTGGTTCATCATCTCAATCATCATCTGGCGAATACGCGCAAGCTCATACGCCTCGATGCGGCCCGGATGGTCGCGGCAGGTCAGATCCGGGTCGCTGTAGTGCTCGCCGCCCAGATCGTTTTCCAGCGCGTAGTCCGCAAAGCTGCTGATTAAATCGCGCCCGTTCGGCCCACGGAAACCGACGGAGTAGTTCAGCGCCGTTTCATGGGTGAAGCCGTCATGTGGGAATCCGGGCGGAATATAGAGGATATCGCCCGGTTCAAGATCTTCATCGATAATTGGCTCGAACGGATCGACATGCAGCAGCGCCGGATGCGGGCAGAACTGACGCATCGGCAGCTTGTCGCCCACGCGCCAGCGGCGGCGGCCCATGCCCTGAATAATAAACACGTCGTACTGATCGATATGCGGGCCGACGCCGCCGCCCGGTACGGAATACGAAATCATTAAATCGTCCAGACGCCAGTCCGGCAGCACGCGAAACGGACGCACCAGCTCGGCGGAGGGCGCGTGCCAGTGGTTCACCGCCTGCGCCAGCAGCGACCAGCCGGTTTCACCCAGCCCGTCGAAATGTTCAAACGGGCCGTGACTGGCGTGCCATTTGCCGTTTTTATGGCTCACCAGGCGGCTGTCGACCTCCGGCTCCATCGCAAGCCCGGCCAGTTCGTCCGGCGTGATCGGGTCAATAAAATTCGCAAACGCCTGTTTCAGTACGACAGGTTTTTTCTGCCAGTAAGTTTCTAAAAATTCCGGCCAGTTCAGATTGAGTTGGTAAGCCATAGCATCACACCAGTGAAGGATTGAGGGCGCGATTATAAGAAGGCCGGGTGGTTCAGCGCCTTGTCATGGGTCAAGCGCTGACCCCGCGCATTATCAATGCGCCCTGTTTTTCGCTATGATGCGTACTGCTGTTTACCGCCGGAGGGCTTATGCATTATCTGCTGGAACTGATTTCCGATCTTATTTTGTACTGGCCAACCCGTAATCCGCCGCCGGAAGGAAGAAATGCCATTCCTTCGCTCAAACACAAGCCGCTGTTTCGTATGCCCGAGGGCGATCCGCTGAAAAAAGACGAACAGCCCAAAGAGCACGAATAAGCGCCTACGCCGCTAATTATCCCCGAAAACCCCGTTATATCGGTCCATCGCTGCCGCCTGCGCAATGTTACGCTGCGTGATAATCCAGTCATTTTAATAATTTCACGGCAGGTGATTGATGGCGCGTCACGTTTCCGGGCTGCTGAAAGCGGTCTGTTTCCTCTTTGTTTTTGCCGTGCTGTTTGCAGTGACGCTCTCCCCTGCCCGCGCGCTTTCCACCGCGTGCACGGCGCTGAACGCGGCAAGCCCGGTGAGTTCCGGCCTCAGCACGTACAACGCCAGCAGTTTCAGCGCAGATGAAACTCTCACCGTCTCGTTTACCGACAGTGGCGCGGGTACAGGCGGCCTGCCGATGAATGCGGATACCGTCATCATGCAATCCCGTGACTTCTCGCAGCATTATCTGATGCATTACAGCTCCGACGGCAATGCGGGGAGTTTCAGCACCACGCTGACCGGCGCACAGCTCACGGCGGGCGGACTCTGGTTAAAAGTCTCAACGGCCAACGGCTTTATCAGCCCGGTGACGGTTTCCTGTACCGCGGCGGCCACGCACTCCTCCGATGCCACGCTGAGCGGGCTCTCGTTTTCCGGCGGCGCGCTCTCGCCTGGCTTCTCAGCCAGCAACACCAGCTACCACGCGACGGTCGATTACGCGGTCTCCTCGGTGACGCTGACGCCGGTCACGACCCACAACGCCTCCACTGTCACCGTGAATGGCAACGTCGTGTCTTCCGGCTCCGCATCGCCCTCTGTCAACCTGAGCGTGGGTACCAATACCCTCACGATCGTCGTAACCGCCGAAGATGGCACCACCAAAAACTACAGCGTTGTTATCCAGCGCAACGAGCAGACGCCCGTGGCGGGTAACGTCAGCGCGCAGGTGGCGTCCAACAGTCAGAATAACCCCATTGCACTCGCGCTCTCCGGCGGCACCGCAACGGCGGTGAATCTGGTTAGCCCGCCGCAGCACGGCACGCTGATGATTTCCGGTACGACGGTTACGTACACGCCGCTGGCCGGGTATAGCGGCAGCGACAGTTTCACCTACAACGCCAGTAACAGCGCGGGCACCTCGGCGAACGCCACAGCATCGCTGACCATTACCGCGCCCGCGGCCGTGACGATATCGCCCGCCAGCGGCGCGCTTACGCCTGCCACCGTGGGCAGCGCCTGGTCGCAGAACGTTTCCGTCACCGGCGGCACAGCGCCTTATATCTGGACTGCGCATGGCCTGCCGGCAGGTATCACGCAGAACAGCGCGACCGGCGCGCTCTCCGGTACGCCCACCACGTCCGGCAGTTTCAGCATTTCGCTGACCGCGCAGGATGCCAGCGGCGTTTCCGGTACCGCAACCTATACGCTGGTGGTCTCGAACGGCGCACCGCCTGCCGCCACGCTCGTGGTGACGCCAGCGGCGGGCGCGCTCCCCTCCGGCACCGTTGGCACAGCCTTATCGCAGACGTTCGCGGTGAGCGGTGGCGCAGCGCCGTATCGCTGGCAGCTGAGCGGTTCGCTGCCCGCAGGGCTCACTTTCTCCGACGGCCTCCTGAAAGGCACGCCGGGCGTGGCAGGCGACAGCGCCTTTACGCTGTCAGCCACCGATGCGAACGGCGCCACGGTTCACGCGGCCTACACGCTGCACATTAACGCCGCGGCGGCACAGGCGGTGGATCAGAGCGCGTCGCTCTCTGCCGGGCGCGTTACCCGCGTGTCGCTCACGCGCGGTGCCACCGGCGGCCCGTTCACCGGCGCGCGTCTGCTGACAGCCCCGGATAAACGCCAGGGCACGGTCAGCATCCAGCCGCAGGGTAGCGATTACGAACTGACATTTACCGCCGCGCCGCAGGCCAGCGGCACCGTTGTACTGCGCTATGTGCTGTTAAGTGCTTCGGGCATCACGCCGCCTGCGACCATTACGTTCTCCATTGCTTCGCGCCCCGACCCGTCGAAAGACGCCAGCGTGACGGGCACCGTCAGCGCGCAGTACCAGGCGGCGCAAAACTTCGCCCGCGCGCAGATCCGTAACTTCAACGATCGCCTTGAACAGTTGCACGGCAGCGAAGACGTACCGTCCAGTCTGAACGGCGTACACTTTGCCCTGCCCACCTCGCCGGCAGAACGCGGTCTGGATACCGATCTCTGGAACGCCGCGCTTCAGCAGCAGGCGCAGCTGGATGCGCAGAACAGTCTGCCGCCTGCGCTGCCATTTGGCACGCAGACGCCTGGCCAGCGGCTCTCTTACTGGACGGGCGGCTATGTCGATTTCGGGCGCGATAAAGACGCGACGATGCGCCTGAGCCATACGCTGGTGGGCGTCAGCACCGGCGTGGATTACCGCTTCACGCCCACCGTGACGGCAGGTGTGGGAATGGGGTTCGGGCGCGACGTCAGCGATATCGGCGACACCGGTACCCGCAGCAATGGCCGCTCACTGAGCACCGCGCTGTATGCGAGCTATCACCCGGACGCGGTTTTCGTCGACGGGCTGTTGGGTTACAGCCGCCTCGATTTCGACAGCAAACGCCACGTGAGTGAAACAGATGTGTATGCGCGCGGCAGCCGCGCCGGCAGCCAGGTCTTTGGCGCGCTGACCTCCGGCTACGAATTCCGCCTGCCGCAGAGTCTCGTCTCGCCGTATGGCCGCATGCAGGTTTCACAGACGCATCTGGAGAGCTACAGCGAATCGGACGCGGGCATGTATAACCTGGCGTTCGCGCCGCAGCGTTTTTCACAGGTGACGGGCAGCGCGGGCCTGCGCGCCGAACACCGTGTACCGGTAAGCTGGGGCGATCTTCGTCTGCAAAGCCGCGTGGAGTATTCACGCCTGATGAATGACACCGGCAGCGCGCGCGTCGGGTATGCCGATACCGGCAATGACACCTGGCGCATGTCGCTGTATGAGCAAAACCGCCAGACGCTGGCGCTTGGCGTCGGGCTTGATATGGCGCTACCGAATGGCGTCACGCCTGGGCTTGCGTATCAGGGTACGCTGGGGCTGGATGACAGAGGTTCACGCGCCCAGACCATCCTGGCGCGCATGAACGTGGCGTTTTAATCTGCCATAAAAAAACGGCGCAGGAGGCAGCCCCTGCGCCGTTGGTTTTTATGGCATCGCCATTACGGACGTCTGAACAGCGCGATGCTGCGCCCTTCGAGCTCGAAATCCTTCTCTTTGGTAATAACCAGGCCGTGATTCGCGGTGTCGGAGGTGGTCAGCTCCAGCACCCAGCCGCCTTCGCCAAACTGCGGAATACGGAACGGCACGTTGCCTTCAAACGGGTTGAACAGCATCAGTACGTCGTGCCAGATACCTTCTTCGGTTTCCAGATCGGGCCTGCCGATGTACACCCCGAGCGTCGAGCCTTCGTCCCACTGCTCCGGTTGCTGATAGCCGCCACCCGCGTTGAACCACTCGATAACCATCCCGTCGCGCCAGTTTTCACGGCGCAGCAGCGGCTGTTCGGCGCGCAGCTTAATCACCTTACGGGTGAATTCGCGCAGCGCCTCGGCGCTTTCAGGCAGGTTCTCCCAGTGCACCCAGGAAATTTCGCTGTCCTGGCAGTAGCCGTTGTTATTCCCCATCTGGCTGCGGCCAAACTCGTCACCCGCCAGCAGCATCGGCGTACCGTGGGAGAACAACAGCGTGGCGAGGAAGTTACGTTTCTGGCGCTCACGCACCGCGTTGATGCCTTCATCGTCCGTCGGGCCTTCCGCGCCGTAGTTGTACGAGCGGTTGTCGTTATGGCCGTCGTTGTTATCCTCGCCGTTATCCTCGTTGTGCTTCTCGTTGTACGACACCAGGTCGTTGAGCGTGAAGCCGTCATGAGCGGTAATAAAGTTGACGCTCGCCCACGGACGGCGGCCGCGCTGATCGTAGAGATCGCCGGAGCCGAGCAGGCGCGCCGCGAAATCGGTCGAGACGTTATCGCCCTTCCAGTATTCACGCACCGTATCGCGGTATTTGTCGTTCCACTCCGCCCAGCCCGGCGGGAAGCCGCCCACCTGATAGCCGCCGGGGCCGATGTCCCACGGCTCGCCAATCAGTTTCACTTTCGAGAGCACCGGATCCTGCATGATGGCGTCAAAGAAGCCGCCGCGCTGGTTAAATCCTTCCGGTTCGCGGCCAAGAATGGTGCCAAGATCGAAACGGAAACCGTCGATATGCATCGATTCCGCCCAGTAACGCAGCGAATCCATCACCATCTGCAGCACGCGCGGGTGCGACGTATTCACCGTATTGCCGGTGCCGGTATCATTGATGTAATAGCGGTGCTGATCGGGCAGCGTGCGGTAATAAGAGAAGTTATCGATGCCCTTGAACGAGAGCGTCGGGCCAAGCTCGTTGCCTTCGGCGGTGTGGTTATAGACCACATCCAGAATCACCTCGATACCGGCGTCATGGTAGGCGCGCACCATATCGCGAAAACCCTGAATACCGCGCGGGCCGAAATAGCGCGAGGCGGGCGCGAAGAAGCCGAGCGAATTGTAGCCCCAGAAGTTTTTCAGCCCCTTATCCAGCAGGTGCTGATCGTCCGGGAACCAGTGCACCGGCAGCAGTTCAACAGAGGTAATGCCCAGGCTCTTGATGTAATCCACCGTCGCCTTATGCCCCATACCGTCGTAGGTGCCGCGCAGCTCCGGCGGCACCGCCGGGTTGAGCTGCGTGAAACCTTTGACATGAGTTTCATACACCACCGCGTGTGGCCAGGCGATGGATGGCCGGTTCTGATCCTGCCAGTCAAATTCGTTCGGATCGATGACGCGACACTTCGGCATATACGGCGCGCTGTCGCGCTCATCGAAGGTAAGGTCTTTATCTTCGTGCAGCAGATCGTAGGCAAAATGCGCCTCGTTCCATTCGATATTGCCGACGAGATCGCGTGCGTACGGGTCGACCAGCAGCTTGTTCGGGTTAAAGCGATGACCGTTTTCCGGATCGTACGGCCCGTGTACGCGGTAGCCATACAGCGCGCCAGGTTGCAGACCCGGCACATAGCCGTGCCAGACTTCATGCGTATATTCCGGCAGCGTCAGACGAGCGATTTCATTTTTGCCGCTCGGATCGTAGAGACACAGCTCCACGCGCTCGGCGTGTGCGGAGAAAATCGCGAAGTTCACCCCCTCGCCGTCGTAATTTGCGCCGAGGGGATAACTGCATCCCGCCGTGATTTCAAAAGCCTTACCGTTTGACATATCTCCCTCTCCCTCCGGACCATAAATGTTCAGGACTACCACGATTCATGATGTTTATTTGCATGGAATCAGTCGGTTATGAGTATCACGGACGAGCAGCCGTCGGCTGTCTCCAGGTTTATCCGATCGGCGAGCGTTACCGTCTCGCCGGTCAGCACGTTGCGCCAGCGACGCTGCGTGAGCGTCGGCGGCAGCACGATTTGGGTGTCGTGCCAGCCTGCACGGGCCGGTAGCGACGCGCTTTCATAAAGCGCGGTAAACATCAGCCGCGGCGCTATCACGATGATGGCGTCATCGCCGTGCGTGCGGGCGTAAGCAATCACGTTACTGTCGAACTCGCCTTCGGTGTGAAGCGGCAGATAGTCGCCGTGGCGGAACAGCGCTGGATTCTGCTGGCGCAGGTGCAGCACGCGGGCGATCAGGTGCTGCTTAAGCCGCCCGCTGATCCAGTCCTGCGAGGTGGCTGCAAGATTCGCCTGCGGCGCCAGCATACTGTCGAGCGCGATGAAATCCGGCTCGCGGCGGTTATCCGGGTCCACCAGGCTGAAGTTGAGCGCTTCGCTGCCCTGGTAGATATCCGGCACGCCAGGCGCGGTCAGCTTCAGCGCCGTCTGGGTCAGGCTGTTGACCAGCCCCGCGCGGATAAACGGCTGCAACGCCTCGTGGAAATCCTTCAGGAAATCCTGATTATCCGGCGAGAGCATATGGCGTGCGTAATCCAGCACCGCTTTTTCATAGGCGTCGTTGGTGTCCGCCCAGTCGGTGCGCAGCTTCGCTTCACGCAGCGCCTTTTCCACAAAGCCCAGGAAGCGTTCTTCCAGCGCCTTCAGGCCCTCGGCGTCATCCGGCTTCAGCGTGGCGGGCCAGACGCCCGCCAGCGCCTGATAGAGCATCCAGGTATCGGCGCCCTTCGGCGCGGTGCCGTCATTCAGAAATACCACTTTGGTCTGGTTGAGCTGACGCCAGCGCGCGACGCATTCGGCATAAAACAGCGGCGCTTCGGTGAGCGCATAGAGCCTGGCGCGGGCGTCTTCGCCGCGTTTGGTGTCATGCGTCGACGTGCTGGTAAGCGCGTCCGGCTGATGCGCCAGGCGCAGCTTCATCTCTTTATGGAAACGATCCGCCGAGTAGGTGCGCGGCAGCGGCTCGGCCCCCACTTCGTTGAGCGCAAGCTGCATGTTCTGGCGGAAAAACAGCGTATCTTCCACCGATTTGGCCATCAGCGGGCCGGTAAGCTGCTGAAAACGGGTGCGGAACGTGGCGGCGTCGGCGAGTGAGCCGCCGGAGAGGTTGCCGGCCAGCACATCGGCGAGAAACCCGAGCGCCTGCGCATCCGGGGCGTACTCGCTGGCCTGCACTTTCGCGACCACTTTCTGCAGCAGCGCGCTGTCGGCGGGCGTCAGCCCCTGCGCGGTGCCGTAGGTGCGATATACCGGGAACGCCACCAGTAATTCGCGCAGCGCGCCGCGAAGCACCGGCTCTTCCAGCGTCACGCCTTCCTGCTGTGCAATGCGGGTTGCGAGCCGCAGCAGCGTGGTGAATTCACCTTCAAAATTCCGGTCGGCCATCAGCAGCTTGGCATCACGCAGTTCGGCAGACATATCCACTTCCTGGCCGACCACGTCGTGATACGCCTTACTGAGATCGTCCAGCTTCGCGTCATCCACGAGCACATCCGAGAGCGCGGCGATAAATTCATAGCCCGTGGTGCCGGAAATCGGCCAGTCGTCGGGGATCTGCTCGCCCTTGCCGAGAATTTTTTCAACGGTGATGTAGCAATCCGGCCCGGCTTTTTCGCGCAGCCGCTCCAGATACGCTTTCGGATCGGCAAGGCCGTCGACGTGATCCACCCGCAGGCCATCCACCGCGCCGGCGTGCACCAGTTCGAGGATCAGCCGGTGGCTGTCGTCAAACACGGCGTCATCTTCAACGCGCACGCCCGCAAGCCCGGTTATCTCAAAAAAGCGGCGGTAGGAGAGCGAGCGCGGCGCGTCACGCCAGGAAATTAACTGGTACGGCTGGCGGTCATGCAGCGCCGCAATCGCCTGTTTATCGGTAATGGCCAGCACGTCCGCCTCACGCCCCTGCCAGGTCTCCGGGTTGAGCGGGTAGTAGCTGTCGTAATAGGCGAGCGCGGGTTTGCCGGTTTTCGGATCGGCTTTAACGCTGATTTCGCCGTTCTCCAGCACGTTCTCAAACGTATCGCCCAGGAACGGCAGCGTCAGGCGGCGCGTCCAGTCGATATCGAAATGGCGGGCGTAACGGCTTTTTTCGCCGTGTTCAATCACATCGCGCCACCAGGGGTTTTCCAGCGACGCCGCCATATGATTGGGCACGATATCAAGGATCAGCCCCAGCCCGGCGGCTTTGAGCGCCTGCACCATGCGGTCAAAGCCTTCGCGCCCGCCGATAGAAGGCTCGATTTCATTGGCGTCGGTCACGTCATAACCGTGGGTGGAGCCGGTGGTCGCGGTAAACACCGGCGACGCGTACAGATGGCTGATGCCAAGCCGCTTCAGATAAGGCACCAGGCCCGCCGCGCGGTCAAACGTCATACCGTTGCGAAACTGAATGCGGTACGTTGAAGAAGGAATACTCATTGCGCGTCTCCTTTCACCAGGCGAACGTGAATGCTGTTAGCAGGCAGTTCGTCGCCAGCCTGCGGCCAGGCGAACAGCGTATCGCCCGGCATTTCCGGCAGCGGTTGCGGGCGCTCGCCGATATTGAGCGCCAGCGACAGCGTGCCTTTCGGGAAGGTCCAGCTCACCGCCACAAAGCCCGGCGCGGTGTCGATAACGCGCCCGCTGTGGCCGCCCGCCGTGGACAGCAGCGGCACGATATGCTCACGGCGAAGCGTCAGCAGCTCGCGGGTGAGCGCAAGCCACGCCCTCCCCTCTTCGCTTTCCGGCTTCTGCCAGTCGAGTTTCGACATCTCAAAGGTTTGCTGCGCGTTCGGGTCCGGCACGCTGTCGCCGTCCCAGTCGCCGTGGCCTTCAAATTCACGCGCGCGGCCTTCGCGCACGGCTTTCGCCAGATCGCCATGGAAATCAGTAAAGAACAGGAACGGGTTGGTTTCGCCGTACTCTTCGCCCATAAACAGCAGCGGAATGTGCGGCGAGAGCAGCAGGGTGGCGAGCAACACTTTGGTACGGTCGCTTCCCGCGAGCTCAATCAGGCGCTCGCCCCAGGCGCGGTTGCCGACCTGGTCGTGGTTCTGGATAAAATCGACGAAGGCGACCGGCGGCTGGCCGGTGCTGTCCACGCCGCGCGGCTCACCGCTCTGCGGCGAGACTTCGCCCTGATAGGCAAAACCTTCCGTCAGTATGCGGGCGACGAGTTTTTCCGGCTGTTCGGCGAAGTCCTGGTAATAGGCGTGCGTTTCGCCGGTGGCGAACACATGGATGGCGTTATGGAAATCATCGTTCCATTCGCCGGTAAACAGCGGCGCGCTGCCGTCCGGGTTACGCGGGTGCAGGAAAATCACGTTGCGGCTGTCTTCGGTGGTGAGATGCGCCGGGCGGTCGGTGATTTCCGCACGGATGCGCTCGGCGATTTCAACCAGCGCATGTTTTGCTGAGGTGTCTTCAATCTGGTCGATGGCGTCAAAACGCAGGCCGTCGAGACGGTATTCTTTCAGCCAGTAGAGCGGCGCTTCGACGATGTAGCGACGCACCGCGTCGACGTCATAAGCGATGCCGTTGCCCCACGGCGTCATGCGCTCTTTGTGGAAGAAATCGGGTGCCAGCAGCGGCAGATAGTTGCCTTCCGGCCCGAAGTGGTTGAGCACGATATCCAGCACCACGGAAAGCCCGTGAGCGTGGGCGGCGTCGATAAACGCTTTGAAATCGTCCGGCGTACCGTAGGCGGAATGCGGCGCGTAAAGCAGCACGCCATCGTAACCCCAGCCGCGGTTACCGCCGAACTGCGACACCGGCAGCACTTCCAGCATCGTGACGCCAAGCTGCGCCAGATACGGCAGCTTTTCAATCGCCGCGCGGAAGGTGCCTTCCGGCGTGAATGTGCCGATGTGCATCTCATAGACGACCGTCTCTTCCCACGGGCGGCCGTGCCAGTCCGTGGTTTGCCACTGATACGCGGCGGGATCGACAACCAGCGACGGCCCGTTCACGTCCGCTTTCTGGGCGCGTGAAGCCGGGTCCGGCACGGTCATGCCGTCTTCCAGCACAAAACAGTATTCGGTTCCGGGTGCGACGCCCGGCACTTCCCGTTCAAACCAGCCATCGCCTGTCGGCGTCATGGGCAAATCCTGGCCCGCGAGGCGCAGCGTCACGCGCTTCTGTCCGGTCGCCCAGAGACGGAAGCGAGCGGCGCCGTCCGCCGCATATTCGCTACCCCAACTTTTCAGGAATGTTGACTCCATTCTGTTACCTCATTTAATCCAGAAGTGAGCAGTGGCGCGATCGCGCGATTTCCGCTCCTGTGGCGCGCCTCAGGAACGTGAATGTGAAAGCATGATCCGGGTGCCGCAGCGGGCCGGTAGCGCGCAGGCCGCCTGTGTGAAAGCGGTTTTCTGCCTGGGAGGTACAACGGATTACAGATTGTCCCGACCCTGGCGGCATACGTGAACAATCATAGACCATTACCGGAGAAGTGCCGGGACGCGCGGCGGGGCGTGTCAGAAGAAGAGGTATCCGCGCCGCGTGCGAAACGGCGCAGGAGGAGAAATTATGCGGCCGCGAGGCGCGCGCACTGCTGGCGCATGCCGTTAAAAATAACATCGGCCAGAGAGGCGGGGAAATCCACCGGGAGCGCGTCGGCCACGCGCGCGATCACCGCAGGCGCGCTGGCTGTCAGCGCATCAATCATGTCGTTGACCTGCGCCGCCGACAGCCCGGCAAGCTCGCCCTGGCGCAGCCAGTGACGGCGGCGGATCTGGCTCAGATGGTAATAGTTACTGCCGCCGCGCACCGCCATCGCCAGCTTGCACTTCTGCCACGCAATCTGGTTATTACCCGGCCCAATGACCGGCCAGGCGGAAAGGACGTCATAGAGCGGCGTCAGGTGGTAGCGGTTGCCGGGCAGATGCGCAATGCTGAAATTTTTGGCGTGGCCGTCGGTCGCGGCGAGGATCCAGAAGATAATCTGCGCGCGGAAGAAATTCGCGCGATCCGCCTGCGCATTTTCTGAACGGCTCAGAACCGTCATGATATCGCCGATGCCCGGCCCGCCGTCGGCCTGATATTTGCGCAGCGGCGAGACGCCCAGCGCCTGGCACATATCCTCCTGCGGCAGACGCAGCCACCACCGGCCATCACCGGACAGACGCCGGTCGAAGCGCTCGACAATCAGCACTTTTTGCTCTTCGAACTGCGCCATCTGCGTGTGCGCGACCGGAATATCCCAGGCCGCCAGCAGCTGCGCGCAGAGCCATTCGTTTTCAATGGAGGTGCGCATATCCGCCTGCATGTTGCCCACCAGCCCCAGCGGCAGTTTGAAAATATGCGTGGTGGGCGTGTTGCCCTCCGGCAGGCACCACTGGTCTTCGTGCCACAGCAGCGCGGTTTTCTCCTGCGCGCCCGCAATGGAGAGCCGCAGCTCCTCTTCGCCGCCATGCTGTCCGGGGAACGCCTCTGCGGTGTGGCGCAGCATCGCGGCAATATCCACTGTGGAGAGTGGACGGGCGCGGATGGTAAAAAGCCCCTCCGGCGCTTCACCGGCAGGCAGCAGCTGGATGGCCCCCACGCAGTCGCGCCCCAGCTCCGCCAGCAGATCGAACGGCTCCAGGCTCTGCGCCCGGTAGCGCATCGCCAGCCGCCGCCGGATGTTTTCGCTGTCCGGCAGCAGGTTGTCGAAATAATCGCGCACCCGCGCGCCGCGGTATGACTGATTACCGGGCGTGAACGGCAGCGACAGCGACAGCGGCCGCCCCTGCGGATCGGCAATCCATTCCGGCAGATAGGTCAGCCGGTCTTCGCCGTTGTGTTTATCCCAGTAACCAACCGGCAGGCCGTTCATCCAGAGCGCTAAACGCGACGTGCGGCGCATGATTACCACGCCTCGCGGTGGGCAGGCGAATCGTCACGCGCGGGCGCGTCAGCTTCTGCCGCCTGCGTTTCGCATAGCGTCATCTCAATGCCCAGCACGTTAAAGACGCGGAACAGGCGCTCAATGCTGGCCGTCTCGGGGTTCGCCTCCAGCCGCGCATAGGTTTGCTGCGTGACGCCAAGCCGCGCCGAAACCTCTTTCTGGGTCAGCCCCTGTTTTTTACGAAAGCCCACCAGCAGCGGGCGCAGCTGGCTGAGCGTTTTCAGTGGATACCGGGTGTTCATCTTGCTGGTCGCACCTTCAGATACATACGATAAGCTGTATTCTCTATTTTACACCCTTCAGGCTGTAGCATGCAATTACAGCGTAAAGGGTGTTAAACGCAGAATACAGCCTGAACGCTGTAAAACGGCATTATACGTGGCTTTTACCGCGCGACCAGTACGCCATAAAACACGCACGGGCGGGATCGAGCTGGCGCTCACGCGTCAGGTAGTGACGCAGCCGTTTCACCGCGCCGGATTCCGCGGCCACCCAGGCGCGAAACGCCCCTGCCCCGCCAGCACGCTGCCAGATGAGCGTTTCTTCGTCGTCATCTTCGGTCACCTGCGCCGACACCTGCCCGCTTACGGGTAACGTCGCGGCGTCTTTCACCGCTTCCAGCAGGCGCTCGCCATGCGCCGCGTTTTCATCACGCGCCAGCCAGTGAATATCGGCAAAGGGGTAACGCAGCGGCTGGATATCCTGCGCCAGCGGCACTTCCAGAAACGCCTGGACGCGCGGCGGCGCAGGCTGGCGCGCGAGCTGTTCAAGGATGCCGAGCGCGGCGGGCAGCGCGGTTTCATCGGCCACCAGCAGCGCCTGGCGAAGGGCGTCGTCAGTGCTCCATTCATAGCCGCCGCTGTCGCCAGGGAAATCACGATCCGGCGCGACGACTTGCAGCGTATCGCCTGGTGCTGCGTTCATCGCCCAGCGCGACGCCGGGCCGTTGTCGCCATGAAGGACGAACTCGACATCCAGCTCGCACGCCGCTCTGCGCAGCGCGCGCAGCGTGTAGGTACGCATAAAAGGCCGCCGCTCGCGCGGCAGCGCCAGATAATCCTGATACCAGCTGTCGCTCACCGGCAGCCGGGCGGTGTTGCCGTCGGGTCTGGCGAACATCAGTTTGATGCGCTGATCGGGCGCTTCATGTTTCATGTGCGCCACGTCCGGGCCGGTAAATACGCAGCGCAGCAGCGAAGGGGTGACAGCAATGCGACGGCGCAGCGTCACGTTAAAAATGCGGTAACTGGCGGTCATACGGTGGGCTCCTGCGGCGCGGCGTGACGCCAGACGCCGATGCTTAACAGTAAAAACAGCGCGGCAGTGATAAAAGCGGCGGCAATCAGCATGTGCTCGCCAAACCAGAGAGAAATTACCGGCACCAGCAGGGCGCTGGCACCGTAGCCGAGCGTGTGGCTGGTGGCGATAACGCCCGCGCCTTTGCCGGTGGTGAGACGGTCATTCAGCAACACCTGATAGCCAGGCGTCGCCATCGCCGCGCCGAAAGAGGTCACGGCGATACCGGCGTAAAAGGCAATAAGCCCCGGCAGGATCATCAACAGCAGACCGGCGGCCATCAGTACCGCCGCCGCCAGCAGCAGCGCGCGCGGCTGAAGGCGCTGTGGACGCACCACCACGAACTGCGCCAGCAGCGTACTCGCCGCCGCCAGGCTTAACAGCAGCGCCACGTGATGGCTGACGGCACGGAGATCGCCATGAAACAGCGACCTCAGATGCGGCGACAGGCCGAGCTGCATCAGGCTGATCGCGGCGGCCAGCAGTAACGCGAGCAAAAGGAAAGGCAGCATATCCGCACGCAGGCGCGCCGACTGGTGCGCCACGGGCGCGAGCGGCGGATCGTTATGCTGGCGCGCCACCAGCAGCAGCGCGATAAAGGGCGCGAGCGCCATCAGCCAGAGCGGCATCTGCGGGTGAACGCTTAACGCGGCGGCGGCCAGCGGCGGGCCGATAAGACGCCCGCAGCTCAGCCCGGAACTGATGGAAGCAAGCGCCGCGAGGCGGTGCTCCATGCCCGCCCGCTGCATGGCCCACGTCTGCGCGGCGGGCACCATGCCGGAAACCGTCAGACCGTAAAGCGCGCGGGAGACAATCAGCCCGGCAAGCCCTGAGGCAGCGCCGACCACACCGCGCGCCATCCCCCAGACCACCAGCGCCATCACGGCGAAACTCAGCAGATAGCCGCCGAGCGCCGCCACGACCACAAATTTACAGCCACGCACTTCCGTCTGGCGTCCCCACCAGGGCGATCCGGGCAGAAACAGCATCGAGCCGAACATTAGCAGGCCGGCCCAGACGGAGAGCGACAGTCCCGTCATCTGCACCAGTTGGGGTAACACCACCAGCAAACCATTCTGCCCGATCCCGAGCAGACCCGCGCACAGCGCCAGCGGCCAGAGCGATTGTCCTGTGCGGCGGGCGTGTACAGCGTGAGAAGAAGCATCCATAAGCAGGTAAATATATTGTCAATAAAGATGAGGGAATTATGAAATTAATGAAAACAAATATTGCAAAAATAGTTGCCACTGTAAATAGAATCCCTATCATAACGATAATCATTATCAACAAAGGATGTGTTTGTTATGGTTTCCCTGCCCCGCCCTGCCGCGACAGATGTCGCGGCTCAGTGTTTTCTTAACGCGCTGCTGCGTGAAACCCGGGACTGGCAACTGATCCCCGGCGCATTACCGCAGGAGCCGGCGCAGATCCATTTACCGCTCTCTGAGACGCAGGCAATCCGTATTACGCTGCGCTACTTCTCTCCGACGCAACATCATCAGTATCTGTTTCCGGCAATGCTGGTGGCAAGCGATAACGATAGCTGCGAAGCCGTTGATTTCACGCAGCTTGTCGACCTCATTCTGGCGAAGCCCTCTGTTAAAGGCGAACTGACCGATGACGTACTGGCCCGTTTTGCGCGCCGCGTTCAGGAGAGCCACCGCCATACCTGGCAGGCGATTGAACTGCGTCACGACTGGGCCACGCTTCGCGCGCAGCCGCTCAACTTTGCAGAGGCAGAACAGGCGCTGCTGGTCGGGCATGCGTTTCACCCGGCACCGAAATCGCACGAGCCGTTTAATGAGACCGAAGCCCGCCGCTATCTGCCCGATTTCGCGCCGCGCTTTCCGCTGCGCTGGTTTGCGGTGAATAAGGCGTATGTGGCGGGCGAGAGCCTGGGATTAGATCTGCGCACGCGTCTGCTGCGTTTCGCGGCCCAGAGCGCGCCTGCGCTGCTTGAGCTCTTTACCGATACCCGCTGGCTGGTACCGATGCACCCGTGGCAGGCCGAGTATCTGCTCGCGCAACCGTGGTGCCAGGCGCTGGTGGAGAAGGGCGAGCTTACCGATCTGGGCGAAGCGGGCGCGCCGTGGCTGCCGACCAGTTCATCGCGTTCGCTTTACAGCGAAACCAATAACGACATGATCAAATTCTCGCTCAGCGTGCGCCTCACCAACTCGGTGCGCACGCTGTCGGTAAAAGAAGTGAAACGCGGCATGCGTCTGGCGCGGATGGCGCAGACTCCCCGCTGGCAGGCGTTGCAGGCGCGCTACCCGACGATGCGCGTGATGCAGGAAGATGGCTGGGTGGGCCTGCGCGATGCGCAGGGGACTATTCAGGAAGAGAGCCTGATGGCGCTGCGCGTCAACCTGCTGTTCGACACGCCAGAAACCCAGACCAACGTGCTGGTGAGCCTGACCCAGGCCGCGCCGGACGGCGGCGACAGCCTGCTGGCCAGCGCGGTGCGCCGCCTCAGTGAACGCCTCAGCCTACCGCTCGCACAGGCGGCGCGCTGCTGGGTGCAGGCGTACTGCGAACGCATTCTGCTGCCGCTTTTCAGCGCCGAAGCCGATTACGGGCTGGTGCTGCTGGCGCATCAGCAAAATATTCTGGTGGAGATGCAGCAGGATCTGCCGGTCGGCCTGATTTATCGCGACTGTCAGGGCAGCGGGTTCACCGATGGCGCGCTGCTGTGGCTTGCGGAGGCCGGCGAGCCGGATGCGGAAAACCGCTTCAGCGAAGCCCAGCTGCTGCGCTACTTCCCGTATTACCTGCTGGTGAACTCCACGCTGGCGGTAACCGCCGCCCTCGGTGCCGCCGGGTTTGAGAGCGAAGAAAAGCTGATGGCGCTGGTGCGTGACGCGCTCGCGCAACTGCGCGCCACCGCGCGCGACACCCGCTGTCTCGATTATATGCTGGAGAGCCGCCACTGGAACTGCAAGGGCAACTTCTTCTGCTATCTGCACGATCACAACGAAAACACCATCGCCGACCCGGCGGTCATCTACTTTAACTTCGACAATCCGTTTGCAGGGAGCACGCATGATGCCTGAAGCGCACATTGTTCATGACGGTTACGGTTTCCGCTGCGCGACGCTCAATCTGGCGCTACCGCTGGCCCTCGGGCTTGACGGCAGCGCCGTACTGCATCATCCGGGCGTAATGCCGGAAGGGTGGCTCACTGCCGCGCTCGATCAGCTTTTTGTCGCGGCGCCTGCCCTCACGGGCATTACGCTGCCGTGGGCGCAGTGGCGCGATGAACCGCAGGCGCAGGCGCTGTTTGACGCCGTACAGTGCGATTATCTGGCGCGCGACACGTTCTGGCAGCTGCCGCTGTGGCTGCGCGGCGAACGCATCGCCGCACGTGCGGGAATACAGTTTGACGAGACGCGCCAGCTCGCGTTTCCGGCGCGTCCGCCACGCCCGCAAGGCGAGGTCTATCGCCGCTACGATCCGCAAATCAAACGCATGCTCACTTTCCGCGTGGCGGATGTGGCGCTGGATGCGGAGCGCTTTACCCGCTGGATGAACGCGCCGCGCGTGAATGCCTTCTGGGAGATGGCCGGGCCACAGGCGGAGCAGGAGAATTACCTGCGTAAGCAGCTCGACGCCACCTGCTGCTACCCGCTGATCGGCTGCTTCGACGACGAACCTTTCGGCTATTTTGAAATTTACTGGGCAGCGGAAGACCGTATCGGCCGCCACTACCGCTGGCAGCCGTTCGATCGCGGGCTGCATATGCTGGTGGGCGAAGAGCAGTGGCGCGGCGCGCAGTACATCCGCAGCTGGCTGCGCGGGCTCAGCCACTATCTGTGGCTGGACGAGCCGCGCACGCAGCGTCTGGTGGCGGAACCGCGCTTTGATAACCAGCGCCTGTTTCGTCATCTGCCGGTCGCCGGTTTTGAGACCGTGAAAGAGTTCGACTTTCCGCACAAGCGCTCGCGGCTGGTGATGAGCCAGCGCAGCCGTTTCTTCAGCGAGGTGGGATTATGACCACAGCGTTGTGGGAGCGCGTGAACCGCGACATGGTGGCGAAAATGCTCGCCGAGCTGGAGTATGAGCGCACGCTGACGGCGCAGGAAACGCAGGCCAACCGCTGGACGATGGCGCTCGGCGATGAGACCTGGACGTTTGACGCGAAGCGCGGCATCTGGGGCTGGCTGCATATCAACCCGGCGACGCTCGCGAACGAGAGCGGCAACGCCATTGAGGCCGAAAGCGCCCTGCGCCAGCTGGCCGTGGTACTGAAGATGAGCGACGCGCAGACGGCGGAGCATCTCGAAGATCTCTACGCGACGCTCAGGGGCGATATGCAGTTGCTGGACGCGCGCAAGGAACTTAACGCCGACGCGCTCATTGATATGGATCCGGATGAACTGCAGTGCCTGATGTCAGGGCATCCGAAATTTATCTTTAACAAAGGGCGTCGCGGCTGGGGGCTGGATGCGCTGAAGGCTTACGCGCCGGAATACCGTGGCCGTTTTCGCCTGCACTGGGTGGCGGTCCGCCGTGACCTGATGGTCTGGAGCAGCGACGCCGACTGCGACATCAATAACCTGCTGGCAAGCGCGATGGACGACAGCGAACGCCAGCGTTTTACCCGTTACTGGCAGGCGCTCACTCTGGATGACCACTGGCTGCCGGTGCCGCTGCATCCGTGGCAGTGGCAGCAGAAAATCGCCCTGCATTTCCTGCCGCAGCTGGCGCGTGGTGAAATTATCGATCTCGGCGTGTTTGGCGATGAATACATCGCCCAGCAGTCGCTGCGCACGCTGACCAACGTCAGTCGCCGCTCGGCGTTCGATATCAAACTGCCGCTCACCATTTACAACACCTCCTGCTATCGCGGCATTCCCGGCAAATACATCGCCGCCGGGCCGCTCGCCTCGCGCTGGCTACAACAGCAGTTCGCCGCTGATAAAACGCTGCTGGCGCTGGGCGCGCAGATCCTCGGCGAGCCTGCGGCAGGTTACGTGACGCACACCGGTTACGCCGCGCTGAAAACCGCGCCCTATCGCTATCAGGAGATGTTTGGCGTCATCTGGCGCGAAAACCCGTCCTGCTGGCTGCGCCCCGGCGAACAGGCCGTGCTGATGGCCGCGCTGATGGAAACCGACAACGCGGGACGCCCGCTGGTTGACGCGTGGATCGCCCGCTCTGGCCTGAGCGCTGAAGCGTGGCTTGCACAGCTCTTCCGCGTGGTTGTTATTCCGTTTTATCACCTGCTGTGCCGCTACGGCGTGGCGCTGATCGCCCACGGTCAGAACGTGACGCTGGTGATGAAAGACCATGTGCCGCAGCGCATTCTGCTGAAGGATTTCCAGGGCGATATGCGTCTTGTGGATGAAACGTTCCCGGAGATGGAGAGCCTGCCGGAGCCGGTCAAAGCCGTCACGGCGCGCCTTTCTGCTGATTACATTATTCACGATCTACAGACCGGGCATTTTGTTACGGTGCTGCGTTTCGTCTCGCGCCTGACTGAACAGTGCGGCGTCAGCGAAACCCGGTTCTATCGCCTGCTCGCGGACGTGCTGCAGGACTATATGGACGCGCACCCGGAGATGGCGGCGCGCTTCGCGCTGTTTGATCTCTTTAAACCGCAGATCATTCGCGTGGTGCTCAACCCGGTCAAACTCACTTTCTCAGAGCATGACGGCGGCAGCCGCATGTTGCCCAATTACCTCACCGACCTTGATAACCCGCTGTATCTGGTCACCAGGGAGACCGCATCATGAAAACGTACGATTTCATCGGCATTGGCATCGGCCCGTTCAATCTCAGCATCGCCGCGCTCGCCGAAGGGCTTGACGGCTTCAGCTCGCTGTTCCTTGAACGCAAACCGCATTTCTCCTGGCATCCGGGAATGATGGTGCCGGACTGCCATATGCAGACCAGTTTCCTGAAAGATCTGGTCAGCGCGGTGGAGCCAACCAACCGTTACAGTTTTCTGAACTACCTGGTGCAGCGTAAAAAGTTTTACCGTTTCCTGACCACCGAACAGCGCACGGTGTCCCGCGAAGAGTTCGCCGATTACCTCTGCTGGGCGGCGGATAACCTGAGCAATCTGTCGTTCAGTCAGCAGGTGCAGCAGGTGAGTTTTAACGAGGCCAGCGGGCTGTTTGAAGTGGTGACCCAGCGCGATCGTTTCTTCGCACGCCACGTCTGCATGGGCATCGGCAAACAGATTAACCTGCCCGACTGTGTGCCGGCGCAGAACGACAGTTGCTTCCACGCCAGCGAAATGATGCTGCGCACGCCGTCGCTTGCCGGTAAGCGGGTGACGGTTGTTGGCGGTGGCCAGAGCGGTGCCGATCTGTTCCTGAATATTTTCCGCGGTGAGTGGGGCCAGCCTGCGGCGCTGAACTGGGTGTCGCGCCGCAACAACTACAACGCGCTCGATGAAGCCGCGTTCGCGAACGAATATTTCACGCCGGAATACCTTGAGAGCTTTGCCACGCTTGATGAGAAAACGCGCTGCGATCTGCTCGCCGAGCAGAAGATGACGTCTGACGGCGTGACCTGCGAATCGCTGCTCGCTATCTACCGAGCCATGTACCATCGCTTTGAAGTGCTGCGCGAAAAACCCTGGGCGCAGCTGCTGCCGTCGCGCTCGGTCACTCGCGTGACGCCACAGGCGCAGGGCCAGCGTCTGTCGCTGCGCCATCATCTGGACGGCGGCCAGGAAACGCTGGATACCGATGTGGTGATTTTCGCGACCGGCTATCGCCCTGCCCGTCCGGCGTTCCTCGCCCCGCTGGCGCATCGTCTGGAGCTGGACGAACGCGAAGGCTTCCGGGTTAATACCGATTTCACGCTGGCGTGGAACGGCCCCGGCGCAAACCATCTTTTTGCCGTCAATGCCGGGATGCACAGCCTCGGCATTGCGGAACCCCAGCTCAGCCTGATGGCCTGGCGGGCCGCGCGCATTCTTAATGTCGCGCATCCTGACATGCCGTTTGAACTGAGCACCACCCCTGGCGTGATCCAGTGGCTTTCCCGGCCAGAAACGGTCACCCGCCAGGTTTCTCAACCTGTAAACAGCACTGACTACTAACAGACTCACAGGAACACCATAACAATGAAGCGTCATCATCTTTGGGTATTGAATCCTTGTTTACTTGCCATGATTTCTGCCTCCGCCTGGGGGGCACCGCAGAAAGAAGAGACGCTGGTGGTTGCCGCCAGCCGTACCGGACACAGCGCGGTGGATATGGCACAGACCACGTGGGTTATCGAACAGGCTGACATTGAACAGCAGGTTCAGGGCGGTAAAGAGTTAAAAGAAGTGCTGGCACAGCTGATCCCCGGCATGGATGTCAGCAGTCAGGGGCGCACCAATTACGGCATGAACATGCGTGGCCGCTCCATGATGGTGATGGTCGACGGCGTGCGTCTGAACTCCTCACGCAGCGACAGCCGCCAGCTGGATTCCATCGATCCGTTTAACATTGAGCGCATCGAAGTTATCTCCGGTGCGACCTCGCTGTACGGCGGTGGCAGCACCGGCGGTCTTATCAATATCGTGACCAAAAAAGGCCAGCCGGAGACGCAGGTTGAGTTCCAGACCGGGATGAAAACCGGCTTTAACAGCCATAACGATCATGACGAAAATATGGCGGCAGCGGTGAGCGGCGGCAATGACAATGCTTCCGGGCGTCTGTCCGTCGCCTATCAGCGCTACGGCGGCTGGTACGACGGTAACGGTGATGAATCCATTATCGATAACACCCAGACCGGCCTTCAGTATTCTGACCGTCTGGACGTGATGGGCACCGGCACGCTGAATATTGATGATCACCAGCAGCTGCAGCTCACCACGCAATACTACAAAAGCCAGTCCGACGGTAAACACGGGCTGTTCCTCGGCGAGAATTTCTCAGCGGTTACCGGCAACGGCACCGCCTACAACAAAGGTAATCTGGATTCAGACCGTCTGCCCGGCACTGAACGCCACCTGATTAATCTCCAGTATTCAAATTCTGATGCCTGGGGCCAGGATCTGGTCGCGCAGATTTACTACCGCGATGAGAGCCTGACCTATTACCCGTTCCCGACGCTGAACGGCGATAAAACGCGGGTAACCAGCATTGGTGCCTCACAGCAGAAAACGGATTTCTGGGGCGGCAAACTCACAGTCAACAGCAAGCCGCTGGATTCCCTTTCTCTGACCTATGGTGTGGATGCCGAGCATGAAACCTTTAATGCCAACCAGCAGTTTTTCGATCTGAATAAAGCGGCCGCCAGCGGCGGCATGAAGCTTGATAACGCGTATAACGTCGGGCGCTACCCGGATTACAGCATTACGAACCTGGCTCCGTTCCTGCAGGCAAGTTATGACATCGATGCGATCACGTTAAGCGGCGGTGTGCGCTATCAGTACACCGAGAATAAGGTCGATGATTTTGTCGGTTATACCCAGCAGCAGGGCATCGCCACCGGTAAAGCGACGTCTGCGGATGCCGTGCCGGGCGGCAAAACGGATTACAACAATCTGCTCTTTAACGCCGGTATTCTCGGCCACCTGAGTGAACGTCAGCAGCTGTGGTTTAACTTCTCGCAGGGGTTCGAACTGCCGGATCTCGCCAAATATTACGGCTCCGGCACCTATCGTCTTGAGAATGGCCACTACCGTTTGCTCAAAAGCGTTAACGTAAATGACTCGCGTCTGGACGGTATTAAAGTCGACAGCTATGAACTCGGCTGGCGTTACACCGGCGATAATCTGCGTACCCAACTCGCGGCGTACTACTCGGTTTCTGACAAGACCATCAACATTAACAAGACTGACATGACCATCACCCTCGATGACGACAAACGTCGTATCTATGGTGTGGAAGGTCAGGTGGATTACTTCTTCAGCGACAGCGACTGGAGCACCGGCGCGAACTTTAACGCCATCAAATCAGAAACCCGTGTGGACGGCGACTGGAAAAAGCTGACGGTCGACAGCGCCAGCCCGTCTAAAGTCAGCGCCTGGGTTAACTGGGCACCGGATAACTGGACCCTGCGCCTGCAGAGCACCCAGACGTTCGATGTGTCTGATGATGCCGGTAAGAAAATCGACGGCTATAACACGATGGACTTTATCGGCACCTATGCACTTCCGGTCGGTAAAATCGCGTTCAGTGTCGAAAACCTGCTGGATAAGGATTACACCACCGTCTGGGGTCAGCGCGCGCCAGGATTGTACAGTCCGACTTATGGCTCACCGGATCTCTATACCTACAAAGGCCGCGGTCGTACGTTTGGCCTGAATTACTCCGTTCTTTTCTGATTGCCGCCACATAACACAGGCCGCCTGAGCGCGGCCTTTTTTATTGCCGCTTTCTGAAGATGTCTCGCAAAAACGCGCTCGCCGGCAGGGCTCACCGTAGTGGTTATTGATTTCCGTTCTTTCCGTGTTGTGTGATTTAGCTTTTGGCTGATAACTCTTCCCAAACTACCTGAAATGATCTTCTTTTCCCGTCATTTGGGCTTTTCTGCCTTCGCCGTCCGCTGAAATTTCTGGCAGGAAAGGCGTCATAAGCATGGCGATTTCACCGTGAAATAATTCATAAATACCATTTAAAATCAAACACTTAACATCATAACCAGCGTGGCGAAATGCGTGAAATTTCAGTACGCGCGCCAGCAGCAGACGGTAAAACATCCACTGTAGAGAGCAGGCGAACAAGTCAGAGGCGATGCTGTGGAATAAAGAAAGGCGAGGCGAATAGTGGCGATTTCACCGTGAAATCCGTTCAGGAAAAAACGGTATTTCAGGGAGTTAACGGTGAAATCACCATGGCGAGCACGCCGCCAGCTCAGGAGAGATGTTTCTTCAGAACGCTTTCAATGGCCCGGTCGAGCTCATCCTGTACGTCACGCGACAGGCGGTTGAATTCGTAGCTGAAGAGTCGTCCTTTAGTGCGCTTACGGGCGAAACGGTCTTTATCAGAGAAACGCCAGAGCGGGGAAATAACCGCTTTGTCTTTCGGGCCCGGTGACGTGAGCAGCTCCCCTTCACGCGCGATAATGCGCATGATGCGGTTCTTCACTTCATCTTCCGCCAGATCGGTGTCTGACAGCACGATATCCACTTCACTGGCAATGGAATCGGTCAGTGTTTTCAGTGCGATGTCATTTTTCAGCAGCGTTTCTTCGACAGCGCTCAGCGTTTTATAGTCGCTGAATGTCAGCTCGGACTGCACCGGGAAGAAGGCCAGCAATTCAGCACAGACCGACGCCGCCTGCAACGCACGGGTGACTTTTGCCTGCGACAGCCCTTCCTGCTCGGCTATCTCTTTCTGACTGAGACCTGCGTTTTTCAGCGCCATCAGCCGCAATCCGATTTCACGGATGTTGTGCTCTTTTGCCGTCTGGATATCTTTGGCGAGCTTGCGCGCCTCTTCTGACGTCAGCGCCGCTTCCGTCACCAGTACAGTCAGACCAGTATGACAGATGAGTGCCGCTGCACGACGGCGGGAGCCGTCCAGAATTTCAATACGGTCACCGGCTTTCACGCCAATCGCCGGGAAGAACTGCTGGAATTTCAGCGTGCGGGTGATATCGCGCAGCGATTCCGGCGTCAGCGCTGACTGCTCGCGCCCGTTGGTTTCCTGACGAACAAACGTTTTTTCCGCCACATCTGCAGGCGCGACGCTTTCCAGCCGGAAGGTGGCTTTACGCCCGGAACTGAGTACAAACACTGACGTGAAAGTTTCAGCGTCCGTGCTCTCTTTAAACGGGGAGTGGGTGAGTGTACGGCCAATCGTGACTCTTTTTGTGCTCATAGTATTCTCAGCTCATACGAATAAATTCAATGCGGTCAAAAACCGCTTTGGCGAAATCTTCAGCCGCGGCACGCGCATTTTTCAGCGCCTCGCTGCTGCCGATGTAAGTGGCGGGGTTTGCGGAAATCACCGTATCAAATGACTCTCCGCAGCGCTCAAAGCCGTCCAGGCGGGGCAGGGCGACATCCAGCATATCGCCGCCGAAAATCTCTTTGGCGAGGCTGTGACAGAGCTTGTGATCTGCCTTATTGAGCAGCTTCGACATAAAGCCGATGTTTTTCTGCAGTCTCACCCGACAGCCGGACTCTTCGATCAGCGCGATGAGCTCCGGCAGACGCGTCAGGTATTTGAGCGTCGAGTGGAAATCTACCTGCGCAGGTGGCACCGGTGTAAACAGAACGTCCGAGGCGGCAATCGCGTTCATCAGGAACGCATCCAGATGCGGGCCGCTGTCGACAAAAATAAAATCGTAGTCTCTGGCAATCTTATCGATGATGTTCTGGCGCAGGACACCATAAATACTGGTGCCCGGCAGATGCTCCGCACAGAGCTCTTCCCAGCGCGAGGCGATAAAGGCGTCTTCAATCGAAGCCGGCATCACGTCCACGCCCGGCACAATCGACGGCACAATGAACTCTTCCAGCAACTCTTCGCGAGACACATTCTGCAGCATGGCCTGCGCGCTGGTGGTATCGACCGTGCCCACGGCGCGGGTGTGATTAAGGAACATGGTCGCGGAAGACTGCGGATCGAGATCGATCACCAGAATGCGCAGATCTTCAAACAGCAGGTGAGGATGCACACGGAGCGCATGGGCAAGGGAAACCGTGGAAACCGTTTTGGAGACGCCGCCTTTCAGATTACCAACAAAAATGGTGAACGCTTCATCATGACGGTCGCGGTATTTAGGCACGCCACGGTGATGGTAGAGATCGATAATATTCTGAACGGACATCGCATACTTGGTGGAAGAGCCCGCCGCGCGTTTATCAAAGACGTATCCGTTTGCTTCCATCTCACTGACGGCGTAATCAACGCTGGCGCGGGTCAGTCGCGGAAGTTTGGCCAGTGCCGCTTTGGCGTAGACCTGATAGAAGGTGTTTTCCTGAAGCTCATCTTTCTGATGCTGGATCTGCTCGGTCAGCCCGAGAAGCATTCTTTCTGAACGTTCGGCAACTTTCGTTAACTGCTGCTCATTATCCATCATAACACTCACTGTATGCAGGATTTATTAATTTAAACGAAAATACAGCATAAAAGTCAGGTGGTAAACATAAATGTTGTACTTGTGTGCGCGTGTTCAAATCGCTGACGTCATAAGAGGTTAGTGCCAGAATCAGCAGCGCTCACCGCAAAAACGAACGTGCGTCAGCCGTTCGTTTGAGGAAGCGCAAAAGAGCGGAGGTTAAATGGGGCGTGGGATGCATATGACCTGATTTTATCCACAGGCCAGATCTAAGTTTTCGATCCAGATAAGATCCCTTATATGATCCTTAAAGATCCCTTTTCTGAATTTCTTAATACGATCAGAAGGTTGCGGCAGTTTCTAACCACTATAGCGAGCAGAACATCCACTGAAGCGAGCCGGATAACCACTGTAGCGAGGAGAGTAACGGCTGAAGAGAGTGCCTGGCATCCACTGTAGCGAGTAAAACGCAGGACTTTTCCATGACGGCCCTCTCTTTATAACTGACTGTATTAAAAAGGGTTTCACCTTCTTCTTGTCAAGTTACTCCTGCGCATCAACATGTTTATTCACAGCGTCAGTACGTCTTTTATGTCTGGCTGCGGGTGACTGTAACAGACTGACATGCTCCTGTATGCGTTCGGGCTATCCACTATAGCGAGTAAATGACTGGATCCTGTCACGCTATCAACTAAAACAACCACTACGGAGAGTAAATAACCACTGTAGTGAGCAAACATCCACTGTGGAGAGTAAACAGCGCGGATAAGCATGTGACATATCCACTATGGTGAGTGATACTCTCACTGGCGAAGATAATAACCACTATGGTGAGTAAGCACCGGCATTCAGGACAGGAGACCCCGCACGTGGCTGATGAAGAGAACATCAATATCAACGATGCCTTCAGTGAACTGGATCGTAAAACCGGCGAAGTGGTCACGCTGATGCCGAACCGTAACAACACGGTACAGCCGGTCGCGCTGATGCGCCTTGGCCTGTTTGTCCCGACGCTGAAATCCACCGCCCGTGGCCGTAAAGGCCAGATGTCCTCGATGGATGTGACAGAAGAGCTGAAACAGCTCTCGCTCGTTAAATCCGAAGGCTACGAAAATATCAAAATCACCGGTGCCCGCCTGGACATGGATAACGACTTCAAAACCTGGGTCGGGATCATCCATGCTTTCGCCAAATACAACGTGCTTGGCGACAGCGTGACGCTGCCGTTTGTGGAGTTCGTGAAGCTGTGTGGTATTCCTTCGGCGCGTTCGTCGGCAAAGCTGCGTAAACGTCTTGATGCCTCGCTGACCCGTATCGCCACTAATACCATCTCCTTCAGCAATAAAGAAGGGGAGTATTACGTCACGCACCTGGTGCAGTCCGCCAAGTACAGTGCCAAAAAGGATGAAGTGACGCTGCAGGCCGATCCGAAAATCTTTGAGCTGTACCAGTTCGATAAAAAAGTTCTGCTGCAGCTGCGGGCCATAAATGAGCTTTCGCGTAAGGAATCTGCTCAGGCGCTGTATACGTTTATTGAGAGCCTGCCGCCTAACCCGGCGCCGGTCTCGCTTGCACGTCTGCGCGCGCGCCTGAATCTCACCTCCCGCACCATCACGCAGAACTCCACCGTGCGTAAGGCGATGGAGCAGCTCAAGGAGATTGGCTATCTCGATTACACCGAGATCAAGCGCGGGCGGGTAGTCTACTTTCATATCCACTACAGAAGGCCAAAACTTCGCCCACAAAGCCTGCCAGGCGCGCTGCCTGTCGGTGATGAGTTGCCGGTAGAAAACAGCGCTGTACCGGAGGAGCAGGGCGAGATGGTAATGCTGACCAAAGAAGAACTGGCGCTGCTGGAAAAAATCCGTAAAGGCCAGATCTGAATATCCACTGTAGTGAGTACGGCATGTGGAGGTTTTACTCTTATGCTCGCTACAGTGGATTTTGCTATCTATAGTGGATGTTACTCTCCTTAGTGGATGTTTCATGCCTGCATACTCTCTACAGTGGATACAAAGCTCATGTGCCACATTGGATCCTGAAACACCGTGAATGGTCTGGCGATTTCAGCGTGAAACTCTGATTCTTAATTCTGTAAAAACAGCGAGTTAGAGGTAAAAGAGCGTGGCGAGTGATTACCTTCATAATTTTCCGCGAGTCTTCTGTCTTTTCCATAACGGAAACAGGGTGCCTTTACCGTTTTAGCATGGCGGTCTGTGACCGGAACCGCTTTTTTGCAGGGAATGACGTTATGAACCTTCTCCTTATCCGTCATGCTGAAACAGAATGGAACCGCGGCGGGCTCATTCAGGGGCATCATGACAGCGCGCTGACGGCGCGTGGCTTGCAGGAAACCACAGCGCTCCTGACTGCTCTGGCGCACGAATTCCCCTCTGTTGACGCGGTGTACACATCTCCCGCGGGCCGCGCGCGCCATATGGGTGACGCCACCGCGAGCCATTTTCGCTGCTCACTCTCTGTTGAGCCTCTATTACGTGAGCAGGCGTTTGGTGATTACGAAGGCCTGTCGCGGGTGCAGTTGCAGCGTGATTACCCTCTCAGCGCAGAAGCGCTGTTTTCAACCGATGCGTTATTTACGCCGCCCGGCGGTGAATCGCTCGCGTATGCCGCGCAGCGTCTGCTGACTTTTATCCAGAATGAGCTTGCAGCAACCTCATACGCAACCTGCTGCGTCGTGACGCACGGGCATATCCTTCAGGGCGCGCTGGCTGTTCTTAAAGAAGGCGTGCCGGATAACTTCCCGCGCTATGCGCAGCCGAATGCGAGCTATACGCTTTTAAGGGGCGTTCCCGGCCGCTGCGACGTCATTCAGTGGGGCATCGCGACCCATCTGCGACACCTGTCACAAACGTAAAAAACCTTCCCGTCCTTAAGTCTTCCTTAAGATTAATCCTATAACTTCACTCTGGATCCTGCCCCTGTCGGGCCGTACCGGAGCACACTTTATGCAAAACAATACCTCTGCGCTCAGCAAAGTTCCTGCCGTCACCGCCGCGTTCTGGCTGACGAAAATCGCCGCGACCACGCTGGGTGAAACCGGCGGCGACGCGGTCACGATGTCGATGGATCTCGGTTATCTCACCGGCACGCTCATCTTCGCGGCGATCTTCCTCGCGGCGGTGTTCGTGCAAATCCGCCATCACAGCTTTAATAAGTGGATCTACTGGTTCACGGTGGTCGCCACCACGACGGTCGGCACCACGCTTGCGGATTTCGCCGACCGCTCATTAGGTATCGGTTATCTCGGCGGTACGGTGCTGTTGAGTAGTCTGCTGGTGCTTTCGCTTCTGGTCTGGCGGGTAACATGCGGCACCATTGCCGTGGATTCGGTAAACAGCGTGCGTACCGAAAGCTTCTACTGGGTGACGATTATGTTCTCCCAGACGCTCGGCACGGCGCTCGGCGACTGGACCGCAGACAGCGAAGGCTTCGGTTATGACGGCGGCATCCTGCTGTTCGTCGGCGCACTGGCGGTTATCTGGCTGGCGAGCCGCTTTACCTCGATTTCGCGCACCGTGTTGTTCTGGGCCGCGTTTATCCTCACCCGACCGCTCGGCGCGGTGGTGGGCGATTTCCTCGATAAACCCATCACCAAAGGCGGCCTTGAGCTCAGCCGTTACGGCGCATCCCTTACACTGATTGGTCTTATCCTGGTCTGCCTGTGGGTGTTCCCGCATCGAGCGGCGCTGAAAAAACGCGCGCCGGTATTTTGAATTTTTCCTTCTCACCCGCGGTACCCGCCGCGGGTTCTCCTCTCTGCATTTCCCTTCATAACGGTTGCCCTGTGCCGTACACTGTCTGTTAGTACACACGCAGGGAGCTTGCATGACACATTACTGGTGGAAAGATTTACACGATCGTAGCGACGCCTGGCTGGGGCTTGCGCTGACGGTAAAGGGCGAAACGCCCTCAGGCCTGGCGCTGGAGATGCTGAGCGGACATCACGGACGCATGGCGTTGCAGCTGCGCGGCGAAACGCTTTTCTGGGCCTCAATGCTGAAAGACTATTCCGGCGTCTGGCTCGTTACCAACCGTGAACATCCCGATCAACTCAATCTGCTGCCGCCGGTGCGCTCCGAAGACATTGAAGCCATAAAACGTAAGGGCGACGCCGCCTGGACGGGCGAGTGGTGCCGCTATTTCGCGCGGCAATTGATGGATTCTCCCGCGCCGCTGCTGGCGCCGCGCGACTGGCTGTTGCGCCCGATGCTGCCCGCAAAACGCCAGTCGTCATACCTGCGCAACACCACGCCCGACATCGACCAGTGGTATTTCAAAACGCCCCCCAGCGCAGGCGACTGGGGTGTGGACTGGGCGCTTTACGGCGAAGATTTTCGCTCGCTCACTGATCCGGAGCACGTCCGGCTGGTGGACTGGTGGTGGGGCGGTCATCTGCTGATGGGCCGTTATCCGGTTGATCCGTACGCCGGGCGTCTTAAGTGGTGGCGTAAAAAATGCCGCGAGGGCGCGCTGCCGCCGGTGCTTGTCTGGTATGTCGCCGGGCTGGCGTCTTATATCGTGCTGGATGGCCATTATCGCCTGCACGCCGCGATGGAAGAAGGCATCCCGCCGTCATTCCTGGTGCTGAGCGAATATGCCGAGCGGGAGTTCCCGGCGGACGAGGCGCAGCGCGAGCGGGTGCAGCGGGCGCTGGCGTTACAGCAGGCGAACAATCCGGGCTGCAATATTGATGGCATTAATCAGACGTTAATTAATCTGTGGGACCGGCGTTACCTTTACGCCGAAACGCACAGCCGCGCCACGCTAGGCAACGGCGAAGGCTGGGCGCGTGAGGTCACGGCTTACCTGCGGCGCCATGGGCAGACGACGTATCTTGAGAATGTCCTTAACGGCACGGAAAACCCGGTCGACGACGCCGGGTGAAGGCTTACAAAGCGCGCCACTCGTCGCGAGCCAGAGTGTACAGCAGGCTCGGCGGCGCGTTATCGACATCATGGATCTCACGCACGTAGCGCAATCCTGCGTGCGTCAGCACTTTGCGAGACGCCAGATGATTGCTGCGCACTACCGCAGAGACTGCCTCAAGCGCCAGATCTTCAAACCCATAGCGAACGGCGAAGCGGGCGAACTCTGTCGCCAGCCCCTGTCCCCACGCCTGCGTCGCAAAACGGTAACCGAGATTATTCATTTCCATGTCCGCATAGCGGCGGATGCTCAGCCCGCCAAAACCGATGGTCTCATCGGGCGCGGTGGTTAACGCGATGCGCCAGTTCCTAAAACCATAAGCCTGCCAGTGCGTCAGCCAGCGATCCATCACACCTTCCGCGTGCGCGCGGTTGGGGTACGGCCCCGCCGGGTTAAAGATATTGGTCGCCGGAGAGCCGTAAATCCGGAATAAATCGTCCACATCTGTCTCTGTGACCGGCCGCAGCCGCAGACGCGCCGTCTCTGCAAACATACGTATTTCCTCAAAATTGCGCCGCCTCTGTTATAGCGCAGATGCGGATACAGAACGACTCACCGTCTGGTCATAAGGAAAAAGATAACGCCTAAGGAGAGTTGACCAGTCGAATAATCCGCCGGTCTGGTTTTCTGGAGATTTTTCGGCGGCTCGTGTTAAGTGACTGAACGGCCTTCAAAAAATAGTTTATGGTTAAAGTGTAAAGATATATCGGGCGAAGCAGGGACGGGCCGCTACCGGTTCCCTGTCATCATGCGTGTCGCCTCGCGACCACGACGAAAGGAGTAGTAATGCGTGCGGAAGTTACCCTGCCTGTCGGGCAGCAGAACAGGAATATTTTTCGGCTGGCGACGGCCCAGGCGCTCGCGGGCGCAAATTCGGTGGTGTTTTACGCGACCGGGGCGATTGTCGGTGACGTGATGGCACCCGATAAGGCGCTGGCGACGCTGCCGCTGACGATTTTCGTTGTCGGGATGGCTGCGCTGATCCTGCCTTTTGGCGCGCTTGCCCGCCGTTATGGCCGCCGCGCGGCGTTTATGGCAGGTACCAGTACGGGCGTGCTGACCGGGCTGACCGCAGCCTTTGCTGTGGTGACCGGCTCCTTCTGGCTCTTTTGCATCGCCGGGTTTATGAGTGGCGCGTATGCCGCCGTCGCGGTGTCATTTCGCTTCGCGGCCACCGATGGCGTGGCGCGCGAACGGCGGGCGAGGGCGCTGTCGCTGGTGATGGGCGGCGGCGTGGCGGCAGGCATTGTCGGCCCGATGCTGGTCAACGGTACGATGGATCTCTGGCCGCCCTATACCTTTGCCGCCACATACCTTGCGCAGGCGCTGGTGGCGGCGGTGTCCGCGGTGGTGCTCTGGGGCGTCAAAGCGCCCGATCCGGTCGCGCCGGAACATCAGGTACGCGGACGACCGCTTCGTGACATCGTGCGCCAGCCGGGCTTCAGCCGCACCGTATTCAGCGGCGCGGTGGCGTATATGGTGATGAACTTTCTGATGACCGCCACGCCGCTGTCGATGCATATGCATGGTCTTTCATTACAGGATGCGAATCTGGGCATTCAGTGGCATGTCATTACGATGTACGCGCCGGGTTTCTTTACCGGCAAGCTGATTACCCGTTTTGGTGCCACGCGCATCGCCGCACTGGGGCTTGCAATCTCGGCGCTTTCTGTCGCGGCGGGCCTTGCCGGAACGGCGGTCGGGCATTACTGGCTGTTGCTCATTTTGCTGGGTGTTGGCTGGAATTTCGGTTTTACCGGCGCGTCGGCCCAAATCCTTGACTATCACCGCCCGGAGGAGAAAAACCGTGTGCAGTCGCTGAATGATTTTGTGGTATTTGGCGTGATGATCGTGGGCTCGTTTTCTTCTGGTGCCCTGCTGACGCTGGTTGGCTGGAACGCCGTGCTGTGGTGCTCGCTGGTGCCGCTGGTCGTCGCCATGATAGCGCTGCTGGCTGAAAAGCGGCGAGCGGCGGCGTCATTAAACCGTTATTAGCCTATATTGCGCCAGGCGATCGGCGCTGGCGCAATATAACATCACGCGATTTTATTAGCCCGCGAATAATAAAGCCACAAAATAAAATGAAACGCCTGAAGCGTAGCGGTAGCGGGTAAGCGCTATAAGCAAATTCTTTACAGGCAGAAATATTGCAAACTTACTACTATCGTCAGCTATTCTAAAAACTTGAGAGATTTTTTGCCGAACCTGCCATATTTCAGAGTCATCTGCAGCGTCGGTTGAATACCTATATCTACAGGGATATTCTTTACGCGCATTTTTAATGTGCGTAAAAATTTAATGGATTAATATATGAATAAGAAACTTATTGTCGTGGCGATGATAGCTGCTTCCGGCTCGGCGAATGCCGCTTCTTCTGTAACACTGATGCCGGATTTTTCTGCGCAAAGCGTGGCTGTCTCCACATCACTGGGGATGCTGGCAGGGGAGTCGAAAGAATTTGTATATGACTCCAGTACAGGTCGTAAAATCAGTCAGCTGAACTGGAAAATTAAAAATAATCTCATCCTTAAAGGCGATGTTTCCTGGGATGCATGGCCTTTCCTGACCCTGAATGCGCGCGGCTGGACAACCCTGAGTTCTGGTAACGGGCATATGGAAGATTATGACTGGCAAAAAGAAGATCAGTCTCACTGGACCGATCGTTCGCGCCATCCTGATACCGATCTGAATTATGCCAATGAATATGATTTAAACCTGAAAGGCTGGGTACTGAAAGGGGATGATTATAAAGTCGGCGTTATGGCCGGTTATCAACAAACCCGTTTCAGCTGGACCGCCTATGGCGGCTCCTTTAACTATGCGAATGGCAATGATGTTGGCAGCTTCCCGAACGGTGCCCGCGGTATCGGTTACCAGCAGAAATACAGCATGCCGTATATTGGCCTGACCGGTCAGTATCGTTATCAGGACTTTGAAGTGAACGCGCAGTTTAAATTCAGCGACTGGGTGACCGCGAAGGATAACGACGAGCATTATATGCGCGATCTGACGTTCCGTGAAAAAGCTAACGACTCCCGTTACTATGGCCTCGCCGTTGATGCCGGTTATTATGTGCTCCCGAATACGAAACTTTTCGCTGAGTTCAGCTATAACCGCTATGAGGAAGGGAAAAGCGGTACGCAGATGATTAATAACGCGACCGGAACGTCTTTTTCGGATAATGGCGATGCCGCCGGCCTGCAAAACAAAAACTATACAATTACCGCAGGTCTTCAGTACCGTTTCTGATGCCGTTAAAAAACCCGCTGCCGGCGGGTTTTTTTCACACATAACCTGTACCGATAACCTCGTCAACATTTCTTAATCCCTTTCCTCGTGGCTGTTCCCCGCTAAAACTGCACGCTTCTGAAGAATATCCTCAATCGATATGTGGATCAGAAAGCGAACTTCCATCATGCTATATTTCGTCAGGCGACTGGCGCTGGCGAAAGGCGATTTTTCTGCCGACAATACTTATTTCAAAAGGATCCATTGAGATGAAACTGAGCGCGCTGTTTATCGCCTCTCTGCTCATGGCGGGCTATGTCTGTGCCGGCCAGGCTGTTCCCGTGGCGCTGAAAGATGGCCCGAACACGCTGGATATCAATCAGGATGGCGCGAACGATCTGATTTTCAGCGCCACCTATGACAATAATACCTCCCACCCCAGCAGCACGCTGACGGTTTATATTCAGAAAGACCACGCCTGGCTGATTGTTCCGGTGCCGGATGACGATGGCTTTACGTGGAGCGATTTTCGGCTTTCCGCCTCAACCACGAAAATCAGCGGCTATGAACCGTATCAGGTTAATCATATTTTTTATCTGGTCCGGGCGGTGAAAATGGCAGAGTCTTCAGAAAGTACTGATTTAACCGATGCCACGAAAGTGAAGTTCACGCGCTACCGGATAGCCAGTAATACCGCCGATCCGGGCGTCGCGGCCTTTTTCTGGCAGCCGTCCGGCAGTTACGTGACGGACGCCGCTTACAGCGATGTGGACGAGGCTTTTCGCACACTGAATATGGATAAATTTCTTTGAAGCGGCGGGCGGCGCTGGCCATGCTCCTCATCAGTACGAACAGTATGGCGCAGCAGGCCGCGCCTTATCGTGCGCTGCTACAGCAGGCGCTCAACGCCCGGTCGCTGTGTCTTGGCGAAACGGCCTGGCCGGTAACAAGCCGCGCGGGCGCTGATGCCTGGCTGCACGCCCGGATGGCAGCGCTGGTGGATGCCGGGCTTGTCGTGAGCAGGCGCGAAGGCTCTCAAAAAACCTGGGCGCTGACGCCCAAAGGGCGCGCGGAATTTCACCGGCATCATGATTTCTGCTACGGAAAAATGCGCGTCAAAATGCTGGAGGTTAAGCCGCAGCGCGATGGCATCCAGGCGACCTTCACGTATGATATTCCAGCGCTGCCGCAATGGGCTAAGACGCCCGCTCTGCGTATGGCGGATTCAGAGCTGGATAATCTCATCAGCGGTATCGATAAGGTGCATTATCAGGCCATTTTTATTCGCGGGGATAATGGCAAATTCCGGCTCGACCGCGGGCCAGAACCGCTGGATTTACTTTACTGATCGCATAACACGTACTGCACCCGAGACCCGACATGACCCGGACACAACGGCTTTTAGAACTGCTCCAGCTTTTGCGATCCCACCGTTACCCGGTGACGGCGATGACGCTCGCGGAACGGCTTAATATCAGCGTGCGCAGTATTTATCGCGATATCGAGACGCTGAAAATGCAGGGTGTGGATATCGAAGGCAGCGCGGGGATTGGTTATGTCCTGCAATCCGATTACCACCTACCGCCGCTGATGTTTGATGCGCATGAAGTTGACGCGCTGATACTCGGCCTGCACTGGGTGATGCGCCATACCGACCCGCAACTGGAAGCCGCGGCCCGTAACGCGGTGGCGAAAATTCACGCCATTCTTCCGGAGAATCTCGCGCAGCAGATAAATTCCCCGTCGCTGATGGTGGCACCGACCGGCAATGAAGGTAGCCTTCGGTTTCTGACGGATATTCGCAGCGCAATCCATCAGCGCAGAAAGCTTGAGCTGGTCTATACCGATAAAGACGGCACGGCGTCATCGCGTCTCGTGTGGCCGATTGCGCTGGGTTTTTTTGACGCGGTCAGGGTACTGGCGTGCTGGTGCGAGCTGCGCCAGGCGTTCCGCCATTTTCGTATCGACCGGATGCAACAGGTGGCCATTAGTGAGCAGTTGTGTCCGCAATCGCGCTATAAATTGCTGAAAGAGTGGAAGAGCGCGGAAGGGATTGAGCAGGCAAAAACCTACTGACAAAAACTGTCACACCCCGCTGTTACTGTCATGGCTCACCACACAAGGAGAGCCAAATGATCACTGCCGATATGTCTATTCTCTATGTTGAGAACGTCCTTAAGAGCGCTGAGTTTTATTCCACGCTGCTCGGCTGCGAGCCGGTTGAGAAACAACCTACGTTCGCGTTATTCGTGCTGGAGAACGGTTTTAAGCTGGGGCTGTGGTCATGCTATACGGTTGAGCCGGTCGTGAATCAGCGTGCGCTAGTGCCATCGGGTGAAATCGTCTTTAAGGTGCAGGCGCGGGACGAGGTCGAACATTTCTATACGCTGTGGTGCATGGAGCGTCACGCGACGGTGATCCAGAGCCCGGTCGAGCTTGATTTCGGTTACACCTTCGCGGCGATGGACCCGGACGGCCACCGTTTGCGCGTCTGTTATCTCAATCCGGAAATGTGACCAGCAGTGAGGAAAACTGGTCAGCGCCAGTTTTCCTGCATTCACGCCCCTAGTCAGAAAAAAGTTCTGCCGAGCGGGATAATATCGCACCACTGTTTTTTATAGCTCCAGAACGCTTTATAGATCCCGAGCGAAAAACGCATCGTCTTATTTTCTCTGGCGCATAGTGCACGGGCGTTGCTTGTATTCAGCCATAACAAAATGCTGCCCAGATTGAGGGTGGTGTACTGCGGATCGTAGCCGCCATTGATATCATCGAAATAGATCCACTCAGGGTTGTTGCACATAAAAATAATATCGAACGCGCAGGGCCTGTCATGCAGAAACAGTATGCTGCCAAAAATCAGGTGCCGCAGCGCATCAAAGGTGCGCACCAGATCTTCATATTTAAAGCAGTAAATTTTTCCCTGCCAGCGCAGGGTGAAAAGCTCGATATATATCGCGGCTAACTCTTCTGAGGAAAAATGGCTCGCGTCACGCACCACACCACCCATGGCGCAGAATTTCTCAAACTCCTTGCGGCGCTTTTTCTCCGACGTTTTCGAGATGCTCTCTTTGATATACGCAACCTTATGCTTAAGTCGCCCGGAGAAAAGCGCATTCACAAACGCGCCTTTATGGTGGGGTGAAAGGCGTTTATTGGTGACCGGCAGATAGCCGCGTTTATTGGCGCGCAGGGGGAATAACACATCATCAAAGACAACAGGATAATGCCGGTTCTGCAGGCTGCACTTTCCATTGACGGAAAAGCAGGCACCTGTATCTTCATTACCATCTCTGAGCGCGAAATAACGGAGCGTCAGATTTTGCTCACGACTTAAGAAATGCAGCACATCAGGATGACAGCAAATCGAACCGCCGAACTGATGGTATATCCGCGCGTAATGGGCCGCGTCACAGGGTTGCCAGCCTGTCAGGTTTCCGATGACGTTTTTGAACTGCATAGTGCTGCACCTGTATAAAATTGCTGTGAAAATGCGTTAAACGTGACTTTAAATAGACAGTCAGGCAGAAAATATCCGCCATTGTCCTCTCGCCAGGTTAAGAGAACATTAAGCACACGCGCAGCGTCACCTTTGTCTGGTGTGTGGTTGTGCACGCGCCCTCAGAAGGTGTATGTCACTGCCAGCGCGGTGGTCGTCTGGTTACGTGTATGCACAATCGGGCTGTTGTCGGCTTTATCAGCAAGCCATGTGTAACCGGCGCTGAGGGTCGCGCCCCAGTGCGCATCAAACTGGTGGCTCCAGCTCAGGTTATTGCTGACGCCATAAAACCCGCCGCTGGTGCGGTAAGGCGTATAACCAGAGCGTGCGCTTTGCTGCGCATCGACCCCGTAAAAAGTATTGAGGTAGCGGCTGTCGCCGAAGAGGGCTGCCGACTCCAGTGCCAGCGTGTCAGCCTTGCTCTGGAAGGGCACCAGTGTGAACGATGTCTGATACTGCATGCCCTGGCTGTCGGTGAGCGGCAGTGTTGCCTGGCCTTCCAGCGTCAGCCACGGCGTGACCGACCAGCCGAGCGCGAGGCGGGTATTCAGCGCGGTTTTGATGTTGCCCATGCCTTTAAGCGAATCCGCTCCCTCGCGCCAGGCGCTGTTTTTCTCCCCGCGCCCCAGGCTCACGCCCAGCGAATGTTCAAACCACAGCCCGTTGTCGGTTTGCAGATCGTATCCGAGCCCCTTTTCCGTATCGAAAAAGAACGCGCCGTGCCTCGCCTGCACGACGGGAACTCCAGACCACGTATTATGATTGTCACCGCTGTAGCGGGGCGCATACTCCGCGGCTGCGCCCACCGTCAGGCTGTCCGGCGGAGGCTCCTGTGCGATGGCAATACCTGGCAACAGGATGAGCATGGACAGCGCCCGGTTTCGTATTATCATCGTGTCTCCTTTTGGACGAGAGAATGTATGGCTGAACGGCTGGCTACCGTGTTCGACGCGCATTCTGGGCCACTCATATCAATGAACGGTCAGGAAACTGTTAAGAAACTGTCAAGGTGAACAGATGACAACCAAAAGGGTACTTGTGATTGAGGATGACGCCGATGCGGCCAGCGTACTGGAGGCCTATCTACGGCGTGAAAATTACGACGTGGCGATCGCGGGAGATGGCCGCAGCGGGCTTGAAAAAGCGCAACGCTGGAAACCGGATCTGGTGCTGCTGGATGTGATGCTGCCTGTCATGAACGGCACCGAAGTGCTGGCGACCCTGCGGCGCAGCAGCGATGTTCCGGTGATCATGGTGACGGCCATGGGCGATACGCCCGATCGCATCGGCGCGCTGCGCTACGGGGCCGATGATTATGTGGTGAAGCCTTATCATCCTGGCGAAGTGGTCGCGCGCGTGCAGGCGGTGCTGCGTCGGAGTTGCAAAGCACCTGTGCAGGACGAAATACTGCGCTGGGAAACGCTCACCGTGGATACAGTCGCTATCACCGCGACGACAGACCGGGACGGCGTGACCACATACCTTGAGCTCACTCCCACCGAATTTTCTTTGCTTACCGAGCTAATGCGCCATCCCACGCGTCCTTTTTCCCGTCAGTACCTGCTTGAGCGCTGCCTGCCGGAGAGCGAGGCGCTGGAGCGCGTTGTCGACACGCACATCTATAACCTGCGCAGAAAGCTTGAGAATAGCGGCCTGCGCGGGGTGCTGGTCAATGTGCGCGGCATCGGTTACCGGTTTCGCCAGCCATGAATAACCATCATCAGTCTCTCTGGCGCTGGATCTGCGGGCGCATAATTTCGCTCGCCGTCGGGACAGTTATCGTTATCGCCGTCTGCATGTGGCTGCGCTTCGCGGTGCAGAATTACTGGAATCTGCACAGGATGCCGCCCGCGCTGCGTGACGAATTTCTCCGGCTGGTGGATAACCCGCAGGCCGATCCTGCGCGTTTTCATTACATCGTGGATACCTGGTGGGGGCTGAATTACTCCACGCCCTCCATTGCTTCCGGCGACTGGCTCCTGCTTAGCGTGCTGGTGCTGGTCATGATCCCATTTATCGTTTTTATGGGTCTGAAATATGCCCGCCCGCTGTCGGCTCAGTTCAGTCAGTTGCGGGAGGCGGCAGAAGAGGTGACGCAGGGCGAATTCGGTCGTCAGGCGGAGCTGGTCAGGGAAGCGCCTGCGGAAATGGTGCGTTTTGCGAGTGATTTCAATGCCATGACCCGCCAGCTCGCGCGGTATGAAAAAGAGCTGCGCGCCTCCCACGTGGCAATGGCCCATGAGCTGCGCTCGCCGCTTACCGCCGCAATGGGCCGCCTGCAGGGAATGCTGGACGGCGTTTTTCCGTCCGATCCGCAGCAGCTGGCGATGGTGATGAAGCAGCTTCAGTTGCTGAACCGTCTGACGGATGAGCTGCATCTCTTGTCGCTCGCCGACGCAGGGCAGTTGATCCTCGAACGTGAAGCCATAAGCCTTGATGAACTGTTGCGCGAGCGCGCCGCCTGGCTGAAGCCGCAGGCTGACGCGGCAGGCATCAGCGTGATTATCCATGCCGCACCGGCGTCGCCGCTGTACGCCGATCCGCTGCGTCTCGGGCAGGTCTTTACGGTATTGATGGAAAACACGCTGCGCTATGGCAAACCTGGCGGGCGGCTCGATATTCGGCTGCACGCTACGGCAGAAGGCTACCGGATCGATTTTCAGGATGACGGGCCCGGCGTTGCGGAAAGTTTTCTGCCGGTAATGTTTGAGCGTTTTACCCGCGCGGAGACCTCTCGCGCCCGCCATTCTGGCGGCAGCGGGCTGGGGCTTTCTATCGCACGTGCAATCTGCCAGGCCCACGGCGGCGATATCCAGGCGGCACTGCCGGAAGGGGGCGGCTTATGGATCGGCGTGACGCTGCCCACTGTCGATGCCAGCCAATAAAAATTGCTGGCTTGATGGTTTCTTGACGCAAAAACGAACGAATCTCGACGCAACCACGCTGAAATGACGCTGATTTCCTGAAGGAGCGGCGTCATGTCCGAAGCATTCACCGATTATTTTCGTCATTGCGTGCAGCATCTTTTCCATGCGGCGCGTGCTTTTTCTTTCTTTGCCCTGCTACCCATTGTGGTACTGGCTGCGATCCTGCCACTCTTAACAGGCTGTGGCGACAATCATCAGACCGACCGGCCCGCGCCGCCACGTCCGGTGCGGTATCTGGTTATCACAGCTTCCTCGCCTGCGCACGCTGACCTGCGCACAGGCGAGATCCGCGCCCATGACGAAACCACCCTGAGCTTTCGTACCGATGGCAGACTCGCCAGCCGTGAAGTGGACATGGGTGCCACGGTTCACGCGGGGCAGTTGCTTGCCACGCTTGAGCGCGCCACCGGCGAAAACCAGCAGGCCAGCGCTGAGGCGGAGCGCCAGGGCGCGCAGGCGGCGGAGCGGGTGGCAGCGCTTAATCTTAAGCGTATGCAGAAGCTAATGCCGTCCGGCGCTATCGCCCAAAGCCAGCTCGACAGCGCGAGGGCGGACTGGCAGAGCGCCGTTGCGCGGCTGAAAAGCAGCGAGGCCGCCTTGCGTAACGCGCGTGAGAGCCTTGACTGGACGCAACTGGCGGCGCCAGCCGACGGCGTGATTACCAGCGTCAGCGCGTCGGCAGGGCAGGTGGTAAGCGCCGGGCAGAGCATCTTCACACTCGCTACCAGCCACGCGCGCGACGTCGTGCTGGATGTCAGCGATCCGCAGCGGTTTTCGCGCACGATGCAGGCCCGGTGGCAAGTCGCCTCACTCACGGAGCCCGCCATCACCGCGACCGCCGTGCTGCGGGACATCAGTCCGCAGGCCGACCCGCAGACCCGCACCTGGCGAGTGCGGCTGATGTTAACGGATCCCCCTGACGCCATGGCGCTCGGCGCGAGCGTCACGGTAGCGCTCCCGCAAACGCAGACGCCGGGTTTTACCGTGCCCGCTTGCGCGCTCACCCGCCAGAATGGTCATCCGACGCTCTTTATCATCGATGCGCAACAGCGGGCGCAGCCGCGGCCAGTGACTATCGCGCAGTACACCTCAGAAAGCGTCATCATCGCAGGCGGCGTGCGTCCTGGGGATAAAGTGATTGTGGCGGGCGTCAGCAAATTGCGCGCCGGTGAAAAGGTCATCCCTGGCGAGGCGATGTAAATGAAACCGACCTTTAATCTCTCGGCGTGGGCGCTGGCGCACCAGCAACTGGTGAGTTTTTTTATGCTGCTGATTATCGCGACAGGCGTGCTCTGTTACGAACAACTGCCGCGTAATGAAGATCCGGCTTTTACCATTAAAACCGCGGTTGTCTCGGCACGCTGGCCTGGCGCGTCGGTGACTGACACGACAAATCTGGTCACGGATGTGCTGGAGAAAAAGCTTCAGGAGATCCCCTGGCTTGATAACCTCGAAAGTGAAACCCGCGCCGGTACCGCTGTTATCAATGTCAACCTGCGCGACGACACGCCGCCGCAGGCGGTGCCGGGCATATGGAACACGCTTCGCAACCGCATGCAGGATATCGCTTCGTCGCTGCCGCAAGGCGTGCAGGGGCCCGTGGTGAATGATGAGTTTGACGACACCTTCGGCACGATTTATGGCTTTACCGCCGAAGGCTATTCCATGCAGGCGTTGCGCGAGCGGGTGGAGGCTATCCGGCGTGGGCTGATGTTGTTAAATGACGTGGGCAAAATTACGCTGCTCGGCGAGCCGCAGGAGCAGATAGTTATCGCCTTTTCTCCCCGTAAGCTCGCCGGGATGGGGCTTGATATAACACAGGTGAGTGACGCCCTGAAGGCGCAGAATGCCGTCGAGCCCGCCGGAACGCTGCGCGCCGCAGGAGATAACATCGCGATCCGCGTCAGCGGCGCGCTCACCTCGGAGCAGAGCCTGCGCGCCGTGACGCTGCATATCAGTGGCCGCTACATTCCGCTGACCGATATCGCCACCGTGAGCCGCCAGCCTGCCGAGCCGCCTGTGCCGCAGTTTCGTGTGAACGGACAGCCTGCCATCGGGCTTGCGATTTCGATGGCACCCACTGGCAATATGCTGGATTTTGGCCAGGCGCTGAACGCGCGCATGGTGCAGAGCGCGGCGCAATTGCCGCACGGCATCGAGATGGTAAAAGTGGCCGATCAGTCCACTGTCGTGAGCGAGGCGGTAAGCGGATTTGTCCATGTGCTGGTGGAGGCAGTGCTGATTGTTCTCGCGGTGTCATTTGTGTCGCTCGGCATGCGCGCCGGTCTGGTGGTGGCCGCCGCCATTCCGCTGGTGCTGGCGATGACGTTCGCAGGCATGATGCTGGCGGGCATCGGGCTACAGCGCATTTCACTCGGCGCGCTGATTATCGCCCTCGGTCTGCTGGTGGATGACGCCATGATCGCTGTCGAAACCATGGTGGCGCGGCTGGAGGCGGGCGATTCTCGTCAACGCGCGGCGACCTGGGCTTTCAAAACCACGGCGTTTCCGATGCTCACCGGCACGCTGGTGATGATTGCCGGATTTATTCCGGTTGGTTTTGCCGCCTCCAGCGCCGGGGAATATTGTTACTCGCTGTTCGTCGTGGTGACAATCTCGCTGCTCTGTTCATGGGTGGTGGCGATCCTGTTTTCGCCACTGACCGGCACCTGGCTGCTGCCCGCGCAGATCAAACGTCATCACAACGAACCGGGCTGGCTGGCGCGCGGTTATCACAGCATTCTGCAACAGGCGTTGCGCCATCGGCTTGTGACGATAGGCGGCGCGCTGTTCGCGCTGGGGTTGTCGGTCTGGGGCACCACATTTATGCAGGGGGAGTTTTTCCCGGCCTCCGATCGCCCGGAACTCCTGGTGACCCTTTCGCTGCCCGCCAGCGCTTCACAGACGCAGACGCAAAACCAGGTGGAACGCCTGGAGCGTGCGCTACGCGGCAACACGAATATCGATCGCTATTCGGCGTATGTGGGCACCGGCGCGGTGCGCTTTTATCTGCCGATGGAGATCCTTCAGGACAATGAAAACACGGCGCAGCTGGTCGTTGTGGCAAAAGATCTTCAGGCGCGCGATCGCCTGCGTCGCCAGCTCGACACTCTGATGGCGACGCAGTTCAGCGATATCACCACCCGCGTATCGCCGCTGGAGCTAGGGCCACCGGTCGGCTGGCCGCTGAAATATCGCGTCAGTGGGCCGGACTATGCGCAGGTACAACGCCTCGCGCGGGCGCTTGCTGGTACGCTTGGCACATCGCCGCTGACGCGTGACGTGAACCTGACGGCGGGCGAGCCGGAGAGGGTCATTACGCTTGAGGTCAACCAGACGGCGGCGCGCGCCGTGGGCGTCTCCTCGCAGAGCCTGGCACAGTTACTGAACACGGTCTGGTCCGGCGCGACGGTCACCACAGTGCGCGATAACGACCGGCTGGTGGATGTTGTGCTGCGCGGCAACAATGCGGAACGGCGCGACATTGCCACGCTTTCTGCGCTGAGGGTGCCGACCGCGAGCGGCAGTAAAGTGCCGCTCAGCGAGGTGGCAACCCCCGTCTGGGGGCTGGACGATCCGGTTATCTGGCGTCATCAGCAGCTGCCGTTTATCACCGTGCAGACCGATCTCGCACCGGGGCTTCGCGCTGAAGCTACGGCTCTGGGACTGCGGCCTGCCATTGACGCATTCCGCGCGCGGGTGCCTGCGGGTTATCGCATCGAAGAGGCGGGCGCGGTGGCGGAATCAGATAAGGGCAACCGCTCGGTGTATCGCATGTTGCCGGTAACGCTTATCGTCATGCTGATGCTACTGATGATTCAGCTACGCCGCTTTTCACGCATGTTGCTGGCGCTGCTGATGGCTCCGTTCGGGCTACCGGGCGTGGTACTGGCGATGCTGCCCACCGGCACGCCGCTGGGGTTTGTCGCGCTGCTTGGGATTATCGCGCTGGCCGGAATGATCATCCGCAATGCGGTTATCCTGATAACGGAGGTTGACGGCAATCTGCAACAGGGTATAGACGTCAACGCGGCGATTACCACCGCCGCACAGCACCGCGCCCGGCCCATTATGCTGACGGCCTGTGCGGCGATCCTCGGCATGATCCCGATTTCGCATCAGGTATTCTGGGGGCCGATGGCATTCGCCATTATCGGTGGGCTTATCGTCGCGACGGTGGTGACGCTGACCGTCCTGCCCGCGGCGTTCAGCCTGCTGCTTCAGCCGCGCCGGGGGCGCGCGTCAGAGTAGCGTGGTTTTTAAACCGAGAACCTGCCAGTCACCGTGGCGTTTAACCCAGGTGCGAAAGTGGTGAAAACGACCATTCAGCGGCTCACCGGCGTAAGTGCCGGTGATGACCACGCAGGTATCGATAATAATACAGTGCTCATCTTGCCGGGATTCAAAGGATTCACGCTCGATAGCCTGGATAGCAATGGCACCGCTGCTATGCAGGCCGATATCCTGCGCTTTGGTGACGCGCTGTCCGGCGTGATTGATAAAGAGCAGATCGTCGGCGATTAACGCCGTAAGGGCCGTCACGTCAGAGTTTTTCATGGCGGTAAAGAGCGTATCTTCGAGTTGCAGCGGCAGGTTCATGGCATTTTCCCTCGGGTCAGAAGTTACACTAACAGCCTGAGCCTGGCTGTAAACCCGTGGAAATTTGTAGGTATCTGCCTTCAGTGCGCCGCCATTACCTCCAGCAGCAGTTCCCGCGGGTAGATGGTGTCGGTCGTGTTAGTGAGGGCTTTTGCCGACCACCAGCGGTTATCGTGAATGACGCGCTTTTCGCTGGCGGTCCAGCCTGAAAAGTCGGTCTCTTCATGGTCAACGTGAATGATAAAAAAGCGCTCGTCGGCCAGTACCGTTTCGCCATTCGGCAACAGCATCGTAAAGGTGCGCTGCGCCACTTCCGGGCCGGAGGATGTGCGCACAATACCGGTTTCTTCCCGTAATTCACGTATCGCCGCCTCCTGGAAGGACTCTCCGTCTTCGACGCCGCCGCCCGGCGTCGCCCAGTAGGTGCGCCCGGCAAGCGCGTCGTCGCGGTGGGTAAAGCGAAACAGCAATAACCGGTGATCGGGGCTCATAATCAGCAGCCGTGAGGCGGGACGTGTACGCATGACAGGGCCTTATCCTGGAGAATAATCAACGCCGTTGCATATGCAGAAGCGGGTAAGGTTGTCCTTCGCCATCCAGCGGTGAGCGACCCGTATGGACAAACCCCATATGTTCATAGAAAGCGATGGCTGACGGGTTTTGCTCATTGACATCCACGAAGCGTGCACCCTGCTGCTCGCAGGCGAAGGTCAGTAACGCTTTTCCGATGCCACGACCAAACACCTGCGGTTCGACAAACAGCATCTCGATTTTTTCATCCAGCACGCCGACAAAACCAGCGCATTTACCGTTTTCCTTCTGCCAGCACCAGACAGGTAGCGCAGGCAAATACATTTCCTGAACGCAGACTCTGAGACGCGCTATTTCCGCCTCGCAAAGAAAGGTGTGGGTGTGGCGCACGGCGCGTTCCCAGATATCTGCTAACGCCGGGAAGTGTCGTGCGTGGGCGCGGGTAATCATCTTGTCATCCTTTTCGTTTACTGTGCCGGGCCGAGTATACCGAAAAGCGCGCCTGAATTTTCCTGAACCCTTAATATTGGCAGCCACAGGCGCTACACCTATCACCGGGGCGCGGTCGGCTGGCTCGTCGCGGAGTGCGGCGGCGTCGCGTTTAAGGATGTGCTGACGGTCTTCCTGCGCGATCATGCGTAATCTCAGGCCGCCCAACGGAGCGGCCACAGACTTACCGATGTTATTCAGCAGCCGCGGTTTCCGCCTCTGTCGTCACGCGTTTACCGATATCTTTCAGCTGTGAATACTTTTCCAGCAGTTGCGGCGCATCATCCAGACTCGTGACAAACATCCACATATACGTCATGACCGAATAGATATGCCCGGCGTTGATCGCGGCTGAGTGCGTCATCATCACCACCGTAAAGCTGAACAGCAGCGCGGCCAGCACGCCAATGGTGAAATATCCCATCGCTTCACGATCCGAAAGCGTGATGCGAAGCCTAGCCAGCAGCTGATAATGCCGCTGCAGGGCGCGCGGCGCGGCGTGCGTCACCATATCGATCTCTTTTTCAAGCCGGTTATTGAGCCTGCCGTAAAGCGCCTCATTGCGGCGGGTGAACCGCGTCAGAAAGCAGGCCAGCACGGCCAGGATGCCGAGACACGCCATCCCCGTCCAGAACTCAATCAGCAGCAGCATCACGGCGGCACCGGCCATGGACGCCACAGAGGTTATCAGCGTCGGCAGATGCAGCTCGAAGAAATCGACAAACTCTCTGGAGAGCGCGACCCGCGCCGCAATCGTCGAATGGTTAAGGCTTTTCTGCCGCTGCGCCAGCACCACCGAGACGGCGAGGCCCGCATAAATACGGGCGAACGTGCGCGTATCGACACTGCGCCGCGTCGCGCCCAGCAGCCAGATAAACAGCACCATCAGGCCGTAGAGCATCGCGTTCCAGGCGTTGCCCGCCAGAATCGCGTTGATGCAGATCCCCGCCAGCACCGGGTAGAGCAGGTACGTGACGTTCTCGGCGATCACCAGAAAGAAGGTAAAACATAGCTTCTTGCGGTGGCGTCGCGCCAGCGTTTTCAGCGTGCCGGCGGCGCTGGCGCTGGCGGTGGCAGGTGAGGTCGGGATATTTACGCTGTGCGTCTTCATGATTTCTGTTAATCTTCAGTTAGAGCATTTGCTCAAGTGGGGTGGGATGCTATTTGAGCAACTGCTCAAAGTCAACCAGAGAAAAGCAGAGCGGGCCTTTGTGAAAGAGAAAATCATTAATGCGGCGATCGCCTTGTTCATTGAACAGGGCATTGAAAATGTCAAAACGCGCGATCTGACGGAGCACCTGGGGATTTCGCGCAGCCATATCTATCACTATTTCAAAAACTGGCAGGCGCTGTGCGTGGAGTCGATTTCCACGTTTCTTGAGAATGAACTGAACGAATTTGTCTTGCGGACGGCATCGTTGCCCGCCCGCGAAAGGCTGAAAGCGTTTATCGAAGGGGTGATTTCCACCACGCCGGACCCGACCGCGAAGCTGTACGGCTCGCTGTGGCAGCTCGCGGCCCATAATGCTGAGTATGCGCAGTTAATGGAATCGATACTCGCGCGCTGGCATGACGCGCTGGTAGATATTCTCGCGGCGGGCGCGCAGGAAGGCGTGTTTCGCCCTGTCAACACAGCGCGTTTCGCAAGACAACTCGACGCCATGCTGTTCGGCTACAGCGATCATCTCTACACGCTGCCTTCTGATGACGCGCTCCGCCAGGCACAGGACGATATCGACGATTTTATCGGACAGAATTTGCTGGTGTAACGGTGCCGGTCGCTTTCCATAAGCGGGTCTGAGGGTTGTGAAAATTCGGTAAACATGCCCGTTCACACTCAGGCCTTTGTCACAAAACGGAAAACTGACATTTTTTCATCCGGGCCTGTCCTCGTCCTGGGCGTGATTGTTAAATCTTTGTATATAAAAGCGCTATGGCTAACCGGTAAGCGATTGATGCATAAAACGCATCGGACGATGCGTTTATTACGCTTATTACCTCGATATTTCTGTTCCAGTCTTGAGTAAGAGACGCAACCACAAGCGTTAATGACAACTGGAGACATCAATGCATTCCGCTACCTCACCTGTAAACACCCGTTCCCGGATCGGCGCTATTTTGCGCGTCACGTCCGGCAACTTTCTGGAGCAGTTTGATTTTTTCCTGTTTGGCTTTTATGCCACCTACATCGCGCACACGTTCTTTCCGGCGAGCAGTGAGTTCGCCTCGCTGATGATGACGTTTGCGGTGTTTGGCGCGGGCTTTCTGATGCGCCCCATCGGCGCGATAGTGCTGGGCGCGTACATCGATAAAGTGGGCCGCCGCAAAGGGCTTATCATGACGCTCTCCATTATGGCGGCGGGCACCTTTCTGATTGTGCTGATCCCGTCTTATGAGGCCATCGGGCTGTGGGCGCCGCTGTTCGTGCTGATTGGCCGCCTGTTACAGGGCTTTTCGGCCGGTGCGGAGCTCGGCGGCGTGTCGGTGTATCTCGCCGAAATCGCGACGCCGGGCCGCAAAGGCTTTTACACCAGCTGGCAGTCGGGCAGCCAGCAGGTCGCCATTATGGTGGCAGCGGCAATGGGTTTTGCCCTCAACGCGGCGCTGGATCAGTCGGCCATCAGCAGCTGGGGCTGGCGACTCCCGTTCCTCTTCGGTTGCCTGATTGTGCCGTTTATTTTCGTGCTGCGTCGCAAGCTTGAAGAGACGCAGGAGTTCAGCGCGCGCCGTCACCATCTCGACATGAAACAGGTGTTCCGCATGCTGCTGACCCACTGGCCGGTGGTTGTCGCGGGCATGATGATGGTGGCGATGACCACCACGGCGTTCTATCTCATTACCGTGTATGCGCCCACCTTCGGCAAAAAAGTGCTGATGCTGAGCGCCTCCGACAGCCTGCTGGTGACGCTGCTGGTGGCGATTTCCAACTTCTTCTGGCTGCCGGTGGGCGGCGCGCTTTCTGACCGTTTCGGGCGTAAACCGGTGCTGATTGCCATGACGCTGCTGGCGCTGGCCACCGCGTATCCGGCGCTAATGATGCTGGCGGCGGCACCGGGCTTTTCCATGATGCTGGGCGTACTGCTGTGGCTCTCCTTCCTGTATGGCCTGTACAACGGTGCGATGATCCCGGCGCTCACTGAAATCATGCCCGCCGAGGTGCGTGTCGCTGGTTTCTCGCTCGCCTACAGCCTCGCGACGGCGATTTTCGGCGGCTTTACGCCGGTGATATCGACGGCGCTGATTGAGTACACCGGCGACAAAGCCTCGCCCGGCTACTGGATGAGCTTTGCTGCGCTCTGCGCGCTGCTGGCGACGCTCTACCTTTACCGCCGCAGTACCATGACATTACAGACCGCAGGACGCCGCCATGCATAAGAGAATGACGACATGGATAGCCGCGCTGGCGCTCTCGTCGTTAAGCAGCGTGGCGCTGGCACAGGAAATTACGGTGATGATTTCAGGCGGCTTTAAGGCGGCGCTGGAACAGCTCCGCCCAGGATATGAAAAGCAGAGCGGTAACCAGATTGTGATCGTTCCCGGCCCGTCGATGGGCAAAACACCGCAGGCGATCCCGAACCGGCTGGCGCGCGGCGAAAAGGCGGATGTGGTGATCATGGTGGGCGATGCCCTGACGAGCCTTGAAAAAGCGGGGCGTACCGCGCCGGGGTCGCGCACGGAGCTTGCGGATTCGCCCATTGGCATGGTGGTAAAGCAGGGCGCGCCGGTGCCCGCAATAAACACCCCGGACGCGCTGCGCCAGACGCTGCTGCAGGCCCGTTCGATTGCCTATTCCGACAGCGCCAGCGGTCGCTATGTCTGTACGACGTTGTTTAAAAAACTGGGGATAGAGGCGCAGGTGGAGACCCGCGCGCGGATGGTGGAGCGCATTCCGGTGGCATCAGAAGTGGCGAAAGGGAAGTATGCCGTGGGGTTTCAGCAGGTCAGCGAACTGCTGCCGGAGCCCGGCGTGACGTTTGTCGGCGAGTTGCCTGACAGCGTGCAGTACATCACCCGTTTTGCGGGCGCGGTAACGAACAACGCGGCGCATGCCGCCGAAGGCCACGCGCTGCTGGCGTTTCTGGCGTCACCCGACGCGCAAAAGGTGGTACGCGCCACCGGCATGCGGTCGGTCGCGCAAAAAGCGCCGGTCAGGCTGGCGGATACTGTTCAGTGATGAGCTTTTCGAGTTCCGCCGCCACGTAAGACTGAATACGCCCGCTGCGGCGTATCAGCCCCACGCTGCGTGTGACGACCGGATCGACAAGCCGCAGTGGCACCAGAACGGAGTGCCCCGCCACAGGCATTGACATTGCTGGTACCGCGGCGATGCCAATGCCGGCTTCCACCATGCCAAGCACCGTTGTGACATGGCGTGTTTCACAGATACTTGGACGCGCGGGCGTAATGTGCCCCAGCGCCTGATCGAGCAGGGTACGGTTCCCGGAGACTTTATCCAGACTGATATAATCCTGCTCAAAATAGGCCTTCCAGGTGAGCTGCCCTTTTTTCGCGAGCGGATGATCGCGCCGACAGGCTGCCACGTAGACATCCTCCACCAGCGGCACAAACTCAATGTGCGGCGGCAGGTTTCTGCCAAAACAGATGCCGAAATCGGCCTGACCGCTGCTGACGGCGTCGATAACATTGCCGACGCTGCTGTCGATGAGTTTGATGCGCACGCGCGGGTAACGCGCCTGAAACTGACGGATAATGTCCGGCATAAAGTAATACGCGCCCGACGGCACCGTCGCGACGGTGACAAGCCCCGTGCGTTCCTGGCTTGCCTGCTGGATATCCGCCAGCACCGCTTCGACATTCGCCAGCAGCTGTTCTGAGCGCTCGGCAAAACTCTGCCCATAGAGCGTTAGCGCCACGCGCCGGGTGGTGCGGTCAAAGAGCCGCGCGCCGAGCGCTGTCTCCAGCTTTTCAATGCGGCGGCTGAGCGCCGATTGCGACAGGCAGATGGACTCCGCCGCGAGCCGGAAACTGCCGTACTCCATTAATGCGCGAAACGCATAGATATCGTTCAGGTCAAAGTTTACAGGCATGGCAGCGGCATCCTTTCAGCGTCTCACAGCGACATTATAAAGCGGCGTTTATCATTCACGCCTTTTATCATAGATGACGCGCGGGCGTTTCTGAAAGCCGATACCGTGAGGTGAGCCGCCTCAGCAGGCCATCGCTTACAGATGCTGCGCCTCGACGCCCTGGAGAATTTCTTTGATCTCAAAGAAATCATTCCAGAACGGCGTATCGCGCAGCGCTTCGGTAAAGCCCTGCCAGACGGCATGGTTTGCGGCCTCCCAGATCCAGATATCGGAAATCCGCGCGGAGTAAAATTCGGTATCGAAATAGCGCAGCCTGAGCGCGCCCTCATATTGCGTGAGTAAAGGCGCAAGGTGCGTGGCGATATTACGCTGGCGTTCGTCGGCGCTGGCATCAAGCCAGCTACGGTTGGCTTTCACCAGCATAAACAGCGTGACGGTCTCTGTTGCGGTATTCATAACGCTCTCCCTGAAAACTATTAATGCTTGTAGATGTTGTGTGAAGACGACGCCGTTATGATATCGGGACACGTTATATTCAGGGACTCGCGTTTATGTATGCCATTCAGCCGCCGCTGACACCGCGTAAAGCGCCGCGCCAGGCGCGTTCACGCGCGCTGGTGGAGGCGATTATCGAGGCGACGGCTCGCATTTTCGAGCGCGAGGGCGCGGCGGCCTGCACGACGAATGCCGTCGCGGAAACCGCAGGCGTCAGCATCGGCTCGCTGTATCAGTATTTCCCGAACCGTCACGCCTTAACGGCGGCGCTGGTGGCGCGCGAGCATGAATCGCTGCTTTCGGCCATGCAGCACGCAGCGGCGCGTCCCGATCCGGCGGATCGTCTTTCAGGCATGGTTGACGCAGCTGTGGATTATGAGTTTGCACGGCCCGCGCTTGCACGCACGCTGGATTTGCGGGAGGCAGCGCCGGAATTTCAGGCGCATCAGCAGGCGATGCTGACAGCACTTCACCGCTGTGTTGCAACGGCGCTTGAAGAGAGTGAGACCACGGCATGGGATGTCATCGCGCTGGTGCAGGGCATGATCGCGATGGCCATCGCGCGAGGCGAGAGCTCGCCGGCTGCGCTGAAGCGCCGCATTCACCGCGCCGCCTTTGGTTATCTCGGCTGGGCTGCGCCTGATTAAGCACTTAATAAAGGAGAAAACATGATAGTCAGAACCTGGCATGGCTGCGTGCCGCTGGAACACGCCGACGGCTTTGCCGCGCATTTACAGAAAACCGGCGTGGAGCATTCGCAGCGCACCGCCGGTAACCGTGGCGCGTTTGTCCGTCAGGAAATACAGGGCGACCGGGCGCATTTTTTCCTGGCAACCTACTGGGAAGATCTGAACGCCGTTAAGGCGTTTGCAGGTGAGGATTATCAGGTGGCGGTGACCTACCCTGACGATGAACAGTTTGAGCTGCTCTCCGATCCGTGGGTGTTTCAGCATGAAGTTGAGACCATTGCGGCGCTGTAATCCATTCTTTTCGCCGCGTTGTACTGATAAGCGGTCAGCGGCCATTCACCGGTGAGACCGCCATAAAATGGCTGGCGAGTGTGCCATTCTCAAGCCGGTGCACCATCAGCGCGGGCGGATCGAAGACCGCAGGCACGTGCGAGCCACCCAGCCATAACGGGTTCGCCGGGCAGACCGAACCGCAGATGTAAGCCGGAATACCGGCCAGCATTCCCGCTGCCGGACGGTGAACGTGCCCTGTGGCAATCGCGAGCGGCTTTGCCGGGTGATGGCGCAGCACTCCGCCGAGCGCCTGCGCGTTGCGGCACGCCGCCGCATCCATCGACGGAATGCCGCTCATAAATACATGATGATGCAGAAACAGCAGCGTCTGTCGCCCGTCAGCTTCATCCAACTGACGCGCCAGCCAGTCGAGATGCGCGGCCACGCTGCCCGCTGCACTTCCATCCACGGTAGAATCCAGTCCAATCACGCGAAGCGCAGGCGTATCCACAACCGCATGCAGCGGCCCTTCCTGCGCCAGCGAAGGCCAGACGGCGCGCATGGCGGCGCAGTCATCAGAATTTCCCGGCAGGATAAGCGTCCGGCAGGGCACTGTTTCCAGCCGCGCCGCAATGGCGCTATAACCGTCGCGCCAGTGGTCGTCGGTGAGATCGCCGCTTATCACCAGCACATCGGGTTCGAGCGGCGTAAGCCACGCCAGGGCGTTGTCAAAACGCGCCAGATTATCGTTATCCGGTGCGGCGTGAATATCTGAAAGCTGCGCGATTATCAAGAATTGCTCTTCTGTCTTATCGGTTTGGCCGTGAAATGATGATAGAAGAGGGAGGGGAAAGGTGTCACAAAGAAAAAAGCCAGCCGAAGTGAGAGACGGGCTGGCTTTTAAAAGAAGGAATACAACGTCAGAATCAGATGTCGTCTACCGTATGGTCGACAACGATTTCCAGCGTTTTGCGCACGACGTCAGCCATCACCACGTCATCCGTGGTTTCCAGCACGCCAATGAGCTGCAGAATAATCGCTTTATGGGTCAGGTGACCGTCGGTCGCAAGAATGTTGCTCACAACCGCGCCCAGCAGTGCGGCTTCCTGCGCCAGCATATCGCCGGCGTTACGAAAGTATTCAGACAGTGCCGTGTCGGGCAGATCTGCCTGTAAATCAATGGGGTTAAGCATCACCTGGCTCATGTACTGGCACCGTTTTAATTGAAAGTTGCTGATGTAGTCAGTGTTTTTTACTGCTGTCCGGCGACGCACTCTCGCCAAACAGCGAATGGACGTTATCGCCGCTCCATTCTTTACGCTCACGCGTGCCGTTACGCCGTCCGGAAACCGCCGTCGCGCTGATTTCGGTGATGACACGGGCAATGGCCTCACGTCGACCGGGATCAGACTCGCTGGTTTCCATCGAGCGCAAACGCGCAATCAGTACCCGCATATTGATCGGGCCTTTTTCTCTCAGCAGAGACAGTACTGCCTCTCCGATGATTTCATCTGTCAGTTGATCTTTTTCACTTCTGTTCATAAATGCGTCTCTGAATGCCGCATGTCCCGCGCCACACGCGCGGGATACAACTTCTTTCCGGTGGCGTCCTGCCACTGAAAATTGTCAGGCTGTGCTAAGGCCTGCAATATCCCTCCGCCACAATTGTCTTAATCATCAGGAAACAGTTCGGTGAAAGAACGCCCTGGTGTTAGCGATCAAAAAGCAGACCGATCAGCGTTTGATAGTGACTTTCTTCTTCAACGCTGGACGCCATTTCAAGACGACTAAGCAATTTGGTGCAAATACTTTTTTTATTCAGGAGACGACCATCGCGCAGGATCTCTACGACGATTTGCCCTAATGTTTCTTGCTGAGTCGGCAGAGCCGCTTTATCAAAGTATCGGGCAATGGCATTAGCTGTATCCGGAATGTAACCGTTCTGACGCATATGTCACTCCTGTTAAAATTTCGTAACTACGCAAGGAATAGTTAGCAGTATACTAATTACGTGAATCTTGTACACCGTTATTGTATAAGTTCGCGATCTTTTTTTGCGCAAATAATAACTAGTTCATTAATTTCATGGGGTTACAGTAAAATTTATTTTTAGCTTTTGGTCTGAATTTGTACTGATTATGCTTCCTGGCGTGCAAAATATGCCGTTTTGCCTTGTACAAGGCGGGAGGAACGTAACCATTTTGTAAAAACCTGTACAGAAACCCACCTGAGCCTCAGTCGCTAAAATCCTTACCTGACTCATTATTTGTCTCTTTATAGACATCACTGCAAGACGCCCGGCAGGTCATCTGTTAAGGTGGCTGCTTATTCACCTATTCACAGGATGCATGATGCTCACAACCATAATTTATCGCAGCCATATCTGCGACGACGTTCCGGTCACCGTGCTGGAAGAGATGGTGGATGCAGCGAATAACAAAAACGGCCAGGCCGACGTGACCGGCATTCTGCTCTTTAACGGCCGCCACTTTTTCCAGCTACTGGAAGGCCCGGAAGAAGGAGTGAAAGCTATCTATCGCGCCATTTGCGCGGATACGCGTCATTACAATCTGGTGGAGCTGCTGTGCGACTACGCGCCGTCGCGTCGCTTCGGTAAATCGGGTATGGAACTCTTTGATTTACGAGATTATGAGCGTGACGAAGTGCTCCAGCATGTGCTGGATAAAGGCACGTCGAAATATCAGCTGGTGTACGGCGACCGCGCGCTGCAGTTCTTCCAGACGTTTGTCGAAGCCACTGAAAAAGAAAACTATTTTGAGATCCCGCCGGGTGACAGCTGGGATTTCATCATCGAAGACGACGGCGTTCAGGCGCCCGCGTCTGTCAGCGCGCGTACCGATTGTACCTTCGCGTTTCAGCCGATTATCGACCCGCTCTCCCGCGAAGTGGTCTCGCTGGAGGCGCTGCTGCGTACCCCTGACGGCGCGCCGCCGCAGACGTTTTTTGAAGGTCTGGAAGGCGAAGCGCTGTATGAGGCCGATCTAGAGAGCAAGAAAACGGCGTTTGAAATCGCCGGCGCGCTGAATATTGGCCAGCAGACGCTGTGCGTAAACCTGCAGCCGATGACCCTGGTGAAAATCCCTGGCGCGGTGGAGTTTCTGGTACAGGAGATCCACGCCAACGGGCTGGTGCCGGATCAGGTGATTGTTGAGTTTACCGAAAGCGAAGTGATTTCCCGTCTCGATGAGTTTACCGGTGCGATTCGCCAGCTCAAAGCGGCGGGGCTGCGCGTGGCGATTGACCACTTTGGTGCCGGTTTCGCCGGGCTGTTACTGCTGGCGCAGTTCCAGCCAGACCGCATCAAAATCAACCGCGAGCTTATTCGCGATGTGCATAAGAGCGGCCCGCGACAGGCCATTGTGCAGGCGCTGATCAAATGCTGCGCGTCGCTGGAAATCGCGATTTCTGCCGTGGGCGTGGAGAAAGCCGAAGAGTGGATGTGGCTCGAATCCGCAGGCATTACGCTCTTCCAGGGGCATCTTTTCGCAAAACCAGCGCTCGGTGGCATTCCTGCCGTCGCCTGGCCTGAAAAAAAGTTCGGCTTGTAACGGTTTGACCTTCTCTCTGGCGCATGTCAAAGCCGCATGCGCCATCTCTCTGTGATTTAATGCATTTTATGTACACTTTTTTGTTGCCCGCAGCATGTTGAATTCATACCCTTATCAACCAGACGGCTCTTAAATTAACTTCACGGTTGTACAATTATTAAAAATTGTACAAGCTAAGGGGAGTTAACTTTTTGAGAGATTCCTGTGTCGGTTTTGATCGTGAGTGAAGATCCTATGGCGTTTTACAGCATTGGCGAGATAGCAGAACGGTGCGGGATCAACCCCGTGACGCTACGCGCCTGGCAGCGGCGCTATGGCCTGCTAAAACCTCAACGCAGCGAAGGTGGCCACCGCCAGTTTGATGAAGATGACATTCAGCGTATCGAAGAGATTAAACGCTGGATCAAAAGCGGCGTGCCGGTCGGCAAAGTGAAAGCGCTGCTGGATAAAGATGTCGTGGTGGGGCCGGAAGCGTGGAATGTGGTGCAGGAAGAGATGATGGGCGTGGTGCGCCAGGCGCGACCGGCGACGCTGCGTGCCAAAATTACCGCGCTGGTGCGTGAAAACGCCGTGGACGGGCTTATCGATAACGTCTTTCTGCCGGTACGCCATCGGTTAAGCCTCGATCAATACACCGCGCCGTCGATGCGCAGCATGATGGACGGCGCGCTTATCGAATACGCCACGCTGTTTCTTGCCGAAGCGCGCAAAAAAACCACCAAAGAAGCGCTGCTGATGGGCTGGGGCAATGTGGATCGCGCCCGCCTGTGGCTGGAAGCCTGCCGTCTGGCGCACCAGGGCTGGCATATTGATTTACTCGCCGAGCCGCTCGATTTGCCGCACCCGGAGCTCTTTCCCAATCAGCACTTTTTCGTCTGGACTGACGAGCCGCTGAACGCTGAGCAGCAGGAGCGCGCCGCGCACTGGAAGGCGCAGGGTTACGCCATTACTTTCCTGACCGGGAATAAATCCGCGTAACGGTAAACATGTCGGTCATTCACTGAACCGCAAAAAGCCCGGCACTGGCCGGGCTTTTTGATGGCGGGTCGAAGTCACTCAGAACGTTTCCCAGCTTCCCGCGCCATCGGCAGCCAGCGTCCTTGAAGGAACCATCGCCGGTCGCGCGACTGGTTTTTTCACAATGGCGTCGCCCAGTTTGAAGCGCGAGATAAGCTGCGACAGTTCGCCCGCCTGCTGTTCGAGCGACGCGGCGGCGGCAGAAGATTCCTGTACCAGCGCGGCGTTCTGCTGCGTGGTGGAATCCAGTTCGCTGACGGCCTTGCTTATCTGGTCGATACCGCGGCTCTGCTCATCCGAGGCGTGAGAGATTTCCGTCATGATCCCGCTGACGCCCTCGACGGAGGAGACGATATCCTTCATGGTGGCACCCGCTTTGTTGGCCATTGCGGAGCCAGAACTGACGCGGTCTACCGATTCCTGAATCAGGCTTTCAATCTCTTTCGCCGCCTGCGCGCTGCGGCTCGCCAGCGTTCTGACTTCACCGGCGACTACCGCGAACCCGCGCCCCTGTTCGCCCGCCCGGGCGGCTTCCACAGCGGCATTCAGCGCCAGAATATTGGTCTGGAAGGAGATGCCATTGATGACGGTGATGATATCTTTGATCTTGTTCGAGCTGTCGGTAATGGTCTGCATGGTTTCAACCACATCCCAGACAATTTGCCCGCCGCTGCGCGCATTCTGCGCGGCGGTGTTCGCCAGCGTGCTGGCCTCGCGGGCGTTATCGGCATTACGTTTCACGGTTGAGGTTAACTCTTCCATGCTGGCCGCAGTTTCCACGACGGCTGCCGACTGCTCTTCGGTACGCGACGCCAGATCGGTGTTGCCGATGGAAATCTGTGAAGACGCCGAGGCGACATACACCACTGACTCTTTAATCTGGGTAATCAGCTCACGCAGTCTCAGGTTCATGGTCGCCATCGCGGCGCTCAGACGGCCCAGTTCATCGGTGGAGCTCGCTTCAATCTCCGCCGTCAGATCGCCTGCGGCGATTCGCTCGGCAACGCTCAGGTTATAGCGGATTTGCGACGTCATCTGACGCGTAATCAGCCAGGCGATGAACAGGCCGATAACCACCGAGCAGAGTGCGACAATCAGCACGATATAGATAACATGGGCGATTTTAGCACTGCTTTTATCCGCCTGAAGCTGCGCCAGCTCTGCGGTGGCGCTATTGAGCTTGTCGGCAACAAGCGTCATGTTATCCGCGCCGCCTTTCGCGTTTTTCAGCGCGAGGCTGTAGGCATTGACCGCGCTGTCGAGTGTACTGAACGCTGACTGCAACGCGGTAACGGAACCCGCGAGAGGGGAAGCGGCGTCACTGTTGATGCTGGCGAGTAAAGCAAGCGCCTGCTGTGTGTCAGCCGTAAATTGCTGCTGCCCGCTGACGCCGCGTGATGAAACGACAACGCCCGCGTCTGAGCGAATTTTCTCAATAAAATAGAGCAGATTAGCGCTGCTTTTCGACAGTGACTCGCTGTTACGCAAGGTTTTCGTGACTTCATCAAAAACGGGCTGTTGGGCCGCGGCCAGCACGTTTTTGCTCTGCTCAATGCTGGCGCTTTCAAGGCTGATAAAATTGCTGCGCGCCTCGCTGTACTCTTTTACCCGTGAGCCCAGCGCCTCAAATAACACACCAGCGTCTCGTTCCCAGGTAAATTTATCGCCTTCTTTGATTTTTTCCGCCATTTTATTAATGGCAGCCAGATTGGCCTGAGCCGCTTTATCGTCATGGGTTAACTGATAAGTGAGGCGGTTGCGTCTGGCGGTATTGAGATCGTTATTAATCTGATTAACCAGTTGCTCTTTATCAGAATGCTCGCTGATAGCCGAAAGCTGTTTAATATTAATAGCAGAGGAGATGATGATAACGCCAACTAATACTGAAAAACCGCCAAATAATTTCGCTGCTACGGAAAGATTTTTAAAAATGCCGGGTTTGCCTGTCATTGTTGATTCCTCAGCTGCTCATCATTCTGATATCACCCGTTCCGACGCCGCCTTTGGGCGCGCCGCAAGCGTGCGCGTGCTTTTAACGCGTCGGGCCAGTTATGGTCTGTTTAATCCATAAGAGTTATCGGCAGGTTATTAATGTTTATGCAGGATATATCTTTAATCTTTTTTACGTTTCAGATAAATCAATGGGTTGGTTATTTTTCTTATTCTTTTTTTGTGACGAAACTAACAATTTGAGAACGCTGTGGCGTTATTTTTAATGCTTTTCATAATAACCATAAGCCTGCTCAGAATATTACCTTGTGGCGGATTTATTAGCAGGCTAATTCAGCGCAGAAAACATCCGATAAAAAGCTTTTGAGGACAAATGGCGCTGCGCCTGACGGGTAAACTGGAGACGCATTCATTATTCATTCGAGGTGGATATGTCTTTTACTCATATGCGTATCGCAAGGCCAGTCACCAGCCTGGAAACTTCTTTCCGGCTCTGGTCGCAGGGGCTCGGCCTTGTACGACTGGGAGAATTTACCGATCACGCAGGCTTCAGCGGCGTGATGCTGGGGCGCAAGGATTTGCCCTGGCACCTGGAATTTACGGTATGCCTCGATAGTCCTGTTAGACCGTCGCCCGGCCATGAAGATCTGCTGGTGCTCTATTACCCTGAGCACGACGAATGGCAGCGCGTATGCCGCTCGCTTGAAGAGGTTGGGTTTATCCGCACGCCCTCTTTTAACCCTTACTGGGATATCAACGGGCAAACCTGGATGGACCATGATGGTTACCGGGTGGTGGTGCAAAATCAGGCGTGGTAAGCGTTCTGCACTGTCGCATCAGTAATCAGTCACACACTAAAGCGATGACCTCATGGCGCACCGGCTGTCACGCGCAAAGCCGTGCGCGGCTTCTTCATCAAGCAGACGTGCCAGCGCGTCCCGCATATCTGCTTCTGAAATCACGCTAAACCCCAGACGCGCATAAAACGGCTGATTCCACGGCACGTTTCGGAAGGTGGTAAGCGTCAGCGCGGTGAGCTGTTTTTCCCGTGCATGGCGAATGGCGTCGGCCATCAGCATTTTCCCAAGCCCCATTCCCTGACAGTCTCGCATCACCGCCACGCCCAGAATATGCAGCGCATCGTCAATATAGTCACCGTTGATAAACCCGACGGGAGCGTCATTCGCATTGACCACTACTGCGGAATAGCCGCGCTCACACAACCGGCGATGTAAATCGTCGGGCTGAACGCCATCGGTCGCCACCCAGGCGAGCGTCGGGATGGTCTCAAAGGCGCTGTCTGCCGAGCGCTCGATGGCCGCCAGGCTTGCGATATCGTTGATTGCGGTCTTTCTGATTCGAAATGTCATTTCGGGCTCCCTGTTATGCCGTATCCATATTTCGCCCGCGCGCGAAGCATCGTTTCTTCATCACTTTACACTGCAACAACATTCCGTGATGGAGAAAGCCCATGATGGCCGTTTTATTTGAAGCGCAGGCGCTGCCGGAGGCGCAGCAACGTTATTTTGAACTCGCCGCCGCCCTGAAGCCGCTGCTGGCGGATGCGCCAGGTTTTATCGACCTTGAGCGCTTTCAGAGTCTTACCGCGCCCGAGAGAATTCTCTCGCTCTCCTGGTGGGAAAGCGAAGCGGCGGTGCGGGCGTGGAAAGGCAACCTGATGCATCAGGCCGCGCAGCAGGAAGGACGGGAACATATTTTTGCCCATTATCGTATCCGCGTGGCGCAGGTGCTCCGCGACTATTCCTCTGAGACAAAGGATAACTCACATGTATGATATCCACGTGATCATCAGTAACACGCCGGGCGTGCTGGCGACGCTCGGGACGCTGCTTGGTAAAAATGGCGTCGGCCTTGAAGGCGGCGGCGTGTTTTCACTGGCGCAGGAAAGCCATGCGCATTTTCTGGTGGAAGAGGGCGAAACGGCACGGCGCGTGTTGCAGGACGCCGGGTTTACGGTGCAAAACGTCACCCGTCCGCTTATCCGTAAACTGTCGCAGGCACGACCGGGCGAACTTGGCGAGATAGCCCGCGCGCTCGCCGACGGCGGCGTGAATATTCTTGTGCAGTACAGCGATCACGCGAACCGGTTGATTCTTGTCACCGATAATCCTGAACAGGCAGAAAAGGTAACCAGACCATGGGCAATCCCGGACGACACCCCCTGACAGACGCCGACACCGCGCCGGGGCTTGGACAGGCGATGTCGGGTGTCGCGGCGGCGATGGCCGATCCGTCGCGCATCGCGATGTTGTGCGCGCTGATGGATGGCCGGGCGTGGACGGCGACAGAGCTTAGCGCGGTGGCGGATATCGCGCCGTCCACCGCGAGCGCGCATCTCGCCCGGCTGCTCAGCCACGGTCTGGTGGTTTGCCTTTCTCAGGGGCGGCACCGCTACTACCGGCTCGCGGGGCATGAGATCGCCGGGCTGCTGGAGACGCTGATGGGCGTTTCCATGAATCCAAATCGCCAGCCTGCGACCAGCACGCCCGGGCATTTACGTCATGCGCGCACCTGCTATGACCATCTGGCGGGCGAACTCGCCGTGCAGCTCTACGCGTTTATGCTGGAGGAAAAATGGCTGACGCCGGATAGCGACGCGCTCACGCCGTTCGGGCGCGAGCGCTTTGCGGCGCTTGGCGTACCGCTTAATCCGAAACCCAGGCGCAAAGCGTGTTGCCCGTGTCTTGACTGGAGCGAGCGGCGCTACCACCTGGGCGGCGATGCCGGTGCGGCGCTACTGACGCTCTTTTTACAGGAAGGCTGGCTTCTGAGAACGCCAGGCTACCTGGAAGTGACCGTCACTGCCGTCGGGCGCGCTGCGCTGCAACGCGTCTTCGCTGTTAATGGCGCGGTAACAGTCTGAAAACCGCACGATAATTCATCGTCCCGTCATGCAAACACTATACTTATCAGCCCTGGACCATCGCTAAATGAGGAACCACTGATGAGCACGATCAAGACGCAGGACGGCACGCAGATCTATTACAAAGACTGGGGCGCAGGCAAACCGGTGCTGTTCAGCCACGGCTGGCCGCTGGATGCGGATATGTGGGACAGCCAGATGAATTTCCTGGCGGAGCGCGGCTACCGCGTGATTGCGTTTGACCGTCGCGGCTTCGGGCGTTCCGATCAGCCGTGGAACGGTTATGACTACGACACTTTTGCGTCTGACATCAATGACCTCATTGAGGCGCTGGATCTTCACGATGTCACGCTGGTGGGCTTCTCCATGGGCGGCGGCGATGTGGCGCGCTATATCGGCAACTACGGCACGTCGCGCATTGCGGCGCTGGTGCTGCTGGGCGCGGTGACGCCGGTGTTCGGTAAAATCGGCGATTACAGCCAGGGCGTGGATCTCTCTGTTTTTGAAGGTATTCGCGACGGCCTGCGCAAAGACCGCGCGCAGTTTATCAGCGATTTCGCCGCGACATTCTATGGCACTAACGCGGGCCAGACGGTGTCGGAAGGCGTGCTGACCCAGACGCTGAATATCGCGCTGCTGGCCTCGCTGAAAGGGACTATCGACTGCGTGACCGCGTTCTCGGAAACCGACTTCCGCGGCGACCTGCAAAAAGTGGATGTGCCGACGCTGGTTATTCACGGCAGCAACGACCAGGTCGTGCCGTTTGAATCCACCGGTAAAGTGGCGGCGGAAATGATTGAGAACGCGGAACTGAAAGTATACGACAACGGCCCGCACGGCTTTGCCGTGACCCATCAGGACCAGCTGAACGACGATCTGCTGGCGTTCCTGAAATCCCTGTAAGACAGCTCTGGCTGGCCGGTTTTCCGGCCAGCGTATCACTGCGGCGTTACGCCTCCCCGGAGGCCTCTTTTCCCACCAGCAGCGTGGTTAACACGAACGATATCACCAGCGCCATAACGACGCCCGCCAGCGCAAAGATAAAATACGGGCCGATATAGGCGGGCAGGCTGAAAATACTCGACAAAATGTAACCGTACAGCCGTACGCCAAAGAAGGCGATAAACGCCGAGGCGAGCGAGCTGGCGATCGTTGCTGAGATAAAGGCTTTTTTGTAGCGCGTCAGTACGCCAAACAGCGCAGGTTCAGTAATGCCCAGCAGAGCGGAGATGGCCGCGGACAACGTGACGGTTTTCTCGTGGCGTTCTTTATTCAGGCGCCAGATGGCAAATGTCGAGCCAGCAATGGCCATGTTCGCCATAAACATCATCGGCATCAGCATGTCATAGCCGCGATCGCTGAAGTTTTGCAGCGCAATCGGCGTCATGGCGTGGTGCATCCCGGTCAGGACGGCCACCGGGCGGATCGCGCCCACAATGAGCCCGGCAAAGCTCGCCGAGACGCTAAAGAGCCCTTCGATAAACAGCGCCAGCCCTTTGCCAAGCCAGATACCAATCGGGCCTATCACCACCAGCGCCGCCAGCGCGCCGATAAACAGGGTTAACGTGGGCGTAAACACGGTTTTCAGCACGTCAGGCATGATGCGGTCGACCCAGCGGTAGATGTAGCTCAACGCCAGGACAGAGAAAATCACCGGAATGACGCTTGCCGAATAGTTAAACACCGAGACCGGAATGGCATTGAGCAGCCAGAGCGCGCTGACCGCGCCTTCCTGGTGCGTCGCCAGCGCTTTGGCGGCATCAATCAGCGACGGATACATCAGGCACGCGGCGACAGCAGCCGCCAGATACTCATTGACCTTAAAGATTCTGGCGGCAGAGACTGCAAGGAAAAAGGGCAGAAAGTAAAAGACGCCGCTGGCGATAAGATCGATGATCACGACCGTATCGCTTTTGGCGGAAACCACTTTCAGGGCGACTAAGCCTGCCAGCAAGCCCTTGATCATCCCGGCCCCGGCAATTGCCGGCACAATCGGGCCGAACACGCCAGAGACCGTATCCATAAAGAGCGATACCAGGCCTTTGCGTCCTTTGGCGGGCGTCGTGGCGGCTGCGGGTTTATCGCCCAGCGCGCTGAGCATCTGTTCGTACCAGCTAGTGACCTTCGGCCCGATGATGACCTGAAACTGATCGCTCTGAAGCTGTGCGCCCAGCACACCGGGGAGCTTTTTAATCGCAGTCTGATCGACTTTTGCATCATCAACTAAATCGAAACGCAGTCGCGTCATACAGTGCCAGACTTTATTAATATTCCCCTGGCCGCCGACCAGACGAATAATATTATTAATGGCTTCTTGCGTCCCCATAATGACTCCTGCCGAATGTTGTTGTCGTTTTAATGGTCCTGTGAAGGATAATTAAACCTTTTTGACAAAACAAACCAATAAAAGTTGATTCTGCTCACATCTTTGCTTCTGGTGTGGATTGAAAGCAGTGTAATGGTAAAATTGGTATGGTTTATTGATGCTTTTAAAAAGAAATTACTGACCAAAATAAATAGTCAAAAAAAGGGTTTACCCGCCATTATTTTTAAGGTCATGATATTGACATTCCGTATTTCCACAGCGCTGCAAAGGAGTGATTTCGTGACGCCTGTGAACATCAAAAATATCGAATGTTTTATCACCCGCCCGGACAGGCATAACCTGGTGACGGTTCGCGTGACGACCGACCAGGGCGTGACGGGGCACGGCTGCGCCACGTTCCAGCAGCGCCCGCTCGCTGTTAAAACGCTGGTGGAGGAGTATTTACAGCCGCTGCTGACGGGCCGTGATGCGAACAATATCGAAGATCTGTGGCAGATGATGAACGTCAACGCCTACTGGCGTAACGGCCCGGTGATGAACAACGCAATATCGGGCGTGGATATGGCGCTGTGGGATATTAAAAGCCAGCTCGCCGGTATGCCGTTGTATCAGCTTTTCGGCGGTAAATCCCGTGACGCGATCCCGGCCTATAGCCACGCCAGCGGCGACACGCTGGACGCGCTTTTTGCGTCCGTGGATGCGCTCATCGAACAGGGATATCGCCATATCCGCTGCCAGCTCGGTTTTTATGGCGGTACGCCTTCCGGCCTGCACGCGCCGGAAAACCCGACGCCCGGCGCGTGGTTCGATCAGCAGGAATATATGCGTAATACCGTCGATATGTTCCGCGCGCTGCGTGAGAAATATGGCTGGAGCCTGCATTTTTTGCATGATGTTCACGAGCGTCTGTTCCCGCAGCAGGCGGTGCAGCTTGCGAAACAACTGGAGCCTTACCAGCCCTATTTTATTGAAGATATTCTGCCGCCCCAGCAGAGCGCCTGGCTTGAACAGGTACGCCAGCATAGCTGCGTGCCGCTGGCGATGGGCGAGCTCTTTAATAACCCAAGCGAATGGCACGATCTGATCGTCAACCGCCGTATCGATTTTATCCGCTGTCACGTTTCGCAAATCGGCGGGATCACCCCGGCACTGAAGCTTGCGCATCTTTGCCAGGCGTTCGGTGTGCGTCTCGCGTGGCATGGCCCGGGCGATATGACCCCGATTGGCGTGGCGGTGAACACGCATTTAAACATTCATCTGCATAACGCGGCGATTCAGGAATTTATTCCGCGCTCTGTGATGACCGATCGGGTTTTCCCCGGCGCGCCGGAGGTGAAAGACGGGTTTATCTATCCGCCGGTCAATGCCGGCATCGGCGTCGGGTTTAACGAGGCGCTGGCGCAGGCGCATCCGGTGACGTATCGCCCGCATGAATGGACACAAAGCCGCCTGCCGGACGGCACGCTTCACACGCCCTGATGCTGGCGGCGGGTCAGCGTGTCGCGGTTATACGGAATGACATAGGTGCAGGTATAGTTGATATCAATAATATCGCTGACCTCAAACACGCGCCCGCCCTCCAGAATGCCGCGATTGTTAATATGCATCGCCGGGCTGCCTTTCTTGCAGCCCAGCAGTATCGCCTGTTCGCGGCCCACGCTCACGGCGCGGTAGGTGGTCAGCAGGTGCGAAATCGTCAGCCCTTTACTCAGCACATATTGCTGAATGGAATGCTCAATCACCTGTTGGTTAAGGTCAGGAAAATCCGCCGCCGGCATGCTGGAGATTTCCAGCTGAACCGGCGCGTCGTCGACATAGCGCAGGCGGCAAAAATGCCAGATAAAGCTCTCCTCACCAATGCCGAAAATCTGCTGCGCCGCTTTGTCCGGGCGCTTTTTATGCAGGCTAATCATCCGGTAGCGAATTTGATCGAAGCGTTTTTCGGTAATCGAGTTATACACCAGCGGATTATTGCGCGCCTGCTCGTTGATCCAGGCGCCTGAGCCCTGAACAATCCGCACCACGCCGATGCTCACCAGCTTTTCCAGCGCCTGGCGGATGGTAAACCGCGAGACGCCATATTCTTCCGCTAACTGCCGTTCCGGCGACAGCTTCCGCGGGCCAGTCGTAGTGTCCTGGTAAATTTTGCTGAGCAGATCCTGAGTCACAAACTCTGTTTTATTCATTATCTTTACCTGCATAACGTCGGCGGGGCGCGGGGTCAAGCGTATCATTTAGCGGCGTTTTTTTCAGTCTGCCGGAAGGAAAGCTGTGTGGTGAATCGCTGCGGGTAAGCGTGAGGCAGGGGCTGCCTGGAAGCAAAAAACAGAAAAGTCATTCCACATGAGCGGCATGCGGAATGACTTTAACATCAGGACTTATCAGCCATATTTACGCGCAAAGTTTTCATCGGTATCACACAGGTAAATGATGAACTCGACAAACGCGATAATCGAAGGAATAAAGGTCCAGCAGAAGATGAGATAAAGTAAGCCCTGGCCGATTTTACCTAAATAGAATTTATGTGCTCCGAAACCGCCCAGGAAAAATGCGAGTAACGCGGCGCTGATTCTGTTTTTATTCCCGCCAGTGAACTGCGTCGCACCGCACTGCGGGCAGGCTCTGGCCGATTCATGAATTTCTTTCCCGCACCCGCGGCAAAACACCATCGACATTTTGGTATCCTTATTGTCGTTATTGATTTCTACGAAACGATTGCTGTTCAGCGCAATAATACGCTTTTAGTACATTAAGAGATAACCCTAAATAACGGGCTGAACGGCACTTATTCAGTGCGATCGAAAAGAGGCACCATGTTACTGGAAAGGCTCACTACGCTCGAACAAAGCCTGCATGGCGACCAGCGCCGCGACCGCGCCTGGCTTGAATACCTGCTTCACCCGCAGTTTTGCGAGGTGACACGCTCCGGTGTTCTGGTCAATCGGGATGAAACAATTGATGCGCTGACACAGGAAACCGGCACCGCGTTTATTGTGAGCGATGGTTTTACGCTGCTGTCGGTAAACGCCGGTAGCGCTATTCTGCGCTACCGCACGTATACGCCGGAAGGCCAGCGTCCGGCATGGCGCGCGTCACATTGGGTGCGTGTGGATGAAACGCGCTGGCAGCTTATTTTTCATCAGGGCACGCCTGCCGTCTGACCATTATCCGTCATGTTACCGTTAACGGTGTGAGCCTGTACTCCGCACGGTTAAATTATTGTCACCAGACGGGCGTAAGCCCCTCCAGAAACGGCCGCCGATACCGATAACCCCTGAAGCCATGTTGGTGATTTCCGGGGAACCGTGTCGTGACTCTCAGACAGTTTATTTCCTACCGACTTGGGTTGAGCACGTCGCTTGGCCGAAGTCTGGCTGTCTTACTTCTGTTCCTCCTGGTGGGCGGGATCGGCACGAACGTACTGGTGTTTATGCACTCCTGGGATGATGAGATAGCACAGGCCGCCAATAAGGCAGTCAACCTCTCTGTCGCCCAGGTGCGTCAGGCGGAGGATACCTTTATGGCAGTCGGCCAGACGCTTGATGACGTGCGCGCGGCGGTCAGTGCCGGGCAGGCCGCAACGTACCATAGCTATCTGGTGCGCCTGAAAGCGCGTCAGCCGCTGCTCGACGGGCTCTATTTCTACAACGCGCAGGGCGTTATCAAAGGTTCCTCATCCGGCATCAGCGGCATTCCGGGCGATATTACGCATCAGGACTATTTCCAGTTCCATTATGAGAACCGCCAGACCGGTATTCATATCGGGCGCGTGATTAAAAGCCTGGCGTCCGGTGAGCTTGTGATCCCGGTATCGGTGAGAGTTAACGATCTCAGCGGTGGCTTCGCGGGCGTGGTGCTCGCTACCGTTAAGCTTGACTATTTCCGCCGCTTTTACAGCTATTTCGAGCTCGGCCCGCGCGACATGCTGGCACTGCTGCTGACCGACGGTTCGGTGCTCTGTGTGCGACCCTACGATGAAGCGAAAATTGACATGAATATTGCCGGCAGTCCGCTGTTTACCCGCGAGCTGATTCGCGCTGACCGCGGCACCGGCACCTGGGTGGCGTCGCTTGACCATATCGAAAGGGTGTTCGGCTTTGCGCGCACAGAAAAACTGCCGCTGGTGGTGGTCGCCGGTTACGATCGCGCCGAAGTGCGTATGCACTGGCTGCGTAATAATCTGCCGGGGCTGCTCTCTAACTTTATGCTGCTGCTCGGGTTTCTGCTGTTCAGTTCTGTGGTGTTTCGCAAAGTGCGGGGCAGCATTCGCGATCAGCAGGAGCTCAAACAACTGCGCGACGAGCTTCTCAAAGCAAACCAGACGTTTAAATCGATGGCGATGGCCGACAGCCTGACGGGGCTTGCCAACCGCCGCAAGTTTGATACCACCCTCGCGAAAGTGCTGGCGGACGCCGCGGCTACAGGAAGCCCGGTGTCGCTGATTATGCTCGATATCGATTTCTTCAAGCGCTACAACGACAGCCGCGGCCATGCCGCCGGGGACGCCTGTCTGCGGCTTATCAGCAATACGTTGCAGATGGTGACGCTGCGCACCAGCGATCTGGTGGCGCGTTACGGTGGAGAAGAGTTCGCGATCGTGCTGCCGGATACCACCGGCGAAGAAGCGCTGGCGCTGGCGCAGCGGGCTGTCTGTATGGTCAGGGAAAAACATCTGCCGCACCCGTCGACGGATCTGCCGGAGCAGATCGTCACCATCAGCGCCGGTTGCCATACGGTGCGGGGCAACGGGCGCGAGGACGCATTCAGCGTACTCATTCGTGGTGCCGATACTGCGCTTTATCTTGCGAAAAACCACGGGCGTAATCAGGCATACCGGTTCTCAAATACCATTGCGACCGGCAATGATAAGTCGATTTACGCGGCTTAGGGGGCGATGCCTGTTTTGTAAAGCAATGATGTGGCCGCAGAAGGGCAGGAGAGGTTCACCGTCAGTACAACCCTCTCTGACGGTGCAAGGGTTTAATGCTTACTGACACGCGCCAGGAACGTGTCCCACTGCGCTTTCAGGGCATCGACATGCGCTTTTTCGAGCTGTTTTACTGGCGTGGGGTCCCGGCTCTCATTCACTTTGCTCATAAAGCCAGAAAACCACTGCGGTGCGCTGGAAGAGCCTGCCGTCACGGCAAGTATATCGTTGCGCGCTTTCTGGGATTCCCCTTTACCGGCCTCCAGCAGGCTGAGCTGATTTTCGTACTGCTTCACGCTCGCCATATCGCCGCTCTGTTTGGCGATGTCGATAAACGCCTGCGTCATCGTTTTCATCTCGTCGTCCCGCGCGGCGGTTTTCTTTGTCATCCATGCGGTGACAATGTCCTGCGCTTTGGCCTGATTCTCCTGCGGCACATACTTCGCCACAAGATAGTTCAGTTTGGCCTGCTGCATGGCGAGATCCATATCGCTGGTCGTTGAGTTGGACGTGCTGGCGGCAGGTGTGTTCAGCGCTTCGGAGAGCAGGCTGCCCATATCCAGAGACGAGAGCGTGGAGAGTTTAGAAAAGTCCGCAAAGTTATCGTTGATTTCACTGTGCAGGACAAGGCCCGGCACACTGCTGTTCGCCTGCTGCTCCAGCACGGCGCGACGCTGTGCCAGCATGTTTTGCAGGCTTTTTTCACGCTCTTCTTTGCTTTGCCCGGCATTGACGGGCGTGTCACTGCCGGACTGCACGGCGCTGGCTTTGTCGGCTGATACAGCGACCGTTTCCGGGGCTTTTTTACGGGTGTAATAATCACTGCTTACGGCGTAGCTGTCCTGCATGGCGGGTACGATGGTGGTCACTTTCCGAACTCCTTCCGGTTGAAATAGCATCAAGGAGCTTATCGGCGGGTGGTTTCATCCCTTTAGATGTGTTTGGTGTGCCCCACCTGTTCTGGGAGGGCGGCCTGTGTTTGAGAGGGTTGAATAAGCGCTGAGGTATTTTTCCAGGAAATTAATTACATTATTAATACTTCATTTTCTATCGAATAAAGGAATTTAAGATAAATCGCAGGTGCGGTTTTGCAATGGCAGGAAAGCAATCATAAAAGCGGATTGTTTTATAACGTATTCTTACCGTCACCCTTCATCGGAAGCGATGGTGATAATTTTTCATTATTCAAATTTAAAAATGTCATCATGATGGCTTTGATAAACTGGAAGCCATTTTTTGTGATCCCCGCCACAATTATTTTCCGTAAAGGATTAATACTCCGGCAATAAAAGTGAAACAAATGCAGGATATACGCAGAAATAATTCGAATGAGATTCGTCTTAATTTCCGGGGCGGTATTGTTTAGCCTTTTGAATAAACTTACAGTGAAACCGAATTATTTGCCTGCGGGCTCTGCTTATTCTCACCTGCTATCTGATAACACGGAGTATTACATGGCTATTGATATGTTCCTGAAAGTGGAAGGCGTGACTGGCGAATCGAAAGATGCTAACCATTCCAGCTGGATCGATGTGCTTTCTTTTAACTGGGGCGCAGCGCAGCCGGGCAATATGGCGGTCGGCGGTGGCGGCGGTGCCGGTAAAGTTAACTTTCAGGATTTAGCCGTTCAGGCCATTGTGGATAAAGGTACGCCCGCCATTCTTAAATTCTGCGCCAGCGGTAAACATGTCAATAAGGTTGAGCTTTCTGTCTGTAAAGCCGGTGGTCAGCAGGTGGAATATTCGAAAATTGTTCTTGAAGATGTGCTGGTAACCCGCACGGAATTTACCGGCGTTGGTCAGACGGATACGGTTCTTGTCAGTTATTACTTCCAGGCCGCGAAAGTGAATTTCCATTACTGGGAACAGGCCAATCAGGGTACCAAAGGCGCGGAAACCAAAGCCGGATGGGATATTAAACAAAATAAAGAAATTTGATAAGAAAGGAGTGGCAAGATGGCAGAAATTAACTCCATGATAAATGCCCTTCTTTCCGATCGTTCTCATTTTAATGAACAAGAAATACATACCATTATCGAATTCGTCAATGAACTTGATGATGACCTGCTGTATCAGTTTGAAAATGCTGAAGAACGCAGTGTGATGTATAGCTATGAGCAATTGCTGGCAAGTTCCCGGCCCGTTGGCGTTAATAATGGCGGGCGTGATATCGAAATGGGGTTACTTAATTCCGGCAATTCCGGTGCGAATACGACTATGCAGAATAATAGTCAGTTTTTCGGCCGTTATAATACTCGTGTACCGGGTTTTGGCCGCCGCGCGGGTAATATTTACAATGAAGCTACCAAAGCCTCCTATGATTTCGCTGGCAAAATTATCACCGGGATCGGCGGCGTCTTCGGCGCGTCCGCCGGGGTAACCGCCACAGTGACAGCAGGCACCGCTGCGGCTAACGCGGCTTCCTCTATAGGCGTGCGTACCGCTTTTCTTGCTGCCGGCGGGGTTTGTGGTGTTGTGGGCGGAGTACTGGTGCTGCTGCGTAACACGTTGTCGGACAGACAGACGGCGAATAACAAACGCTTTCTGGAAACCGTTAAAAATGCCGTAAAAGTGCGTAATAAGGTGAATAAGTTTTTCGAAGAGACCAATAACAAGGTGGTGAAAGATCCGGCGAAGGCGAAAACACAGCTTGAATCCGGTCTTGCCTCACACCCGGCCCGCTTCGCGGCAGGGCCTGGCGGCTCAACGGTCTACGCCGATTTGTCGCCGGTTGAAAAACTCATTACCGAGGATTTCGCGACACAGCACTATGATATCCGCTCAAAAGTGGTTATCAGCCGTGGAAACCCCTGGTACATTTCGCTGGATACACTGCGCGGCGGCAGCAGGCAGTTTTCACAGGAAGAGATGACCGTTCTGCAGAATATCGCGAGCCGGTTGTAGCGTTCCCGCATGCGGCGGGCAACCGTCGCTTTGCTCTTCCTTCTCCGGCGGCGGCGTTAGCCCCGCCCGCATCTTTTCTCTCCGGCGCTGGTCATGGTTATGACCGCGGGCAATGCTGAGCGCTTTTTTATACAGATTATTCATAACCGACCCAAAACATGGCGCAGTCGAATCCTGCCTGACACACTTTTTCTGTGTTTAACCGCTACAGGAGAAACCGAATGACGCTACGTTATGCGGAATGTATTGAGGCGTGTTACGCCTGCGCGACGGCGTGCGATCGCTGCGCGGCGGCCTGTCTGAAAGAAGACGATCTGGATATGATGCGAGAATGCATACGACTGGATATGCAGTGCGCCAGTCTGTGTCGTCTGGCCGCGCAATTCATGGCACAGGAGAGTGAATTAGCGCACCAGGTATGTCAGCTCTGCGCGCAAATATGCCGCCAATGCGGCGAAGCGTGCGGCAAACACGAGGCTGACCATTGCCAGCAGTGCTCGCAGGCGTGTCTGCGCTGCGCTGAGGCCTGCCATAACATGCGCGCCTGATGGTCTCTGTACAGGGATGTATGGCCGCGCTGCTGCGGTCTGTGCCACTTTTTTTACAACATTTTTATACGCAGGGCAGTTTAATAAGCAGATCTGTCAGTCGATTGTTTTGAGGCCTGGTTTTGCTACAGCTCGCTCCTGCAACGTCTTCGCGTCCCGCCATTGTCATTCATCTGTGTGGTTTTCTGGTATTGCTCTACAGCTTTTCGATGCTGCCCCCGATGCTCGTTGCGCTGTTTTGCAAGGATCGCAGTTACTTTTCTTTTCTGGTGACGTTTGTCATTTTTTTTGTGCCGGGCTGTGCTGCATGGCTTGCCACACGCCGCCACATCGCGCCGCTTAAAACCCGTGACGGTTTTCTGATAATCGTGCTGTTCTGGATCCTGTTTTCTCTTATCAGCGCGATGCCGTTCTGGCTCGATAGCGCGCTCGGCCTGAACGCCGCGCAGGCGCTTTTTGAAGGTGTATCCGGCATAACGACAACGGGGGCCACCATCATTAACGATGTGAGCGGGCTTCCGAAGGCTTACCTTTACTACCGGGCGCAGCTTAATTTTATCGGTGGTCTTGGCGTTATTGTTCTCGCGGTTGCCGTGCTGCCGCTACTTGGGATCGGCGGTATGAAACTGTATCAGTCTGAGATGCCCGGGCCTTTTAAGGAAGAGCGCTTAACGCCGCGTCTGGCTGATACGTCGCGCACGCTCTGGTTCACTTATGTTTTGCTGGGCGCAGCCTGCGCCGTGGCTTACCGTATAGCGGGCATGCCGTGGTTTGACGCGCTGTGCCACGGGCTTTCAACGGTTTCTCTTGGCGGGTTTTCCACGCGTAATGAAAGCATCGGCTTTTATGACAGTTATCCGGTCGAGCTGGTGGCGGGGCTGTTTTCACTGTTATCCGCCGTGAATTTTACCGTCTGGTTTGTCGCTTTCACCCGGCGAACCCTGAAGCCATTTCGCCGCAACGCGGAGCTGCACTTTTTTCTTCTGGTCACGCTGATTATCGTGCTGCTGACCGCCTGGCAGGTCTGGCATGAAGGGATGTACGATCTGACGGGCAGCCTGGTTCACGCCTTCTTTCTGGCAAGCTCAATGATTACCGATAATGGCCTTGCGACGTCAGACTATGCGAGCTGGCCTGCGCATACTATCGTCATGCTGTTGTTGGCGAGCTTTTTTGGCGGGTGCGTGGGGTCAACCTGCGGGGGGATTAAAGCGCTGCGCTTTCTGATCCTGTTTAAACAAAGCCGTAATGAGGTGCATCAGCTGGCACATCCGAGGGCAATTTTAAGCCTGCATGTCGGACAGAGTGTGGTCAATGAGCGTGTGCTGCGCTCGGTATGCAGCTTTTTCTTCCTCTACATGCTGGTCAGTATTTTGTTTATCTGGGCGCTAACCTTAATGGGCTATGATCTGCTGAGCGCTTTCGGCACGGTGGCCGCCTGCATCAACAATATGGGGCTTGGGTTCGGTGTGACGGCGGCGAGTTTTGACACGCTTAGTGACGGCGCAAAATATCTAATGTGCCTGGCGATGATTCTGGGACGCCTTGAGATCTATCCATTTCTGATCCTGCTGTCGCGGTTTTTCTGGCGTGCGTGAGTCTGGCGGTAAACGGCCCCCTGAACGCGAGCCGTTGCCTGCGCTTTACGCATTACCGACCTTGCGGAATCACAACCTCGCCATCTTCTTTTGTAAACGGGCCTTGCTGCGGATCGGGCAGAATAGCCAGGACCTCTTCTGAGGGACGGCACAGGCGGGTGCCGAGCGGCGTTACCACAATCGGGCGATTAATAAGAATCGGGTGCGCCAGCATCGCGTCCAGCAGCGCCTCATCACCGATTTTCTCATCGTCCAGCCCGAGCGCCTGATATGGCTCGACATTTTTGCGCAGCAGCGCCCGCACGCTAATGCCCATATCGCTAATCAGCGTTTTCAGCGCGTCGCGCGTCGGCGGCGTTTCCAGATAAAGAATAATGGCCGGCTCCACGCCGCTGTTGCGGATAAGGCCAAGCGTATTGCGTGAGGTGCCGCAGGCCGGGTTATGGTAAATCGTAATCGGGGTCATCAAAATCCTCCGTCAGGGCGAGTGAGACATGCCCTGGTAAAAGTTAAAAAGAGAGACGCAGGGCGAGAGCCGCAAGCGTTACCAGCAGCACCGGCAGGGTCATCACAATGCCTGCCCGGAAGTAATACCCCCAGCTAATCGCAATATTTTTCTGCGCCAGCACATGCAGCCAGAGTAGCGTGGCGAGGCTGCCGATTGGCGTGATTTTTGGGCCCAGATCGCAGCCGATGATATTCGCGTAAATCATGGCGTCCTTAACGAGGCCCGTGGCGGCGCTGCCGTCGATGGAGAGCGCGCCAACCAGCACCGTCGGCATATTATTCATCACCGAGGAGAGCGCGGCGGTCAGAACGCCCGTACCGAGTGTCGCGCTCCAGATCCCGTGTTGTGCAAAGACGTTAAGCAGGGTAGAGAGATAACCGGTCAGCCCGGCGTTGCGCAGGCCATACACCACGAGATACATGCCCAGCGAAAAAATAACGATTTGCCACGGCGCGCCTTTCAGCACTTTGCGCGTATCGATAACGTGTCCCTGGCGTGCTACCAGCCAGAGCAATGCCGCTGCCACGGCGGCGACCAGACTCACCGGCACGCCGAGCGGCTCCAGCGCGAAAAAGCCCACCAGCAGCAACACCAGCACCAGCCAGCCGGTCATGAAGGTGCGCCGATCGCGGATTGCCGTCTGCGGTGCGCTGATTTTTTCACGATCGAATGTCGCCGGGATTGCTTTGCGGAAAAAGAGATGCAGCATCACCAGTGAAGCCGCTACCGAGGCGAGGTTTACCGGCACCATCACAGCGGCATAATCGCTGAAGCCGAGCGAGAAAAAATCCGCGGTCACGATATTCACCAGATTCGAGACCATCAACGGCAGGCTGGCGGTATCGGCGATAAAACCTGCCGCCATGACAAACGCCAGTGTGGCCCCGCGGCTGAAGCCGAGCGCCAGCAGCATTGCGATAACAATCGGTGTGAGGATCAGCGCCGCGCCGTCATTGGCAAACAGCGCCGCGACCATGGCACCCAGTAAAATTATGCAGGTAAACAGCCGGGCCCCTTTACCGTTGCCCCAGCGTGCCACGTGCAGCGCCGCCCAGCGGAAGAAACCGCACTCATCCAGCAGCAGGCTGATGATAATCACGGCGATAAACGTCGCGGTGGCGTTCCAGACAATATTCCACACCACCGGAATATCGCTGAGGTGTACCACGCCGGTGAGTAGCGCAAGTGCTGCGCCTGCCGACGCGCTCCAGCCGATGCCGAGCCCTTTCGGCTGCCAGATAACCAGAACCAGGGTCAGGATGAAAATCACACCCGCCAGAAACATAACGCTCTCCTTGATTGAATTTCATGGCTTTGACGCCAGTGAACGACGTAACAAATATGATTATTCATATATGTATTAACAAAATTTTTAGCCGCAGCGTCTGGTGTTTGCCGCGTTTTGCGTGGCCAGCGACGCAATCGCTTCACGTTCGCATAAAAACGCCTGCTCAATCACCGCAGCAGCCCAGGCGGGTATATGAGGCGAAAGCCGGTAGTGGATCCACTTACCGTCGCGGCGATCGCTGAGCAGGCCGCTGTCGCGCAGCAATGCCAGGTGGCGGGAGATCTTGGGCTGGGAGAGGTTTAACGTGGCCGAAAGCTCGCAAACGCACAGCTCGCCCTGGGCACGCAGCAGAAGTGCGAGGCGCAACCGAGTGTCATCAGCCAGTAATTTAAACAGCTGTAGCGGCGTGAGAGACATCATTCACCCTCCATAAAACAGTGGAGGGTAGTGTGGAGCGCTCAAACACTGACGTCAACAACATATTCGTATTTCCGAATATGTTTAGTGGATTAGTGATATTCCTGTTGTGATAGCACCGCCTGCAACTGTGCGCGCGCTTCGCCCTGCAGACTCAGCAGCGGCTCCGGCAGACAGGGCGCCGCGACGCGTCCGCAGATTTCCGCAGCGGCCGCAATCACCCGCAAACTGCCGTGGCGGCGAAATAATTCCCACAGCGGTTCAAACTTCTCGTTCAGCGCCGCGGCCTGCGCCTCGTCGCCCTTCAGCGCGGCGTCGGTCAGCGCCCGGATGTCGCGTGGCCATAATCCGGCGACGACAGAATAGAACACGTCGGCCCCGGCCAGCAGAGCACTGGCGGCCTGCGGATCGCCACTGGTGCCAAGGGTGACGGTGGCGGGGATCTCGCGGCGCAGGGCGGAGATTTTCGCGGCCGCCTGGGCGGTATCGCGGAACGGGCTGAGCTTAATCGAGCCGATATTGGGCAGGCGCGCCACGGCGCACAGTAATTCCTGCGTAAAGGTAAAGCCCGTCGTGGCCGGATTATCATAAATGCACAGCGGTACCGAAACCGCATGCGCGACACGCTCATAAAGCCGGTATGCCTCTTCGTGGCTGAGCGGCTGATAGGAGAGCGGCGAAAGCAGCAGGCCGCGCACGCCCGCACTCTGGGCGTCATCGGCGAGTTGCAGGATATCGTCCAGACGCAGCGCGCCGATGCTCGTTATTACCGGAATATCCTCTGCGGCCCCGATCGTCAGCGCCGTGATGCGCGCGCGTTGCTCCCGGGAGAGGTAAGCGTAGCTGCCGGTGGAGCCGAGCGGGGCAATAATATCCACCCGCGCAGCCGACAGATTTTCAATCAGCGACACAAAGGTTTTTTCATCCACCCTGCCGTTAATAAGCGGCGTCAGCGGGAAAGCGGCGAGACCTTTAAACATGGTATTTCCTTATTAAATGGCCTGTCAGCGTGCAAATTTCTTCGAGCCTGCCACGCAGAGGATCACCCCCAGCGTCACGGCCAGCATCAGCGCGCTAACGTGTTCACTGAGCAGCGTCGCGGCGAGCGCGAGGCCGAGAAACGGCTGTAACAGCTGAAGCTGGCCGACGGCGGCGATCCCGCCTGCGGCAAGCCCACGGTACCAGAAGATAAAGCCGACCAGCATACTGAACAGCGATACATACCCGAGAGACACCCAGGCGGCAGGCGCCACCGCGCTGAACGAGGCGGGCCGTGTCAGCCAGGCGGCGCACAGCATCAGCGGCAGCGCGAGGATCAGCGCCCAGCCAATTGTCTGCCAGCCACCGAGCTGGCGCGACAGCGCCGCGCCCTCCGCATAACCTAAACCACAGAGCACTACGGCGGTTAGCATCAACAGATCGCCCTGTAGCGAGATCCGCACATTACCGGTGAGAGCAAACCCTGCCACCAGCATGCTTCCCATTAATGAGAAGATCCAGAAGGCCGGGCGGGGGCGCTCGCCGCCGCGCAACATGCCAAAGAGCGCCGTCGCGAGCGGCAGCAGGCCGATAAACACCATCGAATGGGCGGACGTCACATGCTGAAGCGCCAGCGCGGTCAGCAGCGGAAAACCCACCACCACGCCTGCGCAGACGATAGCAAGCGACGCCGCCTGCCGCCGCGTTGGCCGCGTTTCCCGTCGCAGCAGAATCAGCAGCAGCGCCAGCCCTCCGGCGATGGAGGCGCGGGCGAACGTCAGAAAAAAGGGTGAGAAATCGCCAACGGCGACACGCGTGGCAGGCAGCGAACCGCTGAAAATAACCACGCCCAGCAGGCCATTTAGCCAGCCTGCCCATGGGCCCGGACGGGACGGATTTTCCATAACACTCTCCTGATAAATTGCGGCCATTGACGCCCGCCATCGTAGAGCGCTAGATTCATGACAATCAAAAAATTGTCATGGATACATTGCCGTGAAAGCGCGCTACAAAACGCTGGTCGATCGTTATGCATCGGCCATCCGCAGCGGTGAGTTAACCGCAGGCGTTCAGTTACCCACGCACCGGCGGCTGGCGGCAGAACACCATGTCTCGCTTGCCACGGCGACGCGCGTTTACGCCGAGCTGGAGGCGATGGGGCTGGTGAGCGGTGAAACAGGGCGGGGAACCTTTGTAAGGGATATCGCGCTGCCGCCGGGGCTGGGCATTGATCAACATGCCGTGGCGGCCGATGCGCTGGATCTGAGTTTTAACTATCCCGCCCTGCCAGGGCAGGCAGAGCGGTTGCGCGACGCGTTGCGCCAGCTTGCTTCGGCCGGGGATATCGAGGCGCTGTTACGTTATCAGCCGCACGCCGGACGCGCGAAAGACAGAGAGGCTATCGCCGCGTATCTGGCGGGCGCAGGGTTGAATACCGCGCCGGAGAACGTGCTGGTGGTGAGCGGCGCGCAGCATGGCCTCGCGGTGTCGGTGATGAGCCTGCTGCGCCCCGGCGATGTCGTGGCGGTGGACGCGCTGACTTACCCCGGGTTTAAAGTGGCGGCACAGCTTTGTCATGTTGAGCTGGTGGCGGTGCCGTTTACCCCGCAGGGGCCGGATCTCGTGGCGTTGCAGGCGCTCTGCGAAAAACGACGTGTGCGGGCGGTTTACACGATGCCGACGCTGCACAACCCGATCGGTTGGGTCATGACGCTGCGCCAGCGACGTGCGCTGGTGGCGATTGCCCGGCAATACGATCTGCTACTTATTGAAGACGCGCCATACGCCTGGCTGGTGAAACCCGCGCCCGTGCCGCTCGCGGCGCTGGCACCGGAAAGAACGGTGTATGTGACGGGGTTTTCCAAGAATATCGCGACGGGCCTGCGCGTGGGGGCGATTGTCTGCCCGCCGCGTTTTCGCAGCGCGTTCGAACGAACCATCCGCGCCACCGCCTGGAATACGCCTGCGCTGATGACCACGCTGGTCTGCAACTGGCTGCGTGACGGCACGGTAAACCGGTTTGAGGTGCTGAAGCGCCGCGACGCGCGGGTGCGCCAGCGTCTTGCCAGGCAGGCGCTGGCTCGATGGGCAATCCGTCATCCTATTTCCTCTGGCTGCCGCTGCGGGAAGGCGTCCGGGCCGAGCAAGTGGCGCAAAAACTGCTGCATAAAAAGATTTCGGTTTCGACCGCAGAGCCGTTCAGCGCATCACTTCATACACCCCACGCGATACGGCTCGCACTCGGCTCTTTACCGCTGGAGACACTACGGCAGGCGCTTGAAACGATCCGGGAAACGATACTGTATGAGGAAAATCTTTAGAAGCCCGGCGAGGCGGCCTGCTGCCAACATCCTTGTTGCTCAGGCCGTGGCTTCGATAATACGCTTCCGGACGGTGTTGTCGTATATTTCGTATCCTTATGATTAATGCTCTCCAGTATATAAATTATTAATTATTCAGCGCTGGCATTTTCCCGAAATAATTCTCGATAATTAAGAAGGGGATTGTTGTTGTCTGGCAGGAAGAAAAATAACGTTACTGAAAGATAAATGGATTTATTCGTGAGGCTGGTGTGGATTTAATATTTTTTATGCCAATTGTTTTCGCGGATTCATTCCTTGGATACATGATATTAGTCCATTTTCTTTGCCTTTTTTAAGGAAAGGCTGATAAATTCCAGCGCAATTGTTACGCGCTGGAAATAATATTTTTTTTAATTAAGATATGAACGCTTTCGGACACGGGGGTACGTCCTGATATCGCTAATGACGAAAATAATTTGCCATTAATACAGGTTCGAAAATGGATAGGTTGTCATTTTTTTAGCAAAATTCATTTACATTTGCCGCTGTTCATTGTCTTGTGAATAACCACGATGCGCGTAGCATTTGTCAATGTAACTCTCTGTTTTAAAGCTTTTTGTTCATTGCCGTAAGCGCAGTGAGATGTGGTGGCGGAGTCTCACGGCTTCCGGTTCTCCACAACCTGAAACCTTATTGTGAAGGAACACGTCATGTCTGGTTCATTTCAGGAAGAAATTCCTAAAGCCCGTATTAACCTGAAGTTAAATCTGCACACCGGTGGCGCGCAGAAA
>NZ_JBSEYN010000007.1:0-295762 GCF_053627815.1 Cronobacter sp. 153480017-3 | reverse complement strand
TAATGGAGGATGGGGAATATGTCGATAAATGGGCAATAAGAACCACAGCAATGATTGAAAGAGAACTGGAAAAACTAAAGGCCGCATAGTCGGCCTTTCTTTTTGGCAGCAAGCCACTTATCTGAGGTGAGATATGGATGAGGAAGTCGAATGCGACGTATGCGGCAAAGGGATTACTGCGGTTGCCGTTTACAGTGGCGATGGCAATGAAGAGCTGTGCCACGAATGTTATCACGACATTTACGACATTGATGATGAGGCCGTTGAATATCAGCCGATATCCGATAGCCGATTCATGGAGTCGGTTATCTGATGCAATCCGCATCATAACCAAGACAGGAGACGAAGACCTGTTCTGGTTATTGGAGAAACCCTCATCATCCCCTGAAGTTGTTCGCCCTCTCCGGAGGGCTTTTTTTCGCCTGCATATCAACAGCGCTTCATTCGAGGCGTTTTCGCTATGCCAATTAACCGTAAGGAATCCCACCATGATGCAATTATCGCTATCGGGTGGCGGCATCATGTCCGCCTATTACCCGACCGAATCCGAATTATCCAAACGCTTTCGCCGCCTTATCCGTGCGGCCCGCAAACAACTGGAGGCGTTATGCCACATGTAAATCACAACGCTTTACGGGCCGCGCAGAGCAAAGCGGTTATCGCCCGATTCCTGGGTGATGCCGGGATGTGGCTGCAGGCCAATCAGCAGATGAAGCAGGCAGTGAGCATGCCATGGTACCGGAGGACGCAATGAAGCACCTCAACCCTCGCGACATGACGGATGAGCAGTTCTATCGGCTTGTCCATGACATTTTCGAAAATTACTCAGAGCAGGAATCCGAACATGACAACAAATCCTCCCCGTCTCGCGTCGACGATTGCGATCAGCAAGATATGGCGTGAAGCATATATCAAGATGGCGCTCGAATACCGTCGCGCTGGCGACCGCAGGGAGAAAAAACTTGCGCTGCTCGCGGCACAACTTGAGCGCATGAACGTTCGTGAATTACTCGGCCCTGCGCCGTTCTGAGGTTTATATGAGCAAAGAGTTTTATGCACGTCTGGCAAAAATACAGGCCCACCTTAACGCGCCGAAAAACCAGTACAACTCATTCGGCAAATACAAATACCGCAGTTGCGAGGACATTCTGGAAGGTGTTAAGCCGCTTCTGGATGGACTGTTCCTGTCAATCAGCGATGAGATTGTGCTGATTGGTGACCGTCATTATGTGAAGGCTGTGGCAACCATTACTGATGGCGAGACAAGCCACACCGCAACTGCAATGGCTCGAGAGGAGGAAAGCAAAAAAGGAATGGACGCAGCGCAGGTTACCGGTGCGACAAGCTCATATGCTCGCAAGTACTGCCTGAACGGGCTGTTTGGTATTGATGACGCAAAGGATTCGGATACTGACGAGCATAAACAGCAGCAAGCCAGGCAGGTAAGCAACGCTCCGTCTAAACAGCCAGCTTCGCCAGAGCAGGTTTTAAAAGCATTTACTGAGGCCGCGTCAGCAAAAAATAGCGTCGCAGAGCTTAAGGGTGCTTTCGCTAAGGCGTGGAAGATGCTGGAAGGCACGCCTGAGCAGCAAAAGGCTCAGGACATTTACAACATTCGCAAAGATGAACTTGAAGGGATGGAAGCGTAATGGCGCACTCAATAACAGTAAAACTCAACAAGCCAGCCAGGGAGTTTCAGGCAGGCGAAAGCATCGGATTCAATGTCCGCGCAGGCGTTCAGTATTACGACAGGCAGTCCAAGAAAAAGGAGTGGACGAACTACAGCGCCGCTGTGTTTGCCAAGCCGGGTCCTCAAGCGGATTACTACCGCAGCGTGTTGGTTGAAGGCTCTATCGTGGAGTTGACCGGCGACAGCATTAAGGTTGATGTTTACCAGGGAAACAATGGGCAAACCATCACGCTTGAGCTTCAGAATGCGAAAGTAGGCTTCGCTTCGTCAGGCCATCAGCAGTCGTCGCAAACAACATCTGGCTCAGAGCAGTTCGACGATTCAGTCCCCTTCTGATTTAACCAAATAAGGCCAACCAAATGTCATCACCTCTTCCCGGGGCGGGATACGCACGCCCGCCAAAACGCTCCGGCACCAAAGAAGAGGTGCTGGAGCGCATCAAAGCACACCTGCAAGAGACGCTGGGAAAGCAGTACGAAACCGAGAGCAAGGAAGCTCGAATGATCCGCCAGGCTGATGCGCTGGCTGACAGATTGCTATGGGAAAAAAACAGCTCCGCGTCATGCCGACCTGGATTCGTCACCACTGGCCCGCGCCGCCCTGAAGAAACAGATAACCGTATGCGCCGCTTCCTCGGTCGCTACGGTCACGTTCGTAGCGATTAAGGAGTCTCTGATGAATGACTATTACGACACATCACAAAACGCGACCGGAACAAGCGCGCCGAAATACGAAAAAAGGAACTCACCCCCGATGCCGAGCCGCGAGGAATTGATGGCGCGCAACAGCTTCGGCTCTGTGAATAACAACAAATACCTCAACCGCTGGCTGGGAGCGAAGAAATGAAACTCCACGAAATGGAAGGATTCCTGCGCGGCAAATGCGTGCCGGGCGACATGCTGGTTAACGAAACCGATGCGCAATACCTGGTACGTAAGTTTACCGATCTGAATGACCGCATAGAAGTCACTACTGCTGCGCTGCGCGAAAAGACGAAGCAGTGCGACGCACTGGCTAATGAACTTAACGCCGTTGAAGCCATTCACAACGACGCCGTATTCATTACTGATGATCACTACGACCAATGCCCTCCGCAAGTGCAGAAAATCATCAGGAAACTTGCGGTTATGGTGCTTCCATCCACCGACGCATTCCTGCGCGAAGTGCGGGCGCAGGGTGTTGAAATGCTGACCGAACGCCGACGCGCTGCCGATGAGATTGCCCGTAACAATAACGACGAAATGGCGTGGGTCAGCCTGGAATTTGAGGCGGCACGGGCCGAACAATTCGCAGCAGAGCTGCGTCAAGGCGGTGCCGCATGAGTAAAGAGGTCGAAATGAAAATGCGGCTCGCCAAGGCGTTAACAATCACTCTTCAACGCCTGGGCGCGCCAGTTGATTTGCTGTGTATCGTTGGCAGCTATGGCGACACACAGAGCGATGGCGACGTTATCGAATGCCTTGAGCAGTACAACGAACGCGGAACGTGCATGAGCGAAATTATCGCGCCGGAATTTACCTGGAGCCCCAAAAAATGAGCAACCCAATCACGATTATCAGAAGCCCTCTTTCCAATAAAATTTATGCAGGTCGGTCCCGGGCGGTCAAGGGCCTGGCATCCGGCGTGCGGCAATTCGTCGGCGACAAATTTGATGTGACGAGCGAGGCCCTTTTAGCCGTCGCGCAATTCCTCGTTCATTCCGATGATATCAAGGTTTTTACCCTTGAGGATGGTAGCGAGATTCACTTGCGCGCAGACGTGAAAAAAGCTGGCGATAAAGGCGGTGCCGCATGAACACAGCAAAACTGAAAGCGGCGGCTGAGAAGGCACACTGGGGCGACTGGTCTGCATATAAGCCGCATAGTGGAGCGCGCGGATACGAGGTGCGCGTTGGTAGTGAGGCAGTTGCGCAGCATTGCCTGAAAGACGACGCAGCGTTTATTGCTGAAGCAAGCCCAAAGACTGTTCTCTGCCTGATAGCAGCGCTGGAAGCCGCCGAGAAGCGTGTAGTTGAGCTCGAGGCGAGTCATAAAAAGCTGCGTGAAGACCTGGCCGCCATCCATAACACCATACGCCTGGACGGCTTAAACGCGCCATTAGCGGCGATTATGAGCAAGGCAAAACGCGCTCACGAAGAGTCGGCCACCGCAGCGGGCATCAATCTTGAGGCAGGGGGTGAAGCGTGAGCGAAATAAGCAAAGAGGCGCTGGCTGCTGCCTGCGAGGAGAAGGTCAAGCAGCTTGAGTTTTCGGTTAAACAGAGCGCCTTTGATTCAGTTCGGCAGGAGCTTCAGACCGAATTAGCAATTGCGCGCATAGCACTGCTGGCGCTGCGGGAGCGGGCGGAGCCTGTGGCGTGGCGTAATGATGAGGGTCCTTTCGCGGTAACCAGATTTAAATCTGTGGCTGAAACTTGGGCGGCGAAGGGCTGGAAAATCACCCCGCTCTACACCGCACCGCCCGCTCCTGTTGTGCCAACGTTCGATGAATGGCTGGAAATTCGCGGTAATAAGCCACTTGGATGGGTTAAAGATGCCATGCGTGAATCGTATGACGCCTGCCGCGCCGCCATGCTCGCAGCACCGGGCAAGGAGGAGTGATGTTAATTCTTCACTGGTCATTGAATGTTGTTGGCGCGCTTCTTATGGCCACTTCTGATCATCAAGCTCAGGATGCCAGGGGGTTAATTTTCGGTCTGATGGTTGTGATTGTTTCAGCGGTCATTGTGATCTGTGAATCCGGCAGGAGGCTAAATTATGTCTAAATCCGCAGCAGAGCGCAAAGCAGCTCTTACACAACCTTTTCAATTCTCTGCTGCATAAATGACCTTCCCACTGTTTATCATACCCTCTCAAACAGCGAGGAGTTCATTAATATGATTTGTCCAAAATGTGGTTCTACTGCAATTTCCAAAGAGACAACAATGCGTAGCTGGTCTGGAGATTATGTTTGCGTTCCGTGTGGTTACAACGATGCAAAATCTGCTTTCGAGAAGGGGCAGGAAAAGACCAGCAAGCCTGTTAAATGGACAATTAAAGAAAAGCGGTAAGGCCACGAATTGACAGCCCGCCCACCTCAATTTACTGTATATAAACACAGTTATTTTGGGGTGCGTCATGAGTAAAGACTCGGACTACTTAATCATCTATCGCGGCGAGATACATCACCGCATAACGCCAGGGAGATGGGTGCTCATTCAGCGCGCGCGCGAATACGGCGGCGGGTGGTGGCTGGGGAGAGCGTACGATGATGTTTTTATGCTGGAGTTTGAGCGTCCATGTTCGATGACCGTAGCGTCGGAATACATCATGTCGCACAGACGGATGAGCACATTCCCACCGTGGGATGACAATTTTGAGTTAACACCGTGACCCGCTTCGGCGGGTTTTTTATTGGAGCAAAGACAATGCTTATATTTTTGTGTGTTGCATGCGGCCATAAGCATGACAGCGGAGACAGGGTTGAGCGTCGTGGTATTGGCTACACAATGTGTCCTAAATGCGGTTGCGGTGGATTCACCAAGCGCAAGGAGTAAAGATGGAACAATACAGCCTCACGCTTGATGAGGCCTGCGCCATGCTCGGCATATCCAGACCAACGGCCACAAACTGGATAAAGTCAGGACGACTACAGGCCACCCGAAAAGACCCATCAAAACCAAAATCCCCATACCTCACCACTCGCCAGGCTTGCATTGCAGCCCTGAAATCTCCGCTGCATACTGTCGCCGTGAGCGCGGGTGATGGCATACGAGAGGAATTGATATGTCACTCTTCCGCAGAGGTGAAATCTGGTACGCATCGTACTCGCTCCCGGGCGGGAAGCGAATTAAGGAATCTCTTGGCACAGCGGACAAACGGCAAGCGCAAGAGCTGCATGACCGAAGGAAGTCAGAACTCTGGCGAGTAGACAGGCTTGGTGATTTCCCTGACGTAACGTTCGAAGAGGCTTGTTTGCGCTGGCTTGAGGAAAAAGCTGATAAGAAATCGCTCGATACTGATAAAGGCCGGATGGGATTCTGGCTTGAGCATTTTGAAGGGATGAAGTTGAAAGATATTACTGAGGCGAAGATTTACACGGCCGTCAGTAAGATGCAGAACAGGAAAGCAAAGGAAATCTGGATACAGAAATGCGCGGCAGCAGAGAGAAAAGGAAAGGAGTTTCCGGTATTCGAAGGCAGGCCTGTAACGACTTCAACCAAGGCCAAGCATCTGGCATTGATGAAGGCAATACTACGCGCCGCAGAAAGGGACTGGAAGTGGCTGGAAAAGGCTCCGGTAATAAAAATACCGCAGGTGAGGAACAAGCGCGTTCGCTGGCTTGAGCCTGAAGAGGCCGAAAGGTTGATTAATGAATGTCCTGAGCCGCTTAAATCAGTTGTCAGGTTTGCGCTGGCTACTGGTCTAAGGCGGTCGAACATCATTAATCTGGAGTGGCAACAAATCGACATGCAGCGTCGTGTTGCCTGGGTGAATCCGGAGGACAGCAAGTCAAACAGGGCTATTGGCGTAGCACTGAATGATACAGCCTGCCGGGTATTGCGTGAACAGATCGGCAATCATCACAAATGGGTGTTCGTTCACACCAAAGCGGGAAACCGTCCTGATGGTACAGTAACGGATCAGGTCAGGAAGATGAGGGTTGACGACCAGCGGGCATGGAACTCTGCTTGCCGTAGGGCGGGCATAGAGGATTTCCGGTTCCATGACCTGAGGCATACATGGGCGAGCTGGCTTATTCAGGCCGGAGTGCCACTGTCTGTTCTACAGGAAATGGGAGGCTGGGAGTCAATTGAAATGGTTCGCAGGTATGCACATCTCGCACCCAATCACCTGACTGAGCATGCGCGCCAAATTGACTCCATTTTAGGGTTTTGTGTCCCAAATATGTCCCACACAGGAAGTCAGGAGGATTTTAAAGAGGCATAAGCCATTGAAATTTAATGGCGCGCCCTGCAGGACTCGAACCTGCGACCCACGGCTTAGAAGGCCGTTGCTCTATCCAGCTGAGCTAAGGGCGCCTCGTGAAGAGGCGTTTCACGTTTTCTCTGCCGGTAGCAGTGTGAAACGCGTGGAATTATACGGTCAGTACCAGGTGAGTCAATGGCTTTCGAACCGCCTGCTGGACAATTGAGCGAAAGACACAAACGAAAACTGACAGCACGGCGCGCTTCTGACAGAATATCCTCATCCCCTCTTCTTTTGATTACAGACGGAATCTTCTCTCTGATGGCAGCAAAGATTATTGACGGTAAAACGATTGCGCAGCAGGTGCGGCTTGAAGTTGCCGAAAAAGTGAAAGCGCGCGTGGCGGCCGGAAAACGCGCTCCCGGGCTTGCGGTTGTGCTCGTTGGCGCGAACCCGGCATCGCAGATTTATGTCGGCAGCAAACGTAAGGCTTGTGAGGAAGTGGGCTTTGTGTCCCGCTCTTACGATCTGCCGGAAACCACCAGCGAAGCTGAACTGCTGGCGCTGATTGACGAGCTGAACGCCGACGCCGCGATTGATGGCATTCTGGTTCAGCTGCCGCTGCCGGCCGGTATCGATAACGTGAAGGTGCTGGAGCGCATCGCGCCGGATAAAGACGTGGACGGCTTCCATCCGTATAACGTTGGCCGCCTGTGCCAGCGCGCGCCGCGTCTGCGCCCGTGTACGCCGCGCGGTATCGTCACGCTGCTTGAGCGTTACAACATCGACACTTATGGCCTGAATGCCGTGGTGATCGGCGCGTCCAATATCGTCGGCCGCCCGATGAGCATGGAGTTATTACTGGCGGGTTGCACCACCACAGTGACCCACCGCTTCACCAAAAATCTGCGTCAGCATGTCGAAAATGCCGATTTGCTGATCGTCGCGGTCGGCAAGCCGGGCTTTATTCCGGGCGAGTGGATCAAAGAAGGCGCCATCGTGATTGATGTCGGCATCAACCGTCTGGAAAACGGCAAAGTGGTCGGCGACGTGGTGTTTGAAGAGGCGGCCAAGCGCGCCAGCTACATTACGCCTGTGCCGGGCGGCGTGGGCCCGATGACCGTCGCCACGCTTATTGAGAACACGCTCCAGGCGTGCGTTGAATACCATGACGGCGAGGAGGCATAACATGGCAACATTTTCTTTAGGTAAACACCCTCACATCGAACTGTGCGACCTGCTGAAGCTTGAAGGCTGGAGCGAAAGCGGCGCGCAGGCGAAAATCGTGATTTCTGAAGGTCTGGTGACCGTCGACGGCGCGGTGGAAACCCGCAAGCGCTGCAAAATCGTCGCCGGACAAACCGTCAGCTTCGACGGTCAGAGCGTCACGGTCACGGCGTAACGCCCCACGCCCTCTTGATGAGAGGGCGTGAATTTCCCCCTTCAGAACCTTTTCTTATTGCCCCTTCCCCACCCTCTCATCCAGTTTACGCTTAACACCTGCCCGGCCCGTTTTCTAACCGACTTCAAAGAATCAGCAAATCTTCTGGCGAAACGTTAAATAGATGTTGCGCGAAAAGGCTGCGATCCCACAGCATAGGTAGAACGTTCTACTAGAACGTTCTACCTACTATAAAACAGGGCACAAAAAGCCCGGCTGTTCCAATCGGGGGATCGGTATGAGTCTGATAACAGGTTTGGTTAAATCGCTGTCAAAATTGTCGATGATAGGCCGCGCGCTGATGCTGCCTATTTCGCTGCTGCCCGCCGCCGGCCTGCTGCTGGCCTTCGGCGATAAATTCCATCTGCCGCTGATGATGAACGCGGGCGGGGTTATTTTCGATAACCTGCCGCTGCTGTTCGCCATCGGCTCCGCCGTCGGTCTGGCGTCGGAATCCGGCATCGCGGCGCTCTCGGCGGCGGTCTCGGTCTTTATCATTAACATCACCATCAGCACGCAGCTTGGCATCACGCCGGAAATGGCGGCAAGCGGCGGCAAATATGCGATGGTGGTCGGCATTCCCACGCTGCAGATGGGCGTGTTCGGCGGGCTGATTTCAGGCATTCTTGCCGCGTGGTGTTATAACCGCTTCCACACGCTGCAACTGCCGGAGTTCCTGGGGTTCTTCTCCGGCAAACGGTTTGTGGCGATTGCCGCGGCGTTTCTCTCCTTCCTGCTGGGCCTGGCGCTGCCGTATGTCTGGCAGCATATTCAGGCGGGCATCGACGCGCTGTCGGTTATCGTCAACGGCGATAACCAGGCGGCCTCGACGTTTATCTTCGGGCTGGTAGAGCGCGCGCTTATCCCGCTGGGCCTGCACCATATCTGGTATCCGTCGTTCTGGTATTCATTTGGCGATTACACCACCCAGAGCGGCCAGGTTATCCACGGCGATCAGACCATCTGGTTCAAAATGCTGGAAGAAGGCGTGAAAAGCTTCAGCAGTAATACCTACCAGAACGCCGGTAAGTTTATGCAGGGCGAGTTCCCGCTGATGCTGTTCGCGCTGCCGGCGGCGTGTCTGGCGATGTATCACGAAGCCAGTACGAAGAATAAAAAAATCGCCTCCGGTATTCTTTTCTCCGCCGCGCTGACCTGTTTTCTGACGGGGATCACGGAGCCGGTGGAATTTACCTTTATTTTTGTCGCGCCGGTGTTGTATGTATTTAACGCCATCATGGCGGGGCTTGCGTATATGTCCATGTATTTACTGGACGCGCATATCGCCAAATCGTTCTCCGCCGGGCTTATCGACTATATTTCGTTCGGCATTCTGCCCTCTTTTAACGGCTATCAGACGCACTATCTGAACGCGGTTATCGTCGGCATTCCGATGGCGATTATTTACTACTTCACCTTCCGCTTTGTTATCCGCCGTTTTGATGTGAAAACGCCGGGCCGCGTGGATGTCACCGCCAGTGCGGATGATAAAACCGATGCGGAGCTTGCGGGCAATATTGTGGGCCTGCTCGGCGGTAAAGAGAACATCACCAGCGTCGGTGCCTGTATTACGCGCCTGCGTCTGGAAGTGGCGCGCCCGGATCTTGTCGATAAAGACGGGCTGAACGGGCTTGGCGCGCGCGGCGTGGTGTTTGTGGGCGATAACGGTATTCAGGTGATTTTCGGGGCGCGCGCGCAGTTCATCGCGCAAAGTCTGTCAGGCATGACGGGGAAATAGCAGTGCCTGCGCGGGCCTCACGTCAGGCCCGCGACATCAGCGATAAAAGGATAAATCAGGGCAGATGAAAAAGGTCAGCATTATCGATGTGGCGCGCCAGGTGGGTGTGTCGGTCTCGACGGTCTCGCTGGTGCTGCGCGAGAAGGGAAAAATCTCTGCCGCGACCATCGAAAAGGTGCATGCCGCCATTGAGGCGCTAGGCTACGTGCATAACGTCGCGGCCGCTAACCTGCGCGGTAAAACCTCGAACCTGATTGGCCTGGTCGTTGAGGATCTGAACGACCCTTTTTCGACCCGCGTGACGGCAAGCCTGGTGCAGGCGCTGGAAGCGCAGGGTTTCATGGTGTTCCTCACCCAGCCGGGGCACGACACAAGCCGGCTTGAGAGCTGTTTTGTCTCCTTTACACGCCAGTGCGTGGCGGGGGTGGTTTATCTGACCGCCGATTCCCGCCACCGCGCGCTGCCCGCGCCGGTCGTGCAGAGCACGCTGCCGCTGGTGGTGGTGTCGCAGTCGCCAGTAGAAGAAAAGCGCAACAGCGTGGTACGCGATAACCGCCAGGCGGGCGGGCTCGCCACGCGTTATCTGATTGAGCGCGGCCACCGTAATATCGCCTATATCGGCGGTACGGCGGGATGTCTTATCCGTGAGGAGCGGCTTTACGGCTACCGCGCGGCGCTGTCGCAATACGGCTTGCCGTGGCGTGATGAGTTCGCGCCCGCCTGCGCCGAGGAGACGCTGGCGGTGAGCCAGACGGTGCGCCAGCTTCTTGAGGCGAATAACAAAATCACCGCCCTGCTGTGCCATTCGCCGCACGCGATTATCGGCTGCCTGGAGGCGATTCATCAGGTCGGCCGCACGGTGGGAAAAGATGTGTTCCTGACGCAGCAGGTGTCGTTAATTGGCTTTGAGGACATGATGCACGTGAATCTGACGTCGCCTTCGTTTACCTATGTTTCTTCAGCCAGCGAAGAGACCGGGCATCAGGCGGCGGGGTTGATTGTACGGCTTATCCGCGAGCCCGGCCTGCCCGCGCAGCGGATTACGCTCTCGGGCCAGCTGATTGCGCGGGAATCGGCGTAAGGGATGACGGTGAGCGCGCGTTTGCTTTTGCGGTGGGTGCGCTTCGCTTACCCACCCTACAACGGATGTCGCATCGTTTCGTAGGGCAGGTAAGCGCAGCGCACCTGCCGAAACCACTTAAACCACAGCCATAAAAAAAGCGGCTTTCGCCGCTTTTTCTTATTTACGTCGCCAGGTCGTGCCCTGCGGGCCATCTTCCAGAATAATGCCCATCTCGTTTAAGCGATCGCGCGCGGCGTCCGCTGCCGCCCAGTCTTTCGCTTTGCGCGCTTCAAGACGCTTAACGATCAGCGCTTCGATCTCCGCCACTTCATCGTCGTTGGCCTGCGCGCCGGATTGCAGGAACTGCTCCGGCTCTTGCTCCAGCAGGCCCAGCACGGCGGCAAGCTTACGCAGATGCGCGGCTAACTGGTTCGCCGCGCTGCTGTCTTCCGCTTTCAGGCGGTTCACTTCGCGCGCCATATCGAACAGCACGGAATACGCTTCCGGCGTGTTGAAATCGTCGTTCATCGCCTCGACAAAACGCGCTTCGAACGCCTCGCCGCCTGCGGCGGTCGCGCTGGCGTCGGTGCCGCGCAGCGCGGTATAGAGACGCTCAAGCGAGGCGCGCGCCTGCTTCAAGTTCTCTTCGCTGTAGTTCAACTGGCTGCGGTAATGGCCCGACATCAGGAAGTAGCGCACGGTCTCGGCGTCGTAGTGTTGCAGCACGTCACGCACGGTAAAGAAATTGCCGAGCGATTTGGACATCTTCTCGCGATCGACCATCACCATGCCGGAGTGCATCCAGTAATTCACATACTCGCCGTCGTGCGCGCAGGTGGACTGGGCGATTTCGTTTTCATGGTGCGGGAACATCAGATCCGAACCGCCGCCGTGAATATCGAAATGGCTGCCGAGCTGCTTGCAGTTCATCGCGGAGCACTCAATATGCCAGCCTGGACGCCCGTCGCCCCACGGTGACGGCCAGCTCGGCTCGCCCGGCTTGGACATCTTCCACAGCACGAAATCCATCGGGTTACGTTTGCTGTCGGCCACTTCCACGCGCGCGCCCGCCTGGAGCTGCTCCAGATCCTGACGCGAAAGCTTGCCGTAATCCGCGTCGCTCTCCACCGCGAACATGACATCGCCATTACCCGCGACATACGCATGGCCGCGTGCGATCAGTTGCTCAACGATTTCAATAATTTCCGGGATGTGCTGCGTCGCGCGCGGCTCGCTGTCCGGGCGCAGAATATTCAGCGCATCGAAATCTTTGTGCATCTCGGCGACCATACGGTCCACCAGCGCCACGAAATCTTCGCCGTTCTCGTTCGCGCGTTTAATGATTTTGTCGTCAATATCGGTAATGTTACGCACATATTTCAGCTTATAGCCGAGAAAACGCAGGTAGCGCGCCACAACATCAAACGCGATGAACGTACGGCCATGACCGATGTGACAGAGGTCGTAAACGGTAATACCACACACATACATGCCGACTTCCCCGGCATGAATAGGCTTAAATTCCTCTTTCTGGCGACTCATGGTATTGAAGATTTTTAACATCAGAAGTTTCCGTGTCAGTGTGTGGTAAGCAGATAAAACCCCTATATTACCCATAATTGAAAGCGCAAGCACCCCACTTTGCAAGGTGAAGCAAGCGGTGAGTTATGCTATAACAGCCTCCTACTGTGGCTTCTTTCGGAAGCCGAAGCACCACTGAAACAAAACAGGATGCAGACATGGTTACTTTTCACACCAATCACGGCGACATCGTAATCAAGACGTTCGATGACAAAGCGCCGGAAACGGTAAAAAACTTTCTGGACTATTGCCGCGAAGGTTTCTACGACAACACCATTTTCCATCGTGTAATCAACGGCTTTATGATTCAGGGCGGCGGTTTTGAGCCGGGCATGAAACAGAAAAGCACTAAAGATCCTATCAAAAATGAAGCCAACAACGGTCTGAAGAACACCCGCGGTACGCTGGCTATGGCGCGCACCCAGGCGCCGCACTCCGCAACGGCCCAGTTCTTCATCAACGTGGTGGATAACGACTTCCTGAACTTCAGCGGCGAAAGCCTGCAGGGTTGGGGCTACTGCGTGTTCGCAGAAGTGGTCGAAGGTATGGACGTGGTTGATAAAATCAAAGGCGTTTCCACCGGCCGCAGCGGCATGCATCAGGATGTGCCGAAAGAAGACGTGATTATCGAGCGCGTAACCGTCAGCGAGTAATTCGTGGCGACGCTCTTTATTGCAGATCTTCATCTGTGCTCAGAAGAACCGGCGATTACCGCCGGTTTTCTGCGTTTTTTAGCCGGTACCGCGCGTGAAGCGGACGCCCTTTACATTCTGGGCGATCTCTTTGAGGCCTGGATTGGCGATGACGACCCGGAACCGCTGCACCGTGAGATAGCTGCCGCCCTGCGCGCGCTCGTGCAATCCGGCGTCCCCTGCTATTTCATTCACGGCAACCGCGATTTCCTGCTTGGCCGTCGCTTCGCCCGCGAAAGCGGTATGCAATTGTTACCCGAAGAGCAGGTGCTGGATCTCTACGGCAGACGCGTCCTGATTATGCATGGCGACACGCTGTGCACCGACGATGCTGGTTATCAGGCGTTTCGCGCCAAAGTGCATAAGCCGTGGCTGCAAACCCTTTTCCTCGCATTACCCCTGCGGCTGCGCCGCCGCATCGCCGCCCGCATGCGCGCCGGCAGTAAAGCCTCTAACAGCCAGAAAGATCTCGCCATCATGGATGTCAACCCGCAGGCAGTGGTCGATACCATGGAACGCCAGCAGGTGCAGTGGCTCATTCACGGCCACACCCACCGCCCTGCCGTCCATACGCTTGAGGCGAACGGCAAGCCCGCGCACCGCGTGGTGTTAGGTGCCTGGCACAGCGAAGGCTGGATGGTCAAAGTCACCCCCGACAACGTGGAACTGGTAGCGTTTCCGTTCTGATTAGCGCAGCGCTTTTTGCCGCGCTCGCGCCTACGCAACCGTTTTCCTTGCCGGTTTTCCGTGATATTCTCGAGGCCCTCGTAACGGCGACCCCGTTGATTTTGCCGCCTGACCACAGGAGTTTTGAGACGTATGTCTTCCAGCCACACCCCGGCGCGTATCGCCATCGTCATGGGTTCCAGAAGCGACTGGGCCACCATGCAGTTTGCCGCAGAAATTCTCGATGCCCTGGATGTTCCTCACCACGTTGAAGTGGTTTCCGCGCACCGCACGCCCGATAAACTCTTCAGCTTCGCCGAGCGCGCGCAGGAGAACGGGTTTCAGGTGATCATCGCGGGCGCAGGCGGCGCGGCGCATCTGCCGGGCATGATTGCCGCGAAAACGCTGGTGCCGGTGCTGGGCGTGCCGGTGCAGAGCGCGGCGTTGAGCGGGCTGGACAGCCTCTACTCTATCGTTCAGATGCCGCGCGGCATTCCGGTGGGAACGCTGGCTATCGGCAAAGCGGGCGCGGCGAACGCGGCTCTGCTGGCCGCCCAGATCCTGGCGCAGCACGACAGCGCGCTGCTGGCGCGTCTTGAACACTGGCGCCAGAAACAAACCGAGGAAGTGCTGGAGAATCCGGACCCGCGGGGTGAGGCATGAAGCAGGTATGCGTGCTGGGTAACGGCCAGCTTGGCAGAATGCTGCGCCAGGCGGGCGAACCGCTTGGCATTCGCGTCTGGCCGGTAGGGCTCGACGCCGATCCGCAGGCGGTGCCGTTCGCACAGAGCGTTATCACGGCGGAAATTGAACGCTGGCCGGAAACCGCCCTGACCCGCGAGCTGGCGCGCCACAACGCGTTCGTTAACCGCGATGTTTTCCCGCTTATCGCCGACCGTTTCACCCAGAAACAGCTGCTCGATAAGCTCAATCTCCCCACCGCGCCGTGGCAGTTGCTGGCAAGCAGCGACGAATGGCCGCAGATTTTTGAGAGCCTCGGTGAGCTGGCTATCGTCAAGCGCCGCACCGGCGGCTACGATGGCCGCGGCCAGTGGCGGCTTCGCGAAAACGAGACGGAGACGCTGCCCGCTGAATGTTACGGCGAGTGCATCGTCGAGCGGGGCATTAACTTTACCGGCGAGGTGTCGCTGGTGGGCGCGCGCGCGCATGACGGCAGCGCGGTCTTTTATCCGCTGACCCACAACCTGCATCAGGACGGTATTCTGCGCACCAGCGTGGCCTTCCCGCAGGCGAACGCCACCCAGCAGAAGCAGGCCGAAGCGATGCTGCGCGCGATTATGGACGAGCTTAACTATGTTGGCGTGATGGCGATGGAATGTTTCGTCACGCCGCAAGGCCTGCTGATTAACGAGCTTGCGCCGCGCGTGCATAACAGCGGTCACTGGACGCAGAACGGCGCATCCATCAGCCAGTTTGAGCTGCACCTGCGCGCCGTCACCAATCTGCCGCTGCCGCAGCCGGTAGTGAGCGGCCCGTCGGTGATGGTGAATCTGATCGGCACCGATCTGAATTACGACTGGCTGAAACTGCCGCTGGTGCATCTGCACTGGTATGACAAAGAGGTGCGTGAAGGCCGTAAAGTCGGGCATCTGAATCTGAGCGATGCCGAAGCTACGCTGATTGACGCCACGCTGGAAGCCCTCGCCCCGTTGCTGCCGCCGGAATACGCAAGCGGCATCGCCTGGGCGCAGGCGCATTTGCGATAAGAAAAGCACCCTGCGGGGTGCTTTTCTATTGGGTGTGGCGGGTGGTTTACTGGTGGGTGCGCTGCGCTTACCCACCCTACCATTCACCTTTTTACGGAGTGTGATGGGTGTTTGAATGGTGGGTGCGCTGCGCTTACCCACCCTACAAACGGTTTAATACCGGCCTGTGCGCTGCGCTTACGCACCCTACCATTCACCATTGCTCATCCCCGTAGGGCGGGTAAGCGAAGCGCACCCGCCGGGCCAGCATTACCCCTCCAGCGCCTGCTCGAGATCCGCGAGCAAATCCTCCGCGTTTTCAATCCCGACCGACAACCGAATCAACTGCGGCGTAATGCCATTCGCCAGCCGCTGCTCAAGCGGAATCGAGGCGTGCGTCATACTGAACGGCTGGCTCACCAGGCTCTCCACGCCGCCGAGGCTTTCGGCAAGCGTAAAGAGCCGCAGCTTTTTAATCACCTGCGCCGCACGCTGGTTATCGCCGCGCACCACGATGGAAATCATGCCGCCTGAGAGCGCCATCTGACGTCGCGCCAGCGCATACTGCGGATGGCTTTCCAGCCACGGGAAAAACACCTTTTCCACCTGCGGATGCTGCGCCAGCCGCTGCGCAATCTTCAGCGCGCTGGCGCTGTGCCGCTCCATACGCAGCGCCAGCGTGCGAATGCCGCGCAGCGTCAGAAAGCTGCTGAACGGGTCGAGCACGCCGCCGACGGCGTTCTGCAGATAGGCCAGCTGCTGCGCCAGTGCAGGGTTATCGCCGACCACCGCCAGCCCCGCCACCACGTCGGAGTGGCCGTTCAGGTATTTGGTGGCTGAATGCACGACAATATCAAACCCGAGCGTCAGCGGGCGGTGAATGGCGGGCGAGGCGAACGTATTATCCGCCACGCTTATCAGCCCGCGCCTGCGCGCCAGCCCGGCAATCGCTTCGAGATCCGCCAGTTTCAGCAGCGGATTGGTCGGCGTTTCGACCCAGATCATCCGGGTTTCCGGGCGGATCGCCGCCTCCAGCGCCGCGAGATCGTCCGGCTTCACCCAGGAGACGGTCAGCCCCGCGGTGCGCTTACGCACATTTTCCAGCAGCCGGTACGTGCCGCCGTACACATCGTCCACCGCCACGATATGGCTCTCTTTGTCGAGCAGCTCCAGCACCGTGGAAATCGCCGCCAGCCCGGAGGCAAACGCGAATCCCTGGCTGCCCGCTTCAAGCTCCGCGATGGCGCGCTCCAGCGCGTGGCGCGTCGGGTTGCCGCTGCGCGAATATTCATAACCGGTATGCTCGCCGGGCGCGGGCTGCGCGTAGGTGGAAGTGGCGTAAATCGGCGGCATCACCGCGCCATGCTGATCGTGATGCGTGCCGCTGTGCACGCTGAGCGTTGCGAATTTATCCATGATAAAACTCCTTAAGATTCAAGCTGGTTGCGCCAGCGGTTCAGCACATCGGTACGGGTGATAAGCCCGAGAAAGCGCGTCTCGTCGGTAATCACCGCCACCAGACCGCGTTCGAAAACCTCAAACAGTTCCCGCTCGCTGGCACTTTTATCAAGCGTCACCACTTCACGGTTCATGGCCGCCGAGACAGGCGTGAGAAAGCGCTGGCTGTCGCCGCGGATAAACGTCAACAAATCCCACTCATCGACAATGCCCACCACGCGCCCCTGCGCCAGCACCGGAAGCTGCGAGATATCGTAAAGCCGCATCCGGGCGAGCACCGTCGCAAGCGAATCATCAGGGGCCGCAGTCACAGCTGCGCCTTCGTCATGGCGAAACGCGATGTAATCACGCAGATCGCCCACGGCGGGCCGCGTTTGTAGCCCCTGCTGGCGCAGCCAGTCGTCGTTAAACATTTTCGAGAGATATTTATTGCCGCTGTCGCAGGCGAACGTCACCACGCGTTTCGGCGTGGTCTGCGCGCGGCAGTAGCGCAGCGCGGCGGCCAGCAGCGTGCCGGTGGAGGAGCCCGCCAGCACGCCTTCGATTTTCAGCAGATCGCGCGCGGCGGCGAACGCGGCGGCGTCGGTCACGCGAAAAGCCTGCCGGACGCCCTCCAGATGCGCGAGCGGCGGAATAAAATCTTCGCCGATGCCCTCCACCAGCCACGATCCCGCCTCGTGATAGCGCCCCGTTTCAACCTGATCGGCCAGGATCGATCCTGCCGGATCGGCGAGCACGAATTCAGTGTGGGGAGAGTGTTCGCGAAACCAGGCCTGAAGCCCGCCGAGCGTGCCGCCGGAGCCAACGCCCACCACGATGGCGTCAATGCGCCCTTCCGCCTGCGCAAAAAGCTCCGGCGCGGTGGTGGTCTGATGCGCCAGCGGGTTGGCGGGGTTATTAAACTGGTCGATGTAAAACGCGCCGGGCGTTTCATCGGCGAGGCGCTGCGCGTAATCCTGATAATAGGCCGGGTGGCCTTTGTTAACGTCCGAGCGGGTGAGGCGCACGTCCACGCCCAGCGCGCGCAGGTGGTAAATTTTCTCGCGGCTCATTTTGTCCGGCACCACCAGAATCAGCTTGTAGCCCTTTTGGGCGGCGATAAGCGCAAGGCCGAGACCAGTATTGCCCGCCGTGGCTTCAATAATGGTGCCGCCGGGCGCAAGCCGCCCCTGGCGTTCGGCCTCGTTAATCATTGAGAGCGCCACGCGGTCTTTAATCGAACCGCCGGGGTTCTGGTTTTCCAGTTTGAGCAACAGTTCACACGGGCCGGTATCGAGCTTTGCAAGGCGCAGCAGCGGCGTCTGCCCGATAAGAGAGGTTACAGAATCGACTATCGACATGGTCGGTTTATCCAGTCATCAGAGAATGGCCAAATGATAGGACTGCGTTTTTTGGCGGTTAAAGAATCATTCGCGGGTCTTTAGAACCAGATGGAATATTCTCTGCTGTTCTGGCGGTAAAGAAGGCAAGCGGTAAAGTCGTCCGGAAATATCGATGGCTGAATGAGGCGTTTTTGCTGCGATTTTCGCCATTTTTTCTTATACAGACGCCCGCTTTTGCCAGTTTGCGCATTTAGATTGCCGGAATTTATCGAAGCCGCCCGGGATGTTTTCCGTATACCCCGGCAAGAGTGAGCGGCGTACAATGGCGGCGTTTTAAAAAAGATGAGAACAACATGCAAAAGGATGCACAACGGCGGCCAGACAGCGACGACGCGCTGGCGCTTATTACACGCGGCGTCACGCTGATTGACGTTCGCGCGCCGGTGGAGTTTGCGCAGGGCGCGATGCCAGGGGCGATTAATCTGCCGCTGATGAATAACGACGAGCGCGCGGCGGTCGGTACCTGTTACAAACAGCACGGCCAGCAGGCCGCACTGGCGCTCGGCCACCGTCTGGTGTGCGGCGAGGTGCGCGAAGCCCGGCTTAACGCGTGGCGTCTCGCCTGCGAGCATCATCCCGAGGGCTATCTCTGCTGCGCCCGTGGCGGAATGCGCAGCCATATCGTTCAGCAGTGGCTGCATGAGCGCGGCATCGACTATCCGCTGGTGGAAGGCGGTTACAAACGGCTGCGCCAGGCGGCGATGGACGCCACGGATCGCTTAAGCCGCCTGCCGATGGTGCTTATTGGCGGGTGTACCGGCAGCGGCAAAACGCAACTGGTGAAAGCGCTGCCGACCGGCATCGATCTGGAAGGGCTGGCGCATCATCGCGGCTCGTCATTTGGCCGGACGCTGACGCCGCAACGGGCGCAGGCCAGTTTTGAAAACCATCTCGCCGCCGCGATGCTTAACCATCACGCCCGCTGGACGACCCTCAGCAACCCGTTCTGGGTGCTGGAAGATGAAGGCAAAATGATAGGTGCCAACCATCTGCCCGCCGTACTGCGCGAACAGATGCTACAGGCACCTGTTGCGGTGGTCGAAGAGCCGCTGGAACGCCGTCTGGAGCGGCTGCGTGAGGAGTATTTTGTGCAGATGCAGGCCGCGTTTCAGGCAGCGCTCGGCGATGAAGCCGAAGGCTGGCGCGCTTATGGCGACTACCTGCACCACGGGCTTTACGCCATCCGCCGCCGTCTGGGGCTTGCGCGCTACGCCGAGCTGGCCGCCCTTCAGGAGGCTGCGCTCGTCCATCAGCAGCGCACCGGTGAAACACACGCGCATTTCGCCTGGCTTGCGCCGCTGCTCGAAGGCTATTACGACCCGATGTATCGCTATCAGTTAGAGAAAAAAGCGCAGCAGATCGCGTTTCGCGGCGACTACCAGCAGGTGGACGCCTGGCTGCGTCACCGCTACTACGCTAGCCGTTAAACTGGCGAAACAGCGCTTTGCCTTTTAAAAGCCGCACGCCGAGCCAGCCGCCGCACAGCGACAATAACAACGCGCCGCAGAGCGGCAGCATCGCCCATAGCCGCCAGTCCGGCTCCCACGGGAAGTCAAACACGCGGGTTTGCAGCACGCCGAGCGCCACTTCCGCCCCGATGGCGGCCACCAGCCCCGCCACCAGGCCAAGCAGCGCGAACTCGCTCCAGAGCGTGGCGCGCAGCAGTTTTTTCTCGGCACCCAGCGTGCGGTAGACCACCAGCTCCTGGCGGCGCTGATGCATGCCCACCTGCACCTGCGCCAGCAGCAGCAACACGCCGCAGACGGTCACCAGCACGACCATCACCTCCAGCGCGCGGCTCACCTGCTCCAGCACCTGGCCTATCTGTCTGAGGATCGCCCCGATATCCAGCACGCTCACCGTCGGAAACTCCCGGTTAAGCTGCGTCAGCATAGTATCGGCCTTGTCAGCGCGGAAACTGGTCAGGTAGCTTTGCGGCTGCCCGTCCAGCGCGCCCGGCGGGAAGATGAAGAAAAAGTTAGGCCGCAGGCTCTCCCAGTCCACTTTACGCAGGCTGGTCACTTTCGCGGTAAACGCCTGGGTGTCGCCAGTGAAGGTCACGCTGTCGCCAGGCGCGATATTCAGGCGTTTCGCCAGCCCCTCTTCCATCGAGACTTCGCCCGCGCGCGGCGGCCAGCGTCCTGCGGTGAGCGGATTATGCTCCGGGCGCTCCGCCTGCCAGGTGAGATTGAGCTCGCGATTGAGCGCCTCATCCTCATTACCCACGGTGGCCTTGCCGTTAATCTGCGTCAGCCGCGCGCGAACGATGGGGTAAAACGCCTGCGGGATAATCTGATGCTCCGCCAGAAACGCTTTCACCGCGTCGCGCTCCTCCGGTGCGATGTTAATCAGAAAATAGTTCGGGCTTTCCGGCGGCAACTGCTGCTGCCAGCGGTCGAGCAGATCGCCTCTTAACACCAGCAGCAGCGCCAGCAGCATAAAAGAGAGCGAAAACGTCGCGAGCTGGCTCAGAGTTTGCCAGGGCTGGCGCAACAGGCGGTTGACTGCGAGACGCAGCGCCAGCGAGCGCAACCGCAGGCGACGCATCGCCCACAGCAGCGCCCAGCCCGCAAGCCCGCACAGCGCCGCCAGCACGACGGCACCCGCGAGAACGGCCCAGACCAGCATCCGGCCGCCCATTAATCCGGCAAGCAGCGCCACCACAATCAGCGCCATTACCGGCAAATAGATTTTCAGCGGCCAGAGATTTGCCACCGCGTCGCGGCGCAGTACCCGCAGCGGCTGTGTCGCAAGCAGCAGCCGGTAAGGCCGCAGCCCCACCAGCAGCGAAATCACGACCATCGCGCCCACGGCCCATAGCCACGGCCAGAAACTCGCTTCCGGCAGCGCGGCAGGCAGCACCGGTTTGAGCAACCGCATCAGGATCGCTTCAAAAAGCAGGCCCGCCACGCCGCCGGTGACGGTCGCCAGCAGCAGCACCATCAGCCACTGGCCGACGATAAGCCTGCGCAGCGCCGCGCGTCCGGCACCCAGCGTTTTCAGAATGGCCACCAGGTCATAACGGCTGCGACAGTAGTGGCTCATCGCCACCGCCACCGCGGCCACCGCCAGCAGCAGGGTCAGGAGCGCCGAGAGCAACAGGAACTGCTGCGAGCGCTGGAGCGATTTACCGAGCGCGCTGTCGTCCTCCTCAAGGCCGGTCCAGCGGTGTTCCGGCTGAAGCTGCGGCAGCAGCCAGCGTTCATACTGCGCGAGCGCCTCAGGCGCGCCTGCGAATTTATAGCGCCAGGTGAGACGGCTGCCGGGCTGCACCGCGCCGGTCTGTTCGACATCCGCCAGGTTCATCAGCAGTCGCGGGGCCATCTGGAACGGGTTAAAGCCGCTGTCCGGCTCCTGGATCACCTCGCCCGCCACCTTCAGCGTCGCGTCGCCCACGTCCACCGGATCGCCGGGTTTCACGCCAAGCAGCGCCATCAGGCGAGGTGCCAGCAGCACCGTGCCCGGCGCGGGCAGAAGCCCCTGCGGGCGCGTTTGCAGCGTGCCGTAGAGCGGGTAGCGCGTATCCACCGCCTTAACGCTCGCCAGCTGCGGGCGGTCGGCGGCAAACGTCATGGTGGAAAAACTGAGCTGCCGGGAGACGGCAAGACCCTCTTCCCCCGCTTTATCGAGCCACGCCTGCGGCACCGCGCGGGAACTGCGCAATGTCCGATCACCCGCCATAAATTCACGCGTCTGCTGGCTTAAGCCTTTCTCCATGCGGTCGCTGATGTTGCCGAGCGCCAGCACGCAGGCGACCGCCAGGCTCAGCGCCAGCCAGACGATTAACAGCGACGGCGAGCGCCATTCGCGCCAGAACCAGCGGGCCGTCATGCTTCCTCCCACAGCTTGCCGTCACGCAGCCGCAGCGTGCGATCGCAGCGGGCCGCCAGTTCAGGATCGTGCGTCACGAGGATAAGCGTCGTGCCGCTGTCGCGGTTTAAGGAGAAGAGCAGATCGGCGATGCGATCGCCCGTCAGGCGATCCAGATTGCCGGTCGGTTCATCGGCAAAGAGCACCGCCGGGCGGCCATTGAACGCGCGCGCCAGCGCCACGCGCTGCTGTTCGCCGCCGGAGAGCTGCGCGGGCAGGTGATCGAGGCGTTTGCCAAGCCCGAGCTGTTCCAGCAACGCCTGCGCCTGCTGGCGGCTGGCCTTACTGGTTTCGCCACGCAGCATCGCGGGCAGTTCGACATTCTCCAGCGCGTTGAGTGTCGGGATCAGCATGAACGACTGAAACACAAAGCCGACGTTCCGCGCGCGCAGCCGCGCCCGCGCTTCTTCGTCCATCTGATGCAGCGGCTCGCCAAGAAGGCGCACTTCGCCGCTGGTGCCGTCGTCCAGCCCCGCGAGTATGGCCAGCAGCGTTGACTTGCCGGAGCCGGACTCGCCCACCAGCGCGATGCTCTGGCCCGGTTTGACAACCAGTTCAACTCCGGTAAGGATGGACAGGGCGTGTTCCCCCTGACCGACGGATTTATTAAGATGATGAACTTCAAGAATGTTTTCCGCTGGCATTTCCCTTTCCTGTTACTGGCGTTATTAAGCTTTCGCGCCGCCGCGGCGGACACGTTACTGGTGCTGGGCGACAGCCTGAGCGCCGGTTATCGTATGGCGGCGGACGCCGCCTGGCCCGCGCTGCTCAACGATAAATGGCAGCAGCGCGACGTGCGCGTGGTCAACGCGAGCATCAGCGGCGACACCGCTCAGCAAGGGCTCTCGCGCCTGCCTGCGCTGCTTAAACAGCATCAGCCGCGCTGGGTGCTGATAGAGCTTGGCGGGAATGACGGCCTGCGCGGTTTTCCGCCGGATACGCTTTCCGCCACGCTCAGGAAAATCATAGAACAGGTTAAAACTGCGGGCGCGGAGCCGCTGCTGATGCAGATCCGCCTGCCAGCGAACTACGGACGCCGCTACAATCAGGCGTTTGAAGCGATTTACCCGGAACTGGCGCAATCTTTTTCCATCCCCCTGCTGCCCTTTTTTATGGAAGAGGTTTACCTCAAACCGCAGTGGATGCAGGACGATGGCATTCATCCCAATCGCGACGCCCAGCCGTTTATTGCCGACTGGATGGCGCAGCGACTGGCCCCTTTAGTTAAACACGACTCATAACCCTGCGGGGCGCTGAGCGGGTAAAGTTATGCAAAAATCACTCTTAATTACAGGATGTTCCAGCGGTATTGGTCTTGCCTGCGCGCATGAGCTGCGCCGCCAGGGCTTTCAAATCCTTGCGGCCTGCCGCAAGCCGGACGATGTGGCGCGCATGAACACGCTGGGTTTCATCGGCATTGAACTCGATCTCGACTCCCCGCAGAGCGTGGAGGCCGCCGCGCAGGAGGTGATTCGCCTGACGAATAACCGCCTGTACGGGATTTTCAATAACGGCGGCTACGGCGTGTACGGGCCGCTCTCCACCATCAGCCGCGCGCAGATGGAACAGCAGTTCTCGACGAACTTTTTCGGCGCGCATCAGCTCACCATGCTGCTGCTGCCCGCGATGCTGCCGCACGGCGAAGGGCGCATCGTCAATACCAGTTCGGTCATGGGGTTAATTTCAACCCCCGGACGCGGCGCCTATGCCGCCAGCAAATATGCGCTGGAGGCGTGGTCTGACGCGCTGCGCATGGAGCTGCGCTACAGCGGCGTGAAGGTGAGCCTGATTGAGCCCGGCCCTATTCGCACGCGCTTTACGGAAAACGTCAACCAGACGCAGACGGATAAACCGGTCGAAAACCCCGGCATCGCCGCGCGTTTTACACTCGGCCCGGAGGCGGTCGTCGCCAAAGTGCGCCATGCTTTTGAGAGCCCGAATCCGCGCATTCGCTATCCGGTCACGCTGGTGACGCATGCGGTAGGCATACTTAAACGGCTACTGCCGACGCGAATTATGGACAAAATTTTACACGGGTAAGTTGAAGGCGAGCGCCCTGCCCCCATGTAAAAAAGAAATCGACAACAGAGAGTGACTCATGTCCGAACAGAATATTATCAACCTCAGCGAAGCGAACCTGCACCAGATCCTGGAGCAATCCATGACTGTGCCGGTGCTCTTCTATTTCTGGTCCGATCGCAGCCAGCACTGCCAGCAGCTGACGCCGGTACTGGAAAAACTGGCGAACCAGTATCAGGGCCAGTTTATCCTCGCGAAAGTGGACTGCGATAACGAACAGGCCATCGCCGCGCAGTTTGGCCTGCGCGCCATCCCGACGGTCTATCTGTTCAGCCAGGGGCAGCCGGTGGACGGCTTCCAGGGCCCGCAGCCGGAAGAAGCGATCCGTGCGCTGCTGGACAAAGTGCTGCCGCGTGAAGAAGAGCTGAAAGCGCAGGAAGCGATGGCGCTGATGCAGGAAGGCAAACATCTTGAAGCGCTGCCGCTGCTGAAAGAGGCCTGGCAGATGTCGAACCAGGCGAGCGAAATCGGCCTGCTGCTGGCGCAGGCGCAGATAGCGCTTAACCGCTCTGAAGACGCCGAAGCGGTGCTGAAAACCATTCCGTTGCAGGATCAGGACACCCGCTATCAGGGCCTGGTGGCGCAGATAGACCTGCTGAAACAGGCGGCGGACACGCCGGAGATCCAGCAGCTGCAGCAACAGGTGGAGCAACACCCGGATGACGCGCAGCTCGCCAGCCAGCTTGCGCTGCAACTGCATCAGGTCGGCCGTAACGAAGAGGCGCTGGAGTTGCTTTTTGACCACCTGAAGAAAGATCTTAACGCCGCCGACGGTCAGGCGCGTAAAATGTTCCAGGAAATCCTGGCCGCGCTGGGCACCGGTGACGCGCTGGCGTCAAAATATCGCCGTCAGCTCTACTCCCTGCTCTACTGATCCCCGCCGGCAAGGATGCCGTGACATTCCCCTGCCAGATTCGGGCGCTGCGCCCGGCGCTGGCAGGCGGTAGAATAGTCGCTATTGCACACAACAGGAGGTTGGTTCGATGCTGTTTATTATCCCCGTACTTATTTTCGTCGCGCTGGTTATCGTTATGGCTGGCGTCAAAATCGTGCCGCAGGGTTTCCAGTGGACAGTGGAGCGCTTTGGCCGCTATACCAAAACCCTGCAGCCTGGCCTGAATCTCGTGGTGCCGTTTATGGATCGCGTGGGCCGCAAAATCAACATGATGGAGCAGGTGCTCGATATCCCGTCGCAGGAGGTTATCTCTAAAGATAACGCCAACGTCACTATCGACGCCGTCTGCTTTATTCAGGTGATCGACGCGCCGCGCGCGGCGTATGAGGTGAGCAACCTGGAGCTTGCCATCATCAACCTGACCATGACCAATATCCGTACCGTGCTGGGCTCGATGGAACTGGACGAAATGCTGTCGCAGCGTGACAGCATCAACACCCGCCTGCTGCACATTGTCGATGAAGCCACCAATCCGTGGGGCATCAAAGTCACGCGTATCGAAATCCGCGACGTGCGCCCGCCCGCCGAGCTTATCGCCTCGATGAACGCCCAGATGAAAGCCGAACGTACCAAACGCGCCTATATTCTGGAGGCCGAAGGCGTGCGCCAGGCGGAGATCCTCAAAGCCGAAGGCGAAAAACAGTCGCAGATCCTCAAAGCGGAAGGCGATCGCCAGTCGGCGTTCTTGCAGGCGGAAGCCCGTGAGCGTTCGGCCGAGGCAGAAGCGCGCGCCACGAAAATGGTTTCCGAAGCGATCGCCGCGGGCGATATTCAGGCGGTAAATTACTTTGTGGCGCAGAAATATACCGACGCGCTGCAGCAGATTGGCTCTTCCAGCAACAGCAAAGTGGTGATGATGCCGCTGGAGGCCTCAAGCCTGATGGGTTCGATAGCCGGGATCGCCGAACTCATGAAAGAGAGCGGCAACGAGCGTAAACGCCCATGATGACCCTTATCCTCTCTCACCCTCACGTCTTCTGGCTCTGCCTGGGCGGACTGCTGCTGGCGGCGGAAATGCTCGGCGGCAACGGCTTTCTGCTCTGGAGCGGCGTGGCGGCGGTAGCGACCGGGCTGCTGACCTGGCTTCTGCCGCTGGGCTGGGAGTGGCAGGGCGTGAGTTTCGCGCTGTTCATGCTTATCGCCGTCTGGCTCTGGTGGCGCTGGCTGTCGCGTCGCGCACAGCCGCGGCCTGACAACGCGCTTAACCAGCGCGGTCAGCAGCTGATTGGCCAGCGCTTTATGCTGACGCAGTCGCTGGAGAATGGCCGCGGGCAAATTACCGTCGGTGATAGCGTCTGGCCGGTCGTGGCGAGCAGCGATTTACCGGCAGGTACAGTTGTTGAAGTGGTCGCGCTCGACGGCATTCGCCTGCGCGTGCAGGCGAGCCGGACGCAATAGCCGATTCTCGCAAGACAGCACTGTTCAATAAAAGCCTGTTCGGGCATGATCCGGACAGGCTTTTTTACAAAATATTCACAAGGAAACGACGTTATGACGCTACGACTGACAGGGATCGCCCTCGCGCTGCTGACGCTGCCCACGCTCTGCGCGCAGGCCTCTTCTGATATTGAAGACTGCACGTGGGGCACGCCGGGCTGCGTTCTGCAAGGCGAGCCCTGGCTTAATGTGAATAACGACACCCGCGACAACCTGATTCGCCTTATCAGCGAGCAGAAACATTTCGCGCTGCCGGTCTGGCCGCTGCCCGCCGACACGCGCACCACCCGCGATTACCACTTCGGCTATCACGAAGAAGATGTCACGGAAACTGCCGCGCCCGGCACCGCCGCAGGCGATGCGCCGGACCCGCTGGCAACGCTGCTGACCAGTATGCATCTCGACCCGGCCGCCGCGACGCAGAGCGACGCCGACCGTGAAAACCGTTTTGTCTCCAATAATTCGCAGAGCGTCATCGCGTTTCTGACCGCGCTGAATAATGAAAAATCGCTGACCGACGCGCAGCGTCAACATCTGGCGCAGGCGCGTCTGAGTATCTATCAGGCGCCTGACAGCACGCCAGAGAGCCTCAACGCGCCGCAGGGATCGGCCGCCGCCGCGTTCGATGAATATCTTGGCGCGGCGAGCGCGTTTTATCAGGGCGACTACCCCGCCGCGACGGAACGTTTTAGCGCGCTTAAAGCCGGCAGCCAGCCATGGGTGGCGCAGACCGCCGCCTATATGCTGATGCGCGTGGCGCTTAACCAGAGCAGCGCCGCGGCGGTGGACGACGATTACGGCCTGTTTGATACCACTAAAATCGACAACAACGCCGCGCGCCAGGCGCTCGCCTTTTCCGAGGCGTACCTGAACGCCTGGCCGCAGGGCGACTACGCCGACTCCGCACGCGGTATGCAGCGTCGCATCTACTGGTATCTCCAGGACTGGGACGCGCTGGCTCCGCGCTACGAGCAGGCGCTGAAAGCGGCACCGGACGCCGACGCCCTGCGCGCGCTGCTTTTAGAAAACGACACCAAACTGCAAAGCAAAGACGCCAGCGGCGACACCTGGTTTGTCAGCAGCCCGGACGCGCCGCTGCTCACCTTTACCCAGACGCTGCGCTGGCTGCGCGAAAATGAACGTAAAGCCGACAAAAACCCGCACGTGACGCGCCAGATGCTCGACGATTACAAACCCATCTATGAAAAAGCGGGGCTGATGCCGCTGTGGAACTACCTGCAAAACGCGTGGCTCTTCTGGCAGCAGCAGGATTACGCGGCCGTCGTGGCGGCGATTAAGCCTGCCGACAGCGTGCCGCAGAACGATATTCTCGCCTTCAGCGAGCAGGTGCTGTACGGCGACGCGCTGGGCGCGCAAAAGCAGTGGGCCGCCGCGCGCGACCACTGGCAGCGCCTGCTGAAATCCGCCAAACCGGGCGCTGAACAGCAGCTATTGCAGATGAAACTGGCGGCCGCGCTGGTTGAGAACAACGAAACGGCGGCGATTTTCGCGCCGCAGAGCCTGGTGACGGGCCTGCGCTACCGCTCACTGGTGCTGAAAACCAGAGCGCCGCTGGAGCTCCTAAAAGATCAGGCGCTGCACGGCATGAACAACGAAGAGCGCACGATTGCGCTGCACACGCTGCTCACCCGTCATCTGACCGAAGGCCGCTACCAGGATTATCTCCAGGATAAAGCGCTGGCCGGCGATCTCAAACCGCTGGATGAGAAGACATACGGTGACGTCAGCCTGACCATTTTCAACTGGAAAGGCGACGATGTGGCGAAAGGCTACGCCTGCAGGCCGCTTGACGAGACCGCGAAAACGCTGGCGGCTCACCCGGACGACAGCCACGCGCTGAACTGCCTCGGCGAGTTTTTCCGCCTGACGGGCGCGCAGGTCAACCCGTGCGGCGACAGCGGCGGTAACAGCACACTCGATACCGTGACCCGCACCGAACACCCGGTCGGGCTGCCGAACCGTCAGCACTATTACCAGCAGGTGATCGCCAACCCCAAAGCCGAGCCGGAAGATAAAAGCTACGCGCTGTACCGCGCCGTGATGTGCTATGCGCCGTCAGGGTATAACGACTGCGGCGGCGAGGATGTCGATAAAGCGACGCGCAAAGCCTGGTTCGGGCAGCTTAAGAAAAACTGGCCGGGAAGCCCATGGGCGCAGCAGCTCAAATATTACTGGTAAGCCTGCTGCTGGCGACAATGAGCGCGTGGGCGCAGGCGACGCGGGCGAATGACGCCGACTACCGGGCCTTCTGGCTCTGGTCGGGCGTCAGGCCGTCTGCGGCGCTGCGTGAGGCTGAGGTCATCTATCTGCATCAGGGCGATGTGGTCACGCGCCAGGGCAAGCCCGCGTTTGTGCGCCTCGGCCAGCCGGTCGCCCGCCTGCGCGCGCCTGCCCTCTGGCTCACCGTGCGGCTTGAGCGGCTCGATCTCAGCGATGAGATGCTCGACACGCTGGCCCGCCTGCCCGTGCGCTGGGCGCAGGCGGGAAATCCGGTGACCGGGTTACAGATTGATTTTGACGCAGCGACCCGGCGCATCGGGGATTATGGCCAGTTTTTAACGCGGCTGCGGGCGCGACTGGATGGCCGTTTCGCACTCGGCGTGACAGGGCTGCTCGACTGGGCGCAGACCGGCAGCGTCGCGCAGCTTAACGCCCTGCCGGTGGATGAACTGGTGGTGCAGACTTATCAGGGGCGACACACGGTGCCGGGCTACGCGCGGTATTTACCCGCCCTGCTCGGCCTGCGCATTCCGTTTAAAATTGGCATCGCGCAGAATGGCGAGTGGGATAAGGCGCAGGAGAAAACCCTTGCGGCATCGCCCTGGTATCGCGGCGCGGTGATTTTCGTGATGAACGGCGAGCGCTGATTTTACGCGTCTGCCCGCCGGTGGCAGCAGCCGGAGAGATTATCGATAATCGGGCAGTCGGCGCTGTCATCCCCAGGACATGCGGCGGCGAGATCCAGCAACTGCTGGCGCATCGCCCGCAGGCTTTCGATATGGCTTTCGATTTCCGCCACCTTTTGCAGCGTGCGCGCTTTCACGTCCGCGCTGTGGCGCGCCGGATCGTTAAACAGATGCACCAGTTCGCGACACTCTTCCAGGTTAAACCCCACCAGCCGCGCCTGGCGCAGCAGCGTCAATTCATCGATATGCCGCTGCGAATAGGTGCGGTAGCCGTTATCGCCGCGCAGCGGCGGCGTCACCAGCCCTTTCTCTTCGTAAAAACGAATCGCTTTGCTGGTCAGCCCGGTTTTTTTTGCCACATCGCTGATATTCACGTTTCCCCCTTGACCTTCCCCTTGATGGAAGGTTTACGCTAAGTAACAGTAGAACGAATTGAGTTTTCTGGTCAACCCGAGGCTGACCGCTTACTGAGGAGACAACGTATGTCAAACACCATAGAACTGGCCCTGGACGGGCTTTCCTGCGGACACTGCGTAAAACGGGTGAAAGAGAGCCTGGAGCAGCGCCCGGATGTTGAACGCGCGGATGTCACGATTGAACATGCCAGCGTCATCACCACCGCACCTGCGGACGCCCTGATTGAGACGGTGAAACAGGCCGGTTACGACGCGATCCTCGCACACCCAAAGGCTAACCCGCTGACAGAGTCATCAACCCCGTCGGAAGCACTGACAGCGGCGCAACCTGAGCTTCCGGCAGCAGATAACGCCGACGATGACGACAGCCGACAGCTGCTTATCAACGGCATGAGCTGCGCCAGTTGCGTGAGCCGCGTTCAGAACGCCCTGCTGGGGGTGGCGGGCGTCACGCAGGCACGGGTCAATCTCGCGGAGCGCACGGCGCTGGTGATGGGCCATGCCTCCGCCGCTGATTTAATCGCGGCGGTTGAAAAAGCGGGCTACGGCGCAGAGGCTATCGATGACGACGCCGAACGCCGGGAACGCCAGAAGCAGACCGCGCAGGCGGCTATGAAACGCTTTCGCTGGCAGGCGGCGCTGGCGCTCGCCGTCGGCATTCCGGTGATGATCTGGGGCATGTTCGGCGACAACATGATGGTCACCGACGCCAACCGTTCGCTCTGGCTGGTCATTGGGTTTATCACGCTCGGCGTGATGATTTTCGCGGGCGGTCATTTTTATACCAGCGCCTGGAAAAGCCTGCGCAACCGCAGCGCGACGATGGATACGCTGGTGGCGCTCGGCACCAGCGCGGCCTGGCTCTACTCCATGAGCGTCAACCTCTGGCCGCAGCATTTCCCGATGGAAGCGCGCCATCTCTATTACGAAGCCAGCGCCATGATTATTGGTCTGATTAACCTCGGCCATATGCTGGAGGCGCGCGCCCGCCAGCGTTCATCGAAGGCGCTGGAGCGCCTGCTGGATCTGACGCCGCCGGTTGCGCGCGTCGTCACGCCGGAAGGCGAAAAAAGCGTGCCGCTGGCGGAAGTGACGCCGGGCATGACGCTGCGCCTCACCACCGGCGATCGCGTCCCTGTGGATGGTGACATTACCGATGGCGAAGGCTGGTTTGACGAAGCGATGCTGACCGGCGAACCGGTGCCGCAGCAAAAAGCGGCGGGTGATGCCATTCACGCGGGCACTGTCGTACAGGATGGCAGCGTGCTGTTCCGCGCCGCCGCGGTGGGCAACCATACCACGCTGTCGCGCATTATTCGCATGGTGCGCCAGGCGCAGAGCAGCAAGCCGGAAATCGGCAAGCTGGCCGACCGCATCTCCGCGGTTTTTGTTCCGGTCGTGGTGCTGATTGCGCTGTTCAGCGGCGCGGTCTGGTATTTCGCAGGCCCGGCTCCGCAGATCGTCTATACGCTGGTGATTGTCACCACGGTGCTGATTATCGCCTGCCCCTGCGCGCTGGGCCTTGCCACGCCGATGTCGATTATCTCTGGCGTCGGGCGCGCGGCGGAGTTTGGCGTGCTGGTGCGTGACGCCGACGCGCTGCAACGGGCGAGCGACGTCGACACGCTGGTGTTCGACAAAACCGGTACGTTAACCGAAGGCAAACCGCAGGTGGCGGCCATCGCCACCACGGGCGACATCACCGAAGCGGACGCGCTGCGCCTCGCCGCCGCGCTGGAGCAAGGCTCCAGCCACCCGCTGGCGCGCGCTATTATCGAACGTGCCGGCGGCGCAGACCTTCCCGCCGTCAGCGGTTTTCGCACGCTGCGCGGGCTGGGCGTTAGCGGTGAGGCGCAGGGCAAAACGCTGCTGCTCGGTAATCAGGCGTTGCTGGAGGAAAACGGTATTCCGACCGACGCGCTGCGCGATGAGGCGCAGCGTCAGGCAAGCCTTGGTGCCACACCGGTACTGCTGGCGGTGAACGGTACGCTGGCGGCCCTCTTCGCTATTCGCGACCCGCTGCGTGAGGACAGCGCCGATGCCCTGGCGCGCCTGCACCGTGAAGGCTACCGGCTGGTGATGCTGACCGGCGACAACGCCGTCACCGCGAACGCTATTGCCCGCGAGGCGGGCATTGATGAAGTGATTGCAGGCGTCCTGCCAGATGGCAAAGCGCAGGCGATTCAGAAGCTTCAGCAGGCGGGTCGCAAAGTGGCGATGATTGGCGACGGCATCAACGACGCCCCGGCGCTGGCCCAGGCGGAAGTGGGGATCGCGATGGGCGGCGGCAGCGATGTGGCTATTGAAACCGCCGCGATCACGCTGATGCGCCACAGCCTGACGGGAGTCGCCGACGCGATGGCGATTTCCAAAGCGACGCTTGGCAATATGAAACAGAACCTGCTCGGTGCCTTTATCTATAACGCGCTCGGCATTCCCGTGGCGGCAGGCGTGCTGTGGCCGCTGACCGGCACCCTGCTGAACCCGGTGGTCGCAGGCGCGGCGATGGCGCTCTCATCGATTACCGTCGTCAGTAACGCCAACCGGCTGCTGCGGTTTAACCCGAAAAAATAAGCGCAAGCCCGCTCCGGCGGGCTTTTTTATGGCCGCAACATAGTGATGCAGATTCGGAAAACCAGCCAGGTTGCCCGCTACGCCGTTTCCCCTGAACCAGCCATAGTATTTATTACACCGCGCCTGAGCCCGGCATTATCGTGCTCGCCGTGTTGCACCACAGTCGCCTGCCTGCCGGTGAACGCTCCGCCCGGAGGGTTTGAAGCCCTCTCGTTTGCACCCGTCCCGCCTGCGCGTTAGCATGGCTTTTTACGTCAGGGGAAGTGGTTATGGGCCTGTTACGTCGTCTGCGCACCTGGTTTGACACGCTGCGCCCCGGTTATCCGTGGCCGGCGGTGGATATTACGCTGCCCGGCGGGCGCTACCTGCACCTGGTCGGCAGCATTCATATGGGCACCGCGGATATGGCGCCGCTCCCCGCGCGGCTGGTGGAAAAACTGCGGCGCGCCGACGCGCTGATTGTCGAAGCCGATATTCGCGGCGATAGCTCGCCCTTTGGCGATCCGCCGCCCTGCCCGCCGCTCGGCGAGCGTCTCGACGAGGCGCTGTTTCTCCAGCTTGAAAAACTTATCGACGATCTGGCGCTGCCGCTCTCCCGGCTCGATACGCTGCCGCTCTGGCAGGTGGCGCTGATTTTACAGGCGCACCAGGCGCAGCGCCTCGGCCTGCGGCCCGATTTCGGCATCGATTATCAGCTCTTAAACGCCGCGCAGACGCACCAGGTGAAAGTGAGCGAACTGGAGGGCGCACAGAGTCAGGTGGAGCTGCTGCGTCGCCTGCCGCAGGACGGTCTGGCGCTGCTTGAAGATACGTTAACCCACTGGCACACCAACGCGCGGCTGTTGCAGATTATGATGGGCTGGTGGATGGCGCGTCCGCCAGAGGCGGCAGGCAGCGTCGCGCTGCCGAACACTTTCAGCGCCGAGCTTGGCGATATGCTGATGCAGCAGCGTAACCGGCAGTGGCATCACTACCTGCTCTCGCTGCCGCCGGGGCGTTATGTAGTAGCCGTCGGCGCGCTGCATCTTTACGGCGAAGATAACCTGCCGGCGATGTTTCGCGCCTCTTAAAAAGAAGGCCAGTATCGCTACTGGCCCGTCAAAGAGGAACTTTTCGTTATTGTCGTTATGCCGCCCGCGACGGCGGACGGTTGCGGCGATTGTCGCGCAAACCATCCACGCTGCCAATATAATCCCGCAAGCTGATACAATTTTTTCGCCCCTGTCTGGCGCTATGCTGTGCCGACAGGTCACAGAAATGGGAAAGGAAACATGACGCCCGCGGTTAATCTACTCGAAAAAAATAAGATAGCTTTTACGCTGCACGCCTATGAGCACGACCCGAATGAAACCAACTTCGGCGATGAAGTGGTGCGCAAGCTCGGGCTTAATGCAGAGCAGGTCTATAAAACGCTGCTGGTGGCGGTGAATGGCGATATGAAACATCTGGCCGTCGCCGTCACGCCAGTCGCCACACAGCTGGATTTGAAAAAGGTCGCGAAGGCGCTCGGCGCCAAGAAAGTGGAAATGGCGGACCCGATGATAGCGCAGCGCACCACCGGGTATCTGGTAGGCGGCATCAGCCCGCTCGGGCAGAAAAAGCGCCTGCCGACGCTGATTGACGCGCCCGCCCGCGACTTCCCGACCATTTATATCTCCGGCGGCAAGCGCGGGCTGGATATTGAACTGGCGGCGGCGGATTTAGCGAAACTGCTGAACGCGCAGTTCGCCGATATCGCCCGCCGCGACTGATTACTGCCAGCTCACTTCGCCTTTCGGCTCAAAGGCGTTTACATCCAGCGGCGAACTCTGCTGGATGTACTGCTTCAGCACTTCAGCATCCACAAAACCGGTATTCACGTAACCCGGCTTTTTATCGATGGGCGGATAACCGTCGCCGCCCGTCGCGTTAAAGCTGAGCGTCGCCATACGATAGGTTTTCGCCGGATCGACCGGTTCGCCTTTGATTTTGACATCATTCAGCGTGCCGCCCGAGGCCGTAAAGCTTACGTTGGCGAACTGCGGATAAGCGCCGGAATCCGGTTTTTTCTGCGCGACAGCGGTCAGGTACTCCAGCACCTCTTTACCCGTCATATCGACATACACCAGCGTATTGCCGAACGGCTGGACCTTGAGCACGTCTTTATAGGTAATGTCACCGCCTTCGATGGAATCACGAATGCCGCCGCCGCTCATCACCGCGAAATCCGCGCCGGTGCGGGCTATCTGGGCGTTAAGAATTAAGTGGCCCATGCTGGTCTGCACAAAACGCACTTTGCTGCGATCGCCTTCAAGCCGCCCGTTGACGCTGCCGATTTTGACCATCAGCTGCGCCTGGCCCTTTTTCTGGAATGGCGTCAGCAGCGAGAGCATCTGCGGGTTCTCCGGGATCTGCGGCGTGTAGAGCACGCGCTCGGTCTGGCCGTTATCCCACGTCACTTTTTTCTTCAGGTTGATGGGGATGAGCTGATAGCGCACCAGCTTCATTTCGCCATTGCGGAACTGGAAATCCGCGCGGCCGACATATTTGCCCCACTCATGCGCCTGCACAATCCAGGTGCCGTTCTGCCGATCCGGCGCACACGGCGTGCCCGGCACGTAATCGACCTGTTTTTTATTCTCTGACGCCATACAGACCGGATCTTGTGAGTGACCGCCCACAATCATCGTCAGCGCGCCTGCCGGCAGCGCGCGCGCCAGCTCGACATCCCCGGGCGCGTTAGAGCCGTGATCGCCGTTATCGTAATGACCCATATGGGTGGCGGCGATGATGACGTCCGGTTTTTCATTCTGCTGTAATTCCTGAATCACCAGCTTCGCTTCGTCGGCAGGCTTGCGGAATTCGATATCGGTGAAATATTCCGGATTGCCGATTTTCGCGGTGTCGTCGGTCGTTAACCCGATCACCGCGATTTTAATGCCCTGCGGTTTGAAAATCGCCCAGGGTTTAAAGAGGCGCTCATTGGTGCTTTTCTGATAGATGTTGGCGGAGAGCAGCGGGAATTTGGCCCACTTTTCCTGCTGGCGCAGCACGCTCAGCGGGTTGTCGAACTCATGGTTGCCGACGGCCATCGCGTCATAACCAATGAGGTTCATGCCGCGAAAATCGGGCTCGGCGTCCTGTAAATCAGATTCCGGCACACCGGTGTTGATATCACCGCCGGAGAGCAACAGCACGCTGCCGCCCTGCGCGGTGACTTCACGCCGCACGCTGTCCACCAGCGTCTTCTGCGCCGCCAGACCATATTCGCCATATTCGTTGCGCCAGAAATGACCGTGATGATCGTTGGTGTGCAAAATGGTGATGTTATACGTTTTATCCTGCTCCCAGGCGGATGCCCCGCCGCTCAGCAGGCTAAGCCCCGCCAGCAGCGCGACAGCCAACCCTTTTCTGGCTAACCCCATGACAACTCTCCCTATCCTTAACGTGAATGCTGAAATTACAGCGCCTGCCGAACATACTCAACTTTGTTTTCAGATTTGCGACTTTCCTCAAAACCACAGCGTAACGGCAAGCAAGGTTTATGTCTTGTTACAAAAGCGGCGATTTAATGGCTCACAAACAAAAAAAGGTCTCTGCACGGCAAATTCACTGAATTGCTATCACCTTACGTTCATCTTCTCGTCAAAAAAGCGCCATTTTTCATCTGGGCAGCGTTATCAAAGCGTCGTTTACTTTTTCCTTTCTTAAAACACGTACTTTTGTCAGTGAAAGCACAAAATGGCCCGACCTGTTATCCGCATATCTTCTCGGTTTGTTCCTGATAATATGGATTTCTGCGTCCGGTTCGCATTTTTTGCTCTTAATGAGCGATTTCAGAAAGTTTTCGCTAATAAACTGCCCCGCGCTGCCGAAAATTGTCATAAACTGTTACGAGTTGCACGCAAAACATCCGGTGTATCACATTCAACGAAAGGAGACGGAATGCATCACGCCACACCGCTTATCACCACACTTGTCGGTGGCCTTGTTCTGGCCTTTATTCTCGGTATGCTCGCCAACCGGCTGCGTATCTCACCGCTGGTGGGATACCTGCTCGCAGGCGTGGTGGCCGGGCCGTTTACGCCCGGTTTTGTCGCGGATACAAAGCTTGCGCCGGAGCTGGCGGAGCTTGGCGTGATCCTGCTGATGTTCGGAGTGGGTCTGCATTTTTCTCTGAAGGATTTGATGGCGGTAAAGTCTATCGCCATTCCCGGCGCGATTTTGCAGATAGCCGTGGCGACGCTGCTGGGCGCCGGGCTCTCCACCTTCCTCGGCTGGTCACTGATGACCGGCATTGTGTTCGGTCTGTGTCTTTCTACCGCCAGTACCGTGGTGCTGCTGCGCGCGCTTGAAGAGCGGCAGTTGATAGAGAGCCAGCGCGGGCAGATAGCCATCGGCTGGCTTATTGTTGAAGATCTGGTGATGGTGCTGACGCTGGTGCTGCTGCCCGCCGTCGCCGGGATGCTGGAGAAAGGCGATCTCGGTCTTGCAACGCTGAGCCTCGATATGGGCATTACGCTTGGCAAAGTCATTGCGTTTATCGCGCTGATGATGCTGGTGGGCCGCCGCCTGGTGCCGTGGATCCTGGCGCGCAGCGCCGCCACCGGCTCGCGGGAGCTGTTTACGCTCGCGGTGCTGGCGCTGGCGCTCGGCATTGCCTTCGGCGCGGTCGAGCTGTTTGATGTCTCGTTCGCGCTGGGCGCGTTCTTCGCTGGCATGGTGCTGAACGAATCGGAGCTGAGCCACCGCGCCGCGCACGATACGCTGCCGCTGCGCGATGCGTTCGCGGTGCTGTTTTTCGTCTCGGTCGGGATGCTGTTCGACCCGATGATTCTGGTTCAGCAACCGCTGGCGGTGCTGGGCACGCTGCTGATTATCCTGTTCGGCAAGTCGATTGCCGCGTTTGCGCTGGTGAAGCTGTTCGGCCACTCGCGCCGTACCGCGCTGACGATTGCGGTGAGCCTCGCGCAGATCGGTGAGTTCGCCTTTATCCTGGCCGGGCTTGGCATGGCGCTGGATCTGCTGCCACAGGACGGGCAGAACCTGGTGCTGGCGGGCGCGATCCTTTCCATTATGCTTAACCCGGTGCTGTTTGTGCTGCTGGAGCGTTTCCTGTCGCGTCACGACGAGCTGGAGGAGCAGACGCTGGAAGAGGCGATGGAAGAGGAACAGCAGAACCCAGTGGATATCTGCAATCACGCTCTGCTGGTGGGTTATGGTCGCGTCGGCAGCCTGCTTGGCGAGAAGCTTATCGCCGAGGGTATTCCGCTGGTTGTGGTGGAAACCTCGCGCACCCGCGTCGAGGCATTGCGCGAGCGCGGCGTTCGCGCGGTGCTTGGCAATGCCGCCAACGAGCAGACGATGACGCTGGCGCATCTCGACTGTGCGCGCTGGCTGCTGTTGACCATCCCGAACGGTTATGAAGCCGGTGAAATCGTCGCTGCCGCGCGTGAGAAGCGCCCGGATATCGAAATCATCGCCCGCGCGCATTATGACGACGAGGTGGATTACATCACCGAGCGCGGCGCGAATGAGGTGGTGATGGGCGAGCGGGAAATCGCAAGCACGATGCTGCGTATGCTCGATAAGCCCGAGCAGGCGCAGGAGATTTTGAGCCACAGTTGATGGGCGGGAAGGCGTGCGTGACGGTGAAAAAGGTGGGTGCGGCTGCGCCTTACCCACCCTACAAAAACCAGGCCGTTTAACCGCAGGGCGGGTAAGCGTTAGCGCGCCCGCAATAACGTTAATTGTTAACGTCCCCGCTGCGCCTTACCCACCCTACAAAACCAGGTCGTTTAACCGTAGGGCGGGTAAGTGTTAGCGCACCCGCCATAACGTAACGGTTAACGTTCCCAGTACGCCTCTTCGAGGCTATCTTCGCGTTCCGGCAGACCGCGCGTCAGACGCGGCGAATGCTGGTTCAGCACCTGATAACTCACGCGGTTCGCGTATTTACAAACCTGCGCCAGCGACGAATAGGTCAGCCAGGCGTATTTATGCTTACTGGAGTTCGGCACGTTGGTACGGTGATAATTATTGGCGGTAATATCATGCAGCAGCGCCGCCAGCGCGCCGTCGCCGGCACCGTTGGTGTTCATTATCTTCTCCGGCCCGCCCATGTACGGGGCGATATGGGAGAAAATACGCAGCGGCTTTTCACAATCTTTAAAGCGCATCGCGCGGCTGAATTCATACTGGTTGAACTCGGCGATCGCGCCCGGCAGCAGCGGATGCTGGGTTTTGCGCTTGCCTTCCTCTTCGGTAAAGCCCGCCATATAGAGCCCGACCGGCCCGGCGGTGCAGAGCACCAGATCCACCCAGTCGAGCGCCTTATCAGACGCCAGCAACGGATCGCTTTCGCCCGTCAGCGCCTCGCCCTCTTCTTCGTTCATCGCGAGAATCGACACGTGCTCTTTCAGGAAATCGCGCCACCACTGCGGGTTATCGGCAATCACATATTTGGTACCGAGCGTCAGCACCACCGGCACGTTATGCTTTTTGGCGTAACGAATGGCGGTCATGGTGGCCTCCGGCATCGGCTCGCCGGGTTTGCAGCGCACCAGATAGGAGGTCAGCACCAGCGCCGACGCGCCGGCAATCACCTCTTCCGGGATGCTCTCAGGGCGCAGCTGGTTCATCTGGCCTGGGCTGATGGCGAAGGTGCGCTCGCCCTGCTCGCTTATCAGCGTGAAGCAGCGGCCAATCGCGCCGTCGACGCCCTGGAGATAGTTCAGATCGGTACGGCTTGAGGTGTTACAGAGATAACGGTAGGCGTAGCTGCCAATCTGCACGTTATTACACATGACGCCCAGCAGCACCGAGCGGTCGTCCGCCAGTACGGAGTAGTTGTGCATCGTGTTACCAATGGTGCCACCGGCAAACTGATGGGTGATGAGATTTTCACGCACCAGCTCCTGATACAGCGCTTCGGCGACATCGTCTTCAATCACCAGCGAATGGCCGAGACTCAGCCCGTAGCGTTCGATAAAGGCGTCATCCACGCGGGCTTCGATATCCACCAGCGTCTGGTCGATACCCACCACCCAGGAGGCGCTGACATCGGATTCAGGTTGAATTTGTTGCAGGAGCGGATCGCGGTCGCTGACGGGAAAATAGTGTTTGGACTTACGTTTGCCGGGAAATTTCATGGTATTGCGTGCGGGTAGCTAATCAGGCGGGGAATGGTAGCACACTCCCCGCCCCGCGCGCGATTAACGGTAACGGTCGACCAGCTCCTTCATCATCGCGATATGCGCAGGCTCATCATTAAGTGCCGGAATGTATTCGTACTTTTCACCGCCCGCCTCGATAAAAATCTCGCGGTTCTGCTCGGCGATCTCTTCGAGCGTCTCCAGGCAATCCGAGGAGAACCCCGGACACATCACCTGAATATGCTTCACGCCTTTCTCGCCCAGCATCTTCATGGTTTCGTCGGTGTACGGCGTCAGCCACGGCTCGCGGCCAAAGCGCGACTGAAAGGTCATCATCACTTTTTCCGGCGCGATGCCAAGCGCCGACACCAGCTCGCGCGTGGTGTCGCGGCAGCGCTGCGGGTAGTCGTCGCCTTCATCGGCGTAACGCTGCGGAATGCCGTGGTAAGAGAGCAGCAGCAGATCCGGCTCGCCATGTTTTTCAAACGAGCGCTGTACTGACTGCGCCAGCGCGCTGATGTAAGCCGGTTCGCAGGCGTAATCGCGAATAAGGGTCATGGACGGCAGCTTACGGTAGCGGGCGGTAATGCGCGCCAGCTCATCCCATACCGCCGCCACGGTAGAGCAGGAGTATTGCGGATAGAGCGCGAGCACAATGATGTGATCGACATGCTGGTCGAGCAGCTTCTGCACGGCGCTGTCGAGCGACGGCTGCCCATAGCTCATGCCAAGCGCCACCGGCACATCGCCAAGCGCCGCGCTCAGCGCTTTCTCCTGGCGACGGCTATAGACCATCAGCGGCGAACCCTCTTCCATCCAGATGGATTTATAAAGTTTCGCCACGCGCGGCGAACGCAGCGGCAGAATAACGCCGCGCAGCAGCGGCCACCAGATAAAACGCGGCACATCCACGACGCGCCGGTCGCTTAAAAACTGCTTTAAATAACGTTTAACGGCTGCCGGGGTAGGCGCCTGCGGGGTGCCGAGATTGACTAATAAAACGCCGCTTTTCACTGACTGCATCACGGTTCCTCATTGATGTCCGGCGCGAACGGTGCGCCTCAGGAGACCTGCCGCACCGCTGCGAATGAAAATCATTGTAACGTAAAAGTTATTTATCGGAACCGATAACAGCAAAAGGCGTTAGCGCCGGTTTTCGGCCAGACGCCAGAGCGCCGCCACGTTGCGGGCGGTCACTCGCAGGTTGCGTTCGGCGTCGTCCAGCGCCTCCTGAAGCGTGACGATGCGGTCAATCACCGAAAACGCGGCGTCAATGCCGTGCTCATGCACTATCTGATAATCGGGCGTCAGGCTACCCGCAATCGCCACCACCGGGCGCTGAAACTGTTTCGCCACGCGCGCCACGCCAACAGGCGTTTTACCGTGGATGCTCTGGCTGTCGAGCCGCCCTTCGCCGGTAATCACCAGATCCGCGTCGCGCACCGCCTGCGCAAGCCCCAGGAATTCAATAACAATCTCAATGCCGGGACGCAGCTCTGCGTTCAGCATACCGAGCAGCGCGGCCCCCATGCCGCCCGCTGCCCCCGCCCCCGGCGCGCTGATAATCGCTTTGCCCGTCGCGGCTTCGAGCTGTTCGCCGAAACGCCTGAGCGCGGCGTCCAGCTCTGTCACTATGGCAGGCGTGGCACCTTTTTGCGGGCCGAACACCGCCGACGCGCCCTTCTCACCGCACAGCGGGTTATCGACGTCGCAGGCGGCGGTCACGCTGACCTGCGCGAGGCGCGGGTCGAGTGCCGAGAGATCAAGCCGTTCCAGCCTGGCCAGCGCCGCACCGCCGGGTGCCAGCTCACGCCCCTCGCCGTTGAGAAACCGCGCGCCCAGCGCCTGCATCATGCCCGCGCCGCCATCGTTGGTGGCGCTGCCGCCGATGCCGATGATAATCGCCTTAACGCCCCGCTCCAGCGCCGCGAGGATAAGCTCGCCGGTGCCGTAACTCGTGGTGATGCGCGGATCGCGCTGCGCGGCTGGCACCAGATGCAGACCGGAGGCCGCCGCCATTTCCACCACCGCCGTTTCACCGTCGCCCAGCAGGCCGAAAAAACCGTCGACTTTGTTGCCGAGCGGCGCGGTCACCGGCGTGGTGATGATCTGCCCGCCGGTCGCGGCGACCATCGCCTCGACGGTGCCTTCGCCGCCGTCCGCCATCGGCACACAGACGTAGTGCGCCTGCGGGTAAATTTCACGAAAGCCCGCTTCGATAGCCTTCGCGACATCCATTGCGCTCAGGCTTTCCTTAAATGAATCCGGTGCGATAACGATTTTTTTCAGGGTTGTCATAGTTTATTCCTTAAGCAGCAACACCCAGTACGCCGAACATCAGCGCTGAAATGGTGGCAATGGTAAAGCCCACCAGCGTTTCATACGGTAAGAGTTTAAGTCGTTCATGCACGGTCATCCCGACGCTGCCGCCGGTCGCGTGGAAAAAGCTGCCGTGCGGCAGGTGATCGAGCACCGTCGCGCCCGCGTGGATCATCGCCGCCCCGGCAATGCCGCTGACGCCAAGCTCCAGCAGCGTATGGCTAAAGACGGCGGACGCCACGGCGGTGCCTGCGGTGGTGGAGGCCGTTGCCATCGACATAAGCGTGCCGGAGAGCGGCGCCAGCAGCCACGCGGGCAGCCCGGTGTGGGTCAGCGTGTCGATCAGCACATCTTTAAGCCCCGAGTTGGCGATGATGCCCGCCAGCGCCCCGGTGCCGAGCAGCATAATGGCCACCGGCGCCATGCGGCTTAAGCCTGAAACCATAAACGTATTGCACTGGCGCAGCCGCCCCATCAGCAGCGCGCCCGCAAGCCCGCCCGCCGGAAGCGCGATTAACGGGTCAACGGCGATGCCCGCGATCGGGCGCAACGACAACAACAGAATCGCTACCAGCGGCGCGCTGATGGCCGCGGCGAAACCCGGACGCGGGCCGGTATCCTGTACCAGTAGCTCTTGCTCGGTGACCCGGCTGCCTTTATTGCTTAAGCGGTTCGCCAGAAAACAGGCCATCGCCAGGCCAAACAGCCCCGGAATGACGCCCGCCAGCATCACGGAGGTGAGCGGCACATGGAAGTTATCCGCCGCGGCGATGGTATTCGGGTTTGGCGACATCACGTTACCCGCTTTGCCGCCGCCAATCATGGCGAGCAGGATAGCGATACGCGAGATGCCCGCGCGCTGAGCGATAGAGAGCGCGATGGGCGCGACGGTGATCACCGCCACATCGATAAACACGCCGACCGCCGTCAGGATAAGCGTCGCGATGGCGAGCGCCAGCAGGCTGCGCTTTTCGCCGACCTTGCGCACGATGGTCTCCGCGATGGTGTGCGCCGCGCCGGACTCAATCAGCACGCCTGCCAGCACGCCCGCCGCCAGAATACGCATCACCGCGTTGGTGATGCCCTGCGCGCCTTCAATCATCAGGCTGACCGTATGGACGAGATCCGCGCCGCCGACCAGGCCGCCTGCCAGCGCGCCCGCCAGCATGCCGTAAGCCGGTGGCACTTTACGCAGAATTAATACAATCGCGACGACCAGCGCCGTCAGCGCGCCGAGAGTGGATACCGTTGTCATTATTGTTTTCTCTTTGAGGTAAGGGTCTGGACAACATAGCGTCGCGCCGCGGGGAAAGCCTGAGCGAAACCCACAAAGAAAGCGTGCCCCCGCCCGCTTGCGTTTGTGGGTTTCTACAACTCACGCCTGTGTCAGCATCCCGACATAAAGCTGGAGGCAGTCAGATAACTGGTTGATTTTAAGGCCGGTGATGGCCTCAATACGCTGTAGCCGATAGCGTAGCGTGTTGACGTGGATATGCAGCGCGCTCGCCGTCTGCGCCTGCTCACAGTTTCGGGAAAAATAGTGGCGCAGCGTCTGGCGCAATACGCCTTTATCATCGTGTTCCGCCAGCCTGCGCCAGGGCGCGCCCAGCTCTTCGGCGCGCCAGTCGTCGCCGAGATCGCAAAGCAACGCCGCCAGCGGATTTTCATCATAAACCAGGGTTTTGTGGCGAAGCTTAAGACGGCGCGCCATCGACTGCGTGGCCCGTGCCGCGCGCAGCGAACGGGACGGCCCCGCGTCGCCGGGGTAAAAGCCGCCCAGGATCAACCGCACGTTAAACCGCCCCTGCCAGAGCGCATGCAAATGCTGCGCCTGGTGACGTTCCTGCTGCGGGCTCCACTGGCCGTTTTCCATACTCGCCGGACGCAGCATGACCATTTCGCTAAAACCGGTCATGGCGAACAGCGCGTCGCGCGCCTCGCGCTCAAGCTCCGCGAGCAGTTCGCGCATCTGTTGCGGGTTGCCGTCGCGCAGTTCGATTATCCACGCGATGCGGGGCACCGAGAGCACAACGCCAAGCCACGCGGCCATCGATTCACGCGCCTCTGTGTCGCCGCCGCCTGCGAGCAGCTGTAGCGTGAGTTCTTCGCGGTAGCGTTTCTCCCACTGGTTTTGCTCAAGCAGCGCCGCCTGTTCGACCATCAGTTCGGCCGCCATTTTTACCAGTTCGCCACAGGCGCGCACCTGCGAGGGCTCGCCGGAAATACCGATAACGCCAATCTGGCGCTGGCGAAAACAGAACGGCAGATTGATGCCAGGGCGCACCCCCTTCAGATGGCGCGCGGTGGCGGCGTCTATCTCCACGACGCGGCTCTCGGCGAGCGCCAGCAGCGCCCCTTCGTGACGCTCCATCAGGCGCTGCGGATCGCCGGAGGCGATGATGACGCCGTGGCTGTCCATGACGTTAACCGGGTAGTCGATGATGCTCATGGCGCGCCGGACAATCAGCCGGGCGGTGGACTCATCCAGGAGCGGAGTCTGTCTGAACATGCGGGTTTCCTGTGTATTGATCCGCAAACGTTATACGCCCTCAGGCAGGAAAATTTAAGGCGCAGGCGGCAAGGATGTGAGGCACAGATAGCAAAACGCCGGGCAGAGCCCGGCGTTGGTCATATCTCTTCGGCTTAACCGAGGATTTTTTCCAGTTCGGCGCGCACGTCGCCAACGGCTTTGGTGCCGTCGACTTTGGCGTAACGGGTGTTGCCCGCTTCCGCTTCTTTGCGGTAGTAACCGATCAGCGGCTCGGTCATCTCATGGTATTCCACCAGACGCTTACGCACGGTTTCTTCCTGATCGTCTTTACGCGTGGTCAGTTCTTCACCGGTCACGTCGTCTTTGCCTTCCACTTTCGGCGGATTGAATTTGATGTGGTAAACGCGACCAGACGGCGCGTGAACGCGGCGGCCAACGATACGGTCGACAATCAGTTCATCCGGCACGTCGAATTCCAGCACGTAGTCAACGTTGATGCCCGCTTCCTTCATGGCGTCCGCCTGAGGAATGGTGCGCGGGAAACCGTCCAGCAGGAAACCGTTGCGGCAATCTTCCTGGGCGATACGCTCTTTGACCAGCGCAATCACCAGCTCGTCGGTAACCAGCTTGCCGGCGTCCATAATGTCTTTCGCCTGTTTACCCAGCTCAGAGCCAGATTTCACTGCCGCGCGCAGCATGTCACCGGTGGAGATTTGCGGAATGCCGTATTTCTCCATGATGAATTGTGCCTGAGTCCCCTTTCCTGCGCCCGGAGCGCCGAGCAGAATAATACGCATTGCGTAATTCTCCATACGTTTGCATTTTCACTACGTGATTGAAGCGAAAACCATACCATTAAAGGCGCTATGCCGACAACAAACGCGGCGGAGGGTGAATGGTTTCACCGGGGCGTGACGGGCAGAAAATGGCGTATGCGGTATAAAAAAGGCGGGCACGCGAGATGTCCGCCTTTTTACCAGTGATGTAATGGGTGTGGGCGTTTGCGACGGTAAAGAGCGTTGCGACGGCGGGTGCGCTTCGCTTACCCGCCCTACGTTATTACAACGCCCTCGTTGTAGGGTGGGTAAGCGTTAGCGCACCCACCTCCTTAAAACGCCCCTGACGCGCGATCAGGAGACCAGCAGCTGGTTCATACGGCGGATAAACTGGTTAGGATCTTCCAGCGTACCGCGCTCGGCGAACAGCGCCTGATCGAGCAGCAGCTCCACCCACTCTTTAAACTGCGCCTCGTCCTGAGTATCGGCGGTGCGTTTCACCAGCTGATGATCCGGGTTCAGCTCAAAAATGTATTTCACTTCCGGCACCGCCTGGCCCGCCGCGGCGAAAAGCTTCGCCATTTGCGTACTCATTTCGTCGTTGTCGGTGGTGACAATGGCTGGCGTGTCGGTCAGACGATGCGTCAGACGCACCTCTTTCACGCGATCGCCGAGCAGGGTTTTCACACGCTCAACAAACGGCTCCAGCGCTTTTTCCGCTTCTTTGGCGCTTTCGTCGACTTCATCCGCCAGTTTCTCCAGCGATTCGTCGGCTTTCGCCACAGACTGGAACGCTTTACCGTCAAACTCGGTGAGATAGCTCATCATCCATTCGTCGATGCGATCGGAAAGCAGCAGCACTTCGATGCCTTTCTTACGCAGCAGCTCCAGATGCGGGCTGCTCTTCGCGGCGGCGTAGCTGTCGGCGGTGATGTAGTAGATCTTCTCCTGCCCTTCTTTCATGCGGGAGACATAATCTGCAAGCGACACGGTCTGCGCAGCGGAATCGGTATGCGTGGAGGCGAAACGCAGCAGCTTGGCGATCGCTTCCTGGTTGGCGCTGTCCTCCGCCGGGCCTTCTTTCAGCACCAGGCCGAACTGTTTCCAGAAGGTCTGGTATTTTTCGGCGTCGTCTTTAGCCAGTTTCTCCAGCATCTGCAATACGCGTTTGGTCAGCGCGCTGCGCAGGTTGCGGGTAATGGAGCTGTCCTGAAGAATTTCGCGCGACACGTTGAGCGGCAGATCGTTAGAGTCAATCAGGCCGCGCACAAAGCGCAGGTAGTTCGGCATGAACTGTTCGGCGTCATCCATGATAAACACGCGCTGCACGTAGAGTTTCAGACCGTGTTTATGATCGCGGTTCCACATATCCCACGGCGCCTGGGACGGGATGTACAGCAGGCTGGTGTACTCCTGCTTCCCTTCCACGCGGTTGTGGCTCCAGGTCAGCGGATCGGTGAAGTCGTGCGCGATGTGTTTATAGAACTCTTTGTATTCGTCGTCGCTGACTTCGCCTTTACTGCGGGTCCACAGCGCCTGTGCCTTGTTGATTTTCTCCCAGGAGACGATGGTTTCGCCGTCTTTCTCCTCGCGGGTTTCAATCTCAACCGGCAGCGCGATATGGTCGGAGTATTTGCTGATGATCGAACGCACACGCCAGTCGTTTAAGAACTCATCTTCGCCTTCGCGCAGGTGCAGCGTGATTTCGGTACCGCGATCCGCTTTGCTGATATCCGCAACGGTATATTCGCCTTCGCCTTCTGATTCCCAGAACACCGCTTCATCGGCGCTTGCGCCTGCCGCGCGGGTGCGCACAGTCACTTTATCGGCGACGATAAACGCCGAGTAGAAGCCTACGCCGAACTGGCCGATAAGCTGGCTGTCTTTCGCCTGGTCAGAGCCCATCGATTCAAGGAATGCTTTGGTGCCCGATTTCGCGATAGTACCGAGATGGTCGATAACCTCATCGCGGGTCATCCCGATGCCGTTATCGGCGATGGTCAGGGTGCGTTTGTCTTTATCAAACGACACGCGCACGCGCAGATCGCCGTCGCCTTCATAGAGATCGGGATTAGAAAGCGCACGGAAGCGCAGTTTGTCCGCGGCATCCGAGGCGTTGGAGATAAGCTCACGCAGGAAAATCTCTTTATTTGAATAGAGAGAATGGATCATCAGGTGCAGAAGCTGTTTGACCTCTGACTGAAAACCACGGGTCTCTTGTCCTTTCATAATGGTGATACCTCAACAAAACAGGCCACAGTGAACAAAAACGGTTGAGGCAGAGATGGGGATAGCGGAGAAATTTTTCAAGCGGCAGGCAAAGCGGGGAACGCTGACTGGTTAAAAGCCGCACAATGCGGCTTTCGTAAGTAGAATCGTTTGACGCTTAAAACGTCATTTTATGCCGCCCGGCAAGCGAGTGCGAAAGCGTGGTGCCGTCGACCATTTCGAGCTCGCCGCCCACCGGCACGCCGTGCGCGATACGGCTTGCGTCAACGCCATACTGGGCGCAGAGCTCGGCGATGTAATTGGCCGTAGCCTCGCCTTCCACCGTCGGGTTGGTCGCGAGAATAATCTCTTTTAGCGGCTCGGCGGCGAGGCGCTGCTCCAGGCGATCAAGCCCGATATCGTCCGGGCCGATACCGTCGAGCGGCGAAAGATGGCCCATCAGTACGAAATAGCGGCCCGAGAACTGGCCGGTCTGCTCGATGGCGTGGATATCCGCCGGGCTTTCCACTACGCAAATCTGTCCGTTTTCCTGACGGCGCGGATTGGTGCAGATATTACATTTTTCCTGCTCGGTGAAGGTGCGGCAATCGGCGCAGTGGCCTATCTCCGACATGGCGCGGGTCAGCGCCTGAGCAAGCCGCATCCCGCCGCTGCGATCGCGTTGCAGCAGCGTAAACGCCATGCGCTGCGCCGATTTCGGGCCCACGCCCGGCAGGCAGCGCAACGCTTCCATCAGTTGAGTCAGCAGAGGACTGGTCTGCATCAGTGAAATTCCTTAACCAAAAACAAAGCGTGTAGATTACCACTTGCGCCTTTATGCACGCACCCTAAACCTGCTTAGTTATAGGATAGCGTAAGCGTCCCGGCCGCGTTGGCTTTGCCAGGCGTGACCTCAGCGCCGGTTTTGTAGTAGTTGGCTGTAAAGAGCAGCGTTTCCGATGCGCCTGCGCCGCCGGGATTCGCCGGATCGGTAAAATAGCTGTAGCCGCGCTCCACATCATAGGTGCGCTGAGACGTGAGCAGCGGGATCGGCGTGCCGATGGGGAGACCCGCTTTCCCGCTGTCGTAGCCGCCAGACGCGAGTTTCAGATTCAACTGAACGCCGACGCCGGTCGCCACGTCTGACGCGCCGGTATCCGAGAGCGCGATAACCGTATTATTCGCCGTGTCGCCGCCGGCCTGAGGCGCCTGGACTTCCAGCGTGACGTTGGTGCCCGGTTCGCACGAGAGCGTGACCGTTTTTTGCGCCTCGCCCACCTGTGAGTTGTTATCAAACGCTGCCGCGTCGATATCACCCATCACAAAATTCAGCGAGGCCGTGTCTGCGGTGCATCCCATCGCCTTTACATCCACCGCAGAGGAAGAGACATCAAGCTGCGAGGCGATATCGCCGTTCGAACTTATATTTTCGCGCTCGCGGAAATCCACGCGCGCCAGCGGGGATGGCAAAATCAGGCGGCCGCTGCTGATTTTCCCGCCCGTTGCCACCAGCTGTAAACGGTACGCGGAGCCATTTAGCGTATGGCTGCTGCCAAACAGGCTGCCGTCGCCATTGCGCCAGTCGTTATCAATAGTGGTTTCATCGTCATACGGCCCGGCCTGGTTGAGGGTAAATACGCGCACCCCAACGCCGTCCAGGTTCGTGGGGTAAATATGCCCGCCCAGCGAGTCGCCCGTTTGTGGCGCATTCAGATAGATAAAGCCAACAAAATAGCCCATGTTACAGTTATGTATCGTCACTTTATCATCGCTACCCGCAATATAACCGGAGTCATATAACACCGTATCTTGCGCATAAGAGCCGCTTTCCACCACGATATGCTCCGGCAAATGCACCGACGAGACGGAAATATCGTCACTGCGGTCACGCTGGCACGCGGCGTGGGTCGTGGTAGAAAGAAGCGAGAAAAAAAGCATGAACATCAAAACAGGCCAGCGCATATCAAACTCTTAAGCGTTATTCAGTGAAGATTACGGGTAAATAAAATTAATCGTGACGGAACTGCTGAAATCCCCGGCGGTGGGTTTCCCCAGCGGCGAGTACATGCGGGCAATGAGGCTTAACATGCCGCTATGGGTATCGGCCTTAATGGGCACGCTGTAACTGACACCGTTGGCGAGATTCACCAGCGGTTTGCCGTCGAAATTAATTAATTGCAGCCCAAGATCGCCCGCGCCATTTTCCGCCTGATTAGCGTAAATCGCGGTTCCCATCGCACCATTGTCATAAGGCTGACCGCTGAACTGTGCCGTCGCTTCGCTCAGGCCAGCCGTACAGCCGGTTAACTTAACGAGCACAGGAATGCTGGCGCTATTGGCACCGGCGATAGACAAATCCTGTCGGTTGAACGTGCCAAGCTTCACCACGCTCGGCGCTTCGATGTTGCAGGAAGGCCGAATAATCGTGCCGGTGACGGAAAAGTTAATCGTATCCTGACTGCCTGCCGCCAGCCCCGATACGGGAATCAGTGCGTTGCTGATAAGCAGCGCTAACGCCATTCGACGCCAGCGGCCAGAAAAAACGTCGCGCAACCACGACTTCATCATTTGTTCACTCCCGTGAAAGAGGCGGTGCTTACTCACACGCCGCCTGCTGAAAAATAATCCCGCCAGCGGTTGAAGCCGGTTGCAGCGTATAGTCAACCCGACACTGCTGCGCGCTCTCCGCTCCCCACCTGACCTGCAACTGCCCTTTCGGGCTCAGCCCGGCCAGATAAACCTGCCCGTCCTCGCCGACGATATCGCTGTTCGCTGTCGGGTCCGGGTTATCCGATGTTGTGACCAGCGCACCGAAAGGCACGGGTTTGCCATGAAAGGTGAGCGTCAGCATCGCTTTCAGCCCGGCAAAGGTCTGGTAGCGCGCTTTCACCACGGCACCGCGCGTCGGCACCACTTTTTTGGTGATATTTTCAATGTCGGTATCGCTTTCGTGCGCAAGCCCGCTCTCATCGAGCGAAATCGCATTCTCGTGATATGGGCGAACATAAGGCACGACGGCGTTGCCGTGAGCATCGGTGTGGACATTGTTCTGCCCATTGACCGGAATATCCTTCGCGCCAGGTGCCGTGACGATCGCGACACTCTCATTTAGCGTGCGGGAAAACGTCAGGCCATCGGCGTGCGCGACCATTCCGCCCCGCAGCGCATAGTTATAGCGGCTGGTAAAATTGTCATAACCGTAGCCGCCGGACATTTCGCCCCATGAATTCTGATAGTTAAGGCTGACGTTGCCGTTCGTTTTCTTATTGGTGGCGTTATAGCCTTCCTGCACCTGCCAGTTGAGGCTATTGCCGGCAAGCGCCGAACCGCTCATGCCTAGGCTGTGCATTGTGGCGCCGTGCGCGCTGCTGTTCATGGCATAGTTCATTGAGGCGGAGGCGAGTTCCCCCTTATGGTCGAACGCACTGAAGGGCACATTGACAGTCAACGCAATAAGGCTATCGTTGGTTCGCTTAGTGTCATCGCTGCCGGTAACGTTCATGTTCCGGGCATAGCTAATAAAATAAGTAATCTGCCCCCAGTTATTGCCATATCCCAGGTTCATGGAGGTCATTTGCGACTGGTTCCAGTAGCGCTCTTTCATCAGCGACAACGAAAGCGAGCCCACTTTGGTACTTTGCGATAACGTGACGTCAAAGCGGTGCTGCGCATGATCGGTGTTATCGATCTCTTCAGCGGTGTCGCGGGCGTTAATCAGATCCTGAAAAGAGTAAAAGCCGCGCGTCGCGTAGCGATAACTGGCGACGGAAATATCCGTGCCGGTTTCCTGCAACGTTTTGCTATAGCGCATACGCCAGGCCTGCCCGGTACTGCTTTTCATATTGCCGGGGGTTAATCGATCGGCGAGTTGCGCTTTGGCCTGTGTCACATCTACCGACAGCGCGCCGAAATTCCCGAGATTCGCGCCAATCCCCAGCGCATAGCTGGAGTAGATATCCTGCGCCTGAGTGATACCCCCGTAGAACGTGAGCGCGTTGGATAGCCCCCAGGCCGCGTCAGACTGGATAAAATCCAGCGCGTTTTTTGCATCGCCATCGCTGCGGGTCGTGCCGGCAACCAGCGAATACGTTAACTGATGCTCGCGCTGTAACACCGCCAGCGACGCAAAAGGCACGACAAAATTCTGCTCGCTGCCGTCTGACTCTTTCACCGTCACGTTCAGGTTACCCGCGCTACCGGTCGGGTAGATATCATCGATTTCAAACGGCCCCGGCGGCACAGAGGTTTTGTAAATGCTGTTGCCGTTCTGATAAACCGTCACTTCTGCGTCGCTGCGGGCAATACCGCGTACCACAGGCGCGAAGCCCTGCTGACTGTCCGGCAGCATGTCATTATCGGACGCCAGCGACACGCCGGTGTACGCGACACTGTCGAAGACTTTGGCGTCAGTATTTCCTTCGCCTATCATCAGCCGGCTTTTCAGCGTGCGAATATCACGGGAGACGTGGCTGTAGACCGAATGCCACTGATGTTTTCCATCGTTGATGTTAAGCGTTGAGTAGTTACGCAGTCGCCAGGCCCCGAAGTTAAACCCCGGCTGGAGGCTGACGAACTGGCTGTGACGCACGGCATCGTTCACGCGCGACGTGGTGGTCTGCCCGGAAAAACTGTAATTCAAAAGCCCGGCGGTGATGCCGTCATCCCATTTTTCTTCGGGCACATAACCGCGCGCGCGATGCGTCATCGCCAGTTGTGCAATGGAGAGTTCAAAACGTTGCTGATTGAGTATTAACCGGGCGGACACGCCCTGGATAGCCAGCAGGTTAGCGCAGGTCTCACCCTGTTTTGTCAGATCCGGATAATTTTCAACCTTGATGTTCCAGTGGCGGAGCTGTTCCAGCGTCAGGCACGGCAACAGCAGGCGTTTATTCTCCGCCGTGTCGACATAACGGAAAGTAAAAGTACCGGCATCGACTAATTCACCATTGATATAAATATCGACGTTGTAATCCCCCGCCGGAGTTTGCTCCTCGCTGAATAAATTCAGATCAAGCGCTGAGGCTGACGTTTCGCTGGTCTCCAGCAAATGCGGATTAAAATATTCATTTGCCCGGGCTACTCGCATTGCAGAAAACGCTGCGCAGATTATCCCGAGGGTAATCACTGGCCGTATTTTCGTTAATGATGTCATTGCGCGATGCCCGGTCATAAATGCAAAAATTAATATCTGGCGGTGTGTTCGTTTCCACGCATGCCAAAATCGTTAATTATCTGCCATTTCACGTCACCATGATTTTGTGCTTTGGGCAGTGAAAAATCGGCGCTGGAAAAAGGCGCGACAAACGTGGCACTCTTCACCGGTGTATTATTCACCGTGACGGTGGAGAAATTCATATAATACGGCGTGGGGTTATTTACTTTTACTGCATTACCGTCAGCGCTCCACGTTAATTTATCGGCGACGGATTCGGGCACATTGCCACGCAGGCTAGCCGGGCGGTAAATTAATTTAATGCGCGAGTTAATGGCAATTTGCACTTCATTTTTGGCAGGTATTCCCTCCATTGCCGGAATCCCTTTGACATTCAGCCAGAACATAGACTCGCGATCGTCAGGCAACGTTTTTCCGGAGCGAACAATACGCACAGAGGCTTTTTCACCGGCGTTCAGACGAAACAGCGGCGGCGTAATAATCATCGTGTCTTTTGCTGCGGAATCTGCCGAGACAGGCGATATCCAGGACTGCACCAGGTTGGCGGTTTTGTCTTTATTCTGTACGGATAATGTCGCCGCTTTTTGTTGACCATCGAAGATGACACGCGTGCCGCCGACGACAACACTCGCCTGTGCGGCGCTGACAGAAAGTGCGCAAAGCAGCGCGATTGCTAACGGTTTCATAGAAAACTCCGGATAGAAGGAGGGTTGCCCCTCCTTTGATTACTGGTAACTGATGCTGTACGTTAATGTGCTAACCACATTCCCTTTCGTGACGCCGGTGCCGGTCGCCACCAGTTGCGCGGTATAATCCACAGTGACGTCGCCGCCTTCCGCCGGTAACGTAATATCCGTATTACCGTCGTTCACATATACCGTGTCGGTGCCATACTGTTTCAAAAGCACGCCAACATTTGTCGCGGCATCGGTCGTGGCGATGTTTTTGAAATAACTGTCATCGCCATCGGTTTCGCCGTTAAATTTAATATTGGCTTTCGCAGGACTGCCTGCCGGGCAGGAAGAAAGGGTGATGGTAAAAAGTTTAGGCGCACCCGTATCGCCTTTATTTACCAGATCCGATTTAACGGTTTCACCTAATTCAACAGTGGAACTGCCGTCGCCTACTGTTACCGTACAGGCGGCATCAAGCACTTTTCCGTTGAATGTGATGGTTTGGCTATTGGCGAGCGCCGCTTCAGAAGCACACAGCGCTGCAAGCACGGCAATAACACCGCAACCGCCTTTCGTTAATTGCATCATAATTTGATTTATTCCTTTAGATAAATTAACAAAGCATTCCTGTGACTTTATTAATTCCATTCGCATTACTAAATCGAGAATTAACTCCTTTTTACTCTCATTGTTGAATGGCGGTATTTCCCGACCTGAAAAGCCGTGATAAAACCGGCCATTATTATTACACCTCTCTGAACCATATAAATTCAGGAGGGAAATAATATTCACGCATAGTAATAATCATGGGGAATTCATACAATTAACGAATACTTAAAGAGAGTTTTACTGGCGTCTTCAGAACCGGCGTTCCGGCCAGAATCAAAGATATAGAAGAGATTTAGAGGGGAAAAGCGGGACGACAGGCGGAGCCTGCCGTCCGGGGGACATCAGAACGGCATTTTGAAGCCTGGCGGCAGCTGCATGCCAGAAGAGACAGACGCCATTTTCTCTTTCTGCGTCTCTTCGATGCGGCGCGCGGCGTCGTTGAACGCGGCGGCAACCAGATCTTCCAGCATTTCTTTATCGTCTTCGAGCAGGCTCGGATCGATTTCCACGCGACGGCAGTTGTGCGCGCCGTTGATGGTCACTTTAACGAGGCCAGCGCCAGATTCGCCCGTTACTTCCAGCTGAGCGATTTCTTCCTGCATCTTCTGCATTTTTTCCTGCATCTGCTGGGCCTGTTTCATCAGGTTGCCCAGACCGCCTTTACCACCAAACATAAGCTTCTCTCTTTTGCTTCAGGTCGCTGACGGCAGTGCCGACAGCGAGGCCAAGGGTTACAACAGGCAGCGGCACTGCCTGTCAAAGGGGGCGAATACTCTCTTCATCCAGATCCGCATCGAAGAAACGACGCAGCGTCTGAATATTGGTATCCGCGATAATCGCTTCTCTCGCCTGGGCGAGTTTCTCTTCGTAAATCGCCTGCCGCCACTCCAGCGGCGTCCGGTGCGCCAGATTATCATCTTCAATGATAGTCAGTTCAACCGGCGCGCCGTACAAAACGCCCAGCGCGTCAGCGAGCGTTTTCTGTGCTGACGCCGAGTTAAGATGACGCTGCGACGGGCGCAGATGCAGGCGAACCGTCTGCCCGTCCTGCTCTTTCCATGCATTCAGCGCCACCTGCTCCACCAGCTTCGGCACCTGCAGGCGGCTGACCTCGGCGGCCCATTCGTCACGGGCAATCGCCTCTTCGGCGAGTTTGGCGGCAAGCTCCGGCGTCTTTTCATGCTCCAGCGCTTTTTTCAGCGCCCGCGGCGTGGCGACGGGGGCCTGCTGCGCCTGCGGCACGATATTTTTCGCTTTCCAGCGATACGCCTCTTTTTTGGCCGGGGCGTCCTCTTTGACCACCGCGGGCCGGGACTGCACGCGCTCGGTCACGGACGCCAGCCGCTCCAGCGCGCTGTTATTCACCGGCCGCGCTGTGGCTGGCGCTGCCGGTTCATTCTTTTTTGTTTTGGCCGCTCCCTGCGCGCGCTGCAACTGACTGCGCGCCTGTAGAAGCTGGCTTGTCGTGTCGGGCAGCGGCGTCTGCGCGCCCGGCTGCGGTTGAGAAACGGCTGGCGAAACGGGCTGCTGCGACTGGGTCTGATAAGCGGGCTGAGAGGCAGGCATTGCCGGCGCTTCAGGCGCGTTCACCACCGGCAGTACGGCGGCAGGCTGTACCTCGCGCTCGGGTTCCGGCAGCGGCGCGCGCGGGTGGAACGCCAGCGCGCGCAGCATGGTCATTTCCACGCCCATCCGGCGCTCCGGTGCCCACGGCAGCTCTTTGCGACCGATGAGCAGCGTCTGGTAGTAGAGCTGAATATCACCCGGCGGCACGACGCGCGCCAGTTCGCGCAGGCGCGGCTCCAGCGGTGCCATATCCGCGCCGAGCGCTGACGGCGAGAGCTGCACCATCGCGACACGATGCAGCAGGCCGAGCATTTCGACCAGCAGCGCTTCCCATTCGACGCCGCGCGCGGCAGCGTCGTTAATCTGCTGCATGACGCGCTCGCCGTCGGCGGCGACCAGCGCTTCAATGAGGCTTAACGCCTGATCGTCATCCAGCGTGCCGAGCATCGCGCCTACCGCCTGGGCGGTCACCTGCCCGTCGCCGCTGGCGATGGCCTGATCGGTGAGGCTAAGCGCGTCGCGCAGGCTGCCATCGGCGGCGCGGGCCAGCAGTTGCAGCGCGCGCGGCTCATTCGCGATGCCTTCCTGCGTTAGCACATGTTCAAGCTGCTGGCGGATTTGATCCGGATCCAGCGCCCGCAGATGGAACTGCAGACAGCGGGAGAGGATAGTCACCGGCAGCTTTTGCGGATCGGTAGTCGCAAGCAGAAATTTCACATGCGCAGGCGGCTCTTCCAGCGTTTTCAACAGCGCGTTGAAGCTGTGGCGCGAGAGCATGTGCACTTCATCAATCAGATAAACTTTAAAGCGGCCACGGGCGGGCGCGTACTGGACGTTATCCAGCAGGTCGCGGGTATCTTCCACTTTGGTGCGCGAGGCGGCGTCGATTTCAATCAGATCGACAAAACGCCCCTGCTCGATTTCACGGCAGTTGTCGCACACGCCGCACGGCGTGGCGGTGATGCCGGTTTCACAGTTCAGCCCCTTCGCCAGAAGACGGGCGATAGAAGTCTTGCCGACGCCGCGCGTACCGGAAAAGAGGTAGGCGTGGTGAATTCGGCCCAGCGATAAACCGTTCGCCAGGGCGGTGAGCACGTGCTCCTGGCCGACGACGTCAGCAAAGGTTTGTGGGCGCCATTTTCGGGCTAAGACCTGATAACTCATGGGCAGGCTCTGAAACGCTTGAGTGGTGGATTCTGAAGGGGTAATGCTAACACAGCCCCACCCGATGGGCGAGGCTGCCGGGAAGGAAGATCAGTGGCCCGGGAACGGCACGAGGCTGTAGCAGGTAATGCCCTGCTTGTTAAGGCGTTCTTCGCCGCCGATGTCGAACAGATTAATGATAAACGCCGCGTCGGTCACTTCGCCGCCCAGACGACGGATAAGCTTCACGGTGGCTTCAATGGTGCCGCCGGTCGCCAGCAGATCGTCGACCACCAGCACTTTGTCGCCAGGCTTGATCGCGTCAACGTGGATCTCCAGTTGATCGGTGCCGTACTCCAGCTCATAGCTTTCTGCGATCGTTTCACGCGGCAGCTTACGCGGTTTGCGCACCGGGACAAAACCCACGCCCAGCGCCAGCGCGACCGGCGCGCCGAACAGGAAACCACGCGCTTCGGTGCCCACCACCTTCGTGATGCCCGCGTTTTTATAGCGCTCCACTAACAGTTCGATGCTCAGCGCATAGGCTTTAGGGTCTTCCAGCAGGCTGGTGACGTCGCGAAAGAGAATGCCCGGCTTCGGGTAATCCTGAATGCTTTTGATGCTATTTTTAAGATATTCAAGCTGCTGCGCAGTTGCGGTCATGGATGTATGCCTGATAAAAACGGTATTACTCACAGGTTGCCGGACACGACTGAAAGGCGAATTTGCTCACCCTTTAATCAACGGCCCCTGTACTCGAAAACGCTCGAATTTACTGGCTGCGCGCGGTAAATGCAACCACTGCGGGCAGGCTTTACCCGTTTTGTTGTTTTTCATCAATCACCGGGATGCGCCACATGAAAATCAACAGCCCGGAAAGGATGACCAATAGCAGAATACGCACCCAGAAAATCTTCACCAGCCACAGTGAGATAGCGAACGTGGCGAGAATAAAAAGCATCGCACGCGGTTTCGCGCCGGGCGGCATTGCGCGGTGCTGCTGCCAGTGGCGCAGATAACCGCCAAACCACGAGCGGTAGAGCAGCCAGTGATGAAAACGCGGCGATGAGCGCGCAAAACACCAGGCCGCCAGCAGCAGAAACGGCGTCGTCGGCAGCAGCGGCAGCACCACGCCGAGCGTCGCCAGCACTACCGCCAGCCACCCCAGGATGAGTAAAATAGTCCTTTGCATAATCGTACTCGCGAAAGCAGGTGATGTACTGTAGCACAGCCCGCATGGCCAGACGCCCGGAGTAAAATGAGAACGCCCCTATTATTACAATCGCTGAAGACCCGTGTCGCCGCGCTGCATACGCTTATCGGGCCGCTCGCCTCGCAGCGTCACTTTTCACCGCGCTTCGACAGACAACTGTTTGCATGCCGCGGCGCACGGCTCGGTGATTATCTGACGGAAGCCGAAGAGAGCCTCACGCACCTGGAAGCGGCGGTGAATCAGGGTGACGCGACGCGCGTGGCGTGGCTTGCCGAACGGCTCGCGGCTCAAATCGAGGCGTTACAGCGCGAGGCGGCCACCGCCACGCTGCGTCGTCATGAGAACGCGCATTTGCCCGGCGGTCGGCTGCACGCGCGGCTTGCGGAGTATCAGGAATATGAACGTCGCCTGCTGGCAATGAAAAGCGAGCGCGAGCAGCGCTATGCTGAACGCCATGACCCGCAACTGGCGCGTGAAATCACCGCGCTTGACGAGCGCCTTACGCGCTGTCGCACGGCTATCGCCCGCACCGAGCGCGCGCTTGAGCGCATTACGCGCTGAATCAATGACGAGGAGAGAAACGATGTCGCTGGAACAAGCCCCTGATGAGGTCAAACTCGCGGTCGATTTGATTATGCTGCTGGAGAATCATGACATTGCGCCGCAGACGGTGCTGGCGGCGCTGGAGATTGTGCGTAACGACTATCTGCGAAAGCTTGCCGAAGCAGAACAGTAATCGCCCTTCCCCCTGGTGGGGAAAGGGCGAGCACCGGCGTCAGGCTTTGGCGGCGTTCGCCTCGCCGTTATCGTCACTGCGTAAATCGCGCTTCACTTCGGTGTGCGTCTCGCCGTTGTTGTTATGCAGATGCACTTCCAGCTGGTTGAAGGCGATATCGATATTATTTTCACGGCACAGTCTGTCGATGGTGCGGTTCAGCTCATCCACGGTATAGCTGCGGTCGCGCAGTTCACGCACATACAGACGCAGTTCGTGATCCAGCGAGCTTGGCCCGAAGGTGGTGAAGAACACCGCCGGTTCCGGATCGTGCATCACTTTCGGGTGATCCATCGCCGCTTTCAGTAAGATCTCGCGCACTTTGTCGAGATCCGATCCATACGCCACGCCAATGCGGATCACCACGCGGGTGATGGTGTCCGTCAGCGACCAGTTGATGAGACGCTCCGTCACAAACGCTTTGTTCGGGATAATCACTTCTTTACGGTCAAAATCGGTAATGGTCGTGGCGCGGATGCGGATTTTGCTGACCGTGCCCGAGAAGGTGCCGATGGTGACGGTATCGCCGATACGCACCGGGCGCTCAAACAGGATAATCAGGCCGGAGACGAAGTTACCGAAGATCTCCTGGAGGCCGAAACCGAGACCCACCGACAGCGCTGCCGCCAGCCATTGCAGTTTATCCCACGACACGCCGAGCGAACCGAACACGGTCATCGCGCCTGCCGCGATAATCACATAGTTCAGGATGGTCGTAATGGCGTACGACGCGCCCTGGCGCATTTTCAGGCGTGAAAGCACCAGCACTTCCAGCAGGCCTGGTAAGTTGCGAATCAGCGCCCAGGCGACCATAAACGCCACCACCGCGAACAGAATGCTGCCGAGCGTCACGTTCTTCGTGACCGCCGCCCCGGCTTCGGTGCCGTTGTAGTGCCACAGCACGATGCTGTCGAGATAGGCGAAAACGGTGATTAAATCAGACCAGATAGCCCAGAACACCACGCCAAACAGCGCGAACATTAAAAGCATGGTGATACGCAACGTCTGCTGGTTCACCTGATCGAGCGCCAGCGACGTTTCCTCTACCGGCTCAGCCCCTTCAGCGCCCTCTTTCACCATATTCTGGCGACGGGCCACCGCGCGGCGATACGCAATGCGGCGCGCCGCTACGCTCAGGCCGCGCAACACGGTCTGATAAAGCAAGTTCCAGACAATCACCAGATAGACGGTATCTATCCAGCGCCCGGCGAGACGCAGCGTGGTATAGAAATAGCCTGTGGCGGTGAGCACCAGCAGCGCGACCGGTACAATCGAGAGCACAGTGACCGTGACCAGCCGCATGGTGTGCGACTCTTTATCACGCCAGCTGTCGCGGCACATCGGCCACACCAGGGCGCTGATTAACAGCAGATTCAGGAAAATCATGCTCTGGCCGAGCACGTCGTCCATCAGATGCAGCGGTGAGAGTTCTGCCAGCACCGACCAGAACAGCAGCGGAAGCAGCGCCAGGCTGACGCGCACAATCTGACGACGCCAGTGGCTGGTCAGCGTGGCTGGCATATTGAAGTGGCTGACCGCCATACCGTCTTTTTCCAGCACGCGCCAGCAGAGGCCGAAGACCAGCCAGAACACCGCCAGCTCTTTGCTGAACGCCCAGAGCAGATCGCTGATGTTCAGCTGCATCACATAAAGAATGAGCCCGACGGCCAGAATAATCAGGCAAACCGGTAGCGCGCGGACGAGGTTAATCAGTATCGCTTTCGGCGTGTGCAACTGGCTGTCGTTGCGCAGCTGACCGACTTCACCCGCAAGCGTATTCAGGTACTGGCGCAGCCAGCCGAAACGCCAGCGGATAAGCCCGGCAATCAGCAACAGCGGCAGCCCCGCCAGCAGCGCTTTTAACATCGCAGGCCAGGCTTTCTCCCAGTTAAAGGTGATTTTCATCGACTTCAACTGATCGTGCAGCGCCTGCGGGAAGGCTTTCACCCACTCCCAGTCCATCGGTTTGTTACTGTTCACCCAGAAGATCTGCTGAGTGAGCATTTCCCGCAGGTTGGTGCTGACGCTCATTAACTGCTGCTGATTAATTTGCAGGTTAATCGCCATCATCAGCTGGTTGCCGAGCTGCTTGTTGAGCTGATCCAGCAGCTCACGGCGCATATCGACTACCTGTAACAGCGCGTCATGTACGTCGTCATTAATTTCGCTTTTGTGCCCCTCTTCCAGCTTCTCGACGAAGGCGTCGTTCTGGAACAGGGCGTCGCGCTGCTGGTTCACCTCGAACTGTTCAAGACGCAGATCCGCGATGCGGTTGGTCATATCTTCCAGCTCATCGGCGGAAGGCAGCGTTTGTTGTTGCTGATACAGAATGCGCGACAGCAACAGGCTGCCTTTCAGCACAGAGATCTGTTCTTTGAGGTTGCGCTCAGATTGCAGCGCGCGGTCGAGCCAGTTTTTCACCCGGATATTCTGCTGCACCAGCGTATTGCCGCTCTGGGTCGCGTCGATCAGGCGCTGGCTGAGCTGGTGGTTGATCTCCAGCTCCTGGCGTACCAGCGGGTTGTTCTGAATGCTGGAAGCGTCTTCCGGGGCTATCGCCTCCTGCGCGGTTTTCTCGGTCAGCGTCAGACGTTTGCTGTTCACCGCCTCCTGCAACAGCTGTAACTGATGCTCAAGACGGTTGATATTCGCGGTGGTGTAGTCGCGCTGTTTCTGCAGCGCGTCCTGCAGAACCGTGTTGCCTTCAAGACTTTTACGCTGCTGTTCTATCTGGGCGTTGAGCAGTGCCTGTTGCGCGAGCAGGAGCGTCTGCTGCGACGGGCGCAGTGCCTCTTCACCAGGTGCGGTGCCATTCAGGCGATTGCGGATCTGCTGAAGCTGCTGCGAGGCGTTGTACATCGCGTTCTGGACGCGCTCCGGCTGGGTCTGTAGCGAGACCAGCTGGCTGTTGTACGTCGCGAGATCGTTTTGTGCGGTTTGCAGGTCGTCAAGGACGGAGGTGACGCGCGACTCCAGCTGGCGCAGCGACAGGTTTTTCAGCGTCTGGCGCACCACCTCGTCGCTGTCCTGGTTTTGCAGCGCGCTGAGGTTGTCTGTCGCCTGGCGCATTTTCTCGGGCGCCTGCATGACCTGCTGGCGCAACTGCACGGTTTCTTGTTTGATGCGCTCGATTTTATCCAGCGTCTCAAGCGTCGCCGTCAAATCTTCGGTTGTCAGTTTGTCCTGCGCGGAGTGGTTTTTTTGTTTGCCGAGCGCGTCGAGCTGCGCCTGCACGTCAGCGCGTGACGGAAGATCGCCGCTCGCAGGAGCCGCCTGCGCCGCAACGGACAACAGCGCGCCGAACACCAGCAGAACGGCAAAAAGTACAGCGGACGCCAGGCGTCGCGAAAGGATTGTGTGCTGCATAATCATTTGAATGAAGTCATGGCCGGACCGCACGCGGAATGCCTGCGGGGATACTGGAACGGCGCTGAGAATACCACGGCTCTCGCGCATGGAATAGCGGCCCGCCGGGCTTTAAGAATATTTTAGCAGGCGTCTTGTGCGGGCGCGGCATCCGGGGCGCGGCGCAGGCTCGGGCAAAACTGATACATCTCCAGTAAAATCGCCACCAGTTCGCGCGCTTCGCTTTTAAGATCAAACGTCTGTGGCGCAAAAAGCCAGTTTTCCACCAGGCCTGAAATATAGCTGCGCATCAGGATAGCGGCGCGGCGGGTTTGCAGGTTTTCCGGCAGCATGCCGCTTTGTATGCACTGCCTTAATGTGTGTTCGATACGGTCGTAACTCTGGAAGCACAAACTGCGGTGCGCCTGTTGCACCACAGCCATTTCTCCAACAAACTCACATTTGTGATAAATTATTTCCATCATCAGGCGACGGCGCTCTTCTGTCACCGTAGCTTCAAGTATATAAACGAGAATCTCCCGTAAAACAGAGAGTGGATCGTCTGGGAATTTTGCCCGATACTCATTTTCAAGATCGCCAATGCTGGCCTCTGATGATTCCCAGATTTCACTAAACAAATCCGACTTGTTCCTGAAATGCCAGTAAATCGCGCCTCGCGTTACGCCCGCCGCCTGAGCAATATCTGAAAGGGACGTGGCTGACACACCCTGTTGCGAGAACAAGCGAATCGCCACATCCAGAATGTGTTGACGCGTCTCCAGGGCTTGCTGTTTGGTTTTTCGTGCCATAGGTCGGTGAATTTACAGGAGTCAGACTTACATACATTTTTGTATGTATGTACCATAGCATGACGACACTATAAACGCAGCAATGGGTTTGCGGACTTTTGATCCATTGGTCATTTTTTGGAATCGAACACTCGAGGTTTAGATATGAACAAAAACAGAGGGTTCACGCCTCTGGCGGTCGTTCTGATGCTCTCAGGCAGCTTTGCGCTAACAGGATGTGACGGTGAACAGGCTCAGCAACAAGCGCCACAGGCGCCCGAAGTGGGTGTAGTGACGCTGAAAAGCGAACCTCTGCAAATCACAACTGAACTCCCGGGCCGCACCCTCGCTTATCGTGTGGCGGAAGTTCGTCCGCAGGTCAGCGGCATTATTCTCAAGCGTAATTTTGAAGAAGGCAGCGAGATCAAGGCTGGCGTGTCGCTTTATCAAATCGACCCGGCACCTTATCAGGCCTCTTACGAAAGCGCGAAAGGCGATCTGGCGAAAGCCCAGGCCAGCGCGAATATCGCGCAGGTGACGCTCAGCCGTTATCAGAAACTGCTCGGCACGCAGTACATCAGCAAGCAGGATTATGACAATGCGCAGGCCGAAGCCCAGCAGGCAAACGCCGCCGTGGTCGCGGCGAAAGCGGCGGTTGAAACCGCGCGTATCAACCTCGCGTACACCAAAGTGACCTCCCCTATCAGCGGTCGTATCGGTAAATCGAACGTGACCGAAGGCGCGCTGGTGCAGAACGGCCAGACCACCGCGCTCGCCGTCGTTCAGCAGCTTGACCCTATCTATGTTGACGTGACTCAGTCCAGCAACGATTTCCTGCGCCTTAAACAGGAACTGGCGAGCGGTCAGCTGAAACAGGAAAACGGGAAAGCGAAAGTCACACTCTCAACCGCTGACGGCCTGAAATATCCGCAGGACGGCACGCTGGAGTTCTCCGATGTGACTGTGGATCAGACCACCGGCTCCATCACGCTGCGCGCGATTTTCCCGAACCCTGACCACACGCTGCTGCCGGGCATGTTTGTCCGCGCGCGTCTCGAAGAAGGGGTTAACCCGAACGCGATTCTGGTACCGCAGCAGGGCGTAACCCGTACTCCGCGCGGTGACGCGACCGTCATGGTCGTGGGCGAAGGCGACAAAGTGGAAGTGCGTCCGGTGCAGGTCGGCCAGGCGATGGGCGACAAATGGGTCGTGACGGACGGCGTGAAGGCCGGCGATCGCGTGATCGTCACCGGGTTGCAGAAGGTTCGCCCGGGCGCGCAGGTCAAAGCGCAGGAAGTGACTGACAACCAGCAGCAACAAAAGCAATCCGGCGCCGCTGGTCAGACGCAGTCACAGCAACCGCAGTCTTGAGTTAACAGGAGCCGTTAAAACATGGCTAAGTTTTTTATCGATCGCCCCATCTTCGCGTGGGTGATCGCCATCATCATCATGCTGGCAGGTGGCTTGTCCATTATGAAACTGCCCGTGGCGCAATATCCGTCGATTGCGCCGCCAGCGGTGACGATTAACGCGACCTATCCGGGCGCGGATGCGAAAACGGTGCAGGATACCGTGACGCAGGTTATCGAACAGAACATGAACGGTATCGATGGCCTGATGTACATGTCCTCCACCAGCGACTCTTCGGGCACCGTGCAGATCACGCTGACGTTCGAATCCGGCACCGACGCGGACATCGCGCAGGTACAGGTGCAGAACAAACTGCAGCTCGCTATGCCGCTCCTGCCGCAGGAAGTGCAGCAACAGGGCGTGAGCGTTGAGAAATCCTCCAGCTCGTTCCTGATGGTGTTAGGCCTTATTAACACCGACGGCTCGATGAAGCAGGAAGATATCGCGGACTACGCGGGCGCGAACATTAAAGACCCGATCAGCCGTACCACGGGCGTGGGCGACGTACAACTCTTCGGTTCTCAGTACGCGATGCGTATCTGGCTCGACCCGAACAAACTGAACAACTTCCAGTTAACGCCAGTGGACGTTATCAGCGCCATTAAAGCGCAGAACGCCCAGGTGGCGGCCGGTCAGCTTGGCGGTACGCCGCCGGTGAAAGGCCAGCAGCTGAACGCCTCGATTATCGCGCAGACCCGTCTGACGTCTGCCGATGAGTTCAGCAAAATCCTGCTGAAAGTCAATCAGGATGGTTCGCGCGTGCTGCTGCGAGACGTGGCGAAGGTTGAGCTCGGCGGCGAGAACTATGACATTATCGCACGCTATAACGGCCAGCCGGCGGCGGGTCTCGGTATCAAGCTCGCGACCGGCGCGAACGCGCTGGATACCGCTGAAGCGGTGCGCAAGACCATTGCCGGTCTTGAGCCGTTCTTCCCAAGCGGTCTGAAAGTTGTTTACCCGTACGACACCACGCCGTTCGTTAAAATCTCTATTTTCGAAGTGGTGAAAACGCTGGTCGAAGCAATCGTGCTGGTGTTCCTGGTGATGTATCTGTTCCTCCAGAACTTCCGCGCGACGCTTATCCCGACCATTGCGGTGCCAGTCGTCTTGCTCGGTACGTTTGCGATACTGGCGGCCTTCGGTTACTCGATAAACACCCTCACCATGTTCGGGATGGTGCTCGCCATCGGTCTGCTGGTGGATGACGCCATCGTGGTGGTTGAGAACGTCGAGCGTGTGATGGCTGAAGAAGGCCTGCCGCCCAAAGAAGCGACCCGCAAATCGATGGGTCAGATTCAGGGCGCGCTGGTCGGTATCGCGCTGGTGCTCTCGGCGGTATTTATCCCGATGGCGTTCTTTGGCGGCTCGACCGGTGCGATTTACCGTCAGTTCTCCATTACTATCGTTTCCGCGATGGTGCTGTCGGTTATCGTGGCGTTGATCCTGACGCCAGCGCTGTGCGCCACCATGCTTAAACCTGTCGCGAAAGGCGATCACGGCGAAGGCAAAAAAGGCTTCTTCGGCTGGTTTAACCGCATGTTCGACAAGAGCACGCACCATTACACCGACAGCGTAGGCAACATTCTGCGCAGCACCGGTCGTTATCTGCTGCTCTATCTGCTGATTGTCGTGGCGATGGCGTTCCTGTTTATCCGTCTGCCAAGCTCGTTCCTGCCGGATGAGGATCAGGGCGTCTTCCTGACGATGGCGCAGCTGCCAGCGGGTGCCACCCAGGAGCGTACCCAGAAGGTGCTGGATGAGGTGACCGACTACTACCTCACCCAGGAGAAAGACAACGTTAACTCCGTCTTTACCGTTAACGGCTTTGGCTTCTCCGGTCGCGGCCAGAACACCGGTCTGGCGTTCGTCTCGCTGAAAAACTGGGATGAGCGTCCGGGTGCGGAAAACAAAGTTCCGGCTATTACCGGCCGTGCGATGGGCCGTTTCTCGCAGATTAAAGATGCGATGGTGTTCGCCTTTAACCTGCCGGCGATTGTGGAACTCGGTACGGCGACCGGCTTTGACTTCGAGCTTATCGACCAGGGCAACCTTGGGCATGACAAGCTGACGCAGGCCCGTAACCAGCTGCTGGGCGAAGCGGCGCAGCACCCGGATCTGCTCTCGCAGGTGCGTCCGAACGGTCTGGAAGATACGCCGCAATTTAAAATCGACATCGACCAGGAAAAAGCACAGGCGCTGGGCGTTTCTATCAGCGATATCAACACCACGCTTGCTTCTGCGTGGGGCGGCAGCTACGTCAACGACTTCATCGACCGCGGTCGCGTGAAGAAAGTGTACGTCATGTCGCAGGCGCAATACCGTATGCTGCCAGGTGATATCAACAATTGGTATGTGCGTGGGACAAACGGCCAGATGGTGCCATTCTCTGCCTTCTCGACGTCTCACTGGGAATATGGCTCACCGCGTCTGGAGCGTTATAACGGCCTGCCGTCCATGCAGATCCAGGGCCAGGCGGTGCAGGGTAAGAGTACCGGTGAAGCGATGGCGATGATGGAACAGCTTGCCAGCAAGCTGCCGACCGGTATCGGCTACGACTGGACCGGCATGTCCTATCAGGAACGTCTGTCCGGCAACCAGGCGCCTGCGCTTTACGCCATTTCGCTTATCGTGGTGTTCTTGTGTCTGGCGGCGCTGTATGAAAGCTGGTCAATCCCGTTCTCGGTCATGCTGGTGGTCCCGCTTGGGGTTATCGGTGCGCTGCTGGCAGCCTCGCTGCGTGGCCTTAACAACGACGTTTATTTCCAGGTGGGTCTGCTCACCACTATCGGCCTGTCGGCGAAGAACGCCATATTGATTGTGGAATTCGCCAAAGATCTGATGGAAAAAGAAGGTAAAGGTCTTATCGAGGCGACGCTTGAAGCGGTACGTATGCGTTTGCGTCCTATCCTGATGACCTCGCTGGCGTTCATCCTCGGCGTAATGCCGCTGGTGATTAGCTCGGGCGCAGGCTCCGGCGCGCAGAACGCCGTCGGTACCGGCGTAATGGGCGGGATGGTGACCGCAACCATTCTGGCTATCTTCTTCGTTCCGGTGTTCTTTGTGGTGGTTCGCCGCCGCTTCAGCCGTAAGAGTGAAGATATCGAGCACAGCCATCCGGTTGAGCATCACTAATAAGAAAGGCCGCAGATGCGGCCTTTTTTTTACCCCTTCCCTGCATACGTGTTTTAACGCTTCGCGCAAAAAAACATCACTCGCGCCTTTCGTTTCTCTTTTTTTCGCTATAAATATTTTATTGGGATTAATCTGATGCAGAAAAAACCTTTATTACAGAATATTCTTCAGGCGTGAATAAATAAACGTTTTAAACTAAGGTTAAACTAAGACTTAAAGGTTAAGTTTTCTTTCTGAATGCGTCTGCGTGCCTTGCCTTTATTGATTCGCGTAAAAGAGTCTGCGCCGATGTGCGATTAACCGCGGAAATGTAATTTTTCGTAATCGTGCCAGGAAAAAATCCCCAGGGTGTTTTATAGTAACAGTAGATTAAAAATGGAGCGCCACGGCTCCAGACACTGGTTGTGTATCTGCCCCTGCGGTGCTGTTGACTAAAATTTTTCGCTAAAAAGGGGATACGTTATGGACGAATACTCACCAAAACGGCATGATATAGCGCAGCTTAAATTTCTTTGCGAAAGCCTGTATCATGATTGCCTTGCCACGCTCGGCGAAAACCAGCATGGCTGGGTTAACGACCCCACTTCCGCCGTTAACCTGCAACTCAACGACTTGATTGAGCATATTGCCAGCTTCGGCCTGAATTATAAAATTAAGCATGAAGATGACGCAGCTCTCATTGAGCAATTAGATGAATATCTGGATGATACCTTTATGCTGTTCAGCAATTACGGTATCAATGCGCAAGATTTACAAAAATGGCGCAAGTCCGGAAACAGGCTTTTCCGGTGTTTCGTAAACGCCAGCAAAGAAAACCCTGTAAGCTTGTCTTTTTAAAAATAGAACAACTACTTAGGTGTATTATGACGACCAAACCATTAACCAAAACCGATTATTTAATGCGACTGAGACGTTGTCAGACAATTGACACGCTTGAGCGCGTTATTGAAAAAAATAAATATGAATTATCCGACAACGAACTGGCGGTATTTTATTCAGCGGCGGATCATCGTCTGGCTGAACTGACGATGAATAAGCTCTACGATAAAATTCCGACCGCCGTGTGGAAGTTCGTTCGTTAATCTCCCGCTATTTTGTATGTGATTATCTGGCTTTGATATTGTCGACGCCATGTTAGTGTCGAGCGATTCGCGTTGTGGGTGCCACACCGGATATGTCCTCCATTAGCATGGCTTCTCTCTCCTGTTCTCTTCCCCTCAAATGCAGTGAATGGTCAGCCGCGCGTTTAGTCGCTACTATCAGAGTTTCCATTCACGGAGCGAAACCACCATGAGCGAAGAGAAACGCAAGATGATTGCGGGCGAGCTTTACCGCCCGAACGACCCGGAGCTGCGTGAGGACCGCCTGCGCGCGCGGCATCTGCTGCATGAATACAATCACAGCGCGCCGGATGCGAAGGCACAGCGTCAGGCGATCCTCAAATCTCTGCTGGGGGAAGCCGGCAACGCGTACATAGAGCCCACCTTCCGCTGCGACTACGGCTATAACATTTACCTGGGCGAGAATTTCTACGCCAATTTCGACTGCGTGATTCTGGATGTCTGTCCGGTGCATATCGGCGCGAACGTTATGCTGGCACCCGGCGTGCATATTTATACCGCCACGCATCCGCTGGATCCGACCGAGCGCAACAGCGGGCTGGAGTTTGCAAAACCCGTCACCCTTGGTGATAACGTCTGGATTGGCGGGCGCGCGATTATTAATCCGGGCGTGACGCTTGGTGATAACGTGGTGGTCGGTTCCGGTGCCGTGGTGACGCATTCCGTGGAAGCCAACTGCGTGGTCGCCGGCAATCCGGCGCGGGTGATTCGCCGCCTTTGAGCGCCGCTTCGGTTAACTGTTATGGTTTTTTGTTGGCCGTCTGTTACTTTTTTCGTGAACGGCGGCCTCATAAAATGCCCATTCCCGCGCACGCGCGACACCGATTCTGAAGGTTTTGCATGACTGAAATCCAGCGACTGCTGACGGCCACCATTGACCGACTCAACAAAGAAGAGAAGCGCGACAACCGTCCACGCTTTAGCATCAGCTTTATCCGTAAGCACCCTGGCCTGTTTATCGCTATGTATCTGGGCTGGCTGGCAACGCTTGCGGTGATGTTACAGTCAGAAACGCTGGCAGGCTCAGTCTGGCTGCTGGTCGTGCTGTTTGTGCTGTTAAACGGCTTTTTCTTTTTTGACGTGAATCCACGCTACCGCTACGAAGATATCGACGTGCTGGATCTGCGCGTGTGCTATAACGGCGAATGGTATAACACCCGCGACGTGCCGGAGAGTCTGATAGAAGAAATTCAGGCGTCCCCGCGCGTGAGCGCTGAACAAAAAGCGCAGCTTGAGAAGATGCTGACTCGTAAGAAAGCCTTATCGTTTTACGATATCTACTCGCTGGATAAAAATAACGGCCCTGCCCGCTCGCCGGTGAATACCGCAACCGCCTCACAGGCGCACTAAAAAAATCGCCCTCTTGCGAGGGCGATGCTTATTTTCTTTTCTTCCTTCCCTGTACCGCTTTAAACCGCGGATTCGTTTTGCAAATCACATACAACCGTCCTTTGCGTCGCACTATCTGACAGTCAGGATGACGTGCCTTCGCGCTCCTCAGTGAATTCAGCACCTGCATGATTTACGCCTTTTTATCGTTAAAGAAGCGACCAAAACGCTGCTGGAAGCGCGCGGCGCTGCCCTCGGTGGTAATGGTCTTCTGGCGCCCGGTGTAATACGGATGCGACGCCGACGACACGTCGATGGTCACATACGGATAGGTTTCGCCATCAAGTTCAATTTCGCGCTCGGTTTTAATGGTCGAACCAACTTTGAAATATTCATTGGCGCTGGTGTCGTGAAACACCACGGTACGGTAATGCGGATGGATATCAGCTTTCATCATTCGCCCCTTTTAAATGTTATAACATAACAATATCGTAAAACGACGCCGCTGAAATTGCAAGCGGCGCTATCACGGGGCGACTGAAAAGAAAAAGCCGACGCATCAGGCGTCGGCTTTTCAGAAGTGAGTAAAAACTTACAGGCGGAAACCGGCCACTACGCGGTCAAGCTGCTGCGTCTGTTCGGTCATCGAGTGCGATGCCGCCGAGACTTCCTGCACCAGCGCCGCGTTCTGCTGCGTCGCGCTGTCGAGCTGGTTAATCGCCAGGTTTACCTGCGAGATACCCGCGCTCTGCTCGCGGCTGGAGGACATGATTTCGCCCATCAGCGTGGTGACGTTGCGCACGCCGCTCAGCAGTTCATCCATCGTTGCGCCCGCTTCATTCACAAGCTTCGTACCAACTTCAACGTTGCTGGCGGAGTTTTCAATCAGCTGTTTGATTTCGCGAGCCGACTGCGCGGAGCGCTGCGCCAAGCTGCGTACTTCCGAGGCAACCACCGCGAAGCCGCGGCCCTGCTCACCCGCACGCGCCGCTTCCACCGCCGCGTTCAGCGCCAGGATGTTAGTCTGGAAGGCGATGCTGTCGATCACCGCGATAATATCCACCACTTTGCCGGACGAACTCTGGATAGCGCTCATGGTGCTGACCACTTCGCGCACCACATTACCGCCCCGCTCCGCCACCTGCGACGCCTGGTGCGCCAGCTCGTTGGCATGTGCGGCGTTATCGGCGTTCTGGCGCACGGTGCTGGTGAGCTGTTCCATTGACGCCGCCGTCTCTTCAATCGAGCTTGCCTGATCTTCCGTGCGCGCCGAGAGATCCTGGTTGCCGCCTGAGATCTGCTGCGACGCCGACGACAGCGCGCGGGCGCTATCACTCACCTGGCGCAGCATAGTTTGCAGGTAATCAATCACGCCGTTGAAGCTGTTGATAATCGCGTTAAATTCCGGGCTGCTGGTGGGCTCCAGGCGCTGCGTCAGATCTGCCCCACCTGCGGAGAGCCGGCTGATATTGCGGTTAAGATCGGCGAGTTTGCCCATCATTGAGCGGATAAACAGCACCAGTACGCCCAGCAGCAGAAGCAGCATCGGGATCTGCACCATGCTCAGGCGCGCGAGGATCGTATCGGTCTGCGCGGTTAACAGCGCGGTCGGCAGATCGACTGCGATAATCCACGGGCTGCCTTTAATGGATTGCAGCATCACGGTATGCGAATCGCCGTCCTGATCATACTCCTGCTCGGTTTTCTCGCCGGGACGGAAAGTGGAAAGCGCTTTCTGCACCGTCTGCGCCATCGGATCGTCGCCGAGGTCTGCCAGTTTCTTCAGGCTCGCGGTTTTACCGACCTGAGCGGCGTCGCCGACAATTTTGCCGTCCGCTTCCACAATCAGCACGCGCCCGGAGATGGCGTCGTTCATCTGTTTCGCGAGCTGATTAAAGAAGCCCAGCGTCACGTCGATGGTCGCAACTCCCCACGGCTGGCCATCTTTGGTAATGACCATCGCGCAGTTGGTGCGCGGCTGCGGGCTCGCGTCATCCTGATACGCGTTTGCCCAGGCGCAGTGGCTGGCAGGCGAATTCAGACCCGCTTTATACCAGACCTGTTCGTAGTAATTTGGTGCCGCGTCGGAGTTCCAGTAGGTATTCACTTCGAGCTGATTGCTGGCGTTACGCGCAAAGAAGGTGCTGAATTTATTACGCCCCGCCTCGCGTTTTTCCGGCAGCGGCCAGACGCCGCCGCCAAATACATTCACATCCTGGTACTGGTCCACCAGCGCCGGTAACAGCCGGTCGATTTCATCGCTCTGCATCGCCGCGACGCTCTGCGTCACGCTGCGCATCTGCGCCTGCACGCGGTTCATCTGCTCAACGATGCTGAACGCCACGTTATCCACTTCATAACGGATAATCCGCGTCTCGGTGCGTTTAATTTCCGGCGTGACGAAAAAGTGGATCACCAGAGCGGTAATGCCGCTCAGGGCAGCAAGAAAGAGACAGAGTAAAAAGATAAATCTGGCCTGCGTTGTTTTTAGCATTATTGTTCACCTGGAAGGATCAGAGGGTTCTTCATTCAGGACAACGGCAGCGCAGCGCTAAACTTGAAGGCAGAATGCATGTTAGAAAATTAACAAAAAATTAACTCATTGACGGATAAAACAAATCCATTTTTCATGGAAACATTTTGAAGTAATTACTTATGCGTCAGCCAGAAATCCTTTTTACCCCATGACGTTATAAATCAGAAAAGAACGATATTGGGCGCGCGGGCGTCTTTCGGGCAGTGTGGCGGTATGGCAACAAATGAAGGAGACTCCCATGCGCCAGCGCTGTTGTTGTGCCTGTCTGTTTGCAGATAACCGACTGTGATTTTCTTTTGCTAACGGAGCGCCCCATGAGCACAGCATTACCCTCTACCCTGCCAATTCTCGATCTCGCGAGACTCAACGCAGGCCCGGCCGATCGCGCCGCGTTTCTCGATCATCTGCGCTACGCCGCGCGCGATATCGGTTTTTTCTATGTGGTTAACCACGGCGTCGACACCCGTCTGCTGGAGGATGTCCAGCGCGAGGCGCGCCAGTTTTTTGCCCTGCCCGAAGAAGAAAAAGCGCAGGTGGCAATGATTCACTCTCCGCATTTTCGCGGCTATAACCGCGCGGCGGCGGAACTGACGCGCGGCAAGCCGGACTGGCGCGAGCAGTTTGATATCGGTGCCGAACGCCCGGCGCTCGCGCTTTCAGCGAATGCGCCCTCGTGGCGTCGCTTGCAGGGGCCGAACCTCTGGCCTGCCGCGCAGCCGTCGCTCAGGCCAACGCTGCTGCGCTTTCAGCGCGATATGGCGCAGATGGCGCTGCGGCTGCTGCGCGCGTTCGCCGAAGCCCTGCAACTCTCACCCGACGCCTTTGACACGCTCTACGGCGAGCAACCCAACGAGCATATCAAGCTCATCCGCTACCCCGGCCAGCAGCGCACCGGCAGCGACCAGGGCGTCGGCGCGCATAAAGATTCCGGGTTCTTAAGCTTTTTGTTACAGGACCAGCAAAAAGGCTTACAGGTGGAAGTGGCGCCTGACGAGTGGATTGACGCCGCCCCGCTGCCGGGCAGCTTTGTGGTGAACATCGGCGAACTGCTGGAGCTTGCCACCAACGGCTATCTGCGCGCCACGGTGCATCGCGTCGTCTCGCCGCCTGCGGATAACGAACGCCTTTCCATCGCCTTTTTCCTCGGCGCGCGGCTCGACGGCGTGGTGCCGGTCTATCCGCTGCCGCCGAAGCTGGCGCGCGAGGCGCATGGCCCGCAGAGCGATCCGCGCAACCCGCTTTTGCGCGATGTCGGCTGGAACTATTTAAAAGGCCGCCTGCGCTCGCACCCTGATGTCGCCGAGCGCTACTACCGTGACGTGCTGCGCGAAAGCCACGAACTGATCGCCTGATCCCTTACTAAGGAAAGCAAAATGAAAAAAGCCACTATGACGCTGGCCGGGCTGGCGCTGCTGATTTCCGCAGGCTTACAGGCCGCCGAGCCGCTGCGTGTCGCCGCCGATCCGGTGCCGCACGCCGAAATTCTTAACTACATTAAAAAGCTCGATCCGAAACTCGACCTGAATGTCGTGGAGCTCACCAGCGGCGTCAACGCCAACGAGCTGCTGGCGAACGGCGACGTGGACGCCAACTATTTTCAGCACCTGCCCTACCTGAAGGATCAGGAAAAGGCGCTTGGTAAAACCTTTGCGGTCGCCGCCACGGTGCATGTTGAGCCGCTCGGCATCTATTCGCGTAAATATAAGGATTTCAAAGCCGTGCCGGAGGGCGCAACCGTGGCGGTGCCCAATAACGTCACCAACCTGAGCCGCGCGCTGTTCCTGCTGCAAAACCAGGGGCTGATTACACTCAAGGCGGGCTTTAACGATCCGGCGAGCAGCCTCGCCACGCCGAAGGATATCCGCGATAACCCGAAAAAACTGAAGATCCTCGAAATTGAATCGCCGCAGATCCCGCGCTCGCTTGACGATGTGGATCTGGCGGTGATCAACGGCAACTACGCGCTGGAAGCGGGCCTGACGCCCGCCAAAGACGCGCTGGGGCTGGAGCGCGCCGATCATAACCCGTACGCCAACCTGCTGGTGACCACGCCCGCGCTGGCAGGCGATCCGCGCATCAAAGCGCTGGCGAAAGATTTACAGTCGCCGCAGGTCGCGGAATTTATTCGCCAGCATTACAACGGCTCGGTGATCCCGGTCGCGGCGCCGCAGTCATGATAACGCTTGACGGGCTGAGCAAAACTTACGCCGGAGAGGGCCAGCCGGCGCTGGACGACGTCTCGCTCGCCATTCCACAGGGTGCCGTGTACGGCATTCTGGGGCGCAGCGGCGCGGGCAAAAGCACGCTGCTGCGCTGTCTTAACCTGCTGGAGCAGCCAACGTCGGGCCGCATCCTGATGAACGGCGTGGATATTACCCGCCTCGACGACCGCGCGCTGCGCCAGCACCGGCAGCGCACCGCGATGGTGTTTCAGCACTTTAATCTGCTCCATGCGCGCACGGTGGCGGATAACGTGGCAGTACCGCTGGAGATCGCGGGCGTGCCGCGCGCGGCGCGGCGCGAACGGGTGGCGGAACTGCTCGCGTTAGTCGGGCTTGCCGATAAAGCCGACGCGTTTCCTTCGCGCCTTTCCGGCGGGCAGAAACAGCGCGTCGGCATTGCCCGCGCGCTCGCCGCGCGCCCGGACGTGCTGCTGTGCGATGAAGCCACCAGCGCGCTCGACCCGGAGACCACCGCCTCCATTCTTGCGCTGCTTGCCGATATCAATCGCCAGCTCGGGCTGACCATCGTGCTGATTACGCATGAGCTTGAGGTGGTTAAAGCCATCTGCGACCACGCGGCGCTGCTGGAGAACGGGCGTCTGGTGGAGAGCGGGAGACTCGCGGATTTACTCACCGCGCCCTGGTCGGTGCTGCGTCAGACGCTGGTGCGCGACAACGCCGCCTGGCAGGCGTTTTTACGCCGTCATGGCGTGGAGGAGAGAATATGGTGCGAAGTGGCATGAGTTTTGAAGATCTCTGGCCGCTGCTGGCGCAGGGCACGCTGGAGACGCTCTATATGGTTGGCCTGGCGGCGCTCTTTACGGTGCTTATCGGCCTGCCGGTCGGCGTGGTGCTGTTTATCACTCGCCGCGACGGCGTGCTGCCACAGCCGCAGCTCAACAGCGTGCTGGGCAGCGTGATTAACGTCGGGCGTTCGCTGCCGTTTATCGTGCTGCTGATTGCGTTAATCCCGCTGACGCGTCTTATTATCGGCACAACGCTTGGCAGCACCGCTGCCGTCGTGCCGATTACCATCGGCGCATTTCCGTTCTTTGCGCGCGTGGTGGAAAACGCGCTGGATGAAGTGGACCGCGGGCGCGCCGAGGCGATTATTGCTATGGGCGGTAACGCCTGGCATGTAATAAGCAAAGCGCTGCTGCCGGAGGCCCTGCCCGCGCTGCTTTCTGGCGTGACACTTACCGTGGTGATGCTGATAGGCTTTTCCTCTATGGCCGGTGTTATCGGCGGCGGCGGGCTTGGCGATCTCGCCATTCGCTACGGTTATCAGCGTTTTAATAATGAAGTGATGGCCGCCACGGTGCTGATTCTGGTGGCGCTCGTTCAGGGCGTACAGACGCTCGGCGACCGGCTGGTGCGGCGTCTCGCACACCGGCGCTAAAATCCACACTTGCGGCGCAGCCGTCATTGCTGCGCCCGCTTTACACACTTTTTTTGCCCTAACCCTACGCAAAATCAATGCGCCGTGCCGTCGCAAAAGCCATTATCCCCCACTACGCTAGAAGTACTCCGGCACTCATTTCTTCTTCAGGGCAGGCAGCAATCGTGACCATCACAAGACGGATAAAAATAGTAACAGGCGTGCTGTTACTCAGCGTTTTGCTGCCTGTCGCGTTTAGTTTCTGGCTCGCCCGTCATCAGGCCGAACAGCATTTTGTCGTGGAGCTGGACGCCTATACCGAACGCACGCTTATCCGTACCAATGACATCATGCAGCAGGCGAAAGCCGCACTCGCCAAAATCAACAGCTTTACCGGCGAGCCGTGCAGTGAGGCGCATTTACAGGCGATGCGGCGCACGTCGTTTGTGTTCCGCCATGTTCAGGAAGTGGTTTACTTAAAAGATATGACGCCGGTCTGCTCCTCGCTGGTCGGGCGCAGCACGTCAAAACCGCTGCCGACGCCGACATGGGTTAACGATGAAAATTACCAGATCTGGTTCAGCACGCAAAACGATGTGGGATTGTCGATACCCATGGTAATGGTTGCTCACGGGCCACATATGGTGCTTATCGATCCCAGCTCGTTTATCGATTTAATTCCGTTCAGCGCCTGGCCGATTAACACCGCCATCATCGGGCTGCCGCGCAACCGCGTGCTGGCGAGTAGCGGCCCGTTTGATAAAACGGTCTGGAACATGGCGCGTAAAAGCGGTGCCCAGAAAATTGAGTATCAGGGCAATATCTATCTGATTCACCGCGAGCCGCGCTCCGGGATTGCCGTGGTGGCGTGGGCCTCTCAGGCACCGCAGACGGCAGAAATCCGTAAACTCCAGCTTATCTGGCTCCCGGCGGGTATCCTTATCAGCCTCGCATTAGCGTTCTGGCTGCTGCGCCTGTTGCGGCGTTTGCAGTCGCCGCGCTATCGCCTGCAGGACGGTATCGCCAATAATGAACTGGTGATGCACTATCAGCCGATCATTCGTCTGTCCAATGGCCAGCCCACCGGCGCTGAAGCGCTCATCCGCTGGCCGCAGCCTGACGGCAGCATGTTAACGCCGGATATTTTTATCCCGCTTGCCGAGCAGACCGGGCTTATCGGCCCGCTGACGCGCCGCATTGTCCATAACGTGCTGGACGATCTTGGCGACTGGCTGCGCACGCATCCGCAACAGCATATCTCCATCAATATTTCCGCGTTCGATCTGCACGATCCGCAGTTTGTCGATATGTTCAGCCAGGCGCTGGCACAACACGGCGTCGCACCGCATCAGCTCGCGCTGGAGATAACCGAACGCGGCTTCGCCGACCCGGCGCTAAGCGGGCCAATCATCGCGCGCCTGCGCGCGGCGGGCCACAAAATTTATATTGATGACTTTGGCACCGGCTACTCCAGCCTGAGTTATCTCGAAGATCTGGATGTCGATATCCTGAAAATCGATAAATCGTTTGTCGATGCGCTGGAGTACAAAACCGTCACGCCGCACATTATTGAAATGGCGAAAACGCTGAAGCTGGAGATGGTGGCCGAAGGCGTGGAAAATCAAAGCCAGGCGCTGTGGTTGCGGGAACACGGCGTGCAGTACGCGCAGGGCTGGCTCTACAGCAAGGCGCTGCCCGCCGGGGAGTTTATCGCCTGGTGCGGGCGGCACGGCGTCAGTTAAGCCGATGCCGCATCTCATACTGGCGCACCGGCTGAATGCGAAAACCGCTCTGTTCAAAGAGCGGCACCAGGCGCTGATCAACCGCCACGGGCGTCATTAAACCCGCAAAGCGCTCATGCAATAGCGACAGTAACTGCCGGGCGCGCCCTTCACGCCGCGCCTGCGGCGCAACCCACAACGCGCGCAGTTGCGGCTGAGCAAAACCGGTCGCAATAATGGCAAACGCCTTATCATCCAGCGAAAACCCCGTGCCCGGCAGCGCCTGCGCCGTTTCCGGTGCCATCAGCCACGGCAGGTCTTCCGCCTGCACTGCCATACGCTGTGCGATGTCATGCGGATCGCAGGGCAGTAGCGCCTGCGTATTCACAAACGCCGCCGGGCTGTGGGCCTGAAAACCCACCAGCGTTTTCTCGCAGGTAAACCCCACTCGCTCATACAGCGCCTGACCGGCGTCGTTACCGACAATCACCTCAAGCGTCATGCTTTTTTCGCCGCGCTCGTGGGCTTCATCCAGCAACTGCATCATCAGCGTTTTCCCCACGCCTTTACCGCGCCAGTCAGGATGAATGGCGAACGCCGCGAGACGGCTGCGCCAGCCGCGCCGGGCGATGAGCGCCAGCGCGACGACAGTTTCACCCGCAAGCCAGACGCGGCTCGCGTTCAGGCAAACATTCTCTGCGCCGAAACGGTACGCAAACGCGGCGCCATCCAGTTGAAACGGCACCAGATAGCCATCAAAACAGCGGCACAGTATTGAGGCCAGCGCTTCGCTGCTCCAGTGCAGCGCTGGCCGCGCGTGTAAGGCTGCAGGGTTCGACATGACCATTCCTCATCGGCGAAAACACCCAGCATAACGCAGCGCGGCAAAAAGATGACCTATCCTTTTTCAGCGGCTGCCACGGCCGGTGCGGCAGGCTTTACGCGCCGCACCAGAAACCACGGCAGGCAGAGCTGAATAAGCGGCCCGATGGCGAGCGCATACACCACGGTGCCAATTCCGGGCGTGCCGCCCATGGCCCAGCCCGCCAGCAGGACGGTGATTTCAATCGCAGTACGAATACTTCGCACCGACCAGCCGGTACGGGCGTGAATGCCAGTCATCAGGCCATCGCGCGGCCCTGCGCCAAAGCCCGCGCCGATATACATGCCGGTTGCCAGCGCATTCAGCACCACGGCGGCAACGAGCAGCCCGCCACGCAGCGTCAGCGACGACGGCGCAGGCAGCACGGCCAGCGCCGCGTCTGCCGCAAGCCCGATCATAATGACATTACTGATAGTGCCAAGGCCCGGCTTCTGGCGCAGCGGCACCCACAACAGCAACACCAGCGCGCCGACGCCGATAATCACCGCACCGAGATTCAGCGACAGCAGCCGCGCCAGCCCCACGTGAAACACGTTCCACGGATCGGTACCGAGATCGGCCCGGACGAACATTGCGGTCGATACGCCATACAGCGAAAGCCCGACATACAACTGCACCAAACGACGCCACATATTTTTTCCCTCATTCGTCATCTGGCTATTACTTTAAGGCCAGTGGACGTAAGATTAAGGTCCAGTTTCAACAAAGTGGACTGCTTATGAATCATCGTCGTACCGGCACAGCCTCGCTGTTGCGCCTGCTCGGCCACTGGCAGCAGGCGCATTCCCGCCTGCCGGTTTATCGTCAGCTGGCGCAGGCGCTGCGCCTGATCATTCTGGATGGCCGCCTGCCGCTCGCGAGCCGTCTGCCGGGCGAGCGTGAACTGGCCGGCGCGCTGGGCGTCAGCCGCACGACCATAGCCAGCGCGCTGGGGCTACTGCGCGATGAAGGTTTTCTGATAAGCCGCCACGGCGCAGGTTCGGAAATCGCCCTGCCCGCCAGCGCCTCGGTGCCAACGCTCACCGGCAGCGGCGGCGCGCTCGATCTCTCTACCGCAGCGCTGAGCGCAGGCCCGGAGGTGTTAGCGGCTTGCCAGCGCGCCGTGGCGCAACTGCCGGATTATCTCGGCCATACGGGCTACGATCCGCAGGGGCTGCTGCGCCTGCGTGAAAACCTCGCCGCCCGCTATAGCGCGCGCGGTCTGCCCACCAGCCCCGATCAGGTGATGCTCGTCAACGGCGCGGTGAGCGGTTTTGCGCTTGTCCTGCGGCTGTTGACCGGCCCCGGCGACCGGGTGGTTATCGATAACCCAACCTATCCGCTCGCCATCGCCGCCATTCGTGGCGCATCATGCCGTCCGGTATCGGTGGCGCTGGCAAGCCAGGGCTGGGATCCGGACGGGCTGGCGGCCACGTTCGCCCAGACGTCGCCGCGCCTTGCGTATCTCATTCCCGATTACCACAACCCTACCGGCTACTGCATGGACGCCGCCACCCGTGAACGCATCGCCGCCGCGGCCACCGCCAGCCGCACAACGCTGGTCGTCGACGAAACGATGGTGGATCTCTGGTATGAAGAGGCTCCGCCGCCGCCGCTCGCCGCGTTTGACGCCCAGGATACGGTCATTACGCTCGGCTCGGCAGGCAAGAGTTTCTGGGGTGGGCTGCGGCTTGGCTGGATACGCGCCAGCACACGCACAATCGCATCGCTGATCCAGATGCGCGATACGCTCGATCTCGGCTCGCCGCTGCTGGAACAGCTCGCCGTCGCCACGCTGATTGAGGATGCCCCGCATTTTCTGCCGCCGCGACGCACGGCGTTAAAAGCGCGCCGCGATGCGTGTCTGGACGCCATGCAGCGCTATTTTCCGCAGTGGCGCACGAGCTTGCCGCAAGGGGGGTTATCGTTCTGGGTGGAGCTGCCGCGCCCGCTGGCGACACGTTTCGCGGCCAGCGCCGAAGGGCTCGGGATTCATCTTGGCGCGGGCAACCGGTTTGGCGTCGAGGGAGCCTTTGAGCGCTTTCTGCGAATGCCGTTTACGCTTGAGACCGAACGCCTGGAAGAGGCATTTTCCCGGTTACAGCCGCTCTGGCATCAGCTTATGGAGACGCGCGCGCCGACTGCCCGTGGGCTGGTGTGAACATTACATATTCAGAACAGGCCAGGTGATGCGCAGCAAAAAGACACCGACAATCGCTACCACATATGCGCACCAGAGAGAGATAACCACGCTGGCGATATGGCCTGCCACGAGCAATAACTTAGGTATCATTGTACACCTCTGTCATTAAGGTGAACCTGAAGCAAAAGTTACAAAGAAGCATCGAGTTTTAATAATGGCGAGAAAAACAGACGACGAGCCTTCCGGCCCGCCATAAAAAAACGGTCATCCATGACTGCACATAATTTGAGATGGTGAGGCGTATCATTTTATTATGCGAGGATAATGACGGCGCTTTGTAACAGCGCCGTGTCACGCAGATGATATATTCATGACGCGTGTAGCAGGAGGGAATTAATGCTGGCGGGGAACCGGAAAACCTTTCAGGGAAATGACAAACGCATCGCCCTCTTTTTTTATTTTTGCACCTGCATCGCACCAGTCGGACGCAATGCGAAAAAACTCATCGCTGCCGACATCCCAGCCCAGACGGACGTGTTTGACATAGCCTGAACGCAACAGCTCACAGGCTTCCCGGTAGGTTGCAGCCGTAGTGGATAAAGACGCGTCTTTCATTTTCTTTTCTTCAGCAGTTTACGTAGCGCTTTGATTTCTTTTACAGAAAGTGGGGATACATCTTCTTCAGTGTGCTGGCTGTCGATCTCTTCGCTGTTCACCACGTCGTCTTCCTCGCCCAGCACCAGCGCCTTTTGCAACAGCTTTTCTGTGGCGGCGCTGAGCGTTTCACCGTGCTGCTCAGCATACTGACGAAGCTTTTCTTTGAGATCGGTATCTATTTTTACATTAAGCACCGCAGCAGTCATAGAAAATTCCTTTCCTTTCAGATGAGAGCTATTTAATACCTTAATTGATTATTAAGATCCAGCGTTAAGCTCTTACTTATAAAAAGACGTTTTAAAAATGAGATATCGGTTCAGCGATTATGACAATAAGATGACAAATATATGACAATATAATTAAATTTAAACGACAGAATAAAATAAAGCGGTTTGCAACGCGGAAATAAATAGCTGTGGGAAGAACGGGAAAACGCAGAAGCGGATGCTTAAAAGCAGCACAGTAGAAGTAGGTTATCGCGGTGGAGGCCTGAAATGGGTGGGGGCCCTGCCAGCTACATCCCGGCACACACGTCATCTGCCTTGGCTGCTTCCTTCCGGACCTGACCTGGTAAACAGAGTAGCGTTGCGGGAGAACCAACAGGGCCCCCATTGAGAGCGTCGTTAAACGCGCAGGGCGCATTATGTCTGTTGCCCCCGGCGATTGCAACCCAACGCGCGCCGTATGCCGGTTTATTGCGCAATCGCGAGCAGGCGCGGGAAAAGTTTGTGTGTCGGATAAGCGCTGGCGCGCCAGTTTATATGTAGGGTGGGTAAGCGAAGCGCACCCACCGGGCGCAAGGACTCTACTCAACGACTCGATTTCCTTTTCAGGGTTTCCCTTTTGCCACTGGCACGCGTGCAACGGACTGAACCTTCCATATTCCCGCTTCCTTCACCATACAATCGATCACCCCATGTGCCGGGTTTTGACCAAACGACACATACACCTGCGTACAAACCGGGTCATACTCGACATCCGTAATGACGATATGAGAAGTCCAGTCCGGCAGAATGTCCTGAGCCTTGATGAAAAAGTCCGCATCATAAAATTCATTTTCATTCGGTCTGGCTCGCCGCAATTTCTCCAGCGTTGTTTTTGTCACGTAATGTCTAATCTGCTTGCTATCAAGAAGATCCTGATGAGTATTCTGAAAGCCGCTTATATACCAGCGATTAAAATTAAGTGCGGCCTGCTGCGGTTTTTGTTCAAGCGTTTCATCACTGGCAACAGCGGTAGTACTACACAACGCGGCAGTAATAAGTAAGGTGCAAATGGTTTTATTCATGTTCAATAATGCCTGTAAAGTTTAAAGGCTGGGTGAGCCCGGCGGTCAGGAGTTATTCGCGCGCGGGGAATACTCCCCGATCACCGTGTCGAAAACCGGTTACGTCGGTTTATCCCCGCTCGCGCCGGGAACACTTGATCATCTATCGCGGCGAGGTGCATCACCGCGGTTTATCCCGGCTCGTACGGGGAACACAAAAGCCTACAGGCCGGTCAGGACGCAGGCGGCGGTTTATCCCCGCTCGCGCGGGGAACACGCCAGTATTTGCACGGTGTAGGTAAAAACGTCGCGGTTTATCTCCGCTCGCGCGGGGAACACACGCCTTCGGGCGGGCTGACAAGCGTCGCCGTCGGTTTATCCCCGCTCGCGCGGGGAACACATACGGTAAGCGTCACCAGAGCGTTAAAGAACCGGTTTATCCCCCCTCGCGCGGGAAACACTCGAAATCCCTTCACGCACGTTCGCCACCCTTCGGTTTATCCCCGCTCACGCGGGGAACACGGGGTAAGTAACGACAACGTCCGACCCGTAGTCGGTTTATCCCCGCTCACGCGGGGAACACAGGCGTTTGCACCGGGAACCGCCAGCGCCATACGGTTTATCCCCGCTCGCGCGGGGAACACGAGTTCACACACGCTACCTGGCGCGAAATAAACGGTTTATCCCCGCTCGCGCGGGGAACACGATAATATTGCGATCGAGTTGCTCAGGCACCGCGGTTTATCCCCGCTCGCGCGGGGAACTCCGGATCGTCACCACGTGTAAAGCGAAAGTGATCGGTTTATCCCCGTTCGCGCGGGGAACTCGCAATTATTTTATAAAGGTTGCGCATTCTTAACGGTTTATCCCCGCTCGCGCGGGGAACTCTTAGCGGTTACAAATCCTGCCTGCGAACGGGTCGGTTTATCCCCGCTCGCGCGGGGAACACTGTACCAGCAGTTTGGTAACTGGCGTGACGCCCGGTTTATCCCCGCTCGCGCGGGGAACACTGCGTAAGTGCAAGCCGGGCGGGGCAGTTCGACGGTTTATCCCCGCTCGCGCGGGGAACACCGATCTTTACTTTTGTGACGCCGTTTGATGAGCGGTTTATCCCCGCTCGCGCGGGGAACACATCGACCAGGCTGCTTAAAACCGGACAGGTAGCGGTTTATCCCCGCTCGCGCGGGGAACACACGACCACGACGCGCTACATGCTTTACGTTTGCGGTTTATCCCCGCTCGCGCGGGGAACACTGTCGGAGAAGAAGTGCCGCCAGCCTGAATATCGGTTTATCCCCGCTCGCGCGGGGAACACGCCCGGTTGAATACTGCGGCCGGATAATCAACCGGTTTATCCCCGCTCGCGCGGGGAACACTCTAAAACTATATACTTGTATCTATTACACTTTTTCGTGCAACAACATCCTACCAACGTTTGGTTCACAATCTCGCATTGTTAAAGAGCGAATAACCTACTGATTTTCAAGCGGTAAAAACGAGACAAGGCGCAGGCCGTCTAAATCCACCGGGATACGACGGTTAACGCCGAACGTCTGGAAATCGAAGCCGGATTCATTATTGGTGGCCCAGGCTATCACCACATTGCCCTCCTCCGCTAACTCATTTATCTGATGCCTGATCATCTCACGCACCCGACGCGATACGTCGCCCACGTAAACCCCGGCGCGCAGCTCCAGCAGCCAGATGGCGAGCCGTCCGCGAAGCCGGGGCGGGACGTTTTCCGTCACGACGACCAGCATGCTCATCAGCGGCTCCTGAAACCGGCTTCCGCCAGCGAATCGGCTTGCGGTATCGCGGGCGGCAGCATGTCCGCCGCGGGCTGCGGCGGTTCGATTTCACCGGCGGCGAGCACGGTTTCAATCAGCGGGATAAGCTTGCCGGTCAGCTTTTCGCTACGAAAAATATCCCGGCACGCCAGACGCACGTCGCGATCCGGCTGTTCCGGGTGACGGGCCGCTATCTCGAATGCTTTCGGCACCACGGCGTCAAATTTAATGATGTCCGCGATGTCGTAAACAAACGAAAGCGGCTTGCCGCTGTGGATAAAACCGATGGCGGGCGCGTAACCCGCCGCCAGTATCGCCGCCTCGCTGATGCCGTATAAACAGGAAGTCGCCGCGCTGATGCACTGGTTCACTACATCGCCCTTTTCCCAGTCTTTCGGATCGTATCTGCGCCCGTTCCACTTCACGCCGTAGCGTTTCGCCAGCAGTGCGTAGGTCTGGCGCACGCGCGCGCCTTCGATCCCGCGCAGCTGTTCGACCGATCGGCGCGCTGGCGGCGGCTCGCCAAAACGCAGCTCATACATTTTGCGTACCACCTTCAGGCGCAGCGTCTCGTCGAGCGCGAGCTTCGCCTGGTACAGCAGCTTGTCAGCCCGCGCGCCGCCCGGCTGGCCGGAAGCATAAAGACGCACGCCCGCTTCGCCCACCCATACCAGCAGCGTACCGACCTGCGAAGCCAGCCTGATCGCGGCATGAGACACCCGCGTGCCCGGCTCCAGCATAATGCAGGCGATAGCCCCCACCGGCACATGCGTGCGCACGCCGGTTTTATCCACCAGCACGAACGCGCCATCCAGTACGTCGAGATGACCGTACTGGAGGAAAATCATCGAGGTGCGATCGTTAAGCGGAATCGGGTTGAGGGGAACAAAGCTCATACCCCGTCGCCCGGCTTGATAAGCATCAGTCCGCAGCCGAAAGCGCGACATTTGCCAATGCCTTCGTGAAGCCGGGCGATAAACCGCGCCGGATCGGTCACGATAAGCGCGCCTTCATAATCGACCGTGCTGAACTGGATCAACTCGCCGCGTTTCTTCACGACCTGCTGTTGACGGTATGCCGCCACGCACGCCTGCGAGAGACGAAAGCCGCCTTTCTCGCCCTGCGCGTCGAGCCACGCCAGCGCCGCCTGCTCCTGCATCGTCCAGAGCGCGCCCTGCTTCTGATTAAGCTGCCATTCGCGTTTCGCGTTCATCAGCACGTCGTGCCTTTTACCGTTGCGGGTGACGACCGGATTAGCCCGCAGCGAAAAACGCAGCGCGGTGCCTTCATCAGGCGCTGGCGCGAACGGGCGCGTCTGAATCTCAAATAGCGGGTGCGTGCGCTCGGGCGCGCTTGCTGAAAGCAGATAAAAGCAGAAACCGTTTTGCAGCGTCTCGCGCCGGTAGAGGTACTGCCGCTGCGCCACGCCCGGAAACAGCTCCCACAACCACTGGTGCATGACATATTCGCCGCGCGCCATCATCTCCATCAGCCGCTCCGGCGTGAGCCTGGCGGTGGGGAGCGTTATTTTTGAGAGATACATGTCGCCTCCTGCGTCAGTCGTCCTTGCTGCACCGTCCGGATGTCGAAATCCCAGCGTCGGCGGCTGAGCGGCTGGTCACGCCAGATCTGAATTTCATCCGCCGTGAGGCCGTCGTGCTCGCCCTCCCACCAGAGGTGCGGATGAAACTGCGCGAGCGCGCTCAGCGCCGGGTTAAGCTTGCTTAATGCCGCGCCGTAGCGCGCCTGTGCTTCGCGCAGCAGCGAGGCGGCCTCGCCTTCGCACAGATGCGGCCAGAGCGGCAGCCCGAGCGGATGGCTTTTACGTCCGAGGTATAACGGAAAAACCGGCGCGCGCAGTGCCGTCTGTAAGGCCTCAAGCGTATAAGGCGCGCCGGGCGTCGCCGCGACGGCGACGAGCCAGTAGCCATCGGCGTAATAATCGCGGCGCGAAAGCGTCGTTTCGAGCATCTGCGCGTCGCGCAGTTCATCTTTACGGGTGAAATAGCGCACTTTACGGGCTTCGCGTGGCACCTGCACCGTGTGGTAGTCACGCGCCCAGGCGCTTGATTTTCCGGCGCAGACGATAAACTGATAATGCTGATTCAGCGCGTTTAACGCCGCCTCGTCGTCACGCCGGATGCCGAGCGCGGCGGCAAGCAGCCCGAGCAGCGCCGAGCGCCCCGGCAGCGCGCGCGTATGGCGCACCTCGCCGACGGCAATCTCTCCCCAGGAGGCCATCGGCCCCTGAAGCTGAAAAATAAGATAGCGGTTCATCGTCGCTCCTTATGCGCTGATAAAATCCAGCAGTTGCGCGACGGAACCTTCCCCTTTATCGCCATAGAGCACCGCGCACGGCGTCGCGCCGCCACCGTAGACGTTATTCATGTTGTTGCGAAGTGTGATGATACGGTGCACCGCCTCGTCAAGCTGATCGTGACCGGTCACAGGCTCCCAGAACGCGGCGGCCAGCGAGCGCGGCTGCTCCGTGCTTTTCTCGGCGAGCGCCCAGCTGGCGTACGCGCGGGAGGCGAAACTATTCTGCTTGCCGGTGGGGGAGATTTTCAGCGTACATTCGCCCAGCGCCCGCAGCGTTTTCGCCATAAGCTGTTCGTCGCCGTTGAGGTTTTCCAGCAGGCGATCGCGGTCGATGCACAGATAGGTGTAAAAAAGCGCCGAGCCGAAACCCAGCTCGCCAATATGTCCGGCACCGGCGTCTTCCGCCGCGGCCTGGCGCAGATCGTCCACCGCCGTGAAGAAATCGTCTTCCATCAGGGTTTCACCGACGCCGAACGCGTGAGCGACCTGACAGGCGGCTTCGATATTATGCTCCGGCTTTCTGGCGAGCATGCGGCCAAACAGCGCGATATCCACCGCCATCGCGTCTTTGCGCAGGAAATTCAGTTCATCCACCGTCGGTGCGCGTTTCTCCACCGCGAGCGTGCGAGCCAGCGCATGCACGGCTTCTCTTTCCGTCGGGCTAATATGAACCAACTCTTCAGTTTCGGTGTTGATCAGCGGATCTTTCTCCAGCTTTTTCTTATCTTTTTCGCTTTTTACTTTGCCGAAGTAGTTTGCTATAGCGCCGCTCCAGTCAATCGCTTTGGCCTGCGCGACGCCGCCCGCCAGCATGATCTCCGCCGCCTCGCGGCCGATGCGCGCAGTGCGGGTGCCGATATGTCCACCGAACGCCGCCTCAAAGAGTTCCGAGGTGCGCCAGGCGCGCTTGAGGCTTTGCGAGGAGACACGCAGGCGCGACGCGCCGCCGATGGTGACGGTTTTCGGCGCGCCGGTGTCGTCGCGGTTCAGGTTAGCAGCCGGGTAAGCGGTTAACAGATGCAGCTGAATAAACGTTGTCATGTGAATGTTCCTTATTCCTGAGTGGTGGCCGTGTCGGCCGGTAAATTGGTGTTTTCTGCGTCCGGGGCGTCGGAAGGGTTGCCCGCCATGTAATAGTCCAGCGCCCAGCGCACGCGGATGTAATCGGTCGGGGCACGCCTGCGCGCGGCGTGTCGCTCGCGTTCGTCTTCTTCCGCACACCAGCGGAAAACGCCCTCCGCCAAATCTGGCAGGTTGACCACACCTCGCAGCAACTGCACCGCGCGGCGTAGCTGGCGGAACAGCTCCTCCTGCGTGCGCGCCTGGCTGAGCCGCCGGAAGCGCAGTTCGGACATCACCGCATGGTTGCCCTCTTTGTGGCCGAGCTGTTCGGCAAAAGAGGCGCGCGTATCCACCGTTTTGATGTGGGCGGCCAGCGCCGCGACGATGCCGAGCGCGCAGAAGCGCCATTCGCGCCCCGCCACGTTCCACAGCGTTGGCACGCGCGCCGCGAGTGAGTTAAACCCCTCGCTGAGCCGCACCTCGTTCAGCGTATGGCTGCGACGCAGGCTGGCGCGCAACCGCCGCCCCTGCTGTTCATTGAGTAGCGCATGCCATTTGAGTAAAGACTCACGGTGCGCCTGCGATAAGATGCTCACTTAGTTTGCCTCCTGCGTTTTTTTCGCCCGCGCGCCTTTCGCGGCAGGCTTCGCCTTCGCCTGCGTGAAAAACTTTTTGCGGGCTTTCATGATGTCTGCGAATTCCGTGCGCTCCTGCGGGTTGGTCAGCGCGTGGTCGTCAAAATAGCGGCGCGTATACCGCCAGATGTCGCTATTCCAGGCGCTGAGCAGCGCGCGGTTGTCGCCGGAGGTATCGGCTTTGACCGCTTCTACCAGCTCCAGAAACCGCGATTGCGTCTGCTGCCAGAAATCAACGTCGATATAGTCGAAATCGCCGCGCACGGCCGCGCCTTCGCCGAACCACGCCTCTTTCAGCGCGCTGCGTAATTTACTGAGCATCAGGTTGGCGACCCGCGCGGCGTCGCTCAGGGTCTGGCGGATAAACGGCTGTTGCGATTCAGGAAGTTGCAGGAAAGGCAGATGATGCTCATACCAGCAGCGGGCCTTCATTTTCTCGAAGTCGTAGCCAAAGCACCAGAGCCCGGTTTCCGCGCCGGGCAGCGGTTTTTGCTGGCGGATTTTGACAATACGGGCGGGTTGCTCCCGGTTGTTGTCGCTTTCGCTTTCCATCATCAGCCCCAGCCAGTCGCGCCACAGCAGGCCGCCCGGCTGCCCTTTCACGGAGAACATCTCCCCGCCCTCTTTTTTAGGGATGCGGTGAGGGGTTAAAGGGTGCATCCAGCCCACATAGTTGACGCCGTAGTTTTTGACGGTCATGGACGTCAGCAGCGCGTCGCCCGGCTCGCCGCAGAGATCGCAGGTGCCCGGCTGTGTAGTGGAGAAATCCACGCGAATGCGCCGCGGCATGCCCCAGTACGCCTGCAGCGCATCGGCCTGCTCTGGCGTAATGATATCGCTCGCTTTTTCACTGGTGCGGGTCGGCGCGAGCCACGGGAAGACGCGGGCGTCGTAGCTGGCCGGGCGCGGGAGACGCCCCTCGCGCTGCGGCAATACGTTAAGCCACAGCCTGCGCCACAGCGCCGGGCGCTCGCCCTGATAGCGATGCAGTTCCAGCAGCGTGGTCATTGGACCGCCGCCGCGCAGCCCGGTGCGGTAACCCTTCCCACCTGATGGCGCATTTAGCTGCAACGAAAAGAACGCCAGCGCGGCGCAGTGCGGGCAGAATTTTTCAGTGGTGCCGCGCTTAATAAAATGATCTTTATTGAGCTTTAGTGTCTGGGCCCCAGGCGTTTCCGGCAGCAGCAGCGCTAGCGCGACGCTTTCACCGTCGAGCGGCTCGAAATCCTGCATAAACGAGGGTGTATCCGGGCCAAATTCAAAGAGTTTCTCCAGCGGCGCCAGGGCGTTGCGGATAGCCTCCGCCGTTAAGCCGTCTTCCCAGATATCCTCCCAGCTTTCGGCGTCTTTCGGGGCCAGCGCCGTTTGCAGCAGACCGAGCAGAAACTGCCAGGCCGCGCCCTGAAAATCCGGACGCGGCAAAATCAGGTCCAGAATGTTTTCATCGGCCAGATCCAGCGGCGCGATTTTCCCACGGGTGCCGTCGCGGTAAATAACGGGGAGCCATTTTGTGGTGATTAATGAACTCAAAACATATCCCTCCCTTGCCTGACAGATATCCCGCAGGCATGCGTCCTTTAAAGGTTTAAATAATGGATGGCAGAAATTAATTAAAATAATTAATTCATATCAAAAATAATTCAATCACCTCGATCGAACTCATTGAAAAATACGCCTGAAGATTCAAATAAAAAGTGACATAGCGCTAAAAAAACATCAAAAGAAAAATTACACCTTTTATTTTATTTCTTATCTATTACCCTTATTTCGTTCCCGTCGATATTAACCGGGATAAACCGGTGTATTTTTTCTCCTGGTGTTTAACCGTTCCCCGCTTTTGCGGGGATAAAATCCCAGGGCAAGTGCCCTGGAATTGACTAAGCTACGCCTCGCCGATAAGCCCCTCTTTGGCTGAATAGCCGCCCGGCAACAGAATCACTACCGCCTCTGGTTTACGCTGCTCGCTGCACCACTGAGAGAGCGCCTCGCCGCAAAGCAGCGTGAACTCGCCGCGGTGCTTGTCCCACCAGCTTTTGCGCACGCGCAGCGCGCTCATCTCCCAGGCGTTATCGCCCTGCGCGTAGGGCGTTATGCCTTGCGATGTCTCCCGTGCGAGCGATACGCTTATGGTCATATCTCCAATACGGGTCGAGACGTCCGGCCCCCATAGCTCCGCGCTCTCAACGCTGTAGCCAACGTCGAGGGAAATTTCATACTTACTCGCAATGGCGCGCTGGCAGTAATAGTCGGCCAGCGCCTTCTCTTCAGAACGTTTCATGCCTTCCGGCACCTCAACGTCTTCGCCATATACGGCTTCAATTAACAGGCGCGCCGCTTCCGGCATCTTTATTTCACCCTGCTCGCGCAATATCCGCTGGGTCAGCCAGAGCCGCGAATGCGCCGGATAAACGTAACTGGTATTGCGCATGGCGGAGGTCAGCCATTTCTCATCCGGCTGCGCCTCCCAACGCGGCGCCAGAATATCCAGACGTGGCGCGGGGCGTTCATCTGCGCCGGTTAATTTAAGCTGCCCCTGTTTATCACGACTATGCCGCTGCAAACGTCCGGCGCGCTGAATTAATAAATCGACCGGCGCGAGATCGCTAATTAAATAATCCAGATCGATATCGATGGATTGTTCTATTACTTGAGTAGATATAATCACCTTACCGCTTCGATTAATCGTATTTTGTTTTCCGAACCATTCCAGCGTTTTTTGTTCCTTATCATTACGGTCGATAAACGCGAAACGGCTATGAAATAAAATAATATTCTCTTCCGGGATATTCCCCCGGCGAATTAATTCCCGGTAGCTGTTCACCGCATCGTCGACTGAATTTCGTATCCAGCCGATACAGCCGCCCTCGCGCGCTACCGTCTCGATCTTATCAAAGCACGCGGCGTCATCTTCCATCCAGCCGATGCCGACGCGCCGCTGCACCTGCGCACGCGTGGCGACGCGCTGCCCGTCAATGCCCTGCGCGTGGAGATGCGTTATCCACGGGTAGTCGTCAGGCCCGAGGCGCGGCGATTCACGCGTGGTATTAAGCCCTTTATAAAAAGCGGCGATTAGGCGGTCGCGCTGGGCCTGCGAAAGCGTGGCGGAAAGCAAAATCGTGGCGTTGCCGTAGCGGGCACGCGTCTCGACAAGCTTTTCCACCACATGCGACATATACGCATCGTAAGAGTGGATTTCATCGGCAATAAGCACTTTGTCGTTCAGGCCCAGCAGGCGCAGATTCTGGTGCTTAAACGCCATGACCGCCATCATCGCCTGGTCGAGCGTGCCGACGCCGGTTTCAGCGAGCAGTGCCTTTTTAGGCGACTGCGCAAACCAGGCGGCACAGCCTTCATACGCGGCGGCCTCATCGCCGGAGTCGTTCGGCAGTAATTCATGTGCCCAGATGGAGGCGTTAAATCCCGCAGAGAGTTTGCGCGCGCTGTGCGCCAACACGAGGCTCGGATGACTGCCTTCACGATACAGCCGCAGCCAGGCCTGCGACATCCGCGCATACATGGCGTTCGCCGTCGCCATCGTCGGCAGGCCGATATAGAGCCCGCGCGCCTGCCCCGCCGCCATCAGGCGATGCGCCAGCACCAGCGCCGCCTCCGTTTTTCCGGCCCCGGTGACATCTTCAAGAATGATGAGATGCGGGCCTTTCGCGTGAATATCCATCTCCAGCGCGTTTTGCTGAAGCGGCGTAGGCCTGGTGATAAAAGGAAAAAGCGTTTCGATGCCGGTAAAGGGCGCGACGTCGCTTGCTGGCGGCAACAGGCGCAGCGCCCGTTGCGCCTGTGCAACAGCGCGCGCCCAGTAATCTTCAAACGGCATCGCCTGCGCCACCCAGGGGAAGTACAGATTCGCGGAGCCTGTCCAGTCCGCCAGTACCGTGAGCGCGGAGACCAGCCAGCTTTTCTCCGGGAACGCCTCCCGCCAGCTATCGTCTTTCCACTGCGTCGGCAGCGCAACCGCCGGGAAGAGTGCATTCACCGCGCCCGCAAACGCTCTGGCGGCAGCGATATCTTCCGGCAGGAAATCGTTATGGCAGTTTTCACAGGAGACGGGCTTGCCGTGATGGCCGAGCACCGCAGGCATCCAGCGGTCCAGCACGCGTTTACGCTCACGCGCCGACAGCGGGCCTGTCATGCCCTGCGCCACGCAATCACCAAGATGGTTTTGCCACAGCCACGTGCCGGTGACGGTATGGTGATGGCGGCTGTCGTTAACATCGCGCTGGCCGCACGCCAGCGCGTCGCAGCGGTATTGTTGCTGAAACAGACGCGCAAATTTGCCAATATCATGCCAGCAGAGCAGCCAGGCGAAAAACGTGGCCGCCGTTTCGCGATCGTCTATCCCGAGCGTCGCAAAGAGAGATGCGGCGTTAAAGTAGTTTTCCATCACCATCACGTATCCGCATGCAGCTACATCAAGGGAATGCCATTGCAGCAGGTGGTATTCATCGCCCCGATGGTTTTCGCCCTTTCGTGACTTACCCCAGTATAAATATCCGCTCATAAATCAGTCCTTTGCAAAATTCCGCCTATTCTGCGGCGCACGCCGGAATCGTACCGTGAGCGCAAGCGTATTTCCTTTTCCCTGAAAATATACAATTAACTGATATATAAAGAATTTACATTGAAATGACTGATAAAAAACGCCTCCCAGTTGCGCCCTTCGCCCGCTCTTTCTTATGCTTAACGCCTGAAATCAAGGAGCCTCTATGAACCACCACGACACCTTTCCACAGCGCGTTTACCAGATTGTCGCCGCCATCCCGGAAGGCTGCGTCACGACCTATGGCGAGGTGGCGCGGCTGGCGGGCTCGCCGCGGGCGGCGCGTCAGGTAGGCGGCGTGCTAAAGCGTCTGCCGGAAGGCAGCACGCTGCCGTGGCATCGGGTGGTGAATCGTCACGGGGAAATTTCGCTGACCGGGCCGGATTTACAGCGCCAGCGGCAGGCGTTGCTCGCGGAGGGGGTGCAGGTCTCAGGGAAAGGAGAGATCGATCTGGCGCGCTACGGGTGGCGCTACTGAAAAGCGCCTCCGAAGAGGCGCTTGTGCGGGTTTAGTACGTCGTCGGGGCCGGAACGGCGGAGGACGGCGTGACCTGCGTCGGCGAGGTTGACGGCACGCTTGTCACCGCACCGCCACCAGACTGTACCGGCACCGCGGTCTGCTGCACCGGCACCAGCGTCAGGTCGATTTTGGTGCCACCTTCGTTCACCGCAGGCTGGACGCGGTCGGTGATAAACACCAGCTTATCTTTAACCGTGATCGCCGCACTCAGCAGAACGCGGGCGTTCGGCTGAATGTCGGACGGGTTAAACGGCAGTACGAAGCTGAACGGTGCCTGTTTACCTTCGGTACGCACCACTTTCTGCGCCAGCACTTTCGACGGCGCGTTCGCCTGGGTGGCGTCAGAAAGGGTCACGGTCAGCACGGCGTCCGACGGCAGAGCCACTTTCTGGCGGATCCAGACGGTACCGGAAACGTTCGGCTGCTTAATCACCGGCTTGGTCGCGACGCCGGAAGTATTCGGGTTCGGGGCTGGAACAGCAATATCAGCACTTTTATCCTGCGCGCAACCGGCCAGAGCAACGGCAACGGCTAAACCACTTAACATGTGCACGAGTTTCATGGCGTTCTCCTTATTTTCATTCCACCAGTAAGCGCCAGGCACTCACCAGCGTGAGCTGTTACAACATGTTTGTCGTGCTAAGTGTGGCACATATCACTAATTTTCGCATGGAAACGGGGCGCTATTAAGATTATTTAACCCCTCTGACCAGTTGCCGTTCTGCGTTATAATCGGGATATATTCATTCGCACGGCTGTGCATTTCCCGGTATGTAGAGGACCCTTTATGAGTCAGGCGCTGAGCAACTTACTCGCGTTATTAAATCTGGAAAAAATTGAAGAAGGGCTCTTTCGCGGCCAAAGCGAAGATCTCGGATTACGGCAGGTGTTCGGCGGCCAGGTCGTCGGCCAGGCGCTGTACGCCGCCAAAGCAACGGTGCCGGAAGAGCGTCTGGTGCATTCATTCCACAGCTATTTTCTGCGCCCCGGTGACAGCCAGAAACCCATTGTTTATGACGTGGAAGTGCTGCGCGACGGCAATAGCTTCAGCGCCCGGCGCGTGGCGGCTATCCAGAACGGTAAACCGATTTTTTATATGACCGCGTCGTTCCAGGCGCCGGAAAGCGGCTTCGAGCATCAGAAACCCATGCCGCCTGCGCCCGCGCCTGACGGGCTGAAATCGGAAACGGAGATTGCCCGCTCGCTGGCGCACCTTCTGCCGCCGCAGGTGAAGGACAAATTTCTGTGCGATAAGCCGCTGGAGATCCGCCCGGTAGAGTTTCACAACCCGTTAAAAGGCCACACGGCGAAACCGGAGCGTCAGGTGTGGATGCGCGCCAACGGGCAGATGCCGGACGACGTGCGCGTGCATCAGTCGCTGCTCGGTTACGCATCGGATTTCAATTTCCTGGTGGTGGCGCTGCAACCGCACGGCGTTGGCTTCCTGGAGCCGGGGATGCAGGTGGCGACCATCGATCATTCGATGTGGTTCCACCGCCCGTTCGATATGAACCAGTGGCTGCTTTACAGCGTGGAGAGTACGTCCGCCTCCAGCGCCCGCGGTTTTGTGCGCGGTGAGTTTTATACGCAGGACGGCGTGCTGGTCGCCTCGACCGTGCAGGAAGGCGTGATGAGAAAGCGCGGATAATTTTTTTGCGACCCGGCGGGTGACCCGCCCTACGTTTAATACAGTCTATGTGAGCGTCTTTTGTAGGGTGGGTAAGCAAAGCGCACCCACCTTTACATTCATAGCCCCTTTCATGGCGGGTGCGCGTGGCTTACCCGTCCTACGTTTAATACAGTCTATGTGATCGTCTTTTGTAGGGTGGGTAAGCGAAGCGCACCCACCTTGCCACTCGCCCCCATAAAAAACCTCCCGCATGCGGGAGGTTTTTTGCTCCGGAGATAACGCCGCTATCAAGCGTTGTAGGCGTTCTCGCCGTGGCTGTTGACATCCAGCCCTTCGCGCTCCTGCTCTTCGGAGACACGCAGGCCCACGGTCAAATCCGCCGCTTTATAGGCGATAAACGCGACCACAGCGGACCAGACAACGGTAATGGCGATGCTCTCAAGCTGCACCAGCACCTGATGACCCATCGTCACGCCCGCGGCGTAACCCACACCGCCAAGCGATGTTGAGGCAAAAATACCGGTCAGGATGCAACCCACAATCCCACAGACGCCATGCACGCCGAATACGTCGCACGGGTCGTCAACGCGCAGCCAGCGTTTCAGCAGCGTGACGCCCCACAAGCCCGCCAGACCTGCCGCGATACCCACGATAAGCGAGCCGCCCACGCCGATGTAGCCGCACGCAGGCGTCACGCCCACCAGACCGGCAATGGCGCCGGAACATGCGCCCAGCAGCGACGGCTTACCGCGCAGCGCCCATTCACCAAACACCCACGCAAGAATGGCCGCCGCCGTTGCAACAACCGTGTTCACAAACGCCAGACCTGCGATTTCGTTGGCGGCGCTGGCGGAGCCGGCGTTAAAGCCGAACCAGCCGAAATAAAGGATTGCAGTGCCGGTAAAGACCATCGGCAGGTTATGCGGTTTAAACGCTTCTTTGCCGAAGCCAACGCGCTTGCCAACCAGATACGCACCCACCAGACCCGCTACCGCCGCGTTAATGTGCACCACGGTGCCGCCCGCGAAATCCAGCGCGCCGTCAGAGGCCAGCAGGCCGCCGCCCCAGACCATATGCGCAATCGGCACATAGGAGAAGGTGAGCCACACCGCCACGAAGATCAGCACGGCCGAGAAGCGGATGCGTTCCGCCAGCGCGCCGACGATAAGCCCCACGGTGATACAGGCGAAAGAGCCCTGGAACGCGACGTGAATATACTGATAGAAGGTGCCCATCAGGTCGGTAATTTTAATGCCCTTCAGCAGCAGCCAGTCGACGTTGCCAAAGAAGCTGCCGCCGCTGCCGAACGCCAGCGAGTAGCCATAGACCACCCAAAGGACGCAGACCAGCGCGAACGCGACAGACACCTGCGTCAGCATCGAGAGCACGTTTTTCGCGCGGATAAGACCGCCGTAAAACAGCGCAAGCCCCGGGATGGTCATAAAGAGCACCAGCGCGGTGCAGATCATCATAAAAGCGTTATCGGCTTTGTCCGCCACCGCGGGCGCCGCCAGGGCAATACCTGGCAGAAGAGCAAGCAGGCCGAAACCCGATTTGAAAGCTGTGTGTTTCATTTTGTGCATTCCTGTAACGGTTGGCCAGAAATCAGAGAGCCGCTTCGTCGGCTTCGCCGGTACGAATACGAATCACGCGTTGCAGTTCGGCGACAAAAATTTTGCCGTCGCCAATTTTTCCGGTCCACGCGGCCTTGCTGACCACCTCGATCACTTCATCCAGCTGATCGTCGGCGATTGCCACGTCGATTTTTACTTTCGGCAGGAAGTTCACGCTGTATTCGGCGCCGCGGTAAAGCTCGGCATGGCCTTTCTGGCGCCCGAACCCTTTCACTTCGGTGACGGTAAGCCCCTGAATGCCAATGGTGGAGAGTGCTTCACGCACGTCTTCCAGTTTGAACGGTTTGATTACCACGGTAACCAGCTTCATAGATCCCCTCCAGTCAGAAATGGGTAATGCGGCAGCGACGATAAACAGGTAAAGCAAGCGGCGTGCCAGGAATAGAAAAGCGCGCGGCGGCGGCAAAAACTGCGGCAGGAAAGCAGGATTAATTGAATGAAACGGAAGGCAGAAAAGAAAAACGCACCATGCGAGTGCACGGTGCGTTACATTTTTGCACCACTAACGATGCGTGTTAGCAGAACGCCTGATTTTGGTGCATCAGGCGCTGAGCGGCTCCTCTTTCGCGGCGGCCTGTAGCTCTTCACCCGCAAGCTGGAGCTGATACATCTGCCAGTAGCGTCCGCGCGCCTCAAGCAGCGCCTGATGGCTGCCCCGCTCTACCGCCTGCCCGCGATGCAGCACCAGAATGGTGTCGGCTTCCACGATCGTTGAGAGGCGATGCGCGATAACCACCAGCGTTGTGTGCGGCCGGATAGCGGCCAGCGCGTGCTGAATCGCCTGCTCGGTGCCGGAATCAATATTCGCCGTCGCCTCATCAAGGATAAGGATTTGCGGCGCGTCCACCAGCACGCGCGCCAGCGCCAGCAACTGTTTCTGCCCGACGGAGAGATTATTGCCCTGCTCGCCAAGGCGGGTATGAATGCCCTCGCTCATGCCGCGCGCCAGCTCGGCCAGTTGTACCGTTTCCAGCACCTCCCAGACGCGCGCTTCGTCGATATCACGCCCGAGCGTGACGTTCGCGAAGAACGAATCGGCCAGCACGACAGGATCCTGCTGTACCATCGCCACGCCTTTACGCAGCACGCCGTGGCTGAGCGAGGCGAGCGGTCGGCCATCAAGGCGGATTTCGCCACTGCTGAGCGGGTAATACCCCATCAGCAGGCTCGCGAGCGTACTTTTGCCGCTGCCGGTATGACCGACCAGCGCCACGAAGTGACGGGACGGCACCGAGAGCGAAATGTCTTTCAGCACGAACTGATCGTCGCGATAGGCGAAAGAGACGTTATCCACCTCAATCGCCCCGCTCGTGAGCGGGCGCTCGTCGTGGCCGTAATCCTGGCGCGGCCTGTCCATCAACTCGAACACACGTTCGCCCGCCACCAGCGCCTGCTGCAAAATCGACTGCTGAGTGGTGAGCTCAATCAGCGGCTCGTTAAGACGGCCCAGATAGCTGATAAACGCATAGAGAACCCCCACCTGAATCGTCCCGATGGCGGTGAAGCCGAACAGCATCAGCAGGCCGCACAGCACCAGCGCGGAAAAGAGGCTCAGCAACGGACGCAGCAGAAAGCCATCCAGGCGTAGCGTCTGCATTCGCGCCAGATAGTGCGAATGGCTGGCGGCGTTCATGCGCTCGCCAAAGCGCGTCTGCTGGCGAAACTGCTGGATGACATTCATACCGCTGATGACTTCATTAAAGCCGTCGTTGATGTCCGCCAGATAAGTTCGCACCCGGCGTACAATCGGCGTGCTGTAGCGCTGATAAATCATCATGACGATAAGCACCGCCGGGAAGATAGTGATGGCCACCAGCGCCATGCGCCAGTCGAGGCTGAACATCGCCACCAGCATCGCGCCGATAAGCGCGGCGCTGCGCAACACCGTCGCCACGACCGTGACATAGAGATCGCGGATCACCTCGGTATCGTTAGTGACGCGCGAAATCAGCTGCCCCACCGGCTGCGTGTCGAACGCGCTGAGCGGCTGGCGCAGCGCGGCATCCATTACATCAGTACGCAACTGTTGCACCACGCCCACCGCCGCCTGGTTAAACAGCAGCGCCTGCCAGTAATGCAGCCCGGCGGCGAGAATTTGCAGCAGCACGTAGGCGAACGCCAGCCCGGCCACCAGCCCCAGCGGCAGCTGGTTTTTCGCGACCAGGTTGTCGATGAAATAGCTGATGAGCGCGGGGCCGGTCACTTCCGCGGCGGCAGCCACCCACAGCATCAGCACCGCGCCGCCGAGCGGTTTACGCCACGGCGAGCCATACGCCAGCAGACGTTTCAGCGTCGGCCAGCTTTTTACGGTATTACGCATTCAGCGCCTCCTCATCGTGCTCTTCCGGCGCGTCGTCCAGCGCCGCTTCGAGCTGCTGATAGCGATACATATCCCGGTACCAGCCGGGCTGTGCCGCAAGCGCCTCATGACGCCCGCGCTGCGCCACCTGGCCGTGTTGCAGCACCAGAATTTCGCTGGCTTCGGTCAGCGCCGACAGCCGGTGCGCGCTGATGATGACAGTACGGTTTTCGCCCCACTGGCGCAGGTTATGCAGAATCTGGTGTTCAGTACGCCCGTCAACGGCGGAGAGCGCGTCATCCAGCACCAGAATTTCGGCCTCCAGCAGCAGCGCGCGGGCAATAGAGATGCGCTGCTTCTGCCCGCCGGAGAGCATCACGCCGCGCTCGCCGACCTGGGTGTCATACCCCTGCGGCAGACGCAGAATATCGTCATGCACGCAGGCGAGTTTCGCCGCCTGTTCTATCTCTTCCTGCGTGGCGTCCGGCTTGCCAAGCGCGATATTGCTGGCGACCGTATCGGAGAATAAGAACGGCGTCTGGTTGACGACCGCAAGCCGTCCACGCCAGTCATCCAGATGCACGCGGTCAAGCGAGACGTCATGGAACGTAATCTCCCCTGCGTCGAGATCGAAATGGCGCTGGATAAGCGACAGCACGCTGGTTTTCCCGGCGCCGGTCGGGCCGCACAGCCCCAGCATCTGGCCGGGTTTCAGCGTGAACTGCACGTTACGCAGCGTATCGCGCGCGGCATGTGGATAGCGGAATTCGCGGATAGCCACGTTCAGCACACCGCGCCCGGCGGGCAGCGACGCCTGGCCATCTTTCACTACCGGCGCCTCCGCCAGCAGCGCGCGAATGCGGCTGTACGCCGCGCTGCCGCGCTCGACAATGTTAAACATCCATGCCAGCGCCAGCATTGGCCAGATCATCAGGCCCAGATACATCGTAAAGCTGGTGAGCTGGCCGAGCGTCAGCGTGCCGTTCATCACCATCCAGCTGCCGCCGCCGATGGCCAGCAGGTTCGCCATGCCAATCGCGATATAAATCGTCGGGTCGAAACGGGCGTCCACGCGCGCCACACGCAGGTTTTTCACGCCGGTATCGCGCGCGTCTTCAGAAAACAGCGCCGACTGTCTGTCTTCCAGGCCGAACGCTTTAATCATGCGGATGCTGGTCAGGCTCTCCTGCGTTCTGTCGTTCAGCGATGAGAACGCCGCCTGCGCGGCCTTGAAACGGTGGTGTAGCTGATCGCCGTAGCGCTTGATGACAATCGCCATCACCGGCATCGGCAACAGCGCCAGTAACGTGAGCTGCCAGCTGATCTGCGTACACATGATGATCAGCACCGCGCAGCCCATCACCAGTGAATCGACCAGCGTCAGCACGCCCTCGCCGGCGGCGAAGACCACGCGGTCAACATCGTTAGTGGCGCGCGCCATCAAATCACCGGTGCGATGGCGCAGATAGAATTCCGGATGCTGGCGGCTGAGCTGGCGGTAAAAATCGCGCCGCAGTTCAACGGCAAGCTGATAGGACGCGCCAAAAAGCAACACACGCCAGACGTAGCGCAGCAGATAAACCACTATCGCAATCACCACCAGCAGGCCCACCCACAGCAGCACCTGGCGCGTGGTGTAGTGGTGTTGAGTGACGCCATCGACAACGTAGCCCACCACTTTTGGCGGCACCAGTTGCAGAATGGCGATAACAATAAGCAGGGCAACCGCGCCGAGGTAGCGACGCCACTCCCGGCTAAAATACCAGCTTAACTGAGCAAATAATCGCACGCGAAATTCCTGATTGGTCTGATGATAAAGCGCGGGCGTCGTGGCAAGCCAGACGGTTCAGCGCTTAAGCGGCAGGGCCGTGGTGTATTTTATCTGCTCCATGGCGAAGCTCGACGTGACATCTGACAGCCCCGGTACCCGGTTGACCAGACGTTTATAAAAGTCATCATAGCTTTTCATATCGGCCACCTGTACCCGCATAAGGTAGTCGTATTCGCCCGCCATGCGCCAGAAACCGAGCACTTCCGGCATCTCCTCCACCACCGCGACAAACTGACTGTACCAGTCGCTGCTGTGATGCTGCGTTTTGATCAGCATAAAAGCGGTGAGGCCGAGGCCGAGTTTTTCCGGGTCGAGCAGCGCGACGCGCTTAATAATATAGCCGTCATCTTCAAGCCGCCGGAGCCGCTTCCAGCAGGGCGTCGTCGTCAGATTAACGGCATCGGCGAGCGCCTGCAAAGAGAGCGTCGCGTCCTCCTGAAGCAGCGCCAGCAGTCTGCAATCAATTTTATCTAACATTCCCGATTCCTGTAGAAAATTTTTCTCTCATATCAGCAACAGGCAGGCTAAATGGCAACTTATTTTCCTGAAAGATGCTTTACGCTGGGCACAAATTGATAAACCGGAACGTATCATGTCCAGCACCTGGGTTCACCACGCCATTAATGAGATCCACGCCGACGCCCGGCGATCCGCGGATACCCATTTGATCCGCTTTACCCTGCCCGCTTTTCCGGGCATCTGGTTCTATCTGAAAGATGAAAGCACGCACCCTACCGGCAGCCTGAAGCACCGTCTGGCGCGCTCGCTGTTTTTATACGGCCTGAGCAACGGCTGGATCCGCGAAGGCACGCCGATTATCGAGGCCTCTTCCGGCTCAACCGCGGTTTCCGAAGCCTGGTTTGCCCGCATGCTGGGCCTGCCGTTTATCGCCGTAATGCCCGCCTGTACCGCACGGCGCAAAGTGGAACAGATTGAGTTTTACGGCGGCCGCTGCCACTTCGTGCAGAGCGCCTGTGAAATTTACGAGGCCTCCGAGGTGCTCGCCCGCGAGCTGCGTGGCCGTTATATGGATCAGTTTACCTACGCCGAGCGCGCGACCGACTGGCGCGGCAACAACAATATCGCCGACAGTATTTTCCGGCAGATGGCAGGCGAGCCGCACCCGGTTCCTGATTACATCGTGATGAGCGCCGGTACCGGCGGTACATCGGCCACCATTGGCCGCTATCTGCGTTATCAGGGGCACGCCACGCGCTTGATGGTGGTCGACCCTGAGAACTCGGTGTTTTACGATTACTGGCAGCAGCGCGACAGCGAGCTGAAAAGCAATGTCGGCAGCCGCATTGAAGGGATTGGCCGTCCGCGCGTTGAGCCCTCTTTTATTCCTGATGTTATCGATGAAATGTTGCAGGTGCCGGATGCCGCGAGCGTGGCGGCGATGCAATGGCTTAGCGAACTGCTGGGCCGCAAAGTGGGTGCTTCCACCGGCACCAACATGTGGGGCGCGCTGCAGCTGGCCGCGCGGATGCGTGAAGAAGGCCGCAGCGGCGCTATCGTTACGCTGCTGTGTGACAGCGGCGAGCGGTATCTGGAAACTTATCACAACCCGGAATGGGTGGCGGCCTCGATTGGCGATATCACGCCCTGGCGCGCAGCCATTCAGGAACTCGTGGGTTAAGATGGAAAGGTGAAGATCAAAGCGGCGAACCTTCGCCGCTTTTTATATGCATCATGCTTTTAAATTTATGTCACGCCCTGTTTATTCCAAAAATATAAAATAAAAACATTCCTGAAATCTATGCATATAATTTATTGATAAAATAAAACAATACAACTCCATCGTAATTATTTATTTTCATACTTTTGAAATAGCGAAGAATCACTTTTAAGAATTTATTAAAATCTATCTTGATAAACTCTGTATAAAATCACCTTTCTTTCTCCCGGTATACTGGCCTAATGCAGCGCGCTGTTTGTGGTTAGCCAGTCTATTACTGGACATATTTCGGATCATCCCGGCCAGATTGCGCAGGGATTGCTGGCATTCTGTAATCAGACACATAAGAGATAATATGTTGGACAAAAAAATCCTTTATATCGCTGCGATGATGATGTCTTTAAGCGCCTGTACCACCGCCCCTAAAAGCGCCCCGGTAAAAAGCAATGTGTCGCAGACGCCTGTCGTCCCCGCACAGCCTGCCCCGACGCCGGTTGAATCCATGAATCAGTTAGCCCCCGTCAGCAGTGATACCAAACTGCGTCTTGAACGCTGCCTCGCGGAGACTAAACACCTTTCAGATATTAATCGTGAAAAATATCGTGAGCAGATCGACACGCTATATCGCAGCATTAAAGCCACACAATATTACGCCTCTATCAGTAACGATCTGTCCAATATTATGGTGGAAACCATCACTCCGCTGTATCAATTCCGCGTCAATGACGCCTGCAATACAATTTCTCAGTCTCTTCTGGCCGAGCTGAAAAAAGGCGCAGGGCTTGCTAAATGAGAGGTGATGGGATGAAGGGAAGTATTAAAAGCCATAAAAGCGCGATCGCTGTTTTACTGGCGCTCGCACTGAGCGGACAGTCGTCCTGGGCTGCGCAAAATAGCGCTGCCGTTCAGGGAAATGATTTTCTGTCGTCAATTCAGCAAATCGAAGTGAAGCAGATAGACTTCCCTGCCCCCACCCATCGTCAACAAACGCCATCCGCTTCCCGGGCGCAAATCAACGATCTCCAGCAGGAGATCGCTCGCCTGAAAAAACAGCTTAAAGCTGCGGAACAAGAGAAGAAAAGCCTCAGCGCTCCCAGCGATCTTCAGGCGCAAAACACGCAACTGCTGAAAGACAATAGCGCGCTTGCGAAAGAGAACGATCGCCTCTCCCGCAGCCTGCAAAACGCGCAGCGCGAACAAGGTGCTACCAGCACGCAACAGGCCGCGCGCATTGAAGCGCTGGAGCAGAAAACCGCGGAGCTTCAGGCGTCGCTTGCCAGCAAAACCGAAGCACTGGCGCAACTCAAAAAATCAAGCAACAGCCAGGCGGCGAGCGAAAGCGCACTGCAAAAACAGATTGCGCGTCTTGAAACAGAAAAAGCCGCCATCACAGAGCGCAATACGCAAGACACCGCGCGTTTTAACCGCGACATGCAGGCACTGCGCAATGAACTGAATAAGCGCGCTGATGAACTGGTGGCGCTGAAAAATACAGGCGATAAACGCGCGCAGAGCGAAAGTGCGCTGCAAAAACAGCTTGCACAGCTGGAAAAAGAGAAAACGGCGCTGACGGCGCAAAGTGCGCAGAGCATCGATGCCGCTAATAAAAAAGCGCAGGCGCTGCAGGCAGAGCTTGATAAACGCACCGCCGAACTCGCCGCGCTCCAGAAGGCAGGCAGCGAGCACGAGAAGAGCCAGAGCGCGCTGGAAAAACAGCTTGCACAACTGGAGCGCGAGAAAGCGGTGCTGACGGCGAAAAGTGCGCAGAGCATCGACGCCGCAAATAAAGAAGTGCAGGCGCTGCAGGCGGAGCTTGATAAACGCAGTGCCGAACTCGCCGCGCTCCAGAAGACAGGCAGCGAGCGCGAGAAGAGCCAGACCTCGCTGCAAAAGCAACTCACGCAGCTTGAACAAGAAAAAGCGGCGCTGACGGCGCAAAGTGCGCAGGGAATCGACACCGCTAATAAAAAAGCGCAGGTGCTGCAGGCGGAGCTTGATAAACGCAGTGCCGAACTCGCCGCGCTCCAGAAGACAAGCAGCGAGCACGAGAAGAGCCAGAGCGATTTGCAAAAACAGCTGGCGCAACTGGAAAAAGAGAAAGCGGCGCTGACGGCGCAAAATGAGAAGAGCATCGGTGCACTGAACAAACAGCTCGCGCAGCTTGAGGAAGAGAAAGCCTCGCTCACCGAGCAGAACAGCCTGCTGATGAAGAACAGCTCGCTTAGCAAAGAAGAGAAAGCGAAACTGCAAAAAGCGCAGGCGGAGCAGACCGCGTTGCTTGAGAAAAATCAGGCGGCAGAAGCCGCGCTTAAGGCGCAGATCGCCGCTCTTACGGAAAAACTCAACGCCTCGACAACGCTTGCCGCCACCTCGCAGGAAAAAGTCGCGGCCCTTGCCTCAGAGCTTGCCAGCCTGAAAGGCAGCCAGAGCGAAAAAGCGCAGGCGCTGCAGAGTCAGCAACAGCAGGCCGCGCAGATTGGCGCGGCAAAAGAAGCGCTCACTCAGCAGCTTGCTGCCGCCCAGGCAGATATCGCTACGCTGAAGCAGTCGCTGGCAGAAAAAGAGAACCGTTTACAGCAGTCGGATAAAGCGCTGCTCGCGCTGAAAGAAGAGGCACAGTCGACCAAAGCGCTGACTACCGCCTCCGCCACCAGCCAGCAAAAAACACAGGCTGAGCTGGATACGCTTAAACGCGTGAATGAAGAACTTAACGCCAAACTGGCCAGCCTGAGTGCGGAAAACACGGCGCAAAAAGCGCAGGCCGAGAAAGAAAAAGCGGAGCTGCTGGCGCAGGCAGAAAAACTGAAAGCCGACGCGGCAACGCAGGTGCAAACAGTGGCGGCGACGAAAGCGGAACCGGAAGTCAACGCCGCGGCGCTTAAGGATAAAGCCAATAAGCAGTCCTATGCGAACGGCGTGATGTTCTCAAGGCTGGTGCAAAAGAGCATGGATCAGATGGCTGATCTTGGCATTAAAACCAATCTCCCCATCCTGCTGGCAGGCATTAAAGACGGCCTGGCGCAAAACGTCGCGGTCGAGCCAAAAACGCTGCTGTCGCTGCATGAGTCGATGCTGAAAGAGCTTTCCAGCCGCGAAGAGAAAAAGTATCAGGCGGGTATTGATCAGCTTGAAAAAGCCACCGCGAAGAAAAAACTGCTCAAGCGTAATAAATCGCTGTTCTTTGTGCAGGCGAAGGCTGGCAAAAAAGCCATCGCGCCGGGCGAGACCGTTAACGTCACGTTTAAAGAGGCAACGTATGAAGGCCGCGTGATCAACAATAACGCCAATGTGCCGGTCACCTATGACGAAAACCTGCCGTATATCTTCCAGCAGGCGCTGGAGCTCGGTAAACGGGGCGGTGTGATGGAGGTTTACTGCTTCGCAGGCGATCTCTATAACCCGGATACCATGCCGCCGGATCTCTTCAACTATTCACTGATGAAGCTGACGGTCACTATCAGCGGTGGGAAATAAAAAAAGCCGGGGTTTACCCCGGCTTGCTGGAATGCCTCATCATTCGGGGGAATAATCAAGGTGTGGATTGTCCAGCCAATGCGTCAAATAGTGGGCGACCGCCTGTCTGCTGCAGTGCCCGATCACTGGCAGATGCGGGAGCTCTGCCAGAAGCTGCGGCATCGCGTTGCCCATAATCAGCCCCTTCCCTGCCAGCGATAACATTTCGCGGTCGTTCATGGCGTCACCGAACGCCATACAATCCGCCATCGTAATACCCAGATGCTGGCTCAACGCCTGCAGCGCCGCGCCTTTATTACATCCCGGCGGCAGCACCTCCAGACAGTCGAGCGCGGAAAAACAAATATGTGCCTGCGAACCAAGCGCCTGAGAAAGCTTAACGCGCAGCTCACACAGCGCGTCGTGATCGGCAACAAAGCAGATTTTCGTCACCTGATGGGCGGGAAGCCGCTTCAGATCGGTGAGCTGATAGCGAAACCCGCTCCAGGCGTGCGCGTCCAGCAGCGCCGGATCGTCGTTATCCGTCAGCCAGCCGCTGTCGTTAAACACGTGCAGACTGGCTGATGTATCCCAGTGGCCATGCAGCACGGCTTCCGCTACCTGCGGCGATAAATCTTCAGCGAACAGTAGCTCGCCCGACGGCGCATGAATACGCGTACCGTTGCCGGTAATGAGGAACGCCTCCAGCGCGATTTTTTGCAGCATCTGTCGCATTTCCAGCAAATGGCGACCGGTTGCAAACGCCAGCGTCACGCCGCGCTGATGCAAACGGTGCAGCGCCATCTGTGTGGCTTCACCAAGCTGATGGTCAGGCATCAGCAGCGTGCCATCCATATCAAAAGCAGCCAGTCGCGCCATGGTTCGTCTCCCTCTGTCGGTTGACTTGCAGTATTGCCTGGCATATACGGAACTAATAGTGAAGAGTTAGGAAAAATCGTTCCGGGTTTATATGCGCCTTCTGAATCGGCTTAATCAATTTCAGCGTTTGTGGCAGCCTTCCGAGGGCGCGCCGCAGGCCGTGACTATCAGCGAGCTCGCCGCGCGTTGTTTTTGCAGTGAACGCCACATACGCACGCTGCTTCGCCAGCTTGAACAGCACGGCTGGCTGCGCTGGCGCGCGCAGTCGGGCCGCGGCAAGCGGGGCGAGCTGATCTTTCTGGTATCGCCGCACACCGTGCGCGCCGGCATGATGGAAACGGTGTTAAGCCAGGGGCAGACGCATAATGCGCTGGCGCTCGCACAGCTGGCGTCCGGGCAACTGCGCCAGTTACTGCATCCGTTTCTGGGCGGCCAGTGGCATAACGACACGCCGACGCTGCGCATTCCCTACTATCGCCCGCTGGAGCCGCTCAAGCCCGGCTTTTTGCCCGGCCGCGCCGAGCAGCATCTCGCCCGCCAGATTTTCAGCGGCCTGACGCGCTTTAACCCCGACACCGCGCGCCCGGAAGGCGATATGGCGCACCACTGGCGCGTTTCGCCGGACGGGCTCAGCTGGTGGTTTTATCTGCGCCCTACCCTGCACTGGCACAATCACGAGCCGGTAGACGCCTGGCAACTCCGCCAGCGGCTGCAACAACTGCTTGAGCTGGAGACGCTGCGCCAGCTTTTCGCGAGTGTCAGAGAGATTACGGTGGAGCATAAGCACTGCCTGCGTTTTGAACTCACGCGCCCGGATCACTGGCTCGCGTGGCGTCTTGCCAGTCACGGCTGTTATCTGGCGCATCCGGATGACACAACGATCGGCAGCGGGCCATTCCGGCTCGCCACGTTTACGCCTGAGCTGGTGCGCATTGAAAGCCACGATCGCTGTCATCTCGGGCATCCGTTGCTGAACGCGGTTGAATACTGGATAACGCCCGGACTCTTCGACAGCGCGCTCGGCACCAGTTGCCGTCATCCGGTGCAGATAGCCATCGGGCAGCAGGAAGAACTCGTACATCTGCGCCCCGTCAGCAACAGCATCAGCCTCGGGTTCTGTTATCTCGGCATCCGGCAAAACGGACGGCTCTCACACGCGCAGGCGCGCTGGCTGATGCAACGGGTTCACCGCAGTGGCATGATAGATTCCCTGCCGCTTGATGAGCATCTGATTACGCCAAGCAGTGAACTGCTACCGGGCTGGCATCTGCCGCAATGGCCCGACGAGCCTCCGCCACCGCTGCCGCCCTCGCTGACGCTGGTCTATCATCTGCCGGTGGAATTGCCGGTAATGGCACGCCAGCTTCAGCATGAGCTGGCACAGCGTGGATGCACGCTCACGCTGCATTTTCATAACGCGAAAAACTGGGACGGCTGTACGCAACTGGCGCAGGCGGATATCGTCATGGGTGACAGGCTGATTGGCGAAGCGCCGGAATATACGCTGGAGCAGTGGCTGCGCTGCGATCCGCTCTGGCGGCATCTGTTAACAGGCCCACAGCGGGCGCATCTGGAAGCCACTCTTGACGCGGTGCAAAGCCACCCTGATGAACAGAGCCGTCACGCGGCGCTGCGCGAAGTATGGCAGACGCTGATGCACGACGCCGTTATCACTCCGCTCTTTAATTATCGTTACCAGATAAGCGCGCCGCCGGGCGTGAACGGCATCGAACTGAACGCGCTCGGCTGGTTTGATTTTAGCCGCGCGTGGCTGCCGCCGCCGCAAGAAGCTGGTGGACGCGACGGTGCGGCGCTACCATAACGGTTTTGCTACTCAATGACAGGGGCTTTATGAAACGTGCCGTTGTGGTCTTCAGCGGAGGCCAGGACTCCACCACCTGCCTGATTCAGGCGTTACATCAATATGATGAAGTGCATTGCGTCACGTTCGATTACGGCCAGCGCCATCGTGCGGAGATTGATGTCGCCAGCGCCCTTGCCGCATCGCTGGGCGCGCGGGCGCATAAAGTGCTGGATGTGACGCTGCTTAACGAACTCGCGGTCAGCAGCCTGACGCGCGACAGCATCCCGGTGCCGGATTACGATCCTGACGCCGAAGGCCTGCCGAGCACTTTTGTGCCTGGCCGCAATATTCTCTTCCTGACGCTGGCCTCGATTTACGCGTATCAGGTGCAGGCGGAGGCGGTGATTACCGGCGTGTGCGAGACCGATTTTTCCGGCTATCCGGATTGCCGCGATGAATTTGTCAAAGCGCTGAATCATGCCGTTGCGCTCGGCATGGCGCGCGACGTGCGTTTTGAAACGCCGCTGATGTGGCTTAACAAAGCCGAAACCTGGGCGCTCGCCGATTACTGGGGCAAGCTTGATGTCATCCGCCACCAGACCCTTACCTGCTATAACGGCATTCAGGGTGATGGCTGCGGCGAATGCGCGGCCTGCCACCTGCGCGCCAACGGCCTTAGCCAGTATGAGGCCGATAAGCCTGCCATTATGGCCGCCATGAAACAGAAAACCGGGCTTAAATAGCCAGGTTTTTCCCGCTTAACCGTTCAAACTCGCGGGCGTCGTGGCTGCAAAACAGGGTCACGCCCGCGCTGGCGTCAGCGGCCAGAAGCCGAAGGCGCTTCTGGTTCGCAAGCCTCGCGGCTTTATCTTTTTGCATCATCCACTGATAAAAGCGCAGGCCCGGCGTACAGTGTGGGTCTGCCGCCATTTCATCGCGATAGAACCACGCATCGCCGCCGTGCAGTAACCAGCCCTGCGGCGTATCAATCGCCACACCTGCGTGCCCTTCCGTATGCCCCGGCAGCGGGATTAACAGGATATCCGGCGGCAAACCATCGAGCGCGCGCACCGCGCTGAAACCAAACCACGCCTCGCCATGTGGATGATAGCCATGCCAGCCGGAACGATTTCCCCATTGCCCCGGACGATAGCGCGCGCTGTCAAGCCACGTGCCGCGCCCTTCTGCAGCCGTCATTTCACGCTGCATCAGATGCACCTGCGCCTGCGGGAAATCGCTCAGCCCGCCGGCATGATCGAAATCCAGATGCGTCAGCACAATGTGTCGGACGTCCTCCGGCTTAAAGCCGAGCGCTTTAATATTGTGCAGCGCCGTTAATGATTCCCGGTACTGGATATTATTCAGCGCCCGGAAAAAGAGTGGTAAACGGCGGCGCGGATGGCGCATATCGTCACAGCCAAAGCCGGTATCCACCAGCACCAGCCCGTGATGGTCGGTTTCAATCAGCAGGCAGTGGCAGATGAGGTGCGCGTGCAGCCCTTTACTGAAGCCATCGTACAGCGCACCGCCCAAAGGACACATACAACCGCAGTTGAGATGGTGTACTCGCATAGCCTCTCCTTCGTTGCGCAGTGTTCAAAATTTAACAAGGGCTTTGAAGTATAAACGTTACTGAAGAATGTGGCGGGAAAGGGGGCGGCGAGTGACAGACGCGAAGAGCCTGGGCGGTTTATTACGGCTGGTGGGAAACGGAGATTTTGCAGCGTGTTCGCCAGGTCAGCGTTCGGTTTGTCCCCGCTCGCGCGGGGAACAGGGTGTCCAGATAAATAGCGGCAACACCACCAGCGGTTTATCCCCGCTCGTGCGGGGAACAGTTCTCTGACACGTCAGAACGCCAGCCAATAATCGGTTTATCCCCGCTCGCGCGGGGAACAGGCCCAGCTCGCTCTGCAGGTGCGTGTCCTTCTCGGTTTATCCCCGCTCGCGCGGGGAACAGGGCGCTGCCCTCAATCATGACGGCCATCAGAACGGCTTATCCCCGCTCGCGCGGGGAACAGGTGAGACGGTCAATGATGTTCGTATAGTCGCGCGGTTTATCCCCGCTCGCGCGGGGAACGGCCGCGTACTGAATGAAACCCCCGCCACCGACGCGGTTTATCCCCGCTCGCGCGGGGAACGGCGCTGCCGGATGGTCAGGCTACCACGCAAGGACGGTTTATCCCCGCTCGCGCGGGGAACAGGCGTGGCGGTAACGGCGTATATTCAGGAAACACGGTTTATCCCCGCTCGCGCGGGGAACAGCATGTTCCGGCAGCGCGTTAACAGCGCGTCGCCGGTTTATCCCCGCTCGCGCGGGGAACAGCTCACCGGTATATCGTTCAGGCCGAACCAAATCGGTTTATCCCCGCTCGCGCGGGGAACAGTGTGGCCCATAAAGACCTCTTTAAAAGATGCTCGGTTTATCCCCGCTCGCGCGGGGAACAGTGAGAGATAATGACGAACCGTGCGAGGGTCTACGGTTTATCCCCGCTCGCGCGGGGAACAGGGAAGCCGGAGTGGATCGAATCGGCGGTATTACGGTTTATCCCCGCTCGCGCGGGGAACAGTCTCCTGTCTTGGTTATGAGCGATATTGCTCACGGTTTATCCCCGCTCGCGCGGGGAACAGTGGATAGCGTTTAGCGCGTCCTGAGCAGTTAGCGGTTTATCCCCGCTCGCGCGGGGAACAGACGCGAACGGAAATTGGCCTGTTGATTGCGCTCGGTTTATCCCCGCTCGCGCGGGGAACAGGCTACCCACCTGGATAATGCCATCTTCGAAAACGGTTTATCCCCGCTCGCGCGGGGAACAGACTAAAAGTAACCCTTTGTACTGAATGGCATTTTTTCGCCTTCCACATCCTACCAACATTTTTACAACAACCCATCTTGTTAAAGAACGGCTGCCCTGTTGATTTTGAAGGCGTTTTTTCGCGACGCTTGTGGGCTGTTAACATCTACCGGATTGTTCACCCTGTGCGGTGATAAATCCATGATTGCCAGCACACGCGCCACTTTTGCAGAATTTACCCTGTGATTTTTTCCAGTTTTTCACGCAACTCGCCCTCAATCGGTAAGGCTTTCTGCGTTTTCAGATCGATACATACGAAAGTGATCAGCGCATCGGCGACCACTTCGCCTTCCGGCTCAAGCGTAATGACCTGGCTTAAGACCCCGCTTTTACCGTTAAGCTGATTCACCTGGCTCGTTACCGTCAACAGATCGCCAAGCACGGCGGGCCGACGGTAGTTGATATTGATGTTGGCGACGATAAACGCGATGTTGTTCGCCATCATCCATTTGAAGCTTTCGTCGTTTTCCAGCCCATCCCAGCGGGCTTCTTCAAGAAATTCCAGATAACGCGCATTGTTCACGTGCTGATAAACATCCATGTGATACCCGCGCACTTTGATTTGAGTCTGCATAGCGCTTGAACCTTTTCTTTTTGTAAGGGATACAGAGTGATATAAAAACAGAGGTCACACCACTGGTATGACCTCTTTAGTCTGGCAAAGTTTTTCAACTCTGCAAGCGTGGATGACTAACGATTAGAGGCGGATCCGGGAAAGATTACGTTCGACGAGCGAATTCCCCATACCAGGCACCTGTTTTAAATCCTCGATAGACTTAAACGGACCATACTCTTCGCGATAGCTGACGATAGACTGCGCTTTCTTTTTACCCACGCCGTTCATCGCCTGTGCCAGTTCATCCGCCGTCGCGGTGTTAATGCTAACGGTTTCTTCTGGCGCATCCGCCATGGTTTCCGGCTTCGCCTGTGGCGTAGTGGCGGCGGTTTTTTCTTTTACCGGCTCCGCCTGGGCTTTTCCTGCTGATGGTGCCGCGATAGCTGCGGTGCAAAAAGTGCCGCCAGCCAGCGCGACGGCGAGACATAAGGCTTTGATTCCACGTTTCATGCTGTGTTCTCCTTGTTTGTTAACAGCCTCGCCACCTTAAGCGGAGAGAAAAACAGGCTCAAATGTCAGATTTCAGAAATGGAAAAGGCCGCGAAAGCGGCCTTTGGTATTTGCAGTGAGTTGCAGAAATGGTGCGAGACGTCTCGTTATTGCTGCGGCGGTGCGCCCGCGTCGCCAAGTTTGATTTTGGCGTCTTTACGCAGGCCTTTCAGCAGCGCGTCGAAGGCAATTTCCGCATTGTTCTGAGTCAGACGCTGCGCCATCGCTTTCTTCTGAGCATCCGGCATGGTGCCGCTACGCACTTCATCGAGCGCCAGCAGAACCACGTTGCCCTGCATGTCGTTGCCGATGCCGTAGCTCGGTTTATCTTTGGCTGGCAGCGGCAGAGCGAACACCGGCTGCGTCAGCGTATCCTGCGTGGTGCGCTCAAAGGTTTTCACCGGGCTGAAAGCAATGCCTGCCGCTTTCAGCGCCTCGTCACCTTTGCCCGCTTTCAGCGCACTCAGCAGATTTTGCGCTTCTTCATTTGCCGCTTTCAGCGCCTTCTGGTGTTTCACCAGCGCCGTCACCTGATCTTTCACCTCTGCCAGCGGTTTTTCCGCCTGCGGTTTGTGATCGGTAATACGCAGCACGAACGCACGATCGCCATCAACGGTGATGATGTCTGAATTACTGCCCGGCGTGCCGTTCTCGCCGAGCAGATTGCCGCCAAACACGGCGTCGGCCACCGGCTTAAAGTTAATCTCGGCAGGCACTGCATCACGGCTGAACCAGCCGGTTTCCACCGCTTTCACGCCTGCGGCTTTCTCGGCGCTGGCCAGCGATTCGTTATCATTGTTCGCTGCATCGCTCACTTTACGCTGCAGTGCGAAGAAGGCGTCCAGCGCTTTCTCCTGCTTCACTTTCGCACTGATGTCGTTATGCACTTCAGAAAGCGGCTTCACGGTGGCTGGCGTGATGTCGTCAAGACGTACAATCAGGAAGCCCACGGAGGATTTGATAACGTCAGAAAGCTGGCCTTTCTCTTTCAGACCGGCATTTTTGAACTCATCCGGCGTGGTGCCCGGCTCCAGCCAGCCCATGTCGCCGCCGTTGCGGGCAGTGATGACATCAACCGATTTCTCTTTGGCGAGCGTTGCGAAATCCGCGCCCTGTTTGAGCTGCGCGAGAATGGCTTTCGCTTCATCCTCGGTTTTGGTCTGGATCAGGCTGTAGCGGTTGCGCTGCGGCTGACCAAATTCATCCTGATGTTTGTCGTAGTACGCCTGGATTTCATCTTCGCTGGCGTTCTCAGCGAGGGCTGCGGCGTCAAGCTTGATATAGCTTACGCGGAACTGCTCAGGCGACTGGAAATTATTGGTGTGCTGCTGGTAGTAGTCTTTGATTTCCTGTTCGGAAACCTGCTGCTTCTGGGCCAGCGCATCGACCGCGATGGTCGCCGTGCGAACCTGGCGCTGCTGGGCAAAGAGCGCAGCAAATTGATCGCTTTCGCCCGGCAGAATGAAGTCGCTGCCCATCACGGCGCTGACCAGTTGGTCAGTCGTGAGCTGATTACGCAGCGCCTGCGCGTACTGATCGGCGCTCATGCCCATGCTGGTGATAATAGCGTTGTAGCGCGCGTTATCGAATTTACCGTCGCTCTGGAACGCCGGGTTTTTGAAAATCGACTGGCGCACCTGCTCATCGCTGATGTTGAGATGCAGCGAACGCGCGTATTGATCAATCAGCGCTTCGTCAATCAGCCCCTGCAGCGCGCGCTGGCGCAGCTCGGCCATATATTGTTCATTGGACGCGAGCTCAGAGAAACGGTCGCCCAGTCTTCTCTCAAGGTTGTTGCGCTCGATGTTGACCGCGTTTTCAAGCTGGGCCCGACTGATTTCCTGGTCGTTAACTTTCGCGGCATAGTTGCTGTTACCGCCAATCAGGTAGTTACTCACGCCAGTCAGTACGAATGACAGGATAATCAAACCCAGAATGATCTTGAGCACGACGTGATTTGCCGCCGCGCGTAAATTGTCCATCATGGTGTAACAACACTCCGCTGTAGAATGACAGGTAGAACTCGCACAGAAACATGGCGACATCCGCTGGGCCGCTGCGCGCAAAGGCGTATTGTGACAAGAAACCGGGGCGGTTGTCAGCCCATATCCGCAGATTACTCATCCAGAAAGAAAAAAGGCACATCTTATGATGCGCCTTGTTTTTTTATCCTCTGGCTGTGCTGACGCCAGCCACAGGATCAGTTAACCGCGTCTTTCAGCGCTTTACCGGCACGGAAACCCGGAACTTTCGCAGCCGCGATGGTGATTTCCTTGCCCGTCTGTGGGTTGCGGCCAGTGCGGGCAGCGCGTTCACGAACGGAAAAAGTACCAAAGCCAACCAGCGCGACTTCATCCCCGGACTGCAGAGATTCAGTCACGGAATCAATCAAAGCATCTAACGCACGTCCAGCCGCTGCTTTAGAAATATCGGCACCTGCGGCAATTTTGTCTATCAGTTGAGATTTATTCACTCTTCTCTTCCTCTCTTTATATTTTATATCGCACCGGGATCCTTCAGGGTGCGACCGCGCAGCAGTTATAACAGTCCTCACATGCCCTTACAACAGGAGTTGTTGATGGCACCCCAGACCGGCAATCTAAATTAGCTATACAAAAAAAGGCTGGCAAGTACGAAAGCACTTACCAGCCCTGTTTTTCTCAGCGCGCTTGCGTCAGGTCACTATTTTGCGGTGGCGACCTGCATGCCGTACGGCGCGTTTTGCAGCGCCAGCGTCAGCACTTCTTCGATGCGCTTAACCGGGTGGATATCCAGATCGGCAATCACGTTCTCCGGAATCTCTTCCAGGTCGCGTTTGTTTTCATCCGGGATCAGCACGGTTTTGATGCCGCCACGGTGCGCCGCCAGCAGTTTCTCTTTCAGGCCGCCAATCGGCAGCACCTGACCACGCAGCGTGATTTCACCGGTCATCGCCACATCGGCGCGCACCGGGTTGCCGGTCAGGCAGGAGACCAGCGCGGTGCACATCGCGATACCGGCGCTCGGGCCATCTTTCGGCGTGGCACCTTCCGGCACGTGAACGTGAATATCACGTTTTTCGTAGAAGTCGCTGTTGATGCCAAGCTTCTCAGCGCGCGCGCGAACGACCGTTAACGCCGCCTGGATAGATTCCTGCATCACTTCACCCAGTGAACCGGTGTAAGTCAGTTTGCCTTTGCCCGGCACGCACGCAGTTTCGATGGTCAGCAGATCGCCGCCCACTTCCGTCCACGCAAGCCCCGTCACCTGCCCTACGCGGTTTTCGCTGTCGGCGCGGCCATAGTCGAAGCGCTGCACACCCAGGAAATCTTTCAGGTTTTCACCGGTGATTTCGATGCGTTTGAGCGATTTATCCAGCAGCAGCTGTTTTACCGCTTTACGGCACAGTTTAGAGATTTCACGCTCAAGGCTACGCACGCCCGCTTCGCGAGTGTAGTAACGGATGATGCCGATAATAGCGCTGTCATCGACGTTAATCTCATTCTCTTTCAGCGCGTTACGCTCGATCTGCTTCGGCAGCAGGTGACGCTTCGCGATGTTGAGTTTTTCATCTTCGGTGTAACCGGACAGACGGATCACTTCCATACGATCCAGCAGCGGCGCTGGAATGTTCATGGAGTTAGACGTCGCGACGAACATGACGTCGCTTAAGTCGTAATCCACTTCCAGGTAGTGATCGTTAAAGGCCACGTTCTGTTCCGGATCGAGCACTTCCAGCAGGGCGGAAGCCGGATCGCCACGCATGTCAGACGACATTTTGTCGATCTCATCGAGCAGGAACAGCGGGTTTTTCACGCCCACTTTGGCCATTTTCTGAATCAGCTTACCCGGCATGGAGCCGATGTAAGTACGGCGGTGACCGCGGATTTCCGCTTCGTCACGCACGCCGCCGAGCGCCATACGGACATATTTACGGCCGGTCGCTTTAGCGATGGACTGACCGAGCGAGGTTTTACCTACCCCCGGCGGCCCGACCAGGCAGAGGATCGGCCCTTTGATTTTGTTAACACGGCTCTGAACCGCGAGGTATTCCAGAATGCGGTCTTTGACGCGCTCAAGGCCGTAGTGGTCGGTATCGAGGATTTCCTGGGCCTGACGCAGGTCTTTTTTGACTTTGCTGCGCGCGTTCCACGGCACCTGCACCATCCAGTCGATATAACCGCGTACCACGGTCGCTTCGGCGGACATCGGCGACATCATTTTCAGCTTCTGCAGCTCGGCTTCGGCTTTCTCTTTTGCCTCTTTCGGCATTTTGGCCGCGTCGATTTTACGCTTCAGCGCTTCGTTTTCGTCCGGCGCGTCGTCCATTTCGCCGAGCTCTTTCTGAATGGCTTTCATTTGCTCGTTCAGATAGTACTCGCGCTGGCTTTTTTCCATCTGTTTTTTGACGCGATTACGAATGCGTTTCTCAACCTGCAGCAGGTCGATTTCCGATTCCATCATCGCCATCAGGTATTCCAGACGCTCGTTGATGTCGGACATTTCCAGCACCGACTGCTTATCGCTAAGCTTCAGCGGCATATGCGCGGCGATGGTATCCGCAAGACGCGCCGGATCGTCAATGCTGTTAAGCGACGTCAGCACTTCTGGCGGGATTTTTTTGTTCAGCTTGATGTAGCCTTCGAACTGGCTGATCGCGGTGCGCACCAGCACTTCCTGCTCGCGCTCGTCAATAGCCGGCGATTCGAGGTATTCCGCTTTCGCCGCGAAATGGTCGCCGTTGTCGGAAAGCGTGGTAATACGCGCGCGCTGCAAACCTTCGACCAGCACTTTGACGGTGCCGTCCGGCAGTTTCAGCATTTGCAAAATAGACGCCACGGTACCGACGGTAAACAGATCGTTCACGCCCGGCTCATCCGTTGAGGCTTCTTTCTGCGCCACCAGCATGACTTTTTTGTCATTATCCATGGCGGCTTCAAGACAACGAATAGACTTTTCCCGTCCCACAAACAAAGGGATAACCATGTGCGGATAAACCACCACATCGCGCAATGGCAATACGGGGATTTCAATGCGTTCAGAACGCTCAGGATTCATAGAGCTCTCTCTTAGTTTAGTTTCCGCCTGGTGATGGGGCGCATGTGAACGCACTTCACGGCATCACCAATTAAGTAAATCAGTATATGGGGATGTTTCCCGGACATTCAACGGCACGGAAGCAGGAAAAATAAATGGGGGAATATTTCCCCCATTTATTGTTAACTGATTGTCGGAACGGGCGAATTATTCGCCGGATGCCTGCTGGGCTTCCGGCTTGCCGTAAATCAGCAGCGGCTCGCTCTGGCCGGCAATCACCGACTCGTCGATGACCACTTTTTCCACTTCTTCCATAGACGGCAGATCGTACATGGTCTCCAGCAGCGCCGCTTCTACGATAGAGCGCAGGCCACGCGCGCCGGTTTTACGGGACATCGCTTTCTTCGCGATGGCTTCCAGCGCTTCGTCGCGGAACTCAAGCTCCACGCCTTCCAGATTGAACAGCGCCTGATACTGCTTGGTCAGGGCGTTTTTCGGCTCTTTCAGGATCTGGATCAGGGCGTCTTCGCTCAGCTCGTTCAGGGTGGCAACCACCGGCAGACGACCGATGAATTCCGGGATCAGACCAAACTTGATCAGATCTTCCGGCTCCACCTGAGAGAGCAGTTCGCCTTCGGTCGCTTTCTGCGATTTGCCTTTGACCGTCGCGCCAAAACCAATGCCGGAGCCGGTTTCTACGCGGTTCGCGATAACTTTATCGAGGCCCGCGAACGCGCCGCCGCAGATAAAGAGAATCTTGGAGGTATCCACCTGCAAGAACTCCTGCTGCGGATGCTTGCGACCGCCCTGCGGCGGTACGGCAGCCACGGTGCCTTCGATAAGCTTCAGCAGCGCCTGCTGGACGCCTTCGCCAGAAACGTCACGCGTGATAGACGGGTTATCGGATTTCCGGGAGATTTTATCAATCTCATCGATATACACGATGCCGCGCTGCGCTTTCTGCACGTCGTAGTCGCACTTCTGGAGCAGTTTCTGAATGATGTTTTCCACGTCCTCGCCCACGTAACCGGCTTCGGTCAGCGTGGTGGCGTCAGCCATGGTGAACGGCACATCCAGCAGGCGCGCCAGCGTTTCGGCGAGCAGCGTTTTACCGCTACCGGTCGGGCCGATCAGCAGTATGTTACTTTTGCCAAGCTCAACGCCGTTAGACGTGTCGCCGTTGCGCAGACGTTTGTAGTGGTTATAGACCGCAACCGCCAGCACCTTTTTGGCCTTTTCCTGACCGATAACGTAATCGTCAAGATGGCTACGAATTTCATGTGGCGTCGGCAGAGCGCTGCGTTCACGGTGCGGAGCCACTTCTTTAATCTCTTCGCGAATAATGTCGTTACACAGATCGACACACTCGTCGCAGATATACACGGACGGCCCGGCAATCAGCTTGCGCACTTCATGCTGGCTTTTGCCGCAAAAAGAGCAGTACAACAGTTTGCCTGAGCTGTCTTTGCGCTTATCTGTCATGAGTCAAAACCTCTTTTCTGTTCTTAGTGCCGCACGCGACAACGCCATGCCAATACCAGCGCCTGCCGCCAGGATACCGAGGACCACCTCTTAATGAGTATAGCGGCCCTCGCGTGGCGGGCGTCAGTTACGGTGGGTCATGATGGAGTCAACCAGACCATACTCTACTGCTTCACCTGCAGAGAGGAAACGGTCGCGCTCGGTGTCTCTCTCGATTTGTTCAAGAGGCTGGCCCGTATGTTGCGCCATCAGTTCGTTCATGCGTGCTTTCACTTTCAGGATTTCGCGGGCGTGGATTTCGATATCCGTCGCCTGCCCCTGGTAGCCGCCCAGCGGCTGGTGGATCATTACGCGCGAGTTGGGCAGGCAGAAACGTTTCCCTTTCGTGCCCGCGGTCAGCAGGAATGCGCCCATTGACGCCGCCTGGCCCATACAAATGGTGCTGACGTCCGGCTGAATAAACTGCATGGTGTCGTAGATAGACATCCCGGCGGTAATTACCCCACCCGGCGAGTTAATGTAAAGATAGATGTCTTTCTCTGGGTTTTCCGCTTCCAGAAACAGCATCTGCGCGACAATCAGGTTGGCCATCTGGTCTTCGACCTGGCCGGTCAGAAAAATGATACGTTCCTTGAGCAGACGGGAGAAAATATCGTAAGAACGCTCGCCGCGCGAGGTCTGTTCAACAACCATCGGCACCAGAGCCATATGGGGTGCAAATTGATCACGTTCGTCACTGTATGACATATCCGTCTCCTGGATAAATATTCTGAGTAACCTGCTGCACTGATTCTACTTGAGACCGTACAGGATGACTATGCTCCTGCCGGTAAACACCTTACGGACGGATTATCAGCCAGTCGTTCACTTTTTACTGTTTCATTAATGGGGATAATGATGCCCTGTTTCAAGCATAACAATCTTTTGCTGTTACGCTAACACCGAAACACGCCTGACCCGCCATTTTTGGGTAGGAAAAGTGACAAAAAAGCCCGTCACCCTGCGGTGACGGGCCCCATGTGCCTCGTCGTGAAACGATGAAAGGGCTTACGCCTGCTGGTTCATCAGTTCGTTGAAAGAGGTCGGTTTTTCGGTCACTTTGGCTTTCGCCAGTACCGCTTCAACCGCCTGCTCTTCCAGCGCCACGTTGCGCATGTTGTCCATCAGCTCGTTGTTCTTGCTGTAGAACTCGATTACTTCTGACGGATCTTCGTAAGCGGAAGCCATCTCTTCGATCAGCGCTTTCACGCGATCTTCGTCAGCTTTCAGCTCGTGGGTACGAATCACTTCGCCCAGCAGCAGGCCAACAACAACGCGGCGTTTAGCCTGTTCTTCGAACAGTTCGCGCGGCAGTTCCAGAGCCTGTTTCTCGTTACCGCCGAAACGCTGTGCAGCCTGACGGCGCAGCACGTCGATTTCGCCGTCAATCAGCGCAGCCGGAACGTCGATGTTATTCGCGTTCACCAGACCTTCGATAGCCTGAGACTTGATGCGGTTACGCACGGCGCCTTTCAGTTCGCGCTCCATGTTTTTACGCACTTCAGCACGCAGACCAGCAACAGAACCATCTTCAACGCCGAAACGTTTGATGAACTCTTCGGTCAGTTCCGGCAGTTCGCGCTCTTCAACTTTCTTCAGATTGATGACGAATTTCGCCGCTTTACCTTTCAGGTTTTCTGCGTGGTACTCTTCCGGGAAGGTCACGTCGATGGTGAACTCTTCGCCCGCTTTGTGGCCTTTAATGCCTTCTTCAAAGCCCGGGATCATGCGGCCCTGGCCCATCGCCAGTACGAAGTCGGTCGCTTTGCCGCCTTCGAACTCTTCGCCGTCTACAGAACCGGTGAAGTCGATGGTCACACGGTCTTCTGCATCAGCAGCGCCGTCTTTGTCTTTCCAGGTCGCCTGCTGCTTGCGCAGGGTGTCCAGCATGGTGTCTACGTCAGCGTCGGTCACTTCAACAACCGGTTTTTCCACTTCGATAGATTCCAAGCCTTTCAGCTCAACTTCCGGGTACACTTCGAACTCTACCGCGTAGGTGAAGTCTTCGCCCAGTTTGTATTCGCCCGGAACGTAGTTCGGCGCGCCAGCCGGATTGATTTTTTCTTTGATGATGGCGTCAACGAAGTGACGGCTCATCAGATCGCCCAGCACATCCTGACGCACGGAAGCGCCATAACGCTGAGCAACAACATTCATCGGTACTTTGCCTTTGCGAAAGCCGTCGATACGCACTTTCTTTGCCACGTTGACCAGCTCGCTTTTTACAGCGTTCTCGATGCTGTCAGCAGCGATAGTAATCGTTACACGGCGCCCAAGGCCCTGAGTGGTTTCAACTGAAACTTGCATCTTGTTACCTCAAAAAATCACAGTGCTCGGTCAACTCTGGAAGCCCTATGGTATTCGCTTCGCAGAACCGGGACGTCTTCTTTAGCAGAAACACTATCCCTGTCGCCAGAATCGTCCCGAAGACATTCCGAAAAATAAGACGCAGCATTATAGCGGCATCCCCTTGGGGAGTCGAGAAAAGCCAGCCGAGGCATTGCGGCACTTTTCACACTTCCCGGCAAAATTACGACTGAAAAATGCACATACCGTGCAAAATTCAGGCAAAACAAAAACGGCCACGCAGGCCGTTTCGTTTTCTTACCGCTGGCGCAACATACTGGAAAAGCTCCCGACGTTGCAACTGTGATTGATCAGGCCAGCGTGCCGGCTCCCCGACAGGCCGGAGAAGGCAGGACCGTATCCTGTAGCCCTTCCCACTCTTTAAGCGTGTAAGTATGCAGCGCCAGCGCATGCACCGTCGAGGCCAGCTCTTCGCTAAGGATGCCGTAGATGAGGCGGTGACGATTCAGAAAACGCTCGCCTACAAAGCGATCGCTGACCAGCACGACTTTAAAATGGCTTTCAGAGCCTGCCGGTACGTTATGACGATAGCTTTCATCCACTACATCCAGAAAGACAGGCTCAAACGCTGCTTTCAGTTTTTCTTCGATCTGCTCGCGTATCATCATAAAACTCTCCTCGACCACGCTGCGATGGCAGCCATCACTTTAAAGGTTAGCCGCTTTTACCGTTTCCATTGTCAAAAAACAACACAATTTTAACTTTTGCAGCCGCTTCGCTTTATGGCAGGCTGTGCGCCCGGTCGCGCCGTTTTACGGGAATCTGTTACGGTGCGAAGCCAGGCGACGGTCATAAAAAAGACATTGCGTTATTTTCAGTCGACTGGCCTCTTCCCCTCGCGCATGGCGATGCTATGATGGCGGGAATTTTCTTCTTTATTGCCCATGGACCGTTGAGAGCCTGAACATGTTAAAAAAAGTACTCTTCCCGCTCGTCGCCCTCTTTATGCTGGCCGGATGTGCCACACCGCCGACGACGATTGAAGTCTCCCCGAAAATCACCCTGCCGCAGCAAGACCCGAGCCTGATGGGCGTGACCGTCAGCATCAACGGCGCTGACCAGCGTCAGGATCAGGCGCTCGCGAAAGTCACCCGCGACAACCAGCTGGTAACGCTGACCGCCTCTCGCGATCTGCGTTTCCTGCTCCAGGAAGTGCTGGAAAAACAGATGACCTCCCGCGGTTATATGATTGGCCCAAGCGGCGCGGTGGATCTGCAAATTATCGTCAACCAGCTCTATGCTGACGTCTCGCAGGGTAACGTGCGCTACAACATCGCCACCAAAGCGGATATCTCTATCATCGCCACCGCGAAGACCGGCAATAAGATGACCAAAAACTACCGCGCCAGCTATTCTGTTGAAGGCGCTTTCCAGGCGAGCAACAAAAACATCGCCGACGCCGTTAACTCCGTGCTGAGCGACACCATCGCCGATATGGCGCAGGACACCAGCATTCACGAGTTCATCAAACAGAACGCGCGTTAATCATCCTTGTTGTTAAAGGCCCGGTTCGCCGGGCCGCTTTTTTTACGGCCGCCCATGCACAGTTCTTACTTACGTCTTTTCCAGCAGCCGAAATCCGCCATTTTACTGATCCTCGGCTTCGCTTCTGGACTCCCGCTGGCGCTCACCTCCGGCACGCTCCAGGCCTGGATGACGGTCGAGAATATCGATCTCAAAACCATCGGCTTTTTCTCCCTCGTCGGTCAGGCTTACGTCTTTAAATTTCTCTGGTCGCCGGTGATGGACCGCTATACGCCGCCGTTTCTCGGCAGACGCCGCGGCTGGCTGTTTATCACACAGCTGTTATTACTGATCGCCATCGCCGCGATGGGCTTTTTAGAGCCCTCAACGCATCTGCGCTGGATGGCGGCGCTGGCGGTGCTGATTGCGTTCTGCTCGGCATCGCAGGATATCGTGTTTGATGCCTGGAAAACGGACGTGCTGCCCGCGGACGAACGTGGAACGGGCGCTGCGATTAGTGTGCTGGGCTACCGGCTGGCGATGCTTGTCTCCGGCGGTCTTGCACTCTGGATAGCGGACCGCTGGCTTGGCTGGCAGGCCACGTACTGGCTGATGGCCGCGCTGCTGATCCCCTGCATTATCGCCACCTGGCTTGCGCCCGAACCGGACGAGGCGATCCCCGCCCCACGCACGCTGGAGCAGGCGGTGGTCGCGCCTCTGCGCGATTTCTTCGGGCGCAATAACGCCTGGCTTATTCTGCTGCTGATTGTGCTTTATAAACTTGGCGACGCGTTCGCCATGAGCCTCACCACCACCTTTTTAATTCGCGGCGTCGGCTTTGACGCCGGTCAGGTGGGGATGGTGAACAAGACGCTGGGGCTGCTCGCCACTATCATTGGCGCGCTTTTCGGCGGTGCGCTGATGCAGCGGCTCTCACTGTTTCGCGCGTTGATGATTTTCGGGATTTTGCAGGCGGTTTCAAACGCGGGTTACTGGCTGCTGTCGGTGACGGATAAACATCTGCTGAGCATGGCCGGTGCGGTCTTTTTTGAAAACCTGTGCGGCGGCATGGGCACCGCGGCGTTCGTCGCGCTGCTGATGACGCTCTGTAATAAGTCGTTCTCCGCCACACAGTTCGCCCTGCTCTCTGCGCTCTCGGCCGTGGGCCGCGTCTATGTCGGCCCGGTCGCGGGCTGGTTTGTGGAAGCCTACGGCTGGCCGACGTTTTATCTTTTCTCGGTCGCGGCGGCCGTGCCGGGCCTTCTGCTTTTACAGTTGTGCAAGGGAACGCTGGAATATATGGGCGATACTGGCAAGTTTTTGCGCCGCCAGGCCTACCCGGCTGGCTACCGGTTTGCGTTGCGTCTGCTGCTGCTCGGCTGCGTGCTGGCAGGCGTCTGGCTGCTGATTATCATCAGTCACGCGCTCGGTCTGAGCGCGTTGACCTTCGGCGTCACGCTGCTTGAAGCGGGCATAGCGCTGGCGCTTGCCGGTATCGTGCTCGGCTGCCTGCTGGATTACCTGGCGCTGCGCAAGGGCTCTGCGCGTTCACAGCCCTAAGCGTAGTAAGGTAATCATGTTGCTTATTATCGCGCTATAGACTTTGCTGCCGAACGGAATCAACAACAGGTTGATTATCCACGGAAGCTGACTGATAAGGTTTACAGGAAACCCCAACGGCCCGGAGATAATATCAATGGGCCAGCGCCACCAGACCCGCATTCGCGGCCTTAAACACACCACCAGCACCGCCACGATAATGACGACCACATAGAGCAGCGGCGTGATTTCATGGTTTTTGTGGTAAAACCCGACGGTATATCGCGCAAGCTCTCCCACCGGATGGGCAAGTAGCGCGACGGATAACAGCACGTACCCGACACGAATGCCGATCCGCTGACGACTGCCTTCCGGATAGCGGTTCCAGAGATAAGGTATGCCAAACAGGTAAACCACCACTATCGCGCCGACGATACCGACATCCACCGCCGTCACCTGCGGGTCGATCGCAAGGAAACCCAGCACGCTGCCCCAGAAGAGCACAGCCATAAAGGTATAGAGTGGCAGCGCCCAGCCAGGCGCAGATAAAAGCTCAATCATGACCGGATTCAGACGCTGCCACATCCCCGGATGCTCGCTGCACATCGCGCGCGCGCGCTGGCGTGCCTCATCCAGAAAACCGGGCCAGAAACGCCCCCACCAGGGCAGCGGCGCCTGCGGTTCGCTGATCAACCGCCAGCGGGCTTTCGACAGCCAGTTCGCCTGATGCTGGCCGCGCTCCACGACCATCCGGTACTCTTCTTCCGTCGTGGCGATACGCGCTTCAAGCGCCCAAACCAGCACGTCAGGCAGCGCCGTGCTGCGGTAGTGATCCAGCTCCCAGCCCATAATTCTGCCCACATGCTCCAGCATGCCGCGCGTCAGCCACTCCTCCTGTGAGAGCGCATCGGCAAGCCGCTCGCTGAAATAACGGCGTGCCGCCAGCGCATCCGGCAGCCCGGTTGCGAGAAACGTCTCTAATTGCTGACAGCCCGCCATCTCGTCAGCCACAATCGAGGTGGCGAGCGCCTGCGCCTGCTCGTTAAGCGTTTGTGCATCCCAGTCAGCCAGCGTCACGGTTTCAGCCTGCGGCAGAGGCTCGTCCTGCGGCGTCAACAAAGTCTGCGGCGTAAAGCGGTAGGTAATGACGCCTTCATCATCACCCTCTTCATCCTCTTCTTCCTCGTCATACTCCTGATAGCGCTGCGCCGCCTCATAGGCTTCGCGTAACTGCTGATACTTTTGCGGATCCTGATCCGGGCGGTGTTGCTTAACGATTTTTGCCCACGCGCGGCGCAGCGCGCCTTTATCTTTTGTTGGCTCAAGGCCAAGAAGCGTCCAGGCGTCCATTAGCGTAATCCGTCGTCAAATTGCGCGAGGATCTGCTCCAGCGCCTGGCGCGCGAGCGCGATCTCACGCAGATCCTGGCTCTCCAGCGCCTGCTCGAATTGCGCGCTGTAGTGATCGATAAGATGGCGTCTTTCGCCGAGCGTTTGCTCATAACGCAGGCTCGCCTGCGCCAGCAGTTGCCGGTTCTCCGTGCGGTCACGCGGGTGAATTTTCAGGGCGTCGAGCTGTGCCAGACGCTGTTTGATCTCTTCCGGGCTAAGGCTGCCAGGGGCGCGTTCAATCACCAGCGACGCCGCGCTCTCCTGGCCGTCCACTTTGCACTCCACTTCCAGAATGCCGTCGAGGGTATAGGTAAAGCGCACGTCCACCGTTACCTCGCCCGCCGGGCGCGGGGGAATATCAAGCGTGAATTTATCGAGCAGAATATTTTCCGCGACGCGGCGCGCTTCGCCCTGAAACACGGCGATCTCAAGCTGGCGCTGGTTATCGTAAACAGTGGAAATCGAGCGGAACATGCTGACCGGCACAAAGCTGTTGCGCTCAATAATGGGGAGAAAATACCCGCTGTCATAGCGTTCGCCGTTGCGGCGCGCCGTTTCGATACCAAGAGAGTATGGCATGACGTCGGTAAGCACGATGTCATCGAGCGCGGCGTCAAGGCTGGCAAGCCCGGCCTGGATGCCCGCGCCGAGCGCGACGACTTCATCCGGGTTGAGTTCGGCGCGCGGGAAGCGGCCAAACATACGCGCGGCCAGCTGGCGCACCACCGGCATGCGCGTGGCGCCGCCCACCAGAATCACATCGTCCAGATCGCTGATATCAAAGCGGGCGTCGCGCAGCGCCTGGATGACCGGCTGTTTGAGGCGCGCCAGCAGCGGCTGGCAGATCTCCGTTAAAGTCTCGTTGTCGAGCGTCCACGTCATCTCCTCGCCACCGGCGCTGAGCGTGGCGGTCGCCTGCGCCTGGTGCGTCAGTTGCCGCTTGAGGCTTTCTGCCGCCTCCACCAGTTGCGCCTCTGCCTGCGCGCCGGACGGCTGGTAGTGCGGATAACGCGAGAGCATCCACTGGCGGATGATGTCGGTAAAGTCATCGCCGCCAAGCCTGGCGTCGCCGCTACTGGCGCGCACTTCAATCACGCCTTCAAACATATCGACGATGGAAACGTCAAACGTGCCGCCGCCCAGATCGAAAACCAGAAACTTTTGCTCGCGGTTATCGGCAAGGCCGTAGGCGAGCGAGGCCGCCGTAGGTTCATTCACCAGCCGCTCAACCGTAAGCCCGGCCAGATGCCCGGCGGCTTTCACCGCTTTACGCTGGATATCGTTAAACCAGGCCGGCACGGTGATCACCGCGCGGGTAACTGGAGAGCCAAGCGCCACTTCCGCATCGGCTTTCAGCTTGCGAAGCACTAAGGCAGACAGCTCTTCGGCGCGAAAGCGGTGTTCGCCGAGCGCAAAGATTTTATCGGTGCCCATGTAGCGCTTGAAGCTCGCATGAGTGAGTGCCGGATGGCTCACCAGCCGCGCTTTCGCCGCCTCGCCCACAATCAAATGGCCGTCGTCATCCAGCCCGACCACCGACGGCGTGAGGACGCGCTTCTGACCATCGGCAATCAATGTGGCCTGCCCTTCATTAAACCAGGCCACCGCGCTGTTGGATGTCCCCAGATCGATGCCGACGAGCGGCGTTGCTGTTTCCATGTGTATCAATCCTTTACCCTGAATAATTGTTGTTTTTTTGTTGCTTTTATCGCCAGAAAAAAAGCACAACGAAGAAAGTGTTCCAATTTACTGGTCAATAAAATAGCATCTGATTTGCTTAGATATATTTATCGAAATTTGGTAGCAGAGACTTTAAATAATTTCGTTTATCATTCTGTGCGACATTATTTTTAACGATTCAGCACCGGGAATAATTATTTCCGCGCCGTTATTGTTTCTCATTTGAAACCGCCTTGTTAATTTATTGTATGTTATTTTCTCCCCGATATACTCAATTCCCGTCTTGACCTTACTTTACATAGGATTTTGTTATAACCCTTGCCATGTGGCTGTCATGGCTTACATTTTACATTTTGTTGCATTGGCTGTGACGGTAGCGACAGAACCCGGTTACACCCCGCAGACAGTGCGCCATTCGTGTTTACAGTAATGTAACCTTCCCGTAAAATGCCCGGCACACTTTAACCGCCACCAGATCCCCCTGAATTGAGGTCGTTAAATGAGACTCAGGAAATACAATAAAAGTTTGGGACTGCTGTCATTATTCGCAGGCACTGTTTTACTCAGTGGCTGCGATGCTGCGCTTCTCAACCCCAAAGGACAGATTGGACTGGAGCAACGTTCACTGATACTGACCGCCCTCGGGCTGATGTTGATTGTCGTGATTCCAGCCATCTTGATGGCTATTGGCTTCGCCTGGAAATATCGGGCAACCAATAAGGACGCAAAATACAGCCCCAACTGGTCACACTCCAATAAAGTTGAAGCTGTTGTCTGGACCATCCCGATCCTTATCATCATTTTCCTTGCAGTACTGACATGGAAAACCACGCACTCGCTCGAACCCAGCCGTCCGCTGGATCACGATGCGAAGCCGGTGACCATCGAAGTTATCGCAATGGACTGGAAGTGGTTCTTCATTTATCCGGAGCAGGGTATCGCAACGGTCAATGAAATCGCGTTCCCGGCGAACACGCCTGTGGAATTCAAAATCACCTCCAACTCGGTGATGAACTCCTTCTTTATTCCGCGCCTGGGTAGCCAGATCTACGCAATGGCAGGTATGCAGACCAAACTGCACCTGATTGCGAACGAAGCCGGCACCTACGACGGTATTTCTGCTAACTACAGTGGTGCAGGTTTCTCCGGCATGAAGTTCAAGGCAATCGCCACGCCGGATAACGAGACCTTCAACCAGTGGGTGGCCAAAGCGAAGCAGTCTGGCAAAACCATTAACGATATGGCGACCTACGACAAGCTGGCGGCCCCGAGCGAATACAACAAAGTCGAATACTTCTCCAGCGTAAAACCGGATTTGTTTAAAGATGTCATTAACAAATTCATGGGACCTGGGAAGAGCATGGATATGACTCAGTCTGAAGGGGAGCATAACGCCCACGAAGGCATGGAAGGCATGGACATGAATCACGCGGAAACCTCTCACTAAGGGGCCGAGGAATAATACGATGTTCGGAAAACTTACACTGGATGCAATCCCGTACCATGAGCCAATTATCATGGTTACGGTGGCTGCCATTATCGTCGGGGGTCTGGCGCTAGTTGCAGCTATCACTTACTTCGGTAAGTGGTCTTATCTGTGGAACGAGTGGCTCACGTCTGTGGACCACAAACGTCTGGGGGTAATGTATATCCTCGTGGCTATCGTGATGCTGGTTCGCGGCTTCGCGGACGCCATCATGATGCGTACCCAGCAATTGCTGGCGGCCTCCGGCGAAGCCGGGTTCTTGCCGCCGCATCACTACGATCAGATCTTTACCGCCCATGGCGTTATCATGATCTTCTTCGTGGCGATGCCGTTCGTTATCGGTCTGATGAACCTGGTGGTTCCGCTGCAGATCGGCGCGCGCGACGTGGCATTCCCCTTCCTGAACAACCTGAGCTTCTGGTTCACCGTTGTCGGGGTAATTCTTGTGAACGTCTCTCTGGGCGTGGGCGAATTTGCTCAGACCGGTTGGGTGGCTTATCCGCCGCTCTCGGGTATTGAGTACAGTCCGGGCGTCGGGGTGGACTACTGGATCTGGAGTCTCCAGCTCTCCGGTATTGGTACGACACTGACCGGTATCAACTTCTTCGTGACCATCCTGAAGATGCGTGCGCCGGGCATGACCATGTTCAAAATGCCGGTATTCACCTGGGCGTCGCTTTGTACTAACGTCCTGATTATCGTCTCCTTCCCGATCCTGACCGTCACTATCGCGTTGCTGACCCTGGACCGCTATCTGGGCACCCATTTCTTTACCAACGATATGGGTGGCAACATGATGATGTACGTGAACCTGATCTGGGCCTGGGGCCATCCGGAAGTGTACATCCTGGTTCTGCCGGTGTTTGGTGTGTTCTCTGAAATCACCTCCACCTTCTCGAAGAAACGTCTGTTTGGTTATACCTCCCTCGTTTGGGCGACCATCGCGATTACCGTGCTGTCGTTCATCGTGTGGCTGCACCACTTCTTCACCATGGGTAGTGGCGCGAACGTTAACGCCTTCTTTGGTATCACCACGATGATTATCGCCATCCCGACCGGGGTGAAGATCTTCAACTGGCTGTTTACCATGTATCAGGGCCGCATTCAGTTCCACTCCTCTATGCTGTGGACCATCGGCTTCATCATCACCTTCTCCATCGGTGGTATGACCGGCGTTCTGCTGGCGGTACCGGGCGCAGACTTCGTACTGCACAACAGCCTGTTCCTGATTGCGCACTTCCATAACGTCATCATCGGCGGCGTGGTATTTGGTTGCTTCGCAGGGATGAGCTACTGGTGGCCGAAAGCCTTTGGCTACAAGATGAACGAAACCTGGGGCATCCGTGCGTTCTGGTTCTGGATCATCGGCTTCTTCGTAACCTTTATGCCGCTGTACGCCATGGGCTTCATGGGTATGACGCGTCGTGTGAGCCAGAACATCGACCCGATGTTCCAGCCGCTGATGATTGTCGCGGAAATCGGTGCGCTGCTGATCGCGTGCGGTATCCTGTGCATCATCCTGCAGATCTACGTGAGTATCCGTGACCGTCACCTGAACCGTGACCTGACTGGCGACCCGTGGGGCGGCCGTACGCTGGAGTGGGCAACCTCTTCTCCGCCGCCGTTCTATAACTTCGCAGTAGTGCCTGAAATCCACGAGCGCGACGCGTTCTGGGAAATGAAAGACAAAGGTGAAGCTTACAAGCAGCCGGCGCACTATGAAGAAATTCATATGCCAAAGAACAGCGCAGCAGGCATTTTCATTGGCGCGTTCAGCACCATCTTTGGCTTCGCGATGATCTGGCACATCTGGTGGCTGGCTATCGTGGGCTTCGCGGGTATCGTTATTACCTGGATTGCGAAGAGCTTCGATGAAGACGTGGATTACTACGTACCGGTAGCCACCGTTGAGAAACTGGAAAACCAGCACTTCGAAGAAATCACCAAAGCAGGGCTGAAAAATGTCAACTGAGAGCATTAATCACGAACTTGCCCATGGCAGCCATGAGCATGGGCACCACGATGCAGGAGCCAATAAGGTCTTTGGCTTCTGGATCTACCTGATGAGCGACTGCATTCTCTTTGCATGTCTGTTTGCCACCTATGCCGTTCTCGTGAACGGCACGGCGGGGGGCCCGACCGGGAAAGACATTTTCGAACTGCCGTTTGTGCTGGTTGAAACTTTCCTGCTGTTGTTCTCCTCCATCACGTATGGCATGGCGATGATCGCCATGAACAACAACAAACAGAGCCAGGTGATGTCCTGGCTCGCCCTGACCTTCCTGTTTGGCGCAGGGTTCGTGGCGATGGAAATCTATGAATTCCATCATCTGATCGCCGAAGGCTTCGGCCCGGATAAGAGCGGCTTCCTGTCCGCGTTCTTTACCCTGGTCGGCACCCACGGTATCCACGTGACCTCTGGTCTTATCTGGATGGTGGTGATGATGATTCACGTCTCCCGCCGCGGTCTGACCCACAATAACCGCGCGCGTCTGATGTGCCTGAGCATGTTCTGGCACTTCCTGGATGTCGTGTGGATCTGTGTGTTCTCTGTAGTCTATCTGATGGGGGCGATGTAATGAGTCATTCAACCGATCACAACGGCGCCCACCACGGTGGCGTCAAGACGTACCTGATCGGGTTTATCCTGTCGGTCATTCTGACAGTAATCCCGTTCTGGATGGTCATGAACGGCTCCGCGTCTCACGGCACCCTGCTGGGTGTGGTCGTGGCAACCGCAGTCGTACAGATTCTGGTTCACCTGGTGTGCTTCCTGCACATGAACGCCTCCTCTGAGGAGCGCTGGAACCTGGTAGCCTTTGTCTTTACGTTGCTGATTATCGCGATAGTAGTGGTAGGCTCTATCTGGATTATGTGGAACCTGAATTACAACATGATGGTTCACTAAGAGCGGCGAGTATGATTAAGCAATACCTGCAAGTAACGAAACCAGGCATCATCTTCGGCAACCTGATATCGGTTATCGGGGGATTCCTGCTGGCTTCCAAAGGCAGCATCGACTATCCCCTGTTCCTTTTCACCCTCGTGGGGGTGTCGCTGGTCGTGGCGTCCGGTTGTGTGTTCAACAACTACATCGACCGTGATATTGACCGCAAAATGGAGCGCACGAAAAACCGTGTGCTGGTGAAGGGACTGATTTCGCCGAAAATGTCGCTGGTGTACGCCACCTTGCTGGGTATTGCTGGCTTTATGCTGCTCTGGTTCGGCGCGAACCCGCTGGCGATGTGGCTGGCGGTCATGGGCTTTGTGGTGTACGTCGGGGTTTATAGCCTCTACATGAAACGCCACTCGGTCTATGGCACGCTGATTGGCTCGCTGTCGGGCGCCGCGCCGCCGGTTATCGGTTACTGCGCGGTGACCAACGAGTTCGATACCGGCGCGTTGATCCTGCTTGCGATTTTCAGCCTGTGGCAGATGCCGCACTCCTATGCGATTGCTATCTTCCGCTTTAAGGATTATCAGGCCGCCAATATTCCGGTGCTGCCGGTGGTTAAAGGGATCTCTGTGGCGAAAAACCACATCACCCTTTATATCATCGCCTTCGCCGTGGCGACCCTGATGCTCTCGCTGGGCGGTTATGCCGGGTATAAATACCTGGTGGTGGCGGCAGCGGTCAGCGTCTGGTGGCTTGGCATGGCCCTGCGTGGCTATAAGGCTGAAAACGACAAAGTCTGGGCGCGTAAGCTGTTTGTGTTCTCGATTGTCGCTATCACCTCGCTGAGCGTGATGATGTCCGTCGATTTCATGGTGCCGGATTCACATAATCTGCTGACTTACGTCTGGTAAGTCATCGATACGAAAAAGGGTGCTGCGGCACCCTTTTTTATTGCTGCAATCTGGCGCTCGTTTTATTGGCAGCATTAATAGTTAACCCTTGAAATATTTTCTAAATAACCCGGCATTTACCCTCCCCTGCCCTCGCACTACACTAAGACCTGCTTTTTATCTGAGGTGGTAATGAACGATAACAAAATGACGCCAGTCGAATTGCGCGCGACATGGGGTTTAGGGACGGTCTTTTCTTTGCGCATGCTCGGTATGTTTATGGTACTGCCGGTCATTACTACTTACGGAATGGCGCTACAGGGCGCAAGCGAAGCGCTGATTGGCCTCGCCATCGGTATTTACGGCCTCGCGCAGGCGATTTTCCAGGTACCGTTTGGCCTGCTCTCTGACCGCATCGGTCGCAAGCCGCTGATTGTCGGGGGCCTGGCGATATTCGTTATTGGCAGCCTGGTCGCCGCGCTGACAGACTCCATCTGGGGCATTATTCTCGGGCGTGCGCTGCAGGGCTCCGGCGCGATTGCCGCCGCCGTGATGGCGCTACTTTCCGATCTCACCCGCGAACAGAATCGCACCAAAGCGATGGCGTTTATTGGCGTCAGCTTTGGCATCACGTTCGCCATCGCGATGGTGCTCGGGCCGATTATCACCCACGCGCTCGGCCTGCATGCGCTGTTCTGGATGATCGCAGTGCTCGCCACCGCAGGCATCATCATTACGCTCTGGGTCGTGCCTGACAGCAGCAATCACGTGCTGAACCGCGATTCCGGCATGGTGAAGGGCTGCTTTCGTAAAGTGCTGGCGGAGCCGACGCTGCTGAAGCTTAACTTCGGCATCATGTGTCTGCATATTTTGCTGATGTCGACCTTCGTCGCGCTGCCCGGCCAGCTTGAAGCGGCAGGCTTTCCGGCGGCGGCGCACTGGAAAGTCTATCTCTGCACGATGCTGATTTCGTTTGTCTCGGTGGTGCCGTTTATCATCTACGCCGAAGCGAAGCGCAAAATGAAACGCGTGTTTCTCTTCTGCGTGGCGCTGCTGCTGATTGCGGAAATCGTGCTGTGGGGCGCAGGCCCGCACTTCTGGGAACTTATCGTCGGCGTTCAGCTTTTCTTCGTGGCGTTCAACCTGATGGAAGCGCTGCTGCCGTCGCTTATCAGTAAAGCGGCACCGGCGGGCTATAAAGGCACCGCGATGGGCGTCTACTCCACCAGCCAGTTTCTGGGCGTGGCCATTGGCGGATCGCTCGGCGGCTGGGTTGATGGCCTGTTTGACTCGCAAACCGTGTTTCTGGTGGGCGCGCTGCTGGCGACCGTCTGGCTGCTCGTGAGCACCACGATGAAAGAGCCGCCCTATGTCAGCAGCATACGCGTGGAAATTCCGCCTGAAGTGACTGCCGATGAAACACTGGCGCAGCGTTTACGCGACAGCGCGGGCGTCAGCGAGGCGATTGTGGTGGCCGATGAGCGTAGCGCGTATCTGAAAATCGACACCAAAGTGACGAACCGCATCGAGATAGAGCAGCGAATGCTCGGCGCTTGAGTCATCAGCAAAGAAAAAGGGCGGAAAATCCGCCCTTTTTTGTGCCGTCTGTTCGACTTACCGCTTAGTCGCGGAAATTGTTGAACTGGAACGGCTGGCCGAGATTACCGCCGCGCACCAGCGCAATGGTCTGCTGGAGATCGTCGCGGGCTTTACCGGTGACGCGAACCTGTTCGCCCTGGATCTGCGCCTGGACTTTAAGCTTGCTGTCTTTAATCAGCTTCACGATCTTCTTCGCCATGGCGGAATCGATGCCCTGCTTGAGCTTCGCTTCCACGCTCCAGGTTTTTCCGCTGTGATCGAACTCTTCCGGCACCTCGATAGAGCTGCCTTCGATGCCGCGTTTCAACAGCTTCGCGCGCAGGATATCCAGCAGCTGGTTGACCTGGAAATCAGATTCGCTCGTCACTTTGATGGTCTGATTTTTTTCGTTCAGCTCGAAGCTTGCGGTCACGTTGCGAAAGTCGAAACGGGTTTCGAGCTCGCGCGTCGCGTTCTCTACCGCGTTCTGCACTTCGCGCATATCGACCTCAGAGACAATGTCAAAAGATGGCATGTTTTCTATCTCCCTCACAGTATGTGCGTTGCATAATACCCGCAAAGGCGCATAACACAACCCGGAAACCGGCGGCAGGCGAAAGCCTAAGCGCTCACGTTATAATAGACGTATGACATAACGCCCGGCGCTGTTGCGGGCGAGGAGGAACCATGAAAATTACCGTGCTTGGCTGCGGCGCGTTAGGCCAGCTCTGGATGAGCGCGCTGCATAAACAAGGTCACGAGGTGCAGGGATGGCTGCGGGTGCCGCAATCGTCATACAGCGTGAATCTGCTGGAAACCGACAGTAGCGTGTTCCAGCACACCTTTACGGCTAACAACACTGGGTTTCTGGCAGAAAGTGAGCTGTTGCTGGTGACGCTGAAAGCCTGGCAGGTTTCAGATGCGGTAAGCACGCTGGCGACCCGGCTACCGGCCGCCAGCCCGATTCTGCTGCTGCATAACGGCATGGGCACGCTTGATGAGCTGCGCGCCGTCCAACAGCCGCTGCTGGCGGGCGTGACGACCCACGCGGCGCGTCGCGAGGGCAATCAGGTAATTCATGTCGCCTGCGGTACTACGCACATTGGCCCGGTTACGCCCGGCGCGCAGGATGACTCCCGGCTGGCGGAGGTACTTCAGCAGGCGCTGCCGGATGTCGCGTGGCACGATAACGTCAATGCCTCGCGCTGGATAAAGCTCGCGGCCAACTGCGTGATTAACCCACTGACGGCGCTCTATAACTGCCCGAACGGCGACCTGCGCGCACGCCAGGACGAGGTACGCGAGATCTGCGCCGAAGTCGCCCTGGTGATGCAGCGTGAAGGACACCATACGTCGCCGGATAGCCTGCTCTATTACATCAATCAGGTGATCGAGAGCACCGCCGCCAATATTTCCTCGATGCTGCAGGATATCCGCCAGCAGCGTCACACCGAGATTGATTACATCACCGGCTATCTGCTGCGCCGCGCCAGAGCGCATGGCCTGACGCTGCCGGTTAACAGCCGTCTGTATGAACAGATTAAACGCAAGGAGAATGAGTATGAGCGCATCGGCACTGGTATGCCTCGCCCCTGGCACTGAAGAGACCGAAGCGGTCACCACCATCGATTTGCTGGTGCGCGGCGGGATTAACGTCACCACCGCGAGCGTCGCCAGCGACGGCAATCTGACGATCACCTGCTCACGCGGCGTCCGGCTGCTGGCGGATGCGCCGCTGGTGGAAGTTGCCGACGGCGATTTCGATGTGATTGTCCTGCCGGGCGGCCTGAAAGGTGCCGAAGCGTTTCGCGACAGCCCGCTACTGGTCGAAACGGTGCGTCAGTTTCATCTCTCCGGGCGGATTGTCGCGGCCATCTGCGCGGCGGCGGGCACGGTACTGGTGCCGCACGAGCTCTTCCCGATTGGTAATATGACCGGCTTTCCGGCGCTGAAAGAGACGATCCCGGACGATCAGTGGCAGGATAAGCGCGTAGTCTGGGATCCGCGCGTCAATCTGCTCACCAGCCAGGGGCCGGGCACCGCGATTGATTTCGCGCTCAAGATTATCGATCTGCTGGTCGGGCGCGAAAAAGCGCATGAGGTGGCAGGACAACTGGTGCTGGCCGCGGGTATTTACAGCTATCGCGATTACTAAGCGTTATCCCGTTAAACCACGGATATAAAAAAATCCCCTCGGTCGAGGGGATTTTTGTCTCAGCGCAACGCCATGACGTTACGGACGGTAGACTTTCACGTTCTTAAAGCCCTGCTCCAGCAGGTAAAGCGCCTGCAGGCGGCTCATCACGCCGCGCTCGCACCACAGCAGGTACGTTTTGCTCTGATCGAGATCGCCAAACTTCGTGCTGAGCTTGTAGAACGGCAGCGAAACGACCTCAACGCCTTCAACCACCAGCGGTTTCTCATCCTGCTCATCGACGGAGCGAATATCCAGAATCGCGTCGTTCGGGCCGAAACCGTTAACGGTTTCCACTTCCACTACCTGCTGTTCGGTCTGCTCGGCGATTTCACGGATATCCACGTTGGTAGCTTCCGCCACGACGCGGTCGAGGATAGAGAAATCGAAATTCGCCTCTTCGGCTTCGATTTTCCCTTTCACGGCTTTCACGGTCGGGCTTTTTGAAATCACGCCGCAATATTCCGGCATGGTGCGGGCAAAATCTTCGGTGCCGATTTTACGGGCGATATCGATGATGTGCTCTTTGTCGTAAGAGATAAGCGGGCGCAGCACCAGCGTATCGGAGACATTATCGATAAGACGCAGGTTGGTCAGCGTCTGGCTGGAGACCTGGCCCAGCGCTTCGCCGGTGACCAGCGCCTGCACGCCGTAGCGCTCCGCCACTTTCGAGGCGGCACGCACCATCATACGCTTGAGCACCACGCCCATCTGGCCATCGTCCACTTTTTCAAGGATTTCGCCGACGACCGGCTCAAAGTTAATCGCCACAAAACGCACGCGGTGCGAGCTGCCAAAGCGGCTCCACAGATAGTGCGCGACCTGACGCACGCCGATTTCGTGCGCCGCGCCGCCCAGGTTAAAGAAGCAGTAGTGCACGCGGCAACCGCGGCGCATCAGCATATAGCTGGAGACGCCGGAATCGAAACCGCCGGAGATCAGCGACAGCACATCTTCCTGAGTGCCGATCGGGAAACCGCCGATGCCTTCATAGCGGCCTTTGATAAGCAGCAGGCGGTCATCTTCAATCTCAAGATTCACGGTCACGTCAGGCTGTTTGAGTTTGACGCGGGCAGATTCAATATGCTGATTTAAACCGCCGCCGACGTAGCGCTCCACTTCAATCGAGCTAAACTCATGTTGACCGCGTCGCTTAACGCGCACGCAGAACGTTTTCCCTTCGAGCTGGTCGCGCCAGTTGGCGAGCGTCTTCTCGAAAATGTCATGCATGTCCGTGAACGGGACGTCATCCACCTCAAGCACATGGTGAATGCCGGGAATACGGGTCAGGGCGTCAAGCACCGCGTCGTGCTGAGTTTCATCTTTAATACGCACCACGATATGGTCCCAGTGGCGGACCACGGCAAGATTTTCATCGTAGTGTTTCAGGACGTTACGAATATTCCCGGTCAGGATTTTTATAAAGCGCAAGCGCACAGACTGGCTTTTAATGGTGATTTCCGGGAATAATTTAATGATAAACTTCATGGTGGCTATGATTCGTTGGCAAGCCCACCGGGGCTTAGAAAATGGTACAGCAGGCAGAACCGCGCCTGCATCGTGAGCCCGGCAGTATATCATCATCGCGATGTCACTGCGCCTATTACCAACCCACAAGGCGTTATTTGCTAATCTTTGCGTCTCCGCTACCATGCAGTGTCGCTAACATGACCGTTAACCCATAGAGTCAGATATTTACTATGCCGAAGAAAAATGAACAGCCGGCCAGTTTCGAAACGGCCCTGACGGAGCTTGAGCAGATAGTCACCCGTCTGGAAAGCGGCGACCTGCCGCTGGAAGAAGCGCTGAATGAATTTGAGCGCGGCGTGCAGCTCGCGCGCCAGGGCCAGGTAAAACTGCAGCAGGCTGAGCAGCGCGTTCAGATCCTGTTGTCTCAGAATGAGGACGCGCCTCTTACCCCCTTCACGCCGGACGCCGAGTAAACATGGATTTCAGTCAACAGCTTCAGGCGCAGGCCGAGCGGGCCAATCGCGCGTTACAGCACTTTATCGGCGAGCTGCCGTTTCAGAAGAGTCCACTGGTTGAGGCGATGCTCTACGGCACATTATTAGGCGGTAAACGCCTGCGCCCGTTTCTGGTGTACGCCACTGGCGAGATGTTTGGGGTTAACCCGACCGCGCTGGATGCTCCGGCGGCAGCGATTGAGTGTATTCACGCCTATTCGCTGATGCATGACGATCTGCCCGCCATGGACGATGACGATCTGCGTCGCGGACAGCCGACCTGTCATATCCGCTTTGGCGAAGCGAGCGCTATTCTTGCGGGCGACGCCCTGCAAACGCTGGCGTTTTCGATTTTAAGCGACGCGCCGATGGAAAACGTGGCGCTGCGCGACCGGCTCGCGATGGTGTCTGAGCTCGCGAAAGCCAGCGGTGTGGCGGGCATGTGCGGCGGCCAGGCGCTCGATCTCGAAGCCGAAGGCCAGCAGGTGGATCTCGACGCGCTTGAGCGTATTCATCGCCATAAAACGGGCGCGCTTATTCGCGCCGCCGTGCGAATGGGCGCGCTGTGCGCGGGCGATAAAGGCCGCGACGCGCTGGTTTATCTCGACAGCTATGCAGACAGCATCGGCCTTGCCTTCCAGGTACAGGATGACATTCTGGATGTGGTGGGCGATACTGCAACCCTTGGAAAACGCCAGGGGGCCGATCAGCAACTTGGCAAAAGCACCTACCCCGCCCTGCTGGGTCTTGAGCAAGCCCAGGCGAAAGCGCGCAGTCTGTGCGATGACGCCCTGGCGGCGCTGGCGCCGCTGAAAGCACAAGCGCTGGATACCGCGACACTGGAAGCGTTAGCGAATTTCATAATCCAACGTGATAAATAAACGTATAACACCACGATGAGTCTCTGATGAGTTTTGATACTGCCAAATACCCGACCCTGGCGCTGGTGGACTCCACTGCGGAGCTTCGCCTGTTGCCAAAAGAGAGTTTGCCGAAGCTGTGCGACGAGCTGCGTCGTTACCTGCTCGACAGCGTAAGCCGCTCCAGCGGACACTTCGCCTCCGGGCTTGGCACGGTGGAACTCACCGTGGCGTTGCATTACGTCTATAACACGCCGTTCGACCAGCTTATCTGGGACGTGGGTCATCAGGCGTATCCGCATAAAATCCTGACTGGCCGCCGGGACCGCATCGGCACTATCCGCCAGAAAGGCGGCCTGCACCCGTTCCCGTGGCGCGGCGAGAGCGAATATGACGTATTGAGCGTCGGCCATTCGTCCACCTCCATCAGCGCCGGTATCGGCATCGCCGTCGCCGCGGCGCGCGAAGAGAAAAATCGCCGCACCGTCTGCGTGATTGGCGATGGCGCTATCACCGCAGGGATGGCGTTTGAGGCGATGAACCACGCGGGCGATATTCGCCCGGATATGCTGGTTATCCTGAACGACAACGAGATGTCGATTTCCGAGAACGTGGGCGCGCTTAATAACCACCTGGCGCAGCTGCTTTCCGGCAAGCTCTATTCGACGCTTCGCGAAGGCGGCAAGCGCGTGTTCTCTAACGTTCCGCCCATTAAAGAGCTGCTCAAGCGTACCGAAGAGCACATCAAAGGCATGGTCGTGCCGGGCACACTGTTTGAAGAGCTGGGCTTTAACTATATCGGCCCGGTGGATGGCCACGACGTGCTGGGGCTGGTGAATACGCTCAAAAACATGCGTGATCTGAAAGGCCCGCAGTTCCTGCACATCATGACCAAAAAAGGCCGTGGTTATGAGCCGGCGGAAAAAGATCCGATCACCTTCCACGCCGTACCGAAATTCGATCCGGAAAGCGGCACGCTGCCAAAAAGCAGCGGCGGCCAGCCGAGTTATTCGAAGATTTTTGGTGACTGGCTGTGCGAAACCGCGGCCAAAGACGACAAGCTGATGGCTATCACGCCCGCCATGCGCGAAGGCTCCGGCATGGTGGAGTTCTCCCGCAAATATCCGGCGCAATACTTCGACGTGGCGATCGCCGAGCAGCACGCGGTGACCTTCGCGGCGGGGCTGGCGATTGGCGGCTATAAACCGGTCGTTGCGATTTACTCCACGTTCCTGCAACGCGCGTATGACCAGGTTATCCACGACGTCGCTATCCAGAAGCTGCCGGTGCTGTTCGCTATCGATCGCGCGGGCATCGTCGGCGCTGACGGCCAGACGCACCAGGGCGCGTTCGATCTCTCTTATCTGCGCTGCATCCCGGACATGGTTATCATGACCCCGAGCGATGAAAACGAGTGCCGCCAGATGCTGTTTACCGGCTATCACTACAACGACGGCCCGAGCGCGGTTCGCTATCCGCGCGGCAACGCGCTTGGCGTGACGCTGGAGCCGCTCCAGAAACTCCCCATCGGCAAAGGCGTGGTGAAACGCCACGGTGAAAAAGTAGCGCTGCTCAACTTTGGTACGCTGCTGCCGGAGGCCACGCAGGCCGCCGAAGCGCTTAACGCCACGCTTGTGGATATGCGTTTTGTGAAGCCGCTTGATGAAGCGCTGATTATGGAGCTCGCCGGGCGTCACGAGGCGCTGGTCACCATCGAAGAAAACGCCGTGATGGGTGGTGCCGGTAGCGGCGTAAACGAAGTGCTGATGGCGAAGCGCAAACCAGTGCCGGTGCTGAATATTGGCCTGCCGGATCACTTCATTCCACAGGGCACGCAGGACGAAGCGCGCGCCGAAATTGGCCTGACCGCGTCGGGCATCGAACAACGCGTGCGGGACTGGCTCGCCTGACCCCTGCTCTGTTTCCGCTCCTGCTATGCTTAACGGTAACCTTTGTGACCCTAAAGCAGGAGCGGAACCATGCAATACAAGCAATTAGGAAAAACCGACCTTCAGGTTTCCCGTCTGTGCCTGGGCTGTATGACTTTTGGCGAGCCGGACCGCGGTAATCACGCCTGGACTCTCCCCGAAGAAAGCAGCCGCCTTATCATCAAACACGCCATTGACGGCGGCATTAACTTCTTCGACACCGCCAACAGCTACTCCGACGGCAGCAGCGAAGAGATTGTTGGCCGCGCGCTGCGCGATTTCGCGCGTCGTGAAGAGGTCGTCGTCGCCACCAAAGTTTATCACCAGGTCGGCGACCTGCCGCAGGGGCTCTCCCGCCCGCTGATCCTGCGCTCGATTGACGACAGCCTGCGCCGCCTCGGTATGGATTATGTCGACCTGCTGCAAATCCACCGCTGGGACTACGACACGCCGATAGAAGAGACGCTGGAAGCGCTGAACGAAGTGGTGAAAGCGGGTAAAGCGCGCTACATCGGCGCGTCGTCAATGCATCCGCACCAGTTTGAACAGGCGCTGCGGCTGCAAAAAGAGAACGGCTGGGCGCCGTTCGTTACCATGCAAAACCACTACAACCTGATTTACCGCGAAGAAGAACAGGAGATGCTGCCGCTCTGCTATCGCGAGGGCGTGGCCGTGATACCGTGGAGCCCGCTGGCGCGCGGGCGTCTGACCCGCCCGTGGGGCGAAACCACGGCGCGTCTGATTTCCGATGAGTTCGGCAAAACGCTCTACAGCGAAACCGAAGAGAACGACGCGAAAATAGCCGAACGGCTGGCGTTCATCGCCGAAGATAAAGGCGTGAGCCGCGCTCAGGTGGCGCTGGCCTGGCTTTTAAGCAAACCCGGCGTCGTCGCACCGATTATCGGCGCCTCGCGCGAAGAGCAGTTGCAGGAGCTGATTGAGGCGGTTGACGTAACGCTCACCCCTGAAGAGATGGCCGAGCTGGAGACGCCTTACAAAGCGCACCCGGTGGTGGGTTTTAAATAAGCCAGTAAAAAAACAGCCCTCGTCGCAGAGGGCTGTTTTCGTTAAATCAGGCCGATGGGCCAGTGATGCCCAATCCAGTAGAGAAGCCCCGCCGAGATAATCCCCGCCACGATATCATCCACCATGATCCCCATACCGCCGTGAACGTTACGGTCAAACCAGCGGATAGGCCAGGGTTTCCACATATCGAAAATACGGAAAATCACAAACCCGGCGGCGACCCACTGCCAGTCATTCGTCGGCAGCGCCATCAGCGTAATCCACATGCCGATAAACTCATCCCAGACGATACTGCCGTGGTCATGTACGCCCATATCTTTGGCGGTCTGATGACAGAGATAGACGCCAAGGCTGATGCCAAACATCACCACCAGCGAGTAGAGCTGCCAGGGTAAAAAAGTCATTAGGTACCAGAACGGGATCGCCGCAAGCGACCCCATCGTGCCCGGCACCCAGGGGCTTAAGCCGCTGCCAAACCCGGTCGCGAGCAGATGCCACGGATTGCGTAAATTTAAGCGGCTTTTAGCAACATCCTTATTAAATGTGCGTTTCGAAGTGGTCATATCCTTTCCAGTCGAGCGTTACCGGCGCGCCATCGCGTAAAAATACCATGCCTTCCGACGCCGTGGTCAGCTGGCCGATGCAGGTTACGGGCACGCCAAGATGGCTCACCGCCACCTCCAGCGCGCCGCGATTAAGCTCCGATACCGTAAAGCAGAGTTCATAATCCTCACCGCCAGACAACGCCCAGCGCAGCGCCTGCTCCGGATCAACATGGCGGGAGAGCGCTTCGGAGTAAGGCAGATCGTTAAGCTCAATGCGCGCGCCGCAGTCGCTCGCCTTCAGGATATGCCCGAGATCGGAAATCAGCCCGTCGGAGAGATCGATAGCGGCGCTGGCGAGCCCGCGCAGTGCCTGACCGTGCAGCACGCGCGGCGTCGGGCGCAGATGGCGTTTGACCAGATAGCCTGCGTCGCTGGTATCTTCGACGTGAAGCCGCTTTTGCAAAATCGCGAGCCCGGCTGCGCTGTCGCCCGGCGTGCCGGTGATAAACACCCAGTCGCCAGGCCGTGCGCCGGAGCGCTTCAGCGCCCGTCCGGCGGGAACAAAGCCGTGAATGCCGAGCGTCATGGAGAGCGGGCCGCGGGTGGTATCACCGCCGATAAGCTGCATATCGTAATAGTTAAGCTGTTCAAAGAGGCTGTCGCTGAACGCTTCAAGCCAGGGTTCGTTCACCTCCGGCAGGGTCAGCGCCAGCGTCAGCCATGCCGGATCGGCGCCCATCGCCGCCAGATCGCTGACATTCACCGCCAGCGCCTTGTAGCCGAGATCGCGCGGATCGATATCCGGTAAAAAGTGAATGCCCGACACCAGCGTGTCGGTGCTGATAGCCAGGGTTTGCTTCTCCGGCACGGTCAATAGCGCGCAGTCGTCGCCAATGCCGGTCTCGACATCAAGACGAGAGCTTCTGACCCGATCGAAGTAACGTGCAATCAGGGAAAACTCACCGCATGACATAAGGTTACGCCTCAACAGATAAGAAGAAGAAAAGGCCGGGATCCCGGCCTCAGAAAGCAGAAGAAGAACCGTAGTTTCTTCGTATTGATGACCATAGTAGACAATCGCCAGCTTTTCGTCTGCCTTAAGCACAGAACGGTAAAAGAAAACGAGCGTCAGGTCTCGCCTGCCGATGGCAGGCGGAAATTACTTTTTGTTAGGGCGGATGTGCGGCGCGGCTTTATCGAGCACGCCGTTGACGAACTTATGGCTGTCTTCAGCACCGAAGACTTTCGCCAGCTCAATCGCTTCGTTGATGGCCACTTTGTACGGCACATCATCACGTTTTGAGAGTTCGAACAGCGCGATGCGCAGCACCGCTTTCTCCACCTGGCCCAGCTCTTCGAGCTGACGGGACAGGTACGGCTTCATCAGGCCGTCGAGATAGCCGCTGTTGGTCGCCACCCCGGAAAGCAGTTCGCGGAAATACATCACGTCCACATCTTTGACATCCTGTTCCGCCAGGAACTGGTATTCAACATCGGCGATGTCATTGTGGGACAACTGCCAGGAGTAAAGCGCCTGGACGGCACACTCACGGGCGCGGCGACGAGCAGCAGGTTTCACGGAATTCCCCTTACAAAAAAAATCAGGCCTGGATAGCCTTCAGGACATTAATCATTTCAAGCGCGGTCAGCGCCGCTTCGGCGCCCTTGTTCCCGGCTTTAGTGCCAGCGCGTTCGATGGCTTGTTCAATACTTTCAGTGGTGAGTACGCCAAAAGCTACCGGGATTTCGCTGTGCTGCGCCACGTGGGCCAGACCGTTGCTGGCACCGCCGGCAACATATTCGAAATGCGCGGTGCCGCCGCGAATCACCGTACCGAGCGCAATCACCGCGTCATATTTTGCGGTTTTCGCCAGCGCCTGAGCCGCCAGCGGCAGCTCGTAAGCGCCCGGCACCCACACGACGGTGATATTTTCATCTTTTACCTGACCAATGCGTTTCAGGGCGTCGATAGCGCCTTCCAGCAGACTGTCGTTGATGAAGTTGTTGAAACGCGCAATGGCGATGGCGACGCGAGCGTCCGGGGCAGCAACGGTAGCTTCAATAATGTTCATACTCTTACCTTAGGGTTATGTAGCCCCCGCAGGGGGGCGGATTTTATCATACTCTTTCGCGCACTGCTTACGTTTTACATCCCGCCAGTCAGGCGAGCGTCAGGCGCAGGCGCAAATCGGGGCCGACCTGAACGGCGTCGCGAAATTCCAGGCGCGGCGCGTCGGCGAGCCGCTCAAGTCCTGGCAGCGCAAATAGCCCGCGGGCCTCGCTGCCGAGCAGTTTCGGCGCCATATAAACAATCAGCTCATCTACCAGCCCAGCCTGAAGCAGCGCGCCGGCGAGCTGCGGGCCCGCTTCAACCCACAGGCTGTTCACCTGGCGTTTGCCGAGCTGCATCATAAGCAACACCAGATCGAGCTTGCCGTTATGCACGGGCGTCGGCAGTTGTTCGACACCCTCTGGCCAGACGGTGTCGTCCGGGCAGGCGCGGGCAAGCCACGTCTCGCCGGGCTGATTGACAATCTTGTGCGCGGGCGTCACCTGATTCTGGCGGTCGAGCACGATCCGCAACGGCTGGCGCAGGTTTTCACGTGGATATACCGCCTGCGTCTCTTCGCCGAGCTCATCCCAGCGCACGGTCATTGACGGATCGTCGGCCAGCACCGTGGCGCTGGTAGTGAGGATAGCATGGCTTTCGGCGCGCAGACGCTGCACGTCGCGACGCGCCTGCGGCGAGGTTATCCACTGGCTTTCGCCGCTCGCCATCGCCGTGCGGCCGTCAAGCGACGCGCCGAGCTTGAGCTGAATAAACGGAAAACCGGTGCGCATACGCTTGAGAAAGCCTTTATTAAGCGCTTCGGCCTCGCTCATCATCAGGCCATGACTGACCTCAATGCCCGCCTGCTGAAGACGGTACAGGCCCCGGCCCGCCACCTGCGGGTTCGGGTCCTGCATTGCCGCGACAACGCGCGCGACGCCCGCGTTAATCAGCGCATCGCAGCACGGCGGCGTGCGTCCGTGGTGGCTACAGGGTTCAAGCGTGACATACGCGGTAGCACCGCGCGCCTTGTCGCCTGCCATGCGCAGCGCATGCACTTCGGCATGCGGCTCGCCGGCGCGCAGATGAAAGCCTTCGCCGACGATTACGCCATCTTTAACAATCACGCAGCCCACGCGCGGATTCGGATGCGTGGTAAAACGTCCCTGGCCCGCGAGCTTAAGCGCGCGCGCCATGTAAAATTCGTCAGACATCGGTTAATCCTGTAAGCGGGCGATCTCTTCGCCGAATTCGCGGATATCTTCAAAGCTGCGGTAGACCGAGGCAAAACGGATATAGGCGACTTTATCGAGCTTTTTAAGCTGCTCCATCACCAGATTGCCGATAAGTTTGCTCGGCACCTCGCGCTCGCCGGTCGCGCGCAGATGGGATTTGATATGGTTGATGGCCATCTCCACGTCATCGGAGCTGACCGGGCGTTTTTCCAGCGCTTTCTGCATGCCGCTGCGCAGTTTGTCTTCATTAAAAGGCTCGCGCACGTCGTTGCTTTTCACCACGCGCGGCATGACCAGTTCCGCGACTTCAAAGGTCGTGAAACGTTCATTACACACCAGGCACTGGCGGCGGCGGCGCACCGAGGAGCCTTCTCCCACCAGGCGGGAATCGATCACTTTAGTGTCAACGGCGAAACAGAACGGGCAATGCATAGCGCTTCCTGACTGAAAAAGTTAACTGAACAACAGTTTACCCTGAACTGGCGGGACTACAAAGACGCAACCTTTTTGAGACAAAGGCGCTATGCCGGATGCCCCGTTACGCTCTACCATAAAAAGACCGCCACTCTTTCAGGAAAAGCGAACAATGACAACACGTTATCTGAAATGGTCTATCGTCGCCAGCGCACTGGCCTTAAGCGCCTGCGCCCCGCAGAGCGAAGTACGCCAGATGCACCAGAATGTCAGCACGCTCAATCAGGAGATGACGAAGCTCAAGCAGGAGACTGTCAAAATCACGCAGCAGAACGCACTGAATGTGAAATCGAAAAGCGGTGTTTATCTGCTGCCGGGCTCCAACACGCCCGCTCGCTTAAGCAGCCAGCTCGGTATGCTGAAAATGTCGCTACGCAACGTCACGGCGGACGCGAACGGCACACAGGCGACGCTGTTTATCCAGAGCGAATCCAGTGAGGCGCTGCCCGCCTTTACCGGCACCGTCGAATGGGGCAAGTTACAGGGTACAACCGACAATTACCAGGAAGTGAACGTGCAGAACCAGCCGTTCAGCGCACCTGCCAGCACGCTGGCGCCGAGTGATGTTTCCATTCACCTGACGCTGACCGACATCACGCCAGAGCAACTGGGCTTTATCCGCGTGCATGATATCCAGCCGCTTATCGCCGGTGACGCCGTCGTCGCGCCCTGAGTGCCTCAGCATCTGTGGCGCGGAGTTTGTTACATTCGCGCCGCTCGCTTTTCTTGCTTTTCTCGCGCCGTAAATTCCTCATTTATTCCCTGCCGCTTCGCAAAAATGGTGTAACAGGAGTTGGCTTAGTTCCCTTATGCCGCTAGAATCCGCGTTCCGATGTACGCAAACGTGAACGCAATCGATTACGTACATGACAAGAATGTGAAACGCCACATATTTTTGTGAGGCTGGATACTTATAATAGGCAGCACAATTTATGCGGCGGCGGTTTATCCGCGTTGCGCGAAAGCATTACTCCACCCAGAAATGGGGATTTCCTGAAAACAGTGGCTCTATTATGAAAAAAATTGTTTTAGCTGCCGGTGCAGCCCTGGCGCTCTCCACCTCTTTTACTGCCGGCGCGGCAGAAACCAGCAATAGTGAGTTTGTTTCCGACTGGTGGCACCAGAGCGTTAACGTGGTGGGCAGCTACCATACACGCTTCGGACCGACCATCCGCAACGATACCTATCTGGAATATGAAGCGTTCGCCAAAAAAGACTGGTTTGATTTCTACGGTTACGCGGACGCCCCGGTCTTTTTCGGTGGTAACTCCGATGCTAAAGGGATCTGGAACCACGGTTCCCCGCTGTTTGTGGAGATCGAACCGCGCTTCTCTATCGATAAGCTGACCGGCACCAGCCTGGCGTTTGGCCCGTTCAAAGAGTGGTATTTCGCGAATAACTATATCTACGATATGGGCCGCAACGCTTCTGGCCGTCAGAGCACCTGGTATATGGGTCTTGGTACCGATATCGACACTGGCCTGCCGATGAGCCTCTCCCTGAACGTTTATGCCAAATACCAGTGGCAGAACTACGGTGCAGAAAACCAGAACGAGTGGGACGGCTACCGCTTTAAAGTGAAATACTTCGTGCCGATCACCCAGCTGTGGGGCGGCAACCTGAGCTATATCGGTTTCACCAACTTTGACTGGGGTTCAGACCTCGGCGATAAGAGCGGTTATGCGCTCAATGGCGTGAAATCCCGCACTAACGATTCCATCGCCTCCAGCCATATTCTGGCGCTGAATTACGATCACTGGCACTACTCCGTGGTCGCGCGTTACTGGCACAACGGCGGTCAGTGGAATGACGATGCGCAGTTAGCCTTCACTAACTATAACACCCGCACTACGGGTTGGGGCGGTTACCTAGTGGTAGGTTACAACTTCTAAACCTTACCCCGCTGAACCTGTGAAAAAGCCAGCCTCTGCTGGCTTTTTTATGGGCGTTGATTATCGCGCACTGGAGTTAACCGCCACAGATGTACGAACACCGCCTCTTCTGCCCTCTTTATCCCTTATCGAGGCGAAAAAAAACCGCAGGCCTGAACCTGCGGTTTTATTAACGTATCACGTTGCTGCGCGATTACGGCAGGAGAGACGGTTGATCCGCGCCCTCTTTTTCCACCTTCTGCTGCAACAGATGTTCACGCTTCATGCCAAGCTTCAGCGCCAGAGCGGAAGCGACATAAATGGACGACGCCGTACCGATAGAGACACCGATAAGCATGGTCAGCGAGAAGCCCTGCAGCATCGCGCCGCCGAACAGATAAAGCATCAGGATCACGACAAGCGTCGTACCGGATGTGATTAACGTCCTTTGCAGCGTCTGGGTCAGTGACACGTTAAAGATTTCGTAAGGCGTTCCGCGGCGGATCTTGCGGAAGTTCTCACGAATACGGTCAGAAACCACGATGCTGTCGTTGAGCGAGTAACCAATAACCGACATCAGCGAGGCGATGATGGTCAGGTCAATCTCAATCCGGAACAGCGACAGCACGCCCATGGTGATAATGACGTCGTGCGCCAGCGCGATAACCACACCAGCCGCCAGACGCCACTCAAAGCGGAACCCGACGTAAACCAGAATGGAGAGCAGCGCAACCAGCAGCGCCATCGCGCCCGCCTGAGCGAGGTCAGCGCCTACGCTCGGGCCGACAAACTCGATACGTTTTACCGCCGCGTTCTGGCCAGTGGCCTGGTTAATGACGTTCACCACTTTGGTGCCGAGTGCCTGACCGCCGGTTTCCCCCTGGGCAGGCGGCATACGAACCATGATGTCGCGGCTGCTGCCGAAGTTCTGCAGCAGCGGCTCTTCAAAGCCCGCTTTTACCAGCGACTCGCGCATTACATCCAGATCCGCCGGTTTTTCCAGGCCAATCTCGATAACCGTACCGCCGGTAAAATCGAGACCCCAGTTAAACCCGCGTACGCCCATCACCACAATAGAGGCGACAAGCAGCAGGCCGGAAATGGCGAAGGCCCAGTAGTCCCAGCGCATAAAGTCATAGACTTTGCGGCCGTGGTTCAATTGTTCAACAGTATATTCCTGTGCCACAACGCACTCCTCAGATAGACAGCTTGTTGATGCGTTTGCCGCCGTACAACAGGTTCACAATGGCACGGGTACCGACAATAGCGGTGAACATGGAGGTCGCCACGCCGATACCGGTCGTGATAGCAAACCCTTTAATCGCGCCGGTCCCCACTGCGTACAGGATAATGACCTTAATCAGCGTCGTGACGTTGGCGTCGAAAATCGAGCTGAACGCCCCACGGTAACCTTCGTCAATCGCCTGCTGCACTGAACGGCCGTTGCTGAGCTCTTCTTTAATACGCTCGTTTATCAGCACGTTCGCATCCACCGCGACCGCAAGGGTTAACACAATCCCCGCGATACCCGGCATGGTGAGCGTCGCACCCGGCAGCAGCGACATAATGCCGACGATAAGCACCAGGTTTGCCAGCAGCGCCGTAGTGGCGATAAGACCGAACTTCTTATAGAACAGAATCATAAACAGAATGGAGACCGCGAGGCCCGCCAGACATGCTTCCAGACCCTGAGTGATGTTCTGCATACCCAGCGTCGGGCCGATGGTGCGCTCTTCCACAATCTGAATCGGCGCAATCAGCGCGCCCGCACGCAGCAGCAGCGAAAGCTGACGCGCTTCGTTCGGGTTGTCGATGCCGGTAATCACGAAGTTCTGACCCAGACGCGCCTGAATCGTCGCAACGTTGATCACTTCTTCCTGTTTTACCAGGATGCTGCGGCCGTTGGCGTCTTTCTTACCGCTGTCCTTATATTCCACAAAGAGCGTCGCCATCGGTTTATGGATGTTGTCTTTGGTGAAATTAGACATGATATTACCGCCCGCGCTGTCGAGCGAAATATTCACCTGCGGCATGTTGTACTGATCAACGCCGGAGGTGGAATCGGTAATATGGTCACCGGTCAGGATAACGCGTTTGTACAGCACAACCGGCTGGCCTTCACGGGTCATCTTCACTTCAGAATCGCCTGGAACACGGCCTGCCGCGGCGGCTGAACGGTCAACAGAGCTGTTAACCAGACGGAATTCCAGGGTCGCGGTCGCGCCGAGGATTTCTTTCGCGCGAGCGGTATCCTGAATACCCGGCAGCTCAACCACGATGCGGTCAGCGCCCTGACGCTGCACCAGCGGCTCGGCTACGCCCAGCTGGTTCACGCGGTTACGCAGGATGTTAATGTTCTGCTGAACGGCATATTCACGCGCTTCGCGCAGACGCTCATCAGACATCACTGCGCGCAGGCTGTTATCGCCCTGGCTTGAGATAACCATGTCGCGATGGCGGCTCGTCAGATAAGAGACCGCGGCGTCACGGATATCGCTGTCACGGAACTGAATCGTCACGCCGTAGTTATCGGCTTTACGCACGTTCGTCCAGCTCAGCCCCTTCTCGCGCAGATCGCTGCGCAGGCTGTCCATATTCTGTTCCTGGAGCTTGCCAAGCGCGGTGTCCATATCCACTTCCATCAGAAAGTGAACGCCGCCGCGCAGGTCGAGACCCAGTTTCATCGGTTCGGCGGAAATAGCGGTAAGCCAGCGTGGGGTGGCAGGCGCGAGGTTAAGCGCGACGACGAATTGATCGCCCATCGTGCTCATCAGCGCTTCACGAGCGCGCAGCTGAGTATCGGTGGAGTCAAAGCGCGCAAGAATTGCGCCCTCTTCCAGAGCCACAGATTTCGCGGAAATTTTTTCTTTTTGTAACGTATTCTGGACCTGGATCAGCGTTTGCTCACTGGCGGCGACGCCGCGCGCGCCAGTGATTTGAACAGCCGGATCCTCACCATACAGGTTGGGAAGTGCATAAAGCAGGCCGACGATAAGCACGGCGACCAGCATGAGGTACTTCCACAAAGGATAACGGTTTAACACGGCAGTTCCCTTTGGGAAAACAATGAATTACAGCGCCTTCATGGTGCCTTTCGGCAGGACGGCTGCGACGAAGTCACGCTTGATAACCACTTCGGTGGTGTCGTTCAGAGCGATAGCAATGTAGCCGTTTTCCGCTACTTTGGTCACGCGACCCACCAGACCACCGTTAGTGAGCACTTCATCCCCTTTGGCGATGGAGTTCATCAGGTTTTTATGCTCTTTGGTACGCTTCTGCTGCGGACGCAGGATCATGAAATAGAAAATCAGACCAAACACGACCAGCATCAGGATCAGAGACATCGGGCTGCCCTGCGCCGGCGCACCGCCAGCGGCTACCGCGTCAGAAATAGAAAAGCTCATTCAAATTCCCTCATTATTAAATTAATCAACGTTCAACGGTGGCACCGGCCGCCCCTGGCGTTGGTAGAAATCCGCGACGAAGTGCTCTAATTTACCCTCTTCGATAGCCTTGCGTAAACCAGCCATTAAGCGCTGATAGTGGCGAAGGTTATGAATGGTATTAAGCCGCGCGCCCAGTATTTCGTTGCAACGGTCAAGATGATGCAAGTAGGCGCGTGAATAATTGCGACAGGTATAGCAATCACACTCAGGATCCAGCGGCCCCGTATCGCTTTTGTACTTCGCGTTGCGGATTTTCACTACGCCTTCGGTGACGAAAAGATGGCCGTTACGCGCGTTGCGCGTTGGCATAACGCAGTCGAACATATCAATGCCGCGACGCACGCCTTCGACCAGATCTTCCGGCTTGCCCACCCCCATCAGGTAGCGCGGCTTGTCCGCCGGGATCTGCGGGCAGACATGCTCAAGAATGCGGTGCATATCTTCCTTCGGCTCACCGACAGCCAGGCCGCCGACAGCGTAGCCATCAAAGCCTATCTCTACCAGACCTTTCACGGAGATATCGCGTAAATCTTCGTAAACGCTGCCCTGAATAATGCCGAACAGCGCGTTTTTGTTGCCGAGGCTGTCAAAGCGGTCGCGGCTGCGTTTCGCCCAGCGCAGTGACATCTCCATAGAGCGCTTCGCGTAGTCCCAGTCTGCCGGGTATGGCGTGCACTCATCGAAGATCATCACGATGTCAGAACCGAGATCGAACTGGATCTCCATCGATTTTTCCGGGTCGAGGAAGATAGGATCGCCGTTGATCGGGTTGCGGAAATGCACGCCCTGCTCGGTAATTTTGCGAATATCGCCCAGGCTAAAGACCTGGAAGCCGCCGGAATCGGTCAGGATCGGGCCTTTCCACTGCATAAAATCGTGCAGGTCGCCGTGCAGCTTCATGATCTCCTGGCCTGGACGCAGCCAGAGGTGAAAGGTATTGCCGAGGATAATCTGCGCGCCGGTGGCTTCCACTTCTTCCGGCGTCATGCCTTTGACGGTGCCGTAAGTGCCCACGGGCATAAACGCCGGGGTTTCCACGACGCCGCGATCAAATACCAGGCGGCCGCGGCGCGCGCGGCCATCGGTCGTATCAAGTTCGAATTTCACGTTTTTCTCCACATCAGAGAGACAGTCTGATGATTAATGTTACAGAGTGAGGGCGCCCCTCACCCCGGCCCTCTCCCGTTAAGGAGAGAGAAAAAAGCGGCAAGCGCCCGGTTATTCGCCCGGACGCTCGTTAATGGCCTGCGGATTGTACGTGATATACATCGCATCACCGTAACTAAAAAAGCGATACTCCGCTTTTACCGCTTCGCGGTAGGCGTTCATGGTGTGCTTATAGCCCGCGAACGCCGACACCAGCATGATGAGCGTCGATTCCGGCAGGTGGAAGTTGGTCACCAGCGCGTCGATCACTTTGTACTGATAGCCCGGATAGATAAAAATCTGGGTGTCGCCGAAAAACGGCGCGATAAGCGCGTCTTGCGCTGCCTGCGCGGCGCTCTCAAGCGATCGTACTGATGTCGTGCCCACGGCGACGACTTTATTACCGCGCGCTTTCGCGGCCAGCACCGCGTCGACCACCTCCTGCGGCACTTCGGCGTATTCAGAGTGCATCACGTGATCTTCGATGCTCTCAACGCGTACCGGCTGGAACGTCCCCGCGCCGACGTGCAGCGTGACAAACGCCATCTCAATGCCTTTCGCGCGCAGGCGCTCAAGCAGCGGCTCATCAAAATGCAGGCCCGCGGTCGGTGCCGCGACAGCGCCCGGTTTCTGGCTGTAGACGGTCTGATAAAGCTCGCGGTCAGCCTCTTCATCCGGGCGCTCAATGTAAGGCGGCAGCGGCATATGGCCGATGCTGTTCAGAATATCCAGCACCGGGCGCGCGTCGTTAAACTGCACTTCGAACAGCGCGTCGTGGCGCGCGGTCATCGTGGCGTTTACGCTTTCATCATCGCCCAGCAGAAGTTCCGCGCCCGGCTTCGGCGCTTTAGAGGCGCGGATATGGGCCAGCACGCGATGGTCGTCGAGCATACGCTCTACCAGTACTTCAATTTTGCCGCCGCTCGCCTTGCGGCCAAAGAGGCGCGCCGGGATCACGCGGGTATTGTTAAACACCAGCAGATCGCCGGGGTTGAGCTTATCGAGCAAATCGGTGAAAGTGCCGTGCGTGAGATCTCCCGTCGGCCCGTCGAGCGACAGCAGGCGACAGGCGCTACGCTGGGCTTGCGGATAGTGAGCTATCAGGGATTCGGGTAATTCAAAGGAGAAATCGGTCAAACGCATGGCTGGAACTCTGACATAAAAAACAGGCGGCTAGTCTAGTGCCGGGGCGCGCTCCCTGCAACTGATAAGCCGCTTTATCTCTCTTTAAGGAAAGGATCGTTATGAATTTTCTTGCCCATCTGCATCTGGCGCATCTGGCGCAAAGTTCGCTGCCCGGCAATCTGATGGCGGACTTCGTGCGCGGCAAACCGGATGAGCTTTATCCGGCGGATGTCGTGGCGGGAATTTACATGCACCGGCGCGTGGATGTACTGACCGATAACCTGCCGGAAGTGCGCGAAGCGCGCGAGTGGTTCCGCCCCGAAACCCGCCGCGTGGCGCCGGTGACGCTGGATGTCATGTGGGATCACTTTCTCTCGCGCCACTGGGCGCAAATCTCGCCGGAGATCCCGCTTGCGGAATTTATCGCGCACGCGCACGCCCAGATTTTACCGACGCTGCCCGACGCGCCGGAGCGCTTTGTAAACCTCAATAATTATCTCTGGCGCGAGCGCTGGATGGAGCGCTACCGCGAGATGGACTACATCGCCCGCGTCCTCAACGGCATGGCGACCCGACGACCGAAACTCGCGGCTCTGCGCGACTCCTGGGACGATCTCAATACCCATTACGCCGCGCTGGAGCGCCAGTTCTGGCGCTTTTATCCGCGCATGATGGCGATGGCGCGCGAGCAAACGCTCTGATTACGCCGCTTTTTCGCCGCGAAGCTCGCACCACAGCCGCCAGGCGAGCAGCAGCAACCCGGCGGCGCCCGCCACCAGCACCGCCCAGATGATCCAAGTATAGAGCGCGTTGCGCTGCGCGCTGGCGTCTTTAGCCGTCAGCCGCGCGTCGCCGCCGAGCGTCACCGCTTTTACCGCCTGCGCGTAAGGCAGCATCTCCGGATCGTGAGAGCCCGGCACCAGCGTTTGTAGCTCCAGCGCCTGCGTTTTAGCGGCTCCATTGCCCCAGGCGAGCAGGAACGGGCCGCTGCCCTGGGCATTAAACACCAGCGTTTTTTCGTCGCGCTCGCCGGTCACTTCCGGGAAAGTGTCGCCAAAGCGCTGGTTCACCGCCCGCACGCGGAGCGCGGAAATCAGCTCGCCGTGCAGCGGCAGCGTCACCGCCGGGCTCTCCGGCAGGCGATAAATAACCGTGCGGGCGAGCGGCTGCCACGCCATGTTATCCGCGCTGCGATACTCAATCTCCACCGGCACAACGGCGTTCGCAAGCTGCGGGCGCAGCGTCAGGGCATCGAATGGCTGTGGCCGCGCCCAGCGATAGACGGCGGTGTTATCGTTTTCTTTCTCGCCATGCGCGGCAAGCGTGACGCGCCGCGCCTGTACGTGCGGTGCCTGCCACTGTCCGGTAGCCGAGGTAAAATCAAGCGGCGCGCTGGCGTTTTTCACCACCACCAGCAGGTATTTTGCGCCAAAGAGCGACGGCGCACCGCTGAAATCCACCGTGTTCTGCAACAGCCGCTGATTGCCGGAGGCTAAATCCAGCAGCGGCGCATCCGCGATGATCGGCTGCCAGTTACGCATCGTCTCGCTCGCGAGCACGTCCACGCGCGCCTGCCAGCCGTTGACCTGTTGTGGCCACGCCAGTTGCAGCTGTGTCAGCGCGCGCTCGCCGTTGTTCTCGCTAAGCGGGATCAGCCAGCTGGCGCTCAGTTGCTCTACCGGCGCGTTTTCCATGCGGATCTGCACGCCGGACGGCGAGGTTAACAGCACCGTGCGCTGCTCTTCTTCGCTGGTTTTAACCGGCTGTGCGTCAAGCCTGTAGACCGTCAGCGGCGCGCGTTGCGGCGCAGGCGCGGGCGGCGTGGTGGTGTCGAGCGCAAACGGCAGGCTTGCGCCCTGCGCATTAAACACGCGAATATCGCGCAGATCCGGCCAGGCGCTTTGCGAATAGACGGCCTCCGGCAGCGGCAGCCGGTACCACGGCGACTGCCCTTCCACCGCAAGCTCCACACCGCGCGCATAATCCTGCGGACGCTCGGCGCGAGAAGTGTCGTCACTGGCCGCGCACGTCGCGGCAAACGCCCAGACAAGGGCCACCCATAACTGTTTCATTCTGCCTCTCCCTGACGGGCATTGACCGGCTGCGCCGCTTTCGGCGGCAGCGGTGAGAAATAACCGACAATCAGCACCAGCACCGCGACGCCGATAAACGCCACGGCGCGCGCAAGCCCGCCGCCGCCTGCGCTGTCCACCAGCATCAGCTTCACAATCACCACGCCGAGCAGGCCCGCGCCGCAGAACCAGCCCTGACGCGCGCCTTTACGCGTGGCGCTCACCATCACCAGCAGCGCCAGCAACATCCAGAGCAGCGCGAACGTGGTCTGGACCAGACGAGAATCCCACAGCGCGTCGGACTGCCACGGGATCCCCCCAATCCACGCGAGCGTACGCAGCACCAGCCCGTTGCCCCACCAGAACAGCAGCGCATACCAGACGAGCGGCGCCCACGGCTGCGCCTGCTGTAACAGCGGCGACCAGAAGCGCGTAAGCCGCCGCCACCAGCCCAGCACCGCCAGCAGCGCGAAACCTGCGCCAAGCTCAAGCTGGTTGATCAGCGGCAGGTATGGCCAGTCGATTGTTACGCCGCTCATCAGGTTGCCCGCAAGCAGTAAGAACACCAGTACGGGCGCGACCGGCAACAGCCCCGGCCCGCTGTAAAGCGCAGGCCACTGCGCGCACGGCCACAGGCCGCGCCGGAGCGCGCCGTTCACCAGCAACACGATAGCGGCGCTGACGGCAAGGATAATGCCGGTCTGCCACGCCTCGCTGCCCCACGGCAGGCTATCGGTAAACCACCAGGTTTCCGCGCCAGCGGCAAGGAGCAGCATCCAGAACAGCGACAGATGCAGCGCCTTCTGAAGGCGAACCGGCAACGCGCCGGCATCACGGCGCAGCAGCCAGAGCGCGCACGGCAGCGTCAGGCACCAGACGAGGCTGTGCCAGCCCGCCAGCACCAGCGCGCCATCAATAACAATGTGACAAGCCAGCATCAGCGCCATGCCCGGCCACAGCAGCCAGACGGCGTAAGCGAGATCCGGCCACGCCGCTTTGCGCGATGCCGCGCGCCACAGCAAGGCGGAGAGCGTCAGCAGCGCAAGCGCCAGGGCAAGCCCGGTGGAGATATCCGTAAACGCCCAGCGGGCAGTCTGCAGCAGCGCCACCAGCCAGAAGGCGATGCCCGCGCCAAGATGCGCCCGGCTCACCTGCCGCTGCGGTTCGCGCCACAGCCAGCCGCCCGCCAGCCAGCAGAGCGCCAGCACCGCGCTGATAAACGCCGCGTTAAGCAGCGTAATACCATCCACCCAGGCGTAAACGGCGCTGGCCGCCGCAAGCGCAAGCAGCACGCTGCCGCTGTAGCTCATCCGACGCTGCTTCTGCTGCATGCCAAACCACAGCAGCCCCAGCCCTTCCAGCGCCCAGGCGAGCGCCGTCCAGCGGGCAGACAGCGCCAGCGGAATAGCGAGCGTAACAAATGCACCGCCGAGCGCCAGCCCGCCGAGCGCCAGTATCCGCCCCTCCTGCGGATAGCGACGCAGCGCGGCGCGCGCGAGCAGCAAATAGACCAGCCCGAAGCCGAGCGCCGAAAACGCCGGGCCATACGTCCAGTGTCGGGTAATCGCATACTGCATCCCAAACCCGACCAGCGGCGGCGCGAACAGCATCACGCCATCGACGATTTTCTTGCGACCCTGTGCGCGCAGCGACAGCGCCACGCAGACGACGCCAAAGAGCAGAATATTGGCGATAAGAAAGAGCTGGCAGCTCAGCCACTCGTCCGGCTGATAGCCGTTGATGCCCCAGAGACCCGCCACGCCAAAGGTGAACAGCAGGCCGAGCAGATTAAGCTCGCGCCAGTGCTGCCAGACGCTGACGGCAGCGATGCCCACCGACAACAGCAGATAGAACGAGAAAAGCGCGATGTGATTGCCACCGCCAGTTGAGAGCAGCAGCGGCGCGAGATAGCCGCCGAGACTCGCCAGCATCGCGAGGCTTAACGCCCGTTGCAGCACGGCCAGCGCGACGCTCGCGGCGCACACCACCAGCATCAGGCCGAAGGCGAGCGGCATCGGCAGCATCTGCCAGAGCCGGAACGCGCCGAAAATCGTGATATAGAGCGCGCCCACCGCGCCGCCCTGGAGGATGAGCGCATAGACCGGCGTTTTGTGGCGCAGCCGCCAGCCGAACGCCAGCAGCACCAGCGCGGCGACGCCCGCGCCCGCCACGCGCAGCTCAAGCGGCAGCAGATCGCGCTCAACGCTGTAGCGCAGCAGGAAGGAAATACCCAAAAAGAGCAGAATGACGCCGATTTTGGCGAGCGGATTGCCCTGCATAAACCAGCGCGTCAGGCTGGTGATAAGCCCGCCTGACGCCGCGGCATGGCGTGGTTCTGGCGCGGGTTCTTCGCGGCGCGGCGTGGCGGCGGGTGCAGGCGCTTTCGCCGCGTTGCGCACCGCCTGCGACCAGACCGGCGGCGCGTCCGCAGGCGGCTGCGGTTCAGGCTCCGGCGCTGCCGCGGTTTCAGGCACCGGTTCGGGTTCTGGCGCGACAAACACGGGCGCAGGCTCCGGCGCAGGCGTTGCCACTGGCGCGGTTTCCACACCCGGCGGCGCAGACGCCGCGGCAAGCCGCGCTTCCAGCGTCTCTATGCGATTACGCAGGCGATGAAGTTCGGTTTCGTTACGCGCGCTGCGTTTTAGCGCCATGATGGCTATCACCGGCACCACAACCACGCAGAAGAGCGCAATCAGAGCAGCAAATACAAAAATCTCATCCATTGATTTCAGACCCTGCGGCAGAAGTGCGGCTACTTTCCCATATCTGAATGAAAAGCGGTATTCCTTTACCGCGTTTCGTTACGCTTATCGCGAATGCAGGATCACCGCCGCGCCTGCGGCGAGCCGCAGCGTCAGCCCTTCCAGCGCGGCGTCGCCCTCTTCACGCGTCCAGGCCCGGTCATCAAGGAGCGGCGAGAACGGCAGTGTGATTTCACAAGCCGCGCCGCGGTTCAGCGCCACCAGCACCCGCTCCTGCCGGAAGACACGCGTAAACACAAAGACGTCGCCTTTCGCATACACCACCTGGCACGCGCCGGAACGCAGCGCCCGGCTGCGGTGGCGCAGGCGCGCGAGCCGCTGATAGAGCGCCAGCAGCTCGCCGTCCTGCTGTGTTTTATCCCACGGGAACGGCTGGCGGCAGAACGGATCGTTGCCGCCTTCCACGCCCACTTCGTCGCCATAGAAAACGCACGGCACGCCGGGCCAGCAGAAAAGCCACACCGCCGCCGCCCTGATGCGCGCCGGGTCGCCTTTGGCGACCGTTTTAAAACGCGCGGTGTCATGGCTGTCGAGCTGGTTAAACATTCGCAACTGCTGCTCGTGCGAGAGCGCGGCGCGATACTCATCCATCCACCGCGCGCAGTCGGCGGCGTCAAGCTGCTGTGGCTCAAGGCCGTGATCGACGCCCGCAAGAAAGCTCCACACCGGCGTCGTAAAGCCGCGGTAGTTCATAGCCGCATCTTCCACGTCGTTTTGCAGCCACTGGCGCGCGTCGCCGAAATGCTCACCGAAGACAAACGCCTGCGGGTTTACGGCTTTGGCCGCGCGGGTGATCCCCTCAACGTGGCGCAGGTTTGCTTTCGCGCCGCCGTTTTCCCCGAGCATATGCACCACATCGAGCCGCCAGCCGTCGATGCTCCACGGCGCTTTCAGCCAGTGCTTCACCACGCTCTCTTCGCCTGCGTAAATCTCTTCCATCACGCCGCGCTCGGCGAAATCGAGCTTAGGCAGGCTGTCGTAGCCGAGCCAGCAGAAGGCGTGACCGTCCTCGGCGAAGGTGTACCAGTTGCGCGTCGGCGAATCCGGGTGATGGCACGCCCCGTCGGTGCCGTGATTCTGGCGATCGAACCACGGGTGCGTATCACCGGTGTGGTTAAAGACGCCGTCCAGAATCAGGCGCATATCCGCTTCACGCGTTTTTTCACGCAGGCGCAGCAGCGCTTCATCGCCGCCGAACTGCGGATCGACGTGGCGATAATCGGCGGTGTCATATTTATGCACGCTCGGCGCGCTGAAGATAGGGTTGAGATAAAGCGCCGTGACGCCGAGTTTTTTCAGGTACGGCAGTTTTTCGCAGATACCGTCGAGATCGCCACCGTAAAACGTCGAGCCGCCCGCCTCTGCGCTGACCGGCTCATGCCAGTCGCGCAGAATGATGTCGTGGCCCTGGGCGTGGTGGAAATAGATGTTATCCTGCTGCGCGCCGCGCGGCGTGCTGCGGGCGAAGCGGTCCGGGAAAATCTGGTAGAACACCTGATCCTGCACCCATTGCGGGCCGTCGTCCGGCGCGTCGATGGCAAACAGCGCCAGCCGCGCGGGTGGGAATTCCGCAAGCCCCAACGTGCTGAACCACTGCTGGCGATCGGCCCATAAGAGCTTAAAGCAGTAGCGGCGGCGCGGCTGGCCGTCGCCGAGCGGAATGCTCGCCTGCCACGCGCTGACCTGCGGATGCGGCGCGGCGGTCAGGCGCTTCATTTCAAAGGGCGTTTCTTCGTTATCGCGCTCGTAACGCAGCATGACCTTTTCCGGCAGCGCGTTGCCCGCAAGCCAGAGGGTAATGAGTAATTTCTCCCCCTGCCGGTGAATAAAGGGCGCAACGGGGAGATGCCAGGCATTCAACATACACTTTGATCCTTAATCGACAGAAAACAGGCGCATCTTTCCACAGGGGCAACCGCGCGCCTTCCTCATTCTGGATTTTATTGGGGGAGGAGACGGGAGGCGGAGAAACAGAAGTGAGCGTAGAGCGAAAACGACATCCCCGCCAGGCGGCGGGGATGGAAGGGAGCGTTATGCACGAAGACGGGCGTCGCGGCGGCGTTTAAACACCCAGCCCACCAGCAGCAGCGCAATCCACGCGAAACCGACGTAGAGCGAAATGCGGGTATCGGGGTGATAGCCAATCAGCGCGATGATAAACGCCAGGAAAATCAGGCCGACGATGGTCGTCGCCACGCCGCCCGGCACTTTGAATTTCAGCGCCTTGACTTCATCCGCGCTCAGGCGACGACGGAACGCCACCTGCGAGAGCAGGATCATTATCCAGACCCAGACGGTCGCAAAGGTCGCGAGTGACGCAATCACCAGGAAGACGTTTTCCGGCATGATGTAGTTGAGATACACCGCCAGCAGCATCGCAAAGCACATCACCACCACCGTCACCCACGGAATGCCGCGGCGCGAGGTTTTGGCGAACACTTTCGGCGCGCTGCCCTGCTCAGCCATGCCGTGCAGCATACGGCCCACGCCAAACACATCGCTGTTAATCGCCGACAGCGAGGCCGTCAGCACGACGAAATTCAGAATGCCCGCCGCAACGGTGATCCCCATATGCTGGAAAGTGAGCACAAACGGGCTGCCGTTGGTGCCGACTTCATCCCACGGGTAGATAGACATAATCACGAACAGCGTGCCGACGTAAAACACCAGAATACGCAGCGGCACAGAGTTAATGGCGCGCGGAATGGATTTGGCCGGATCTTTCGCTTCACCGGCGGTGATGCCGATAATCTCGATGCCGCCGTAGGCGAACATCACCATTTGCAGCGCCATGACGGTGCCAATCCAGCCGTTCGCGAAGAAGCCGCCGTTACTCCAGAGATTATGGATGCCGGTCGGCTGACCACCGTTGCCGATACCCCAGACAATGATGCCGATACCGGCCGCGATCATGATGATAATGGTGGCGACTTTAAAGAACGAGAACCAGAACTCCAGCTCGCCGAAGACTTTCACGCTCATCAGGTTAATGGCGCAGATGATAAGCACCACGCTCAGCACCCAGACCCAGTGCGGCACCGTCGGGAACCAGACACCCATATAGATGCCGAACGCGGTGACGTCGGCAATGGCGACAATCAGAATTTCAAAGCAGTAGGTCCAGCCGGTGATATAGCCTGCAAGCGGGCCGAGGTTATCCTGCGCGTAGCGAGAAAATGAGCTCGCCGCCGGGTTATGCACCGACATTTCGCCAAGCGCGCGCATGATGATATACGCCGCCACGCCGCCGATAATGTAAGCCAGCAGTACGCTCGGACCCGCCATTTTGATGGCGTCCGCCGAGCCGTAAAACAGGCCGGTGCCAATCGCTGAACCCAGCGCCATAAAGCGGATGTGTCTTGCACTCAATCCGCGCTTGAGCTTGTTCTCGTTTTCCATCTTTCCAGTACCACGTCATACAATAAAAAACCACGGAGCCAGGCCCCGTGGTTCAACAATCAACCGACGATCAGTGAGCGGTGGTTGTCACGCTCCGTCCGGCCGCACGATCCCAGAGCGCCGCCGCCAGCGTAATCGCGACGGTCGGCAGCAGCCAGGCCAGCCCCTGATCCGCCATCGGCAGTTTCTGAGTCCAGGCCGGAAGGATACCGCTTATCGCGGAGGCTTTCACCCCATCAATCAAACCAAACAGCAGACTGACCGCCATCGCCGGGGCGATAACACGGCCCGAATTATGCCACCAGCCGCGGGTGAAGCTCAGCACAACGAGTGCGATACATGGCGGATAGATGGCCGTCAGCACCGGAATGGAGAACTGAATCAGCTGGCTTAAGCCAAGGTTCGACACCACCATCGAGAAGAGACCCAGGATAAACACCAGCGCGCGGTAAGAGAGCGGCAGATACTGCGCGAAAAACTCGGCGCAGGCGCAGGTCAGGCCGACCGCCGTCACCATGCACGCGAGGAAGATCAGCGCCGCCAGCAGGAAGCTGCCCGCACCACCGAAGGTGTGCTGAACATACGCATGCAGAATCGCCGCGCCGTTGGCGGATTGATCCACCAGCGTCGCGCTGTCAGAGCCCAGACGGAACAACGCCAGGTAGAGCAGCGTCAGGCCGACGCCCGCCATCAGGCCCGCGAAAATGGTGTAGCGCGTCAGCAGACGAGAATCAGACACGCCGCGTGAACGCGCCGCGTTGACGATAACAATCCCGAACACCATCGCGCCGAGCGTATCCATCGTCAGATAACCGTTCACGAAGCCGTTAGAAAACGCCGCTTTCTGATAGGCATCTGTCGCCACGCTGATATCGCCCGCCGGCCAGACAATCGCCGCCACCGACAGCACCACCAGCGCGATGATTTTCAGCGGGGCCAGGAAGTTGCCCACGGTATCCAGCAGTTTGCCCGGATAGAGCGACACCAGAATCACCAGCGCGAAATAGACCAGGCTGTAGATGAGCAGCGGCAGCGCGCCGTCGCCGGTGAGCGGCGCAATGCCCACTTCAAACGACACGGTCGCGGTGCGCGGCGTCGCGAACAGCGGCCCGACGGCCAGATAACACACCGTCGCCAGCAGAATGCCCGCGACGCGGCCAATCGGATGGCTCAGGCTGTCAACGCCACCGCCGACTTTCGCCAGCGCCACCACAGTCAGCACAGGCAGACCCACGGCGGTAATAAGAAAGCCGATCGCCGCCGTCCAGACATGCGGACCGGCCTGCAAACCAACCATGGGAGGGAAAATGATATTGCCCGCGCCGACAAACAACGCAAAGGTCATAAACCCCAGTGCGATAATGTCGCGCGATTTTAAACGATGGGTCATAAGATTTACTGCCTGTGGATGTGGTGTTGAAATTGACTAATTTTTTATCGCCAGTCACCTGACGAAAACGCGGCTATTTGCAGAGCTGACAGCGGGATATGCTTCCCGATTACGCTGGCGAAGAATTGTTTTTCGATTTACCAGGTAAAAACAGTCGGTCTGGCAATAGCAGGGGCGCAATTTAAACGCTTATAACGTTTAAAGGCAAGACGGGATCGTAAAACCAGACCTTTATGCCAGATCTAAGTTTCAGAGCAGTGATAAAATCTAAAATCGTAAAAAACCTCCGGCGATTCGCGCGAGCAAAAAAGCGTCAAACGCTGAAAAAAGCGTTCAGAGGCGGCGAAAAAATGAATAAGGCCAGCTTATGGCTGGCCCTGGAAAGGAAGCTTTACGAATTACACGTCGGAAACGGCTTTGGCGGGCGCGGAGACGATTAACCGCTCCGGCAGGAGGAACGAAAACGTGGTGCCTTTGCCGGGCGTACTTTCAATCTCCAGACGCGCGTCGTGGTGCGTCAGCGCATGTTTCACAATCGCAAGCCCTAACCCGCTGCCGCCCGTCTGGCGCGAGCGTGCTTTATCCACGCGATAGAAACGCTCGGTGAGGCGCGGGATATGCTCCGCGGCGATCCCCGGCCCGGTGTCGGCCACGCTAAAGCGCGCGCCGTTCGCCACATGCTCCCAGCGCACCGTGATGTGCGTCCCGGCGGGCGTATGGTTGACCGCGTTATACACCAGGTTTGAAATCGCGCTGCGCAACTGCTCATCGTTGCCCAGCACTTTAAGCTGCGGATCGACCTCAAACGTGAAGGTATGCTTCTGCTGGCTCAGCGTCTGCGCCTCGCGCTCCACCACCCGCAGCATCATCGGCACGTCGATGGTTTCGTTAAGCTGCATCGCGGGCGCCGCCTCGATTTTCGAGAGCGTGAGTAGCTGTTTCACCAGCCCTTCCATGCGGAAGGTCTGCTCGCGCATCGTGTGCAGCGCTTTTTCACGCAGCGGCCCTTCGAGCGTCTGCTCGTGCATCATCTCCAGATACCCCTGCAACACGGTGAGCGGCGTGCGCAACTCATGGCTGACGTTAGCGAAGAAGTTGCGCCGCGCGCCTTCGAGCTGATGCATCTGCGTGACGTCGCGCGCCACCATTAACAGCTGATCTTCGCTGTACGGCATCACGCGAAACTCAAGATGACGCCCGTTATTGAGCACCAGATGCAATGGCCGGTTGAACTCCTTGCCGCGCAGATAGCTGGTGAATTCCGGGTAGCGCAGCAGGTTTAAGATGTTCTGGCCGTTATCGTCCGGCCAGCGCAGGCCGAGAAGCTGTTGCGCAAGGCCGTTACACCAGAAGATGACGCCCTCTTCCGTGGTCAGCACCACGGCGTCCGGCAGGGATTCCGCGCCGCTGCGAAAGCGTTTGATAAGATTACCCAGTTCGCGGCGGCGTTTTTTATTGCGCAACTGCATCTGGTGCAGGCCGTAGAGCAGCGGCTCCCAGCTCCCGCTGCCGGGCGGCGGCGTCATGCTGCGATCCACCCACAGCCACCAGGAAAGCCGCAGCAGATTCCAGAAATGCCAGATAAGCAATCCGGTCACCGCCGCCAGTAAAAACCATGCCAGATAGCCGAATATCGCCCCGAGCACCAGCGCCGGGATACAGCAGAGCAACAGCTCCAGCACCAGTCTTTTCCATGACAGCCGTTCCAGCACGCGTCACACTCCTGTTTTGGGTTTAAAAACGGGTTGAGAACCGATAACCCGTACCGCGCACCGTCTGAACCATTCTGTCATGACCACTCTGCTCCAGCGCCTTACGCAGGCGGCGGATATGCACATCCACGGTGCGATCTTCCACATAGACATTGGTGCCCCAGACGTTATTCAGCAGCTGTTCGCGGCTGTAAACGCGCTCCGGGTGCGTCATAAAGAAGTGTAACAGCTTGAATTCGGTCGGCCCCATATCAAGGGGGTTTTCGCCGGTCATCACGCGGTGCGATGACGGATCGAGGCTTAAGCCCTGCATTTCGATGACTTCATCAACGGCCATCGGCGAGATACGGCGCATAACCGCTTTAATACGCGCCACCAGCTCTTTCGGGGAGAACGGTTTGGTAATGTAATCGTCAGCCCCGGTCTCCAGGCCACGCACGCGATCTTCTTCTTCGCCGCGCGCGGTCAGCATCACCACAGGGATCTCACGGGTCAGCGCTTCGCGTTTGATATGTTTAATAAACTGGATCCCCGATCCGCCGGGCAGCATCCAGTCCAGCAGAATCAGATCGGGCCACGGCTCATTGAGTTGATTCACCGCACTGTCATAATCTTCCGCTTCCACCGGCTGGAAGCCGTTTTGTTCCAGTACGAAACACACCATCTCGCGGATAGGTGCTTCATCTTCAACGACCAGAATACGTCTCGCCATGATTCGCCCTGTTAAATAAAGTAAACAGTATGTTATGCGGCGCCATTATGCGTCAGATTTATGACAGATTTATGAAAAAGATGACCGTAAGATGACCTGTCAGCGCAGGCGGTTAAACCCGGCGGCGCGACGAAACAGGACACCCGCCGTACTGGATGTTTATAATCCCCTTCTCGCTTTTTCGCCACAGGGCATCCCATGCGTATTCTGCATACCTCAGACTGGCATCTTGGTCAAAATTTTTACGCTAAAAGCCGCGCCGCCGAACATGAAGCCTTTCTCGACTGGCTGCTGGAGGCAGCGGTTGCGCATCAGGTAGATGCGATTATCGTCGCGGGCGACATCTTCGATACCGGCGCGCCGCCAAGCTATGCGCGTGAGCTCTATAACCGCTTTGTGGTCAAACTCCAGGCGGCGAACTGCCCGCTTATCGTGCTCGGCGGCAACCACGATTCGGTGGCAACGCTCAATGAATCCCGCGAACTGCTGGCCTGCCTCAATACCCACGTTATCGCCAGCGCGCAGCTTACGCCAGAAACGCAGGCCACGCTTTTGTACCGCCGCGACGGCGAACCTGGCGCGGTGCTCTGCCCGGTGCCGTTTTTGCGCCCGCGCGACGTGCTACGAAGCCTTGGCGGGCAGTCAGGCCGTGAAAAGCAGCAGCAACTGCTGGAAGCCATCAGCCTGCACTACCAGCAGAGCTATGAGGCCGCGTGCGCGCTTCGCGGCGACCGTAATCTGCCGATTATCGCGACCGGCCATCTGACCACTGTCGGCGTGACCAAAAGTGACGCGGTACGCGACATCTATATAGGCACGCTCGACGCCTTCCCGGCGGACCGCTTTCCGCCCGCCGATTATATCGCGCTCGGGCATATTCACCGCGCCCAGAAAGTGGCGGGCTGCGAGCATATCCGCTACAGCGGCTCGCCGATTGCGCTGAGCTTTGATGAAACCGGCAAAGAGAAAAGCGTTTATCTGGTGGAGTTTGCAGACGGCAAACTGCGCGACGTCACGGCCCTGCCGGTGCCGGTCAGCCAGCCGCTGGCGGTGCTGAAAGGCAGCCTGGAATCCATTACCGCGCAGCTCGAACAGTGGCGCGACGCGCCGGATGATCCAAAAGTCTGGCTCGATATCGAAATCGACACCGGCGAGTTTCTGCATGATATGCACCGTCAGATAAGCCAGCTCACCGAAAGCCTGCCGGTGGAGGTTGTCCTTCTGCGTCGCAGCCGCGAAATGCGCGAGCGCGCGCTCGGCACGCTGAGCACCGAAACGCTCAGCGAGCTGGGGCCGGAAGAGGTGTTTGAACGCCGCCTGGAGCTGGAGGCGCTTGAGGAGCCGGAGAAAGCGCGCCTGCGCACGCTCTTCGCCCGCACGCTGGAGAGCCTGCACGAGGAGGACGAGGCATGAAAATCTTAACCCTGCGGCTAAAAAACCTGAACTCGCTGAAAGGCGAATGGAAAATCGACTTTACCGCCGAACCGTTCGCGAGCAACGGGCTCTTCGCCATTACCGGCCCGACCGGCGCAGGCAAAACCACGCTGCTCGACGCCATCTGCCTTGCGCTCTACCACCGCACGCCGCGCCTGAACGCGCTGTCGCAAAGCCAGAATGACCTGATGACGCGCGACACCGCCGAGTGTCTGGCGGAAGTGGAGTTTGAAGTCAAAGGCGTCGCCTGGCGCGCCTTCTGGAGCCAGAGCCGCGCGCGCGGCCAGCCGGACGGTAACTTGCAGGCGCCGCGCGTGGAGCTGGCGCGCTGCGAAGACGGCAAAATCGTCGCCGATAAAATCAAAGACAAACTCGACAGAATTGCCGCGCTGACGGGGCTGGATTACGACCGTTTCACCCGTTCGATGATGCTCTCGCAGGGGCAGTTTGCCGCGTTTCTCAATGCCGAAGCCAAAGCGCGCGCCGAACTGCTGGAAGAGCTGACCGGCACCGAAATCTACGGTCAGGTCTCGGCGCGTATTTTCGAACAGCATAAAGAAGCCCGCAGCCAGCTTGAGAAGCTTGAATCGCAGGCGCAGGGCGTGCGGCTGCTGGACGAAGCGCAACGGGAAAGCTTAACCACAGGTTTGCAGGCGCTCACTGACGAGGAAAAAACGCTGCTTGCCCGCCAGCGCCAGTTACAGCAAGAACACCTGTGGCTGACGCAGCGTACCGCGCTTGCCAGCGCGCTCGACGCGGCGCGCCATGCGGCGGCGGCGGCAGATCAAGCACTACAGGCCGCCGCGCCGGACCTCGCGCGGCTTGAAGCGGCGCTACCGGCGGAAAAACTGCGCCCGGCCTGGCTGCGCTGTCAGGAGCTGGAAACCGCTCTTACCGCCACCGGTCGTCAGCATGAAGAAGTAAGCGTTCGCTTACAGGAAAGCCAGCAGCGCCGCCGGGAGATCCGCCAGGCCGCCGCGCAACAGGCGCAGGCGCAGACGGCAGAACTCACACAACTTGGCCAGTGGCTGACGGAGCATGACCGCTTTCGCCTCTGGAGCAGCGAGCTCGCGGGCTGGCGCGCGGTGCTGGCGCAGCAGAAACGCGACCGCGACCAGCTACGCGCGCTGAACGAGACGCTCGACGCCACCCGCCGCAAGCGCGACGCGATGCCGGACGCCGGGCTTACGCTCTCGCCGGAGGACGCCGCGCAGGCGCTGACTAAGCTTAACGAGCAGCGCCCGCTGCGCCAGCAACTTGCAACGCTCCAGTCATCCTTTGCGCCCCTGACGCGCCGTAAAGCGCGCCTGCAGGAGACGAACAGCGCGCTGCAAACGCAAATTCAGCACGCCGAACAGCAGCTGGCGCAAAAGCGTCAGGATTACAAAACTAAACAACAGGAGGTGGAGCGCGCGAAAGCAGTCTGCGATCTGGAGCAGCGTATCGCGAGCCTCGTTGAGGAGCGCGCGCGCCTGCAACCCGGCAGCCCCTGCCCGCTGTGCGGCGCGACCGAGCACCCGGCCGTGGAGGCGTATCAGGCGCTGAAGCCCGACGCGAGCCGCCTGCGTCTTGCGCAACTGGAGCAGGAGAAAGAGCAGCTCGGCACCGAGGGCGCGGCGCTGCGCGGCCAGCTCGATGCGCTGATGAAACAGCGCCAGCAGCAGGAAAGCGAAGCGGCAAGCCTGCTGGAAGAAGAGCAAGCGCTCACCTCACAATGGCAGACGCTCTGCGCGGCGGCAGGTCTCACCCAGACACCGGGCGACGATCTCACCCCCTGGCTTGACGAGCAGACCCGCCGCGAACAGCAGTTGCACCTGCTGCGCGAGCGTCAGATGCTGGAGGCCACGCTTGAAGGCACGCAGCGTCAGGTCACATCGCTGGAAGCGGCCTGGCAGACGCAGCAGGCGGCGCTGCGCGACCAGCTTGACGCCTTTGGCCTGCCCGCGCCGGATGATGACAACCCCGCGCCGTGGTTCGCCGAACGCGAAGAAGAGGCGCGCCGCTGGCAGCAGCATCACGAGCGCCAGCAGCGCCTGCGCGAACAGCTGGCCGCCTGCGAAACGCTGCTGGCATTGTTGCCACAGGAAGGCGACGCGCCGGCGGCGTCGCTCGCCGCAGACGAACTGCCGCGCGCGGGCCAGGAGATCCATACGCGCTGTTTATCGCTGGAAGCGCAGTGGCAGACGCTCGGCGCGCAGCTTCTGCAGGAGCGCGCGCGCTACCAGAGCGCCGTGCAGGCGTTCGAGGCGGCGCTCGCCGCAAGCCCGTTTGCGGATAAAGCGGCGTTTCTCGCCGCCCTGCTGGATGACGCCACCCGCAGCCAGCTCGAAGCGCAAAAACAGCGGCTGGAGCGCGAGCGCGAAACGCAGCACACGCTGCTTGCGCAGGCGCAGCAGGCGCTGGAGCGCCACCTGGGCGCGCGCCCGGAATCGTTGGAAGAACAGGCTGACGCTCAGCAGAGCGAAGCCGCGCTCGCGGCGGTCACGGAGCAACTGCGCGATAACACCACGCGCCAGGGGGAACTGCGCCAGCAGTTACGCCAGGATGAAGAGAGCCGTACGCAACTGGCAGCGCTTCTTGGCCAGATTGACGAGGCCAGGCGCGAGGCCGACGAATGGGGCCAGCTCAACCATCTGGTCGGCTCGCAGAAAGGCGATAAATTCCGTAAGTTCGCACAAGGGCTGACGCTGGATAATCTGGTATGGCTCGCCAATAACCAGCTGACGCGCCTGCATGGCCGCTACCTGCTTAAACGCAAGCTGAGTGAGGATCTGGAACTGGAAGTTGTCGACACCTGGCAGGCGGACGCGGTGCGCGACACCCGCACGCTTTCCGGCGGCGAAAGCTTCCTGGTGAGTCTCGCGCTGGCGCTGGCGCTCTCGGATCTGGTGAGCCATAAAACCCGCATCGATTCGCTGTTTCTGGATGAGGGCTTCGGCACGCTGGACGCCCAGACGCTTGATACGGCGCTGGATGCCCTTGACGCGCTGAACGCCAGCGGCAAAACCATCGGCGTCATCAGCCACGTGGAGGCGATGAAAGAGCGTATCCCGGTGCAGATCAAGGTCAGAAAGATTAACGGCCTTGGCGTGAGCCGCCTGGCGCGCGAATATCAGGTCGATTAAGGCCGATAAAAAGGGGCGTTGCGCCCCTTTCTTTTTATATTAACGCACCACCGGCCAGAGCCACGCCGCACCGCGCACGCCGCTCGAATCGCCATGCACCGCTTTGCGCACCGGCGTTTCGCACTCGCCGCCAAACACCCAGTGTTTCATCAGCGGCGGCACGGTTTTATAGAGTCGGTCGACGTTGCTCATGCCACCTCCCAGCACAATCACATCCGGGTCGAGAATATTGACGATATGCGCCAGCGATTTCGCAAGCCGCATCTCGTAGCGGCTGAGCGCAAGCTCCGCCAGCGCGTCCTGCGCCTCCACCAGCCGGATGATTTCGCTGCCCTTAAGCGGCTGGCCGCTTAAGCGATGATAGTCGGTCGCAAAGCCCGTGCCGGAGATAAAGGTTTCGATACAGCCCTGCTTGCCGCAGTAACACACCACTTCTTCCCGGTAGCGCAGTTCGTCTTCATCCATCCACGGCAGCGGATTATGGCCCCACTCGCCCGCGTTGCCGTTGGCCCCGATATGGCTCATGCCGCCAAGCGCGATGCCGGAGCCGCAGCCGGTGCCGATGATAACCGCAAAGACCGTCTGCGCGCCCTTCGCCGCGCCATCGACCGCCTCCGACACGGCAAAGCAGTTAGCATCGTTGGCGAGCCTCACCTCACGAGAAAGCCGCGCGCTGAGGTCTTTATCCAGCGCCTGACCGTTCAGCCACGTGGAGTTGGCGTTTTTAACGACGCCCGTATACGGCGAGAGCGTACCCGGAATGCCGACGCCGACAGTGCCGCGCTCGCCGGTCTCTTTTTCGGCAAGCTCCACGAGACCGGCTATCGTCTCGATGGTTTGCGGGTAGTCGTCACGCGGCGTCGGCACGCGGTGGCGAAAGCGCTGCTCGCCGTCATCGCCAAGCGCAATCACTTCGGTTTTGGTGCCGCCTAAATCGATCCCAATACGCACGTCTGCTTCCTCATATTCAATGACTTACCAGGAGAGTAGATAACCTGCCCGTGAAAGGCAATGAAACGCCGCGGCTGATTCGTTATCATGCCCGCTGCGTTTAACTACCAGGCCGTGGAAATTAACATGCTGTGGTTCAAAAATTTAATGGTTTACCGTTTAAACCGCGACGCCGCGCTGCGTGCGGATGAGATGGAAAAACAGTTAGCTGCGTTTACCTTCACCCCGTGCGGCAGCCAGGATATGGCGAAAACCGGCTGGGTGCCGCCCATGGGCGGCGGCAGCGACGCGCTTACCCACGCCGCCAACGGCCAGATTGTGATTTGCGCGCGCAAAGAAGAGAAAATTCTGCCAGCGCCGGTCATCAAACAGGCGCTGGAGGCGAAAATCGCCCGTCTGGAGGCCGATCAGGGCCGCAAGCTTAAAAAGACGGAAAAAGATTCGCTGAAAGATGAAGTGCTGCATTCGCTGCTGCCGCGCGCCTTCAGCCGCTTCAGCCAGACCATGATGTGGATCGATACCACCAGCGGGCTTATCGTCGTGGACTGCGCCAGTGCCAAAAAAGCGGAAGATACGCTGGCGCTGCTGCGTAAAAGCCTCGGCTCGCTGCCGGTGGTGCCGCTGACGCTGGAAAACCCGATTGAGCTGACGCTTACCGAATGGGTGCGCGCCAATAATGTGCCGCAGGGTTTTCAGCTGCTGGACGAAGCGGAGCTAAAGGCCATTCTGGAAGATGGCGGCGTGATCCGCTGTAAAAAGCAGGAGCTGGTAAGCGACGAAATCGCGGTGCATATCGAAGCAGGGAAAGTCGTCACCAAACTGGCGCTCGACTGGCAACAGCGCGTGCAGTTTATGTTATGCGACGACGGCTCGCTGAAACGCCTGAAATTTGCCGATGAGCTTCGCGATCAGAACGACGACATCGCCCGTGAAGATGTGGCGCAACGCTTTGACGCCGATTTCACGCTGATGACCGGCGAACTGGCGGCGCTGATCCAGAACTTAGTGGAAGCGCTGGGCGGCGAAGCCCAGCGTTAAGTCGCTCGCGTCGCCCCGCCCGGGGCGGCGCGCTTACAGGTAGCGGCAGAGATAGGATGTCGGCTCGGCCACCTGCAGATGAAACTCGCTGTGCCCAGGCACATGAAACACCTGCCCCGCTTCATACGTTTTCCATTCGGTTTCGCCCGGCAGCAGCACATGCAGCGCGCCGCTGACCACCGTCATCTCTTCCGGCTGGGCCGTGCTAAAGGTGTACTCCCCTTCCGCCATCACGCCGACGCTTGCGCGGCCCGTGCTGCTGCTGGTGAAGCCGATAGATTTCACTTTACCGGAAAAGTATTCGTTACTCTGAAGCATAAGCAGGCCCTTACTGAAAAAATGGTTGGAAAAACAATATAGAGGGCCAGCCGGAGCGCTGTCACGCAAATTGTGACAACGGCTCAGATAAGCAGTTCGGAAGCGAGACGCGCCACCAGGACATTACTGAGTAATACCGGCACATCCAGCGCTTTTTGCAGCAGATCGCGGTGTTTTTGATGAAAGCCGAGGCAGTCGAGCAGCAATACATCCGCGCCACGCGCGAGCAGATCGCGCCCGGCACCAACCAGCTCATCTTCTGTACCGTAAAACGGGTTCGCCAGCGCGTACAGCGGCGGGTTTTCCAGCACCTGCCATTTCTGCGCCTGGATATCCATAAGCTCCGGAATCGGCACAATCACGCCTACCTGGTGCCCGTCGACAATGGAAGCGACCAGCGGCGGAATAATGCGTTCGGGCTCCAGCAGTATCGCGTTGCGCGTGCGAAGCCCCGAAAAACGCTGCGTACTCATCAGTAAAATGACGTCATAACCCTGGTTATCGAGCACTTCAATCACGCTTTGCAGCGCCCTTTCGGTTTTGGCTTTCGATACCGTCGCTTTTTCACCATCGGCGAGCATGGTGATGATCGTCTCTTCATGGCCCGACGCGCCATAATCGTCCATCGCCTCGGCGCGCGACAGTTTCCCCATCAGGCTGATATGGGTGATGTGCTGTTCATCGATATGTTCGGTTAACAGCGGAAGGATCTCACTGACGGGCACTACGCCGATGGTAAGTATGGCCAGAGTCGCACGCATTTTTATCGCCTTGGTTTACAGCTTCTCAAACAGTTAACGACACCTTTCGCCCGGAACTTGAGCACAAGCGAAAGATGGATCACAAAGCGTAGCAGCTTCCGGGCCTTATCCGGAGAAAAAAGCCCTCTGCCGCTTAACAATAATCATAACGTATCGTTAACATTAGGTTTGGATGAAAGGTGTGATGCAAAGCGGTAACGACTCATTTTCGGAGTGGCGGAAAGCGCAGCGTAACGCGCGCGCTTTCCGCTGGTCGGGGTCAGGATTTGTCCGGGTCTTCGTAACGGCGCTTGGCGTCCAGCGCTTCCTGCTCGGTAGGGTGTTCACTAATAAGCGAATCCGGCTCGGGGTGATCGGCACGGAGCTGATAACTAGTGACGGTTTTGCCCGGCACGCCTTTTTCAACGGGAACCACGCGCGCTTCGCGCGGATAAGGGGGTCTGGTCGGCATAGCGCTTCCTTGTTTATCGGTCAGAAGCGTTAAGTATAGACAATCCCGTCAGTTAGCTGGCGTGGGCAACCTGCAGCGCGTCAATAATACGAGAGACGATAACCGCGGGCGCGTCGGCGGCGTCAATCACATGGTGAGCGCACTCGCGATAGAGCGCATCGCGCACCGCCAGCACGTCGGCGATTTCTTCCGTCACCGGCTTGCCGGTAAGTGTCGGGCGCTGCCCTGCTTCCGGGAAGGCTTCAAGCCGCTGCGCCAGTACCTCAACCGGTACGTTGAGATAAATCACCACCCCATGCGCGCGCATAAACTCGCGGTTCTCATCACGCAGCACCATGCCGCCGCCGGTCGCCACGACCGTCGCGGGCGCGGTGACCGCCTGTAACGCTTCGCTTTCACGGGCGCGAAAACCCGGCCAGCCCTCTTTCTCCACCACTTCAGCGACTGTCATCTGCGTATGTTCCCGCAGCCAGCGATCGGTATCGGTAAAGCCGTACGCCAGCGCGCGTGCCAGCGCCTCGCCGGTGGTGGTTTTTCCGCAGCCGCGCGCGCCGATTAAATAAATGGGTTGATTCATGGATGGATTACCTCGCCTTCCGCCTGCGGCGAAAGGGTTAGACAGCAGGCCGTAAGCCGTGAGTTTAACAACAAACTAGTACATAAGACAGGCGTAAATTTAAACTTACAAAAGAGTCCGGACACAGCGATATTCCGCGCAGGACAACCCTTCTTTCGTTTTAAGGGTGTAAAGCCACGATACCACTGACGGGCGTTCGTCAGGCGCGCCCACCATACTTGAAAGCGCCCACTGAACACAACCCCGCTATCCGCCGCACCCGGTTACATATTTCTTATTTCCTTTACGCGCCGGATATTTACAAGCGCCGATTTTTCTCCAGACTTAACTATTGACGCGTTCAATGACAGGGGGATGAATCATGCAATCTGAAGAGCAACGTCTGATTGACGGGCTTTTTGACCGACTCAAAGCCGCCGGTGAAAACAGCGCGCCGCGCGACGCGGACGCTGAGCGCTGGATTGAGCAGCATATGCGCAACCAGCCGGGTGCCGCCTATTACATGGCGCAAACCATTCTTATCCAGGAAGCGGCCATGAAACAGCTTAACGGCCGTATTCAGGCGCTCGAAGCGGAAGTGGCGCAGCTTAAGCAGTCGGCGAGCCGCCAGCAGAGCAGCGGCGGTTTCCTGGCTGGCCTCTTTGGCGGCAACAAGAGCGAGCCGGAAGCCCCGCGCCCGCAGGCCACGCCGCGCGGCTCCGATCCCATCCCCGGCGCGCAGCAGTACCAGAGCGCACCGCAGGCAGGTTACGCCCCGCAGCAGGCTGCTCCCCAGTATTACAATAACGCCCCACGCGGTGGCGGCTTTATGGCGGGCGCACTGCAAACCGCTGCCGGCGTGGCGGGTGGCGTGGTGCTCGGCAATATGCTGACCAGCATGTTCAGCCACCACCAGCCGGAGGAGATCGTCAATATCATCAACGAACCCGCGCAACCGGCGGATAACAGCCCGGTCAACGCCGTTGAAGATTACAACCAGGCGGATGACAGCCAGTTCCTGAACCAGGACGCCGGGCTGCAGCAGGACAACGGCAACGACTACGTGCCTGCCAGCAGCGACGAAGACTGGAATAACGATTTCGCAGGCGATGACTTTGGCGGCGACGATTTCGGCGGTGACGACGATAACTGGGTTTAAGCCTGGCGTTTTCTGCCGCTGAGCCACTTATCGAGTTCAGCAGCGAATTGCTGGCGGTCGCGCTGGCTTAAGGCATCCGGGCCGCCGGTCTGGATGCCGCTGGCGCGCAGCGTATCCATAAAATCGCGCATCGTCAGGCGCTCACGCATGGTGGCCTCGCTATAGCGCTCGCCGCGTGGGTTTAGCGCCACCGCGCCTTTGACGATAACTTCCGCTGCCAGCGGAATATCCGCCGTGACCACCAGATCGCCTGGCTCGCAGCAGCGCACAATTTCGTTATCCGCCACGTCAAAACCGGCGGGCACCTGGCGGGCGCGGATGAACTTTGACGGCGGCACGCGCAGCGGCTGGTTCGCCACCAGAATCACCGGTGTTTCGGTGCGCTCGGCGGCGCGGAACAGCACTTCTTTAATTACTTTCGGACACGCATCGGCATCCACCCAGACTGGCATTACGACTCCTGATTGTCGGCGGGAATAATGGAGATTTTGCCATTTTTCTCAAGGATGGCGAATTTTATCTCTTCCAGCCGCTCGATCCCCTGGCTGGTGCGGGCCGAGCTTAAAATATCCTCCCGCGAGATCCCCGCTTTTTTCATGCGCGCCGTCAGCAGACGGCCATTTTCTACCAGGATGAGCGGCGAGCCGTCGAGCAGCAGATCGAGTCGCGGAAACGCGTTTTTCACATAGCTCAGCAGAATATCGAGCACAATCAGCGTAATGATGGTGATCGCCGCACCGGTAAAGGAGAAGTCGTTACCGAGCAGCGCCTGCTGGGTGGCTTCACTGATGATTAACAGCAGCACGAAATCAAACGAGTTCATCTCCAGCAACGTGCGGCGACCAGCGATTTTCAGCACCACCAGCAACAAAAAATACATGCCTGCGGCGCGTAATACGCTATCCATGATGTTCTCCTACGGATAAACCCACTGATTCAGATGGACCGGCGATGCGCCTTCAAGCGTCACGGTAGAGGTAACGCGCCCTGCCGACTGCGGCTGCGTCACTATCCAGACGGCGTGAGCGCCATCCGGCGTCGGCGCAAAAGTGAGCGTCAGTGAATGCTGTCCGGTATGGGTCACTACCGGCTGTGGCTGGAGCGTTTGCAGCACGAAGCGATCGGGGAAATCGCCACCGAACGCGACTGTCACCGGCTGATTTTTCGGCCCCTGAATGCGCAGCGCGAAAGGCTCATCGCTCTCGGCGCGCAGAAAACGCTGATACTCCACCGTCAGGCTTTTCTCCGGATTGGTCGCTGAGGTTTCGCTCAGCCAGCCATCGGAAAAACCGCCCAGTAGCGCAATCAACACGATTGCAAACAGCAGCCAGTTGCCGCCCTGCTGAATGCGCCACTCTATGCGCTGGGCATGCATATGCTCACGCACCGGCACGTCGCGGCTGGCGCTTTCGTCAGAAACGATTTTGTCCATTCCCCACCTCCCGGTTTCAGGATAAGCGTAGCCGAAGCCTTAACGGATTGCCGGAAAGCGCGTTAAGCTATAGCCCATATGAATCTGGACGCGATAAAACGGAGAGATGCTGTGGAAAAGAAAACAGGCTTTATCGGTTGCGGCAATATGGGCAAGGCCATTCTCAGCGGCCTGCTGACCAGCGGCCAGGCGCGGGCGGAAAACGTCTGGGTCTATACGCCATCAGAAGAGAGCCAACAGGCGCTGAAGCAGGAGTTTGGCGTGAATACCGCCTCCAGCGCGCAGGAAGTGGCCCAGGCGACGGATATCGTCTTTGGCGCGGTGAAGCCTAACATCATGCTGAAAGTCATGAGCGATATCGCCTCCAGCCTGAATAAAGACTCGCTGGTGGTTTCCATCGCCGCCGGGATCACCCTGGATCAGCTGGCAACCGTGCTGGGGCACGATCGTAAAATTATCCGCACCATGCCGAACACGCCGTCGCTGGTGCAGGCCGGGATGACCTCCATCACGCCGAACGCGCTGGTCAGCGAGGAAGATATCCGGGATGTGCTCGCGATGTTCCGAAGCTTCGGCGAGGCGGAAGTGGTGGCGGAATATCTGATTCACCCGGTGGTGGGCGTCAGCGGCTCGGCCCCTGCGTATGTCTTTATGTTTATCGAAGCGATGGCCGATGCCGCCGTGCTCGGCGGTATGCCACGCGCGCAGGCGTATAAATTCGCCGCCCAGGCGGTGATGGGCTCGGCCAAAATGGTGCTGGAAACCGGCAAACATCCGGGCGAGCTGAAAGATATGGTCTGCTCGCCGGGCGGCACCACCATCGAAGCGGTGCGGGTGCTGGAGGAGCGCGGCATGCGCGCGGCGGTGATTGAAGCGATGGCCCAGTGTATGGCCAAATCGGAAAAGCTCAGCAAGGGCTAAAAAGAAAGGGCTACGTCGGTAGCCCTTTTTATTTGCTTCACTGCCCGATATCGCGCAGCTTTTTGCCCGCCATCAGGTTCTTTTCGATATGCTCCAGCGTCACGTTTTTGGTCTCCGGGATAAGCCAGAACGTCACGCCGACAAACACCAGATTCAGCGCGGTATAGAGCCAGAAGGTGCCCGCCGCGCCGATATGGTCGATAAGCGTCAGGAATGTCGCGCCGATAATCATATTCGACACCCAGTTGGTGGTGGTCGAACAGGTGACGCCGAAATCGCGGCATTTCAGCGGCTGGATTTCCGAGCACAGGATCCACACCACCGGCGCGGCGCTCATGGCATAGCCCGCGATACACATCATGGTCATGCCGACGGAAAGCCAGGAGATGCCGGTAGAGATCTGGCCGTGATCGACTTTCATCAGGCAGTAGCCGAGCACCAGCGTGCCAAGCGCCATGACGCTAAAGCCGATTTTCAGCGCCGGTTTGCGGCCCGCTTTATCCACCGTAAACACTGCGATAAAGGTAGCGAGCATAAAGGTCAGCCCCACCACGACCGTTGCGATCATCTGCTCTTCAGTGCTGGCGAACCCCGCCATCTGGAAGATTTTCGGCGCGTAATACATGATGATGTTCATGCCGGTGAACTGCTGCATCGCCTGGAGTAGCATGCCGAGAAACACGGCGCGGCGTACGTTGCGGTTGGCGGTAAAAAGCGCCCAGCCGCCCTGCTTCACCTTCAGACTTTCACGGATTTCATTGAGCTCCTCACGCGCTTTTTCCGAGGTATCACGCAGCATGCGCAGCACGCGTTCCGCCTCGATGTTCATGCCTTTGGCCGCAAGCCAGCGCGGGCTGTTAGGCAAAAACACCACCATCACCAGCAGAATGACGGCGGGCAGCGCAAGCACGCCGAGCATGGCGCGCCAGTTGCCGCTGTAGCTCAGCGCGGTATCGGAAAGGAACGCCAGCAGAATGCCGAGCGTCACCATCAATTGATAAAGGCTAATCATTTTGCCGCGCACTTTCTCAGAGGCCATCTCCGAGAGATAGAGCGGCGCGGTGTAGGAGGCGATCCCGACCGCCACGCCTAAGATCACGCGGGCAGCCAGCAATATTTCCAGCGAATGGGCGAACGCCGAGCCGAGTGACCCGATAATAAACAGCGCCGCGCCCGCCAGCAGGCTGTATTTACGCCCAAGCCGCGACGAGAGCCAGCCGTTAAACAGCGCACCCAGCGCGGCACCGAGCATCATGCTGCTCACCACCCACTCCTGGGCGCGACTGCTTAAGCTGAAGTGATCGGTGATAAAGGGCAGCGCCCCGGCGATGACGCCGATATCGAGACCAAAGAGTAAACCCGCGACGGCGGCGGAAACCGAAACAAACAGATTCATGCGACGCGCTTTGCATTCCTGAGCGCTGACAGCAGGCGTGACTTCACTTACCGAGGACATCTTTTCTCTCCCGTTAAAGGCAATCGGCCATTGCCATAACGGTAGTGGTAACGCCGGTAAACCGTCAGGCGGGAAACGGCGAAGATATGGATAAATTTGCTGTGGCAGTCCGTTTTGTGATGCAGGTTATAAAACCGAAAAATCGCTTCACCTCGCGCGATAACCCCACATGGCGGGAATTAATGTGACGTAACACGATAAAATTTGAACAGCAGGCGTTTTGTCCACCGTTTATCTCATGGACAATCAGAGAGCTTTCTGTCTGTGTCACCGGTGTCAGGCAGGTAAATCGTGCAGGCTCAGGGCGCGGTCGAAGAAAAAACGCTACGCGTTATTTCAGGCAGCGCGGAACTGACTCAAAAATACGCTTAGCGTACTCAGGAGAATATATTCGTGCTCTGCGTTAAAAAAGGCGGGAATAACGTAACGATGAAATAAGGAAAAAGTATTACGCTCGAATGAGGCCAAGCAAAACGTATTATCTGCGGGCTGGTGTAGCGACGGAAGAATAAAAACAGGAATATCCGCAGGCATTGCGTTTATTCCGGCACTAAAACGTCAGCGGTGCCGAAAAAAGTGCCTGCGGATAAGACAGAGCGTCAGTGTTAAGAAATCAGATAACAGAATAATAACGCGGCGCGCCCGTTATACGCTCAGGTTCTGGGGTGCCGCAGCAGCTTCTTTACGTATTGCTGAAGCAATTCGGTATCCCGTTGCGGCACGTTGCTTTCAGGCTGAACGCCTTCGATCGCCCCTTCCACACTGGCAATCAGCGTCTGCTGGGTATTGGGATCCAGATGACGCAGTAACGCGGTCACGACGATTTCCAGCGCCTCGACCTGGGCCACTAACTCTTTGGATTCTTCTTCCTTTTCAGCAAGCTTGACCAGTAGTTCAGCTATAAGATTTTTCATAACTGTCTTCCCGTGAAGTTGTTGCCACGACGTTATCATTCCCTTTTGAGGTTGCCTAGTGCTCGCCCGCGCTTTTTTTTCTGTCATCGCGGATTTGTGCGGCGCGACAAAAAATCGCCGTCAGCGAAACGTTTTACCAGCAAAATAAAGCGGCGGCCCAGAGAATAATCGCTGGCCGCCGCGATAACAGGAATTAATGACGCTGATAACAGCCACGTTATTATTAACGGCGTGCGTTTTTCCTTAATGCCGTACCGAATTGCCAGACGTTAATTAACAGTACCAGCGCCGTGGCGATAAATACCCAGCGATAGCCCGCCGCGGCGGAGATCCCGGCTCCCATCAGCGGCCCCAGCACGTTGCCGAGATACATAAACGACTGGTTATAGCCAAAGATACGCCCGGTCACGTTATCCGAGGAGTATTTCACCAGCAGCGTCTGCACCGCCGGGAACATTGCGCCATCGGCGAAACCGAGCAAAAAGCGCAGCACCGCGAGCTGCATCGGCGAGGTGACAAACGACATCGCGAAAAACAGCACCACCGCCAGAATGAGCGTCGCCATCAACACCCGCGCGGTGCCAATGCGATCGCCTAACCGCCCGAGGCGTGGCGCGCTCAGCAACGCCGACACGCCCGGCACCGCCGCGATCATGCCGCTTAAAAACGCGATATTGCTGCTGTCGGGCGTCAGTTCCTTAATAAACAGCGCCAGAATCGGGCTGATGGAACCGTTGGAGAGCTGGATAACCATCGTCGTGATAAACAGGCTCAGCACCAGCCACGGCGCTGGCAGGCTTGCGAACACCGCTTTGCCGCTCAGCTGTTCGCCTCTGGCAAGCGCGGGCCGCACGCCCTCTTTGATCAGAAACAGCGTAACCGCGAAACTTATCATCAGCAGCAGCGCGGTAATCAAAAATACCGGGCACAGCCCGACGCTGTCGGCGAGAAAACCGCCCATCAGCGGCCCCAGGATCACGCCGCTTATCTGCGCGGTGGAGAGCGTACTGAGCGCCCAGCCGCTGCGATCGCGCGGCACCTGCGAGGCGACCAGCGCCATCGCGTTAGGAATATAGCCGGAGGTCAGTCCCATCAGCGCGCGCAGCGCGAAAAGCTGCCAGACGCTGGTGGCAAACGCCTGCAATAAAATCGCCACCGCCATACCGAGTGAGGCGCGCAGCAGCATCAGCTTGCGGCCTTTGCGGTCGGCAAGGCTGCCCCAGAGCGGCGAGACGATAGCGGAAACCAGGAAAGTGACGCTGAAGGTAAGCCCCGACCAGAGCGACAGCGCCTCGTGCGACTGCACGCCGAGTTCAGCGACATAAAGCGGCAGAAACGGAAGGATTTGGCTGATAGCCAGGCCCGTGAAAAAGCAGCCAAACCAGACGGAGATAAGATTAACCTTCCAGGATTCCATACGCGCGCTATGTCTAAGTCAATGATGTCTCAGGGTATCAGGATATGCCGCGGTGTCAGTGCATAAGCGTGCGGCCTGTAATATTTTGGACGCTTATTATTAATATAAAATCATTTGTGACATTTATCACACCAAAGCGCGCCCTGCGCCGACGATTATCCTTAGCGGCAAATGCCAAAACCGCGCATCCCTAAGTGAAAATGGTTAGCGTGAGCCGCGTTATAGTCCGGCCCGAGCGCATTGCCAAAGTAAAGGCAGCTCTGACCAAACAGGGCACGCAGCGTCTCTCCACGCGGGCCGCTCTCCTTCCAGCCTTTCAGCACGCTTATCTGCTGGCCGTTGGCGAAACGAAACGCGCTGACGTCCAGCGCGTCCGCCGTCGCGTGTTCGCTTAAGCGCGCATTGGCGCGGTGATAAATATTGCGGCAAGCGTAACTGCCATAGTGATCGATGCGCACCAGCGGGCTGCCCATCATCGACGCGCTAATCGGTTTCGCCTGCTGCTGCACATACATGGCGCTGCTGAGCGCCAGAGGGCAGCTGGCGAGAAACGAACTGCTGAGTTTAACCTCGCCGAAGCGTAGCACCCGAACGGGTGCCGCCAGCGGGCAGTCGCCCTGGGTGGGCGTCTGGACGCGATACTGGATCATGTCCCGCTTACGGGCTTCATCGAGCAGCGCCAGGCACGCCTGCGGATTATTCGCCATCTGGCGCAGTTTGTAGCGCGTCACCATCGTCGGCGGGTCAAGCGGCGAGAGCGGCGCGAACGGGTTATACCAGGCCGGCAGAGAGTCATAAAGCCAGACGCCTGCGAGCGCCGTTAACGCCAGGGTTGTCACCATCGCTATCCCTTTTTTCGCCATGCCACCGCCAGAAAACCAGACACAAAATCAAAGTATAACCGCTGTGCGCCGCACGACGCCGTTGCCCGCCACGAACCACATGAATCCGCCTGCCGGGCGTGCTATGTTGTGGACTTTCGTCTGCTTTAAGGATGGGTTGTAAAAATGGCAAAACTGCGCGTGGGCATTGTGTTTGGCGGAAAATCAGCGGAGCACGAGGTGTCGCTTCAGTCGGCGAAGAATATCGTCGATGCGATTGATAAAGAAAAATTCGACGTCGTGCTGCTGGGTATTGATAAACAGGGCCAGTGGCATGTGAACGACGCGTCCCGTTATCTGCTGAACGCGGAAGATCCGGCGCGCATCGCCCTGCACCGCTCCGAGAAAAATGTCGCGCTGATCCCAGGGCTCAGCGAGCAGCAACTCATCGAATCAGACAACCGCCAGGCGCTGCCGCAGCTGGATGTGATTTTCCCGATTGTCCACGGCACGCTCGGCGAAGACGGCTCGCTGCAGGGCATGCTGCGCATGGCGAACATTCCGTTTGTCGGCTCCGGCGTGCTCGGCTCGGCGGTCAGCATGGATAAAGACGTCGCCAAACGTCTGCTGCGCGATGCCGGTCTTGCGGTCGCGCCGTTTATCACGCTGACCCGCGCTAACCGCCAGCGCATCACTTTTGAATACGTGAAAGCGCAGCTCGGCCTGCCGCTGTTCGTGAAGCCCGCGAACCAGGGATCTTCCGTCGGCGTCAGTAAAGTCAACGACGAGGCGCAGTATCACGCCGCCGTCGCGCTGGCATTTGAATTCGACCATAAAGTGGTGGTGGAAACCGGCATCAAAGGCCGTGAGATCGAGTGCGCGGTGCTCGGCAACGATGCCCCGCAGGCGAGCACCTGCGGCGAAATCGTGGTGAGCAGCGAGTTTTACTCTTACGACACCAAGTACATCGACGATCAGGCCGCCCGTGTGGTGGTGCCTGCGGATATTGCGCCTGAAGTAAATGAGAAGATCCGCGCTATCGCGATCCGCGCGTTTCAGGCGCTGGAGTGCGCCGGGCTCGCGCGTGTTGACGTGTTCCTGACGCCGGACAACGAAGTGATCATCAATGAGATCAACACCCTGCCAGGCTTTACCAATATCAGTATGTATCCGAAGCTGTGGCAGGCGAGCGGCATTGGTTACCAGGAATTGATTACCCGCCTGATTGAACTGGCGCTGGAGCGCCACCAGGCCGATGCGGCGCTGAAAAGCTCCATCACCGGCTAAGCCGTAAGCGTTACTCTTCCGCCGCGTTCGATTCTTCCGGGCGACGGCGGATGATAAAACCCGCAATCCAGAAGCAGATAATCCACGTCACCAGCCCCACCGCATAGGTTTGCCACCCTTTCGCCTCAAATCCCAGCAGGCCAATCACGCCATTCATAATAAAAATCAGGCCCAGTGCGACCGCATAGTAGTGCCAGTCACGGCGAATTTTGGCAGAGAGTTGCATGGTTGCTCCGAAAGCGTCAAAAAAACCATCTTCGCATATCGCATCATGCCTGTCTGTGGCCCGCGTCGCGCGGTGTGACGCGCGTTACGGTTACGCGTAAAGACGTTTAAAAGCGTCAAAAAACGCTTGTCAGCGCAGCGGTGATTGCCCGTTATCAGGCAAGAAAAGTCTGAATGTTAACCAATTATTAACGCAGTTACAGAAATGTGAGAATCGACATAATTTTGACATTCAGGAGTAATCTGCCCGCCAAATTACCACGAATCCGATATTGACAAATAAAATCTCCTGCCAAACTTCCCCCTGTAGCACCCTGGCGTTACGTCAGTACGAAGGTAAAACCCCGGAGGTCTGTATGGCTGAGATATCGTTACCCAAACCCATAATCGCCGGGAAACCAGGAAGATCCACCGCGCTTGGCAACATTGCTTACGCGCTGTTTGTGCTGTTCTCTTTCTGGGTTGGCGCGCAACTCCTGAATGTCGTGGTACATGCACCGGGCGTTCTGGATAATCTCATGCAGATGCAGGAGAGCGGCCGTCCGCAAATCAAAATGGGGCTGGCTGTCGGCACCATCTTTGCGCTGGTGCCGTTTCTCGCAGGCTGCGTCTTTGCGATGGTCATGGCGTTTTTCTTCCGCCTGCGACGTCGTCGCTTTTAACCTTTACTCATACAGCGTGCCCGACGGTCGTCCACACGCTTCGCAAACCACGCCGTGGTGAGCTGACGCGTGATCTTCGGGCTTTCCAGTTGAATACCAGGCAGTATTTCGCGCGGCAGCGTTCGGCCCGCACGTTTATCCGCGAGCGCAAAAACCTTTTTATAGATCTTGCTGTCGCTGAAATCCTCGCTATCCCCTTTCGCCAGCGCCCGATGGATCTCGCTGTCGCTCATATCAAGCTGGCTGGCCAGTTTGCGCACCGCGTTTTCGGTCGCACCCGGCTCGCTGCTGTCATAGCGGATCAAATCGCCATCCAGCGCCAGTTTCACACCACTCGCCTTACTGACGGCATTCTGGAACGCCGCGTTGCGGCTCGCATACCAGCCCGCGTTGAAATCCGCGAAGCGATAGAGCGGACGTGAATAGTCCACCGGATAGTTCAGCAGATGATAAATGCCAAACCACAGCCCGCCGCGACGGGTAAAGACTTCCTGGCGCAGCGTGCCGTCAATGTCATACGGATAGCCGCGCGCGTGCTGTTCGGCGAACGCAATGCTGACCTGCATCGGCCCGCCGGTGTGCACCGGGTTTAAGTTGCCAAACAGCGTCTGCCCGAGCGGCACCATACCGATGAAATCATCGAAAATCGCGCTCAGTTCGCGCTCGGATTTCACGTTGTCGAGCCGCTCGCTGTAGCTTTTACCGTTGGGGGATTTGATAAGCAACGCGGTGTGCACCACAAAGGCGGGAATATGCAGCTTACCGGCGCGGCGCTCGATCTCCTTCCAGGCTATCTTGCCAAGCCCCGGCACCTGCGGGTCAGCCTGATAATTCGACTCCTGCTCCGCCACCGCCAGCACCGAACAGATGTTCTCTTCGGTTGCCGGGATTTTCTGCGTCTCAAACGCGCGGGCGATGTCGCGTGCCCAGCCGTCGCGATCTTTCACGCTCGCCGGCATTTTTTGCTTCACCACGGCGCGCACGTCAAGCGGTTTCGCGCCTTTTTCGGTGGTCGTGGTCTGGCTGGTACACCCCGCAAGCGTGAGCAGCGCGGTAAGCGTCAGAAGACGAAAACGGGTGGGCAAGGCAAACGTGGCGGCCATGATAATCCTGTCTGGCTGGGTTCAGGGCGTTTACCCTGCCACGTTTTTGCCGCCGCGAAAAGCGGATCGCTCCGAAGACGCAGCGGCAAACCGTCCTTACAGCGCTTCCTGCGCTTCAGATTCAAGGTCGGGTTTATCGTTCAGCGTGCGCTCAAAGCTGCGCAGACGTTTGTAGATAGACATCAGCTCAACAAGCGTGGTCCAGGAGCTAATCAGATACTGGAACGCGCCGCGCACTTCGCCAAACACGTTGCTTATCTGCGTCATCAGCCCAAGCGTAATCGACCCTGCCGCAATGGACGGGAACATCAGGAACAGACCGAAAATCGCATCCACCTGGAGGTAGAGAATGCGGACGATGTTGAAATAGGTGTAGTGGAAATAGAGCCGGAAATAGTTAAAGCGCACGTTGCTGAACAGCGCCTGCACCGTTTGCGGATCGGCGCGCGTCGGATCGTCTTCGCCATAAACCAGCTCTTTACGATAGGCCGCCTCAACGCGCTGATTGCGAAACTCCAGGCCCGGCAGCTTAATGCCGACCAGCGCCAGCAGACCGGTGCCCATCAGCGCCCAGACGATTGCGGCGATAACCAGCCCGTAAGGCACCTCGCCCACTACCGGCAGTTCTTTCACGTGCGGCGAGAGCGCCACCAGCACCGGCAGAAAGGCAATCAGCGTCATCACGGCTTTCAGCAGCGACACGCCCATATCTTCAACCGTGGAGGCGAAACGCATGGTGTCTTCCTGCACACGCTGCGCGGCGCCTTCGATATGGCGCAGCCGCGGCCAGTGTTCCATGTAATATTCGTTCATGGCGGTACGCCAGCGGAAGATGTAGTGGCTGATGAAAAAATAGTTCAACACGCCCACGGTGACGTAGATAAGCGCAATGCCAAGGAACACCATGAGCCCGCTGTAAAACTGGCCGATTTTGACTTTATTGGGCGCGCCCAGCGCGGTCTGGATCAGGTCAAAGAACGGCGCATACCAGGCGTTAATGGTGACCGTAAGTTCCACCATAAACCAGGTGACGAAGATTAGCAGCGCCGAACCCAGCACCGACCAGCGCTGCCAGCGGTGCGGGCAATAGACGCGCCAGAAGGCGGCGAACAGCCCCACGCAAAGCGCGTAGTAGGCATAGAAAAGAATAAAGTTGCCCGACCAGAAACGGGCCGCGCTGATGGGCAACTCGCCCGCCACGCCGAACCGTTCGGCAAGCCAGCCGCCGCTCATTTGCCAGACGACGAAGGCCAGCATCGCCCAGATCAGCGCCGAAAGAAAAAAAGCGCCGGGACGAGGGAAAAAGGATTTAAACATCAATCGCTCCTGCAAATATTTTTGTTTTTGCTGTTGCTGTATAGCCTGTGCCCTGCGCGTGCGGCAGGGGGTACTGAGTGTAACGCGACAGGCGACGGCTACGTCGCCCGCCGTGTTTCCAAAAGTGTAACGGCGCGCTGTCTGTTCGCGCCGTCATGAGACAAACCCCGCGCCGTTTAGTTCGCCTGCCAGGCGTCCAGAATCACGTCTGTTTTCATGACGCGCAGCGGGTTGCCGGGTATGGTCAGGGTGCTCCACACGTCGTTGTAGTGATCGATAAGCACCGGGGCGGCAGCCGCGCGGCGATCGGCGGTGGTATGGGCGTCGCCTGCGACCGTCACCTGAAACCCGCGGCTCGCCGCCTGTTTAATCGTGGTGTCCACGCAGTAGTCGCTGGCGCAGCCGCATACCACGAACGCGTTAATGCGATGCTCGCGCAGCAGCGCTTCAAGCGGCGTGCGGTAAAAGGCGTCGCAGGCGGTTTTGGTCACGCGCAGGGCGTTTTGCGGCACGTTGAGCTCCGGCAGAAACGCAAACCCTGGTGAGTCTTCTTCCAGCCCGCCCGGCTCCGTGTGCTGAATAATGATGACCTGCTCTGCGCCCGCCATCAGTTGGTTAATGCGGGCGACGCGCCCGTCGCGGTCAAAACGCGGCGTGGCGAAAACGCCGTTCTGCATATCGATTACCATCACAACCCGTGGTACAGCCATCACGCACTCCTTCTCAGGGAAAGCAGGAGATTATCACAGGCAACGCACGCGGCACCGCCGGAAAAATTTTGCGCAAAAAAACGAGCTGTTACGCATCGTTACGTTTTTTCAGGGGCTGGCACGCTTTTCGGGCCTTTGCAGATCCGCGCGCAGTAGTATAAATACCCTCTATTCCCGCTCACTGAATGGATTGCTTCGTTGAAACGTTGTCTGCTCTCCTGCGCCCTGCTGATAAGCGCAGCTTTTTCTGCGGCCCAGGCCGCGCAAACCTCGCCCGACCCGGTCTTCGCGTCTGATATCGTTGACCGTTACGCCAACCATATTTTCTACGGCAGCGGCGCTACCGGCATGGCGATTGTCGTGATTGATGGCAATCAGCGCGTATTCCGAAGCTTCGGCGAAACGCGCCCCGGCAATAACGTGCGCCCGCAGCTCGACTCGGTTATCCGCATCGCCTCGCTCACCAAACTGATGACCAGCGAAATGCTGGTGAAAATGCTCGATCAGGGCGTGGTGAAGCTTAACGATCCGCTGAGCCGCTACGCGCCGCCCGGTGCGCGCGTGCCGACCTATCAGGGCGAGCCAATTCGACTGGTGAATCTCGCCACGCATACGAGCGGCCTGCCTCGCGAGCAGCCCGGCGGCGCGGCGAAGCGCCCGGTGTTTGTCTGGCCCACGCGCGAGCAGCGCTGGCAGTGGCTCTCCACCGCATCGTTAAAAGCGGCACCTGGCGCCACGGCGTCTTATTCCAACCTCGCGTTCGATCTGCTGGCCGATGCGCTGGCCAACGCCGCGGGCAAGCCTTATACCCAGCTTTTTGAAGAGCAGATAACCCGCCCGCTTGGCATGAAAGACACCACCTTCACGCCGTCGCCGGATCAGTGCAAACGCCTGATGATCGCGGAAAAAGGCGCGAGCCCGTGCAACAACACGCTGGCGGCCATCGGCAGCGGCGGCGTTTACTCCACGCCGGACGACATGATGCGCTGGATGCAGCAGTTCCTGGCATCCGATTTCCATCGCCGCAGCCCGCAGGCGGACCGGATGCAGACGCTGATTTATCAACGTACGCAGTTAACCCGCGTCGTCGGCATGGACGTGCCGGGTAAAGCGGACGCGCTGGGGCTCGGCTGGGTGTACATGGCACCGAAAGACGGGCGTCCTGGCATCATTCAGAAAACCGGGGGCGGTGGCGGCTTTATCACCTACATGGCGATGATCCCGCAGAGCAATATTGGCGCTTTCGTGGTAGTGACCCGCTCGCCGCTGACGCGCTTTACTAATATGAGCGACGGGATAAACGATCTGGTGACGGAACTGAGCGGCAACAAACCGCTCCAGACGCCTGCCCTGTAAAGCAATAACGGCGCCTGTGCGGCGCCGTTATGTTTCAGTAGTTGAGCGGCAGTTTGTTGACCGCCACCAGCTTGCCTTTCTGCATTTCAATGTATTTGCCTTTTCGCAACTCCGCGAGTATCTCAGCGATGACCGAACGGGAAATATGAGTATGGTTCTGAATATGGTGAATAACGCCCACCTGCGCGCGCACTTCGGGGCTCCAGGCCGCCATCGTTAACAGCGTGGAACGAATCTGCGAATAGGTCGTCGTGCCGATAAAGTGCGCGTCGCGCCACTCAAACCAGCGCATCAGCCAGGTCTGCCAGTGACAGAATGACTTCCACAGCTGGCGATGTTCGATGATTTCAATTGCCCGGCGAACCGGCATTCGAAAGCCGCGACAGGGGGTTTCCGTTATCAGGGTATAGCGAAGCGGCTCCGGGATCACCGCATCAGAAAAGCTTAAATAGAGCGGCGAAGTCATTAAATCGACGTGAATATGGTTCTCTTCACGCCAGACATTGAGGCTCCCTTCCTTAAAAAACCAGCACTGCTGCTCGCCCTGCTCGTTGATAAACGAGAGTTCGCAATGGGCGTCAATATCAAACGGCGTTCCTGATGGGGCCAGATGACGCTGAAGAGCGTCGAGATGATGTAGGGGTTTTACCAGATCTAACACGCGAGATATCCATTTCAGGTGTGTTGGGGAGGAACTGCCTGTCCACATGGGACAGGCAGCTTTTGACGCTAACTGCAGAAATTACCAGGTGTATTTGACGCCAACGTTCGCGGCCCAGTCCTGGTCCACATCGCCACCGCCGAGGTAGTTCGCATCGGCATAGGCGCTGAAGTTTTTGGTGAAGCTGAACTTACCGCCAAGCCCTGCGCGTACTGCGGAGCCTTCCATGCCGTTATCGATATTGTCGCCGTTGACATCGGCGTCGTTACCGCTGGCATCGTCATAGACATAGGCCAGTTTGGCATACGGCGTGAAGGACTGATCGTTGCCGTAGTTGAAGGTGTAACCCAGATCTGCGCCCAGTTCATAACGCAGGCTGTCATAAGACTGGCTGTTGACGCGCATATCGTTGCTCAGCTGATAGCCGTCGCCATCCTGGAACAGGCCGGAGATGCTGGCGTACGGGGTCAGATAACCCTGCGTATTGAACTGCCAGTCATAGCCCAGTTTCAGGCCAAAGCCCCAGGCATCGGAGGACGCATCACCGGAGACCGCCTGGCCGTTGCTCATCACTGCGCTCAAATCGTTGCTGTAATGGCTGTAGCTCAGGGTGGTATCCAGGAAGACATTGTTGGCGAACTGCGCGGAAGAATAGAGACGCGCGGACTGGCTGTCCTGATCAACGCTGCCGCTGTGATCGTCCATATCCCCTTTCGCAAAGCCCGCTGCCGCGCCGATCATCCATTTGGCGTAGTTGCCTTCCACCAGTTTATCGAGACCAACCATCAGGCCGTTGACATCCTGGTTGTAGCTCAGCTCGCCGTTATCGCCGTTGAAGTTACCGCCAAAGTAGGTCACCCATGCGCCACCGTTATCCCCTGGCGTATGACGGCCCTGCGCAAGACGCGTGCTCAGCACATCCTGTTCCAGATTCCAGATATTGGTATTGGCGGAAGGAATGCTCAGCGCCATGTTGGCGTAGTCGGTCAGCTCACGCTGTTTCAACACCACGGTGTCGCCCTGCTGCTGCGCCTCGTAGGTGTACGCCCCCAGATCCGCTTTGTTGGCGGCGGTAAAGCGCGCGGATGTCGCGTCGTTATCGTCATACACCCGTATCACTTCGTTGCCTTTATAATCAGCAATCGAGCCCGCGCCAGTGGCGTTATCGATACGCACCCGGTAGTTGCCTGCCACATCGCCGTTTACCGCCAGATGACCGTCTGAGTTGAGCGCAATCACGCCCTCGTCATAGTCTTTCTGATGCGGATCGTTGGTGACGTAACGCGCGTTATTCAGTGACGCATCAAGCACATAGTCACGGCTTGCGACGTTAAGCACGCCGTCGTCGGTCAGCACGACGTTATCCGCATCTACCTGACCGAGGCCCAGGTTGAGCTGCGCGCCGTTAGCAACGGTGAGCGTGTTGGCGTACAGCGACGCGGTTTCTTCCGTGAGCGTCGCCTGACTACCGCTGTCCAGCGTCAGGGAATCGGTCGCCACCGCGCCATCATCGCCGATGTTCAGCGTCGAAGCATTGGTCAGGGTGATGGAATCCGCCAGCAGCGATGAGCTTTCAACGTTAACCTGTGAATGATTATCCACCACCAGCGCGTCGATATTAGACACTTTACGGGTATCCCATTCGGAGCCGTTTGTCAGCGTCACGTTGAAAATACCGCTCTGATAAACCTCATTGCCCGTCACGTGGCCCGCTTCGTTAAACGCGGTATCGCTGTTTTCGATGCCATACGTGGAGCCAGGCCAGATGCTGTTTGGCTGATAGTCATACAGCTCGTCGGTCGCTTCGACATTAGAAATCGCCGCACCCACCCATTTGCTGCCGTTGGTGAGCGTCACGTCCAGGCGGTCGGTATTATCCCAGCCGTTAGAATCCAGCGTACCGTCGCCGTTCACGTCATAGGCGTCAACGTGCGTGATGACCGGGTTGCCGTCTTGATCCAGCGTAACGCGGTCATACCCGCCAAAGTTTTCATCAAAGGAGCTTTCGAAATAGATGTCGCCGTTAATGGTTGATCTGTCGAAAGAGGCCGTCGTCTGCATTGAGTTATCAGCAGCCGGATTAGCAATCACCGCAAGCGCGATATCATCCGCAGTAATGGCGTTATCGTAATCACTGGCTTTACCCGTGTGGCCATAAAAACCACTGGTACCTTCATCCGTCCATGAGCCGGAGCTCAGCACCGAATCTTTAACCACAATGCTGTTATTAAAAATTTCACCGCTATTTGAGCCAGTCGGCGATGTCACATCCTGATTATCTTCCCATTCATATCCCTGCGTCAGCGTAATACCCGCAACATGAGAATTATTTTGAATAACCAGATCGGTTTCCTGATCGAGCGTAATTGCCGTGCCGAGATCAAAAATATCCTGAGACGCCGTCGTTTTATCATCGGCGTTATAATAGGTATAGTGCTCGAAGTCATCGTCGATAGTGGAATTATCGACGGTTAATGCGAGACGGTTATAGAGATAATCCCCGGTGCGGTTATCGCAGTTTTCCGTCATGCATTGTGAGGTAATCATCCCGTGGATAGTGCTGTCTTTAATGGTCAGCGCGTTAGGGTTGGTATTATTACTGGTGCCCTCATCAAGATACCAGGTGGAAATAACGCCATCGACATGCGCGCCGGAAATTTGCGGATAAATATTGCCATTATAATAATCAGAGCCGTAATCGTAACCGACATAGCCCTGATACATAATACCGCCGTCATAATAAAACGTGTCGTAGCTTTTGCCTGAAATATCCGTGGCAGCGGAGGCCTGAGAAGCGATAGCCATCGTGCAGGCCACGGCTAATTGTGAGACTACAAGTTTCTTTTTCCAGGAGTGCATTTATCATCCCTCCTCAGGGACGTCACAAAGTTGGTCCATCAAATGGTTTGCCGTAATACAAGCGTGATGTATTAACGATAAAATTATGCACGCTGAAAAATTAAAGGTTCAATTCTTCTTTACCAATTGTACGAATCCGCACTCTTTTATTATTTAGGAATAAAACCGGTTCCTCTCTCGTTATCCCTTTATACCTTATCAGACGAAAAACCCTTCATTTTGATTATCGCCAAAATATTGTTTATTTAAATATCCACTCCTGGAATATTGGCTTTAAAAATAAAATAGCCCTCAGTTATAACACTTCCCTGCCGTTTCGTTGCCCGGGCTTTTACCCTTCCCCTGACGATACTCATCTATAATATGAATATCTTAATGGCATGGAGAAAGTGAATCTAATGAATGAAAAACTTCAGCACGCCGCAAAACAGGCCGGTATCTGGCTGAATCAACACGGGCTACGACTGGCGACGGCCGAATCCTGTACCGGTGGGCTTATTACGTACACCCTGTGCGCCACCGAAGACACCACCGCCTTTTATTCGAGCGGTTTCATCACTTACACCAATGAAGCCAAGCAGCGCATGTTAGGCGTGAAAGAAGAGACGCTGCGCCTCTATACCGCCGTCAGCGAACAGACGGTGCATGAGATGGCGGCGGGCGCCCGCGAGCGTTCGGGCGAGGATGTCAGCCTCGCGGTGAGTGGTTATGCCGGGCCATCCGGCGGTGAAGACGGCACGCCGCCAGGCACCGTGTGGTTTGGCTGGGGCATGCCGGGCGAGGAAACCGTAGCGGAAAAGCGTCATTTCAATGGCGATCCGAAAACCGTTATCGATCAGGCGGCGGTCTTCGCGCTGGAGCGCCTTATTGAACTGCTTAAAGAACGCGTTTCATAATGCCCGCGTCAGGGTCTGCCGTGAAAACGCCCCGGCAGGCCTTGTCCGTTGCGGGCGCGCGTGATTTAGCGCCCACAATCGTCAAACATCCCTTCCTGTTTCGGGTTAAAATAAAGCCTGTCCCATTTCTCTGATAAGAAGCAATTATGGCCGATTTTTCATTGAGTTCCCGCCCGCGCCGCCTGCGTCAGAACGCCTCGCTGCGCGCCATGTTTGAAGAAACCTCGTTAAGCCGCAACGATCTGGTACTGCCGATTTTCGTTGAGGAAGAGCTGGACGACTACAAACCGATCGCCGCCATGCCGGGCGTAATGCGCATCCCGGAAAGATACCTCGCCCGTGAAATTGAGCGTATTGCGAAAGCGGGCATCCGCTCCGTGATGACCTTCGGGATTTCGCACCACACCGATGAGTGCGGCAGCGACACCTGGAATGAAAACGGTCTGGTGGCGCGTATGTCGCGTATCGCCAAAGACGCCGTGCCGGAAATGGTCGTGATGTCTGACACCTGCTTTTGCGAATATACCAGCCACGGCCACTGCGGCGTGCTGTGCGAGCATGGCGTGGACAACGACGCGACCCTGGTAAACCTGGGCCGTCAGGCTGTGGTTGCTGCCGCTGCGGGTGCCGATTTTATCGCACCTTCCGCCGCGATGGACGGCCAGGTGAAAGCCATCCGTCAGGCGCTCGACGCCGCGGGCTTCACGGATACGGCTATCTTCTCCTACTCCACAAAATTCGCGTCGTCGTTCTACGGCCCGTTCCGCGAAGCGGCGGGCACCGCGCTGAAAGGCGATCGTAAAACTTATCAGATGAGCCCGATGAACCGCCGCGAAGCGATCCGCGAATCGCTGCTGGATGAAGCCGAAGGCGCGGACGCGCTGATGGTCAAACCGGCGGGCGCTTATCTCGACATCCTGCGCGACGTGCGCGAGCGCACCAGCCTGCCGCTTGGCGCTTATCAGGTGAGCGGCGAATACGCGATGATCAAATTCGCCGCCCAGGCGGGCGCGATTGACGAAGAGAAAGTGATCCTGGAAAGCCTCGGCGCTATCAAGCGCGCGGGCGCGGATCTTATCTTCAGCTACTTCGCACTCGATCTGGCCGAGAAAAACATTCTCTGACCTGTCGCGGCGGGCGTTCTGTCCGCCGCGTTTTCTCCTCCCCCCTACGCTGTGACCGTTCCTTCACGCCCCTGACATGCGGCCGTCATCTTCCGGGTCTATCACTGTTCGCAGACGGTTCCCGAGGAGACACAACCGTGTTCAGCATCGACAACGTTCTTGACGATCTTTACCCCCAGAAAACCCCCGCCCCGTGGCTGAAAAAAACGCTCAAACGCCTGCTGTATGAACAAGAGTTTCAGGAGTTCGCCGCACGCCATCGCCATCTCAAAGGGCTCGATATGGTCGAGCAGGTGCTGGAGCATCTCGATATTCGCTGCGATCTGCCGGCCCGCTCACTTGAGCAGATCCCGGATAACGGGCCGCTGGTTGTCGTCGCCAACCACCCGACCGGCACCGCCGACGGGCTGGCGCTGCTCTACGCCATCTCCCGCGTGCGGCGCGACGTGCGCGTGGTGGCGAACCGGATGCTGAGCCATCTGGAGCCGCTGTCGTCGCTCTTTATCGCCGTGGATAACATCGGCAACCGCACCCGCAAAACCGCCATTAAAGAGATGGAGGCGCATCTTGAACGCGGCGGCGCGCTGATTTTCTTTCCCGCAGGCGAGGTGTCGCGCCCGGGCCCTGACGGTATCCAGGACGGCGTCTGGAACGCCGGTTTTGTGAAGCTCGCAAGCCGCTACCGCGCGCCGGTGCTGCCGGTGCATATCGCCGGGCGCAACAGTCTCGCGTTTTACGGCGCGGCGCTGGTCGCCCCGCCGCTCGCCATGCTGATGCTTATTCGCGAAATGTTTCGCAAGCGCGGCACGACGCTGCCAGTCAATATTGGCGAGCGTATCCCGTGGAGCGCCTGGCATGATGCAAACGCACATCCACGTGACGCGGCGGCGCGTTTTCGCCTGCATGTTTCACGGCTGGGCAAAGGACAGCCGGGCTGCTTTAAAACCGAATGCGGCATCGCGCGCCCGGAAGACCGGGCCGTGCTGCGCCGGGCGCTGGCCCAGGCGGAGACGCTTGGCGAGACACCGGACGGCAAAACCATTTATCTGTGGCGGCGCAACGGTATGGAAGAAGCGCCGGTGCTGCGTGAGCTGGGGCGATTGCGTGAAATCGCCTTTCGCGCCGTGGGCGAAGGCAGCGGCAAGCGGCGCGATACCGACGCCTACGACGACGACTACTGGCATCTGGTGTTATGGGACGACGCGGCGCTGGAGATTGTCGGCGCGTACCGGTTTATCCCGACAGCGCAACAGGTGGCGCAGCGTGGCCCGCAGGGGCTTTACAGCTACAGTCTGTTTCATTACGACGAGCGGATGGAAGATATTTTAAGCCAGGGGATTGAGCTTGGCCGCAGCTTTATCCAGCCGCAATACTGGGGACGCCGCGGGCTTGATTATTTATGGTCGGGCATCGGTGCGTATCTGGCGCGCTACCCGCAATACCGTTATCTCTTCGGCCCGGTGTCGATATCCGGCGGCCTGCCGCCTGCCGCGCGGGATCTGCTGGTCGCGTTTTACCGGCTCTGGTTCCCGGCGCAGCACCCGCTCGCCGCCTCGCGTCGCCCTTACCCGGTGTCACTGCCGGAGGCGCTGGCGCAGTTTGGCGGCGAAAGTTATCAGGAAGATTTAACGCGTTTGAAGTCGCTTCTGGGGAATCTGGGCTGCGGTATTCCGCCGCTTTACAAGCAATATTCAGAGTTGTGCGAGCCGGGCGGCGTGCAGTTTATCGATTTTGGCAGCGATCCGGCGTTTAACGATTGTGTGGACGGGCTGGTGTTAGTGGATTTAACGCGCCTTAAAGCGTCACGTCGGGAGCGGTATATCGGCACATCTGCGCCCGCGGTTGAATCACCCTAATCGGTGTTGTTGGCGGGTGCGCTTCGCTTACCCGCCCTACAAATCACGTTACGTTACGCTAATCGTAGGGTGGGTAAGCGAAGCGCACCCACCTTTTTTCCGCCCGGGCGTTAATCGGTTGGTAAGGTGGATGGTTTTGCTCCGGCTAAAAAAAATCGGCCCCTCAGGGCTGATTTCCGCCGGGAGCCGGGATTGCAAAGGGGGCGGCGGCGAGCCCCCTTTGCACGTTCGCGTGAGCAAAGCGCCCACATGAAGGCGACTTTATGGCGAACGGAACCTATTCACCGCCCTGGTATATATTCCCTCATACCGACGCTCTTTCTGAACGAGATCGAGAAACCCCGAACGGCGGGTGCGCTTCGCTTACCCGCCCTACAAACAACACCATTCTCATCGTAGGGTGGGTAAGCGAAGCGCACCCACCATTCAGCCCGCACGCCGCCCATAAAAAAACCCCCGGCTTGCCGGGGGTTTGATTTACTGGGGGAATCGTAAAACTTATGCAGCAGGCTGGGCAGCCGGTTTAGCAGCATCGTGTTTCACTGCTTTTTTGTGGTGCTTTTTAGCAGCCTGAGCTTTCTGCTCTACAGCCGGTTTCTGAGCGGCGGCTTTTTTGTGGTGCTTTTTAGCAGCCTGGGCTTTCTGCTCAGCAGCCGGTTTCTGCGCGGCGGCTTTCTTGTGGTGCTTTTTCGCAGCCTGAGCTTTCTGCTCTACCGCTTTTTTATGCGATTTTTTGTGATGCGTTTTTGCAGCAGGCGCTTTAGCCGGTGCAGCAGTGGTGGTAGTGGTTGCAGCAGCCGCCGGAGCCGGTGCAGCAGTGTTATCAGCCGCGAACGCAGCAGCAGACAGACCCATAGTGGCGGCAACAACCAGCGCTAATACTTTTTTCATCTCTATACCCTCGAATTGGCTTTTAGTTACCCCGCGTCGGGGCTCTGGAAATCACTATAGAGAACCCGTGCCGCCGCTTCAGTGAGTGATTGGTATCGGCGTGTAACCGAATGTACAAGCGCTGCGCAAAAGAAAGGGCGCCGCAGCGCCCTCTGTTTAACCGGCCCGATAAAAGGGCTTATCGCCAAGGATCGTCGCGCGGTGCATCACGCGCCGGGCGGGGAGATAATCGGCGTTGGCGTAGTGCTGCGTCACGCGGTTATCCCACAGCGCCACGTCATTTTCCTGCCAGCGCCAGCGCACCTGGAACTCCGGTTTTGTAATATGCGCGAAAAGAAAATTCAGCAGCGCGTCGCTCTCTTTGGGCGACACATCGACAATGCGCGTCGTAAAGCCTTCGTTCACAAACAGCGCCTGCTTGCCGCTCACCGGATGCGTGCGCACCACCGGGTGCAGCAGCGGCGGGTTTTTCTCCACGGCCGTGAGCCAGCGCTGATGCTCTTCCTCCGTTTTCGTATGCTTCCACTCCGGGAACGACTTACGGAAATCGTGCTCGGCGCGCAGGCCGCTTAACAACTGCTGAAACGGGGCGGAGAGCGCCTCAAACGCCGCGATGCCGCTTGTCCAGAGCGTATCGCCACCGGTGGGCGGCAGCGCTTTCGCCGCCAGGATCGCGCCCGCAGGCGGCGTATCGATAAAGGTCACGTCGGTGTGCCAGTTATCGTTATCCGGCGGGTTATCGTTATGCGTATCCAGCACGATAATCTCCTCCACGCCTTCCGCATGCGGGTAGACCGGGTGAATGTGCAGATCGCCAAAGCGCATCGCCAGCGCCCGCTGCTGCTGCGGCGTAATGGGCTGATCGCGCACGAACAACACCTGATGGCGAATCAGCGCGTGATACAACTGCTCGAACTGGCTGTCGCTCAGCGGTCGCGCCAGGTTGATATCGGAGACCAGGGCGCCGATATACGGCCCCAGCGGCGTGATGGTTATGCGTTCGCTCATTGCGTTTCTCCATGCCAGGGCGTCAGACGACGCGTCAGCGCGCGCAGCCCCAGTTCTAAAATAAAAGCCACCAGGGCTATCACCGCGATGCCCGCCAGCACGACGTCTGTCGCCAGAAACTCACCGGCGGACTGCACCATAAACCCAAGCCCGCGCGTGGCGGCGATGAGCTCGGCGGCGACCAGCGTTGACCAGCCGACCCCAAGCCCGATGCGCAGGCCGGTTAAAATCTCCGGTAGCGCGCCGGGCAGAATCACATGCCACAGCAGTTGCCAGCGGCTCGCGCCTAAGGATTGCGCCGCGCGGATACGCACCTGTTGCGCGCTTTTTACGCCCGCCAGCGCCGACATCGCCACCGGAGCGAAAATCGCCAGGTAGATCAGCAGCACTTTGGAGGTCTCGCCGATACCGAACCAGATAACCATCAGCGGCAGATAGGCGAGCGGCGGAATGGGCCGGTACAGCTCAATCAGCGGATCGAGAATGGCGCGCAGCGTCGGATTCAGCCCCATGGCGATACCCACAGGAATACCAATAAGCGCCGCAGCCAGCAGCGCGGTCAGCATGCGGCCCAGGCTCGCGCCAAGGTGCGCCCAGAGCGTGGCGTCCATAAAGCCTTGCGGCCCGGCGATGGTGATGAGCTGGCGCAGCACCTGCTGCGGCGCGGGCAGAAACAGCGGGCTCACCAGTTGCAGCGCCGTCGCCGCCCACCAGAGCGCCAGCAGCGCGCCGAGCGTGGCGAGGCTTATCGTCACCGGGCGCACGGCCACACGGCGGCGGCGCACCGGCGTACGCGCCGCGTTATCGTTAATCAGTACGCTCATGGGCGCTCTCCCGTAATTCAAAGACCCGGCTCAGGACATATTCGCGACGGGCGATAAACGCCGGATCGGACTTAATGGCGCGCGCCGGTTCGCCTGCGACAAACCGCTTCGCAAAATCAAGGCTCAGCCGCTCCTGCACGCGCCCCGGCCCTGGCGACAGCAGCACCAGATCGGTCGCCATAAACACGGCTTCTTCGATGTCATGGGTGATCAGCAGGACTTTTTTGCCGCTTGTCGCCCACAGGCGCAACAGCAGCGTCTGCATCTGCTCGCGGGTAAAGGCGTCCAGCGCGCCGAAGGGTTCATCCAGCAGCAGCAGTTGCGGGTCGGCCGCCAGCGCGCGGGCGATGCCAACACGCTGCCGCTGACCGCCGGAAAGCTGCCAGATAAAGCGGTTCTCCGCGCCCTCAAGCCCGACTTTGGCAAGCATCTGACGCGCCAGCGCGCGGCGTTCTTCACGCCCGACGCCCTGAAGCTGCAAGCCAAATGCGACGTTATCGAGCACACTACGCCACGGCAGCAGCCCCTCATGCTGAAACACCACGCCGCGGTCAGCGCCCGGCCCGGTGACGGCGCGGCCGTCAAGCGTAATGCTGCCCGTTTCCACCGGTAAAAACCCGGCGATGAGATTCAGCAGCGTGGTTTTGCCGCAGCCGGACGGGCCGAGCACCACCAGCAGCTCGCCGTCATTAAGCGTCAGGCTGATATCGGCAAGCGCAGGCTTGCCGTCGAAACGGGCGTGAAGATGAGAGACCTGTAGCATCGCGCCCCCTTACGGCTGAGCCAGCGGCTTCACAAAGCGATCAGTGACGAACGCGCGGTAATCCTGGCCCGCCTGCGCCACTTTGCCCTGCGCTTTCAAAAACGCGGCGGTGTCGACAATCGCCTGATTCACCGGCCCGTTAAGCTGCTCCACCTGCTGACTGGCGGGAAGATAGGTATTGCCCTTTACCAGCCCCGGCACATCGCTCTGCGGCACGCCGCTTAAGCGCGCGAGCTTCTCCAGATGCTCCGGCTGCGTAAGCCAGCCGTCGGGGTTGTCGAGATAACCGCGCTGGGCCGCCAGCGCGCTGCGGGCAAAGGCAGTGACCACTTCCGGGTGTTTTTCGGCGAAGTCTTTACGCACCACCCAGACATCCAGCGTGGGCGAGCCCCACTTCCCCACCTGCGAGGAGTCGGTCAGCACCGTACCCTCTTTTTCCAGCGCGTTAACGGCCGGTGCCCAGACGTAAGCGCCGTCGATATCGCCCCGCTGCCAGGCGGCGATGATCGCCGGCGGCTGAAGGTTAACGATGCTCAGTTGATCCGGACGAATGCCCCAGTGTTTCAGCGCCGCCAGCAGGCTGTAGTGGGTGGTGGAGATAAACGGCACCGCGATGCGTTTGCCGATAAGATCCTGTGGCATGCGAATCGATTTTTTCACCACCAGCGCCTCGGAGTTGCCAAGCTGTGAGGCGAGCAGAAACACTTCAATGGGGACATTCTGGCTTGCCGCGACAGCGAGCGGGCTGGAGCCGATATTGCCTATCTGCACGTCGCCCGAGGCGAGCGCGCGCACCACGCTGGCCCCGCTGTCGAATTTACGCCACTCGACCGTCGCACCGCTCTCTTTGGCGAAGGTGTTATCCGCCTGCGCCACTTTGGCGGGTTCGGCGGAGGTCTGATACGCGACGGTGACATCTACCGCCTGCGCCTGAAATGCCCACAGCGCCAGCGCGCCGATGAGCGTAATACGCGATGTGATTGCCATACTGTCTGCCCCTGTAGTGTCTTGTTATACGGGCAGTATTTCCGCTGCGGGACATCAGTTGAAGGAATAAAAAAGCATCGCTAATGCCGAATCGTTTTTAGAAAAAAACCGGCAAAGGTTAGTTAATTTTTTGCGCTGGGAAGAGGTGCAGGAGTGAGGATTGGGATGCCGGGTATGCGGTGCTCTCCCATTTCATCGTAGGGTGGGTAAGCGAAGCGCACCCACCGTTTTTCAGCCCGGCCACAACACGGACGGCAAGGTGGATGGTTTTGCTCCGGCTAAAAAAATCGGCCCCTCAGGGCCGATTTCCGCCGGGAGCCGGGATTGCAAAGGGGGCGGCGGCGAGCCCCCTTTGCACGTTCGCGTGAGAGAAAGGCACAGAGGGAAATGACGTGATGGCGAACGGAACGATTTCACCGGCCTGTCATATGCGCCCCGCTCCCTAACTGGCGGGTGCGCTTCGCTTACCCGCCCTACAATTCAGGTCATCTTCTGGTAAAAAAAACGGCGGGTGCGGCTTCGCTTACCCGCCCTACAAAATAGATGCCGAGGTTATGTAGGCCGGGTAAGCGAAGCGCACCCGGCATTTCCCTTAACGCTGCGCGCGCAGCGCCGCGATATCCGCAGGCGTGGTGCGGCAACAGCCGCCAATCAGCGCCGCGCCCGCCGCGCGCCACTCCTCCAGATAATGCGCCAGCGTCTGGCAGGCGTGCCCATCGTGACGCCAGGTTTTGCTCACCGCGTCATACTGCTCGCCGGAGTTCGGGTAAACCACCAGCGGGAGCCGGGTGGCCTCATGCAGACGCGCCAGCGCGGCAGTGGTTTTCTCCAGCGCCACGCAGTTAATGCCGAGCGCCACAATCTGCGGATACGGCGCAAGCGCGGCCGCCACATCACCAAGCGGCGTGCCGTCGCTGATGTGGTCGCTGTCGCGAAGCGTAAAGGTAAACCACGCGCGTGCCTGCGGGTAGCTTTCCAGCAGCGCGGCGAGCGCCAGCGCCTCCGGGAGCGACGGCAGCGTTTCGCAGGCCAGCAGATCCACGCCCGCATCAATGAGCGCTTCCACGCGCGGGCGATGGAAATCCGCAAATTCCGCCGCCGAAAGCGCATAGTCGCCGCGGTATTCCGAGCCGTCCGCCAGGTACGCGCCATACGGCCCGACGGAGCCTGCCACCAGCAGCGGCCCGGCATCCGGCTGTTCGTGGTAATAATCGTCACGCGCCTGACGCGCCAGTTCGACGCTTCGCGCAATCAGCGCCCGTGACTGCGCCTCATCCAGCCCGCGCGCGGCAAAACCGGCTGGCGTCGCCTGGTAGCTGGCGGTAATGGCACACTGCGCCCCGGCGCGGAAGTAATCAAGATGCACCGCGTAAATCAGCTCCGGCTGCTCCATCAGGACTTTCGCAGACCATAAGCTGTCGGCGAGATTACAGCCGCGCGCTTCCAGTTCGGTTGCGAGCGCGCCGTCCAACACCACAAACGGCTGCTGGCTTAAGAGCGGGGTTAACGGGTTATTCAGCGACATGGCGAGGCTCCTCGGTGCGGCGCGTGCGGAAAAATTGCGTCAGATAATACGCGCCGTAGCAGAACGCCACAAACGGCAGCCCGCACCAGAGCGCGATGCGCTGGCCCGGATCGAACGCCAGCCCGACGCAGGCGATAAAACAGAGCGCGAAGCCCAGCACCGACGTCAGCGGGTACCAGGGCGCGCGGTAATGTAATTCGTTGAGCGCCCGGCCCTCGGCCAGATGACGGCGGCGGAACATAAAATGCGCGGCGCAAATGCTGAGCCACACCGCCACCACCGCGAAACCGGAAATCGCCGAGAGCGCCACAAAGACCGTATCCGGTGCCACGATGCTGGAAAACAGCGCCAGCACGCCGCCCAGCATACTCACCGACAGCGCCGTCAGCGGCACGCCGCGACGCGTGAGGCGCGAAAAACCGCGCGGCAGCGTGCGCTCGTTGGCGAGCGACCAGAGCATCCGCCCGGAGGCGTAAAGCCCCGAATTCGCCGCGGACAAAATCGCGGTGAGGATCACGAAGTTAATGATATCGGCGGCGTACGGAATGCCGATTTTCTCAAACACCAGCACGAACGGGCTTTTCACCACGCCCGCCTGATCCATCGGGATCAGCGCCGCCAGCACCAGCACGGTGCCGAGGAAGAAAATCACCAGCCGCACGATGGTCGTGCGAATCGCAACCGGCACCACCTGCTGCGGGTTTTCGGTCTCGCCAGCCGCGATGCCGATAAGCTCGGTGCCGGAAAACGCGAAGTTCACCGCCACCATCGTCATCAGGATTGGCAGCGTCCCGGCGGGGAACCAGCCCGCGGCGGTCAGGTTGTGGAACAGCGGCGCGGGCGAGCCATCTTTCATCGGCAGAATGCCGAACATCGCCGCCCCGCCGAGCACGATAAATGCCACGATAGTGATGACTTTGATAAGCGAAAACCAGAATTCGCCCTCGGCGAACAGCCGCGTGGAGAAAACATTCAGCCCGAAAATCACCACGCAGAAGACCAGACACCAGACCCACACCGGCACCTGCGGAAACCAGTACTGCATACAGAACCCGGCGGCGGTAAAGCTTGAGCCGAGCGCCACGGTCCAGGTGAGCCAGTAGAGCCAGGCGACGGTATAGCCGGTCGCCGGGCCCAGATAGCGCGCCGCGTAGACGTGAAACGCGCCGGTTTCCGGCATGGCGACGGCTAGCTCGCCGAGGCACTGCATCACCAGCCAGACCACCAGCGCGCCGATCAGATACGCCAGCAGCGTGCCCGCCGCCCCGGTCGTGGAAATAATATAGCCGGTATTAAAGAACAGCCCGGTGCCGATAACGCCCCCCAGCGAGAGCATCACCAGATGACGGGCCTTCATGGTGCGTTGTAGCTGCTGCGATTCCTGCATAAACCCTTCTATACGTTCAGACGTCTAAACATCCATAACTGAACGTTATACCGGGAAGCGGTGCGAAATGCAAAAGCCGTCGTGCGCTCAGCCACTTATCCGCAACTGCCGCCGCCTGATTATTCACCGCATACATACTTCGCAACACCCTTCGCTGGCGAAGCCAGGGGTCGGTTACTACCTTTAAGTCACTATAACGAGAGCGCCTCCCCGCGGAGAAGCCGCTCTTCTTCGCTGCGGCGCACGTTCGCGGCACTGGCAAGGCACGTTTGAGGAAGCACTATGCAAGAGTCGCTCTGTACCCTGTTTTATGACGGGAGGCCGCTGACTGGCCCGGCGAATATCCCGCTTATCGATTTTCTGACGGCCTGCGATGTCAAGCTCCCGCACGTCTGTTACCACCCCGCGCTTGAGCCGATGCAAACCTGCGATGTCTGCTGGGTGGAGTATCAGGGCGAGCTGGTGCGCGGCTGTACGCTGAAAAGCGCGCAGGGCATGGAAATTGCCAGCCGCACGCCTGAGGCGCAGGCGGCGCAGCATGAAGGTATGGACAGGCTGCTCGCCAAACATGAACTCTACTGTACCGTCTGCGAACACAACACCGGCGACTGCACCCTGCATAATGCCGTGGCGGATATGCACATCCCGATTCAGCGCTACGAATACCAGCGCAAACCCTACGTGAAAGACCACTCCAACCCGTTTTACACCTACGATCCGGACCAGTGCATTCTGTGCGGGCGCTGCGTGGAGGCGTGCCAGAACGTCGAGGTCAACGAGACGCTGAGCATCGATTACACCATGGCCCACCCGCGTGTGCTGTGGGACGGCGGCGAGACTATCGCCGGCTCCAGCTGCGTGAGCTGCGGGCATTGCGTCACCGTCTGTCCCTGCAACGCGCTGCTTGAGAAAACCATGCAGCCAGACGCCGGGCCGTTTACCAGCATGAAGCAGACGCTCAAGCGCCCGATGATAGATCTCGTGAAAGCCATCGAAAACACCACGGGCGCTGAGATCATTACCGGTATTTCGGTGATGGACATGCACTGGCGGCAGCCGGAAATCAAACGCACCAAAACGGTCTGTACCTACTGCGGCGTCGGGTGCAGCTTCGAGATCTGGACGCGCGACCGCCACGTGCTGAAAGTGCAGCCCGTCGCCGACGCGCCTGCCAACGGCATCTCCACCTGCGTGAAGGGCAAATTCGCCTGGGATTTTCTTAACGATAAAGCACGCCTCACCACACCGCTTATTCGCGAGAACGACCGCTTCCGTGAAGCGAGCTGGGACGAGGCGCTGGAGCTGGTGGCGCGCCGTCTGCTGGCGATCCGCGATCAATACGGGCCGCAGGCCATCGGTTTTATCGGCTCCAGCAAGGGCAGCAACGAAGAGGCCTACCTGACGCAGAAAATCGCGCGCCTCATTATTGGCACCAACAGCGTCGATAACTCGTCGCGCTACTGCCAGAACCCGGCCACCAAAGGACTGTTCCGCACCGTCGGTTATGGTGGCGACGCGGGCACCATTGAGGATCTGCATAAGGCGTCGCTGATTGTGATTGTCGGCAGCAACACCGCGGAGAACCATCCGGTGATCGCCGCGCGCATGAAAGCCGCGAAAAAACATCACGGGCAGCAGCTTCTGGTGGTGGATCCGCGCCGTCACGAAATGGCCGAGCGCGCCGACCGTTACCTGCGCATTCGCCCCGGCACCGATATGGTCTGGGCCTCGGCGATGGCGCGCTATATGTTTGACCACGGCTACGCCGACGAGGCGTTTCTCGCCGCGCACGTCAACCAGGTGGACGAATACCGCCAGTCGCTCGCGCCATTCACGCTGGACTTCGCCGCCAGCATTACCGGGCTCACGGTAGAGGAGCTGACCGCCGCCGCCGAGCTTATTGGCAACGCGCCGTCCGTCTGCATCGTCTGGGCGATGGGCGTGACCCAGCACAGCCACGGCGCGGACACCAGCACCGCGCTCTCCAACCTGCTACTGGTCACGGGCAACTACGGTCGCCCCGGCACAGGTGGCTACCCGATGCGCGGGCATAATAACGTGCAGGGCGCGAGCGATTTCGGCTGCCTGAAAAACTACTACCCCGGCTATGAATCGGTGAGCGATGAAACCGTGCGCGCCAAATGGGCGAAAGCCTGGGGCGTGGCGCCGGAAAAACTGTCGCTGGAGGCAGGCTCGGATAACTTCGAGATGGTGGAGCACGCGCGCACGAAACAGATTCGCGCCATGTATGTCATTGGCGAAGAGACGGCGTTTTCCGACGCTGACAGCACTAACGTGCACGAGGGTTTTACCGATCTCGATTTCCTGGTGGTGCAGGATCTCTTCTTAAGCCGCACCGCGCAGTTCGCCGATGTGGTGCTGCCTGCCTGCCCGAGCATTGAAAAAGACGGCACCTATGTGAATACCGAGCGACGCATTCAGCGCTTCTATGAAGCCATGCCGCCGCTCGGCGACAGCCGCCCGGACTGGCGCATTTTGACCGAGCTTGCCGCACGCATGGGCCACGACTGGGGTTACACGCACCCGTCGCAAATCATGGCGGAGGCGGCGAGTATCGCCACGCTGTTTGCAGGCGTCAGCTATGAGCGTCTTGAGGGCTGGAACTCCCAGCTCTGGCCGGTGAAACCTGACGGCGAAAGCACGCCGCTGCTCTACACCGACGGGTTTAACTTCCCGGATGGCCGCGCCGTGCTCTACCCGCTGAAGTGGCAACCGCCCGCCGAAGCGCCGGATGACGAATACGATCTGGCGCTCAATAACGGGCGCATGCTGGAGCATTTCCAGTCGACCAACCAGAGCGGACGCGGCGGGCGTACAATGTCGCTGTCGCCCGACTGGTTTGTGGAAATCAGCCCGCAGCTTGCCGCTGAGCGTGGGCTTTTAGAGGGCGACTGGGTGAAACTCACCTCGCGACGCAGCTCGCTGGAGGTGCCGGTGGTCATCACCGATCGCGTGGCGGGCCAGTCGCTCTTTATCTCTATTCATCAGGGCAAACCCGGCATTAACGCGCTCACCGGCGAGCACCACGACCCTGACGTCAACACGCCAGCGTATAAAGAGCTCGCGGTAAAACTGGAGAAACTCTCCCGCGCGCCGCACCCGTCTCCGCTGCCGCGGCACAACTTCCGCTATGGTGCCCGCACGCCGATGGCGGGCGTGCCGGTCGAAGAGAAATGGCAGCGTGACGATTACCGTCTGCCGCCCGAACAGGAACCTCACCCGGAGAAATTTTAATGGCTAAAGCGATTGACTATCAGCCCGAGCCGCCACGTATCGGCCCGACGGCGGACGAAGAGCTGCAACGCCTGCTCCAGACGCTGCATGAGCATGGCGTGCTGCGCCTGACCAATGATCTGGTGGCGTCCAACAACGAGTGGATCAAGGTCATCATCGACGGCCTGAGCCGCAAAGGTTCGCTGAACGTTATCCAGAACATCTCTGTGCTGCTGATGGCGCTCTCCACCATTCCGCCGGAGCGGATGTATAAGCTCGCCTTCGGCGTGCGCGATTTCGCCGCGGAACTGAGCCGCGAAGAAGCGCGCCCGGAAAGCGAACAGGCCGACGCGCCAGGCGCGCGCGGGGCATGGAAAATGCTGCATGACGATGAGCTGTGGCGCTCTTTGACGCCGCTGCTCAATGGTCTGAAAGCCTTCTCCCGCCGCATGGAAGAGGAGGTGGACAAACCCATCTCCTCGTTTACCGGCAAGCCGAGCGACGCCTGACAATGATTAGCCCGGAAACCGCGCTGCTTTTGGCGCGCAGCCAGTTCGCCTTCACCATCGGGTTTCACATCGTGCTGGCGGCGCTGACGATAGGCCTCGCGCAGTGGCTGATGCTGCTGGAGGGCTTGTGGCTGTGGCGCAGGCAGCGCATTTATCTCGATCTCTATAAATACTGGAGCAAGATCTTTGCCCTGAACGTCGCGGTCGGCGTCGTCACCGGCGTGCTGATGGAATTCCAGTTCGGCGCCAACTGGGGCGAGCTTTCCAGCCGCGCCGGGGCCGTGATGGGGCCGCTGATGTACATGGAAGTGCTGGTGGCGTTTTTCCTCGAAGCGGGCTTTATGGGCGTGGTGCTGTTCGGCATGGGCAAAGTGCGCCCGTGGGTGCATTTTCTCGCCACCTGCGTGGTGGCGGCAGGCTCGCTGTTCAGCGCCTTCTGGATATTGTCGGCGAACTCCTGGATGCAGACGCCCGCGGGTTTCATCATCGGGCCCGATGGCCGCTTTCAGCCCGTTGACTGGTGGGCGGTGATTTTCAACCCGTCCTTTCCGTACCGGCTGATACATATGTCCATCGCCGCGCTGCTCGCCACCGCGTGCCTGGTGGCGGCGGTCGGCGCGTGGCACCTGCTCAAACGCCCGCAACAGCCGGGCGCGCGGCGAATGTTCTCCTGGGGGCTGTGGGTATTGCTCGCGCTTGCGCCCCTTCAGGCAGTGGTGGGTGATCTGCATGGCGAAAACACCCGTGACCACCAGCCGGTTAAACTGGCGGCGATGGAAGGCAGCTGGAACCCGCCGCCGCCCGGCGAAGGCGAGCCGCTGCGGCTGTTCGCGATCCCGAATATGGAGGCGCGGCGCAACCACGTTGAAGTGGCGATCCCGTCCGTCGGCTCGCTCTATCTGCGCCATAACCTCACCGGCACCATTCATAGCCTGAATCAGTATCCGCCGGACGAACTGCCCTGGGTGCCCGGCGTCTTCTTCGCGTTTCGCGCAATGGTCGGGCTCGGCTTCCTGATGATTTTTGTTGGCGTCGCCGGGCTGGTGGTGCGGTTGCGTGGCCGGTTGTGGAAGGCACGCTGGCTGCAGCGCGGCATGGTGGCGATGGCACCGGCGGGCGTTATCGCGATGCTCGCGGGCTGGGTCGTCACCGAGACGGGCCGCCAGCCGTGGACCGTTTATGGGCAGCTGCTGACCCGGGAGAGCGCCTCGCCCATCGCGCCCTCGCTGGTGCTCGGCTCATTTGTCGCGATTGTGGTGGTCTATCTGCTGATTTTCGCGCTGGGTATGGGGTTTATGTTGCGCCTGCTCGCGAAACCGCCGGGCGACGATACGCCGTATGCCAACCCGTCCGTGGCGGCGCAAACCGGCAGCGGCGTGACGCCGCACAGCCTGCGGGGGCATTCAGATGACTGAACTACTGCTTTCTCTGCCGCTGTTAACGCTGCTCTGCGCCGGGGCGCTCGCCGCAGGCGTGCTGATTTACGTGTTGCTCGACGGCGCGGATCTCGGCGTAGGGCTGCTCGCACCGTTTCAGTCGCCACAGGCGCGCCAGCAGATGAACATTTCGCTGCTGCCGGTCTGGGACGGCAACGAAACCTGGCTGGTGCTGACCGCGGGCGCGCTGCTGGCGATGTTCCCGGTCGCCTTCAGCATTCTCTACAGCGCGCTCTACCTGCCGGTCTATCTCATGCTGCTGGCGATGATTGTGCGCGGCGTGGCGATTGAGTACCGCCACCTGCGCCCGCGGCTGTTCGACGCGCTGTTTATCGCAGGCTCCTGGCTGACGTCGTTAAGCCAGGGCGCGACGATGGGCGCGTGGGTTGAAGGCATTACCCATAACGGCGCGACATTTACCGGCGGCCCGATGGACTGGCTGTCGCCCTTTTCGGTCTTCTGCGCGATGGCGCTCAGCGTCGGCTATGCGCTGCTCGGCGCATGCTGGCTTATCTGGCGCTGCGAAGGAGAACTCAACGCGTGGGCGCGGCGTCAGGCCATGTGGCTTGCCATTCTCACCGCCGCGCTGCTGGCCGGGCTGCTGGTCTGGACGGTGCAGCTCAATGAGACCTACCGGCTGCATCTGCAACTGTGGCGCTGGAGCGGGCCGCTGGCGGCGGTGGGTTTGCTGGCGTTTTTGGGCGTGATACTGACGCTGCGCCAGCGGCGCGATTTCCTGCCGCTCGCGATGACGCTTTTGCTGTTTATCGCGGCGTTCGGTGGAATGCTGCTGGCCGTTTTTCCGTTTATTCTGCCGCCGAATCTGTTGCTTATTCAGGCTGCAGCGCCGCCCGCCACGCAGAAGCTGATGCTTATCGCGTTCGGCATTTTTGTGCCCGTTACGCTTATCTATAACAGCTGGGGGTTCTGGGTGTTTCGCGGCAAGATCCACGCCGTGCGGGAAGACGAGCGCCCCTGACGCATGATGCGGGGGCCACTTCTGCACGGCCATAAATAAGAAAAAGAATAACAGGAAGCGGTAACGGGAATAGTCGCGGCGCACAAAAGAAGTGAATATTCACTCTGGCTGATTTTAATAAACAGCGAAAAAGAAAAGATTTTACGAATTTAAAAGAAGCGTATTATTCGCGGCGGGTGCCTGAGGCTTTCTGGTTTCAGGCATTATGCAGGTTCTGGAAAGATGAAGGCCCCGAGTTAATTACCTTAACCCGAGGCCGACACATGAACCCGAACAGTTCATATGTTAGCCTCTTACTCGCCTTTCGGCAAGGAGAATGGCTATGAAGGACAATACTTTTATCTGGTGCATTATTATTCTTTGTGTGACGGTATTAATGTTCACCACCCTTTCACGGGAAACGCTTTGCGAGCTGCGCTTGCGGGGCGCGGGTATGGAGATTGTCGCTTCACTGGCTTGTAAACCCAGAGAGTAAGCGTCTGACGCGGGGAGCAATCCCCGCGATTTGACTGGCGGATTTATGCCTTCAGGCACCCTTATTTATTATTTACCGGCACATATCAATTATATTAACCGGTAACAGGATCTTGTATTACCCGTAATTGCGCCAGACGGCTGGCGGTGCGTCCAATATCGTCAAGCCCAACGGCATCCGTAATTTCAGCGACCGAATACGCGCTCGAAACAAATAACTTTCGCTGCTTATCATAGAGCACATCAATAAGATTAATAAACCGCTGCGCCGCCGCCGGGCTGACGCGCGAAAGCCGCGGCACATCATCAATAAACCAGCAGGAATACGTTTCACACAGCGTTAAATAATCCATGACCGCTGTCGGCGCTTCACATATTCCCGCAAAGGTGAAATGCAGCAGATGGCTCGGCGGTGACGCGGCATAAAAGGTGTGATAACCGGCCGTGACCGCAAATTCACCGTGCGCCACCGCAAGCCCGTGCGCCGCACGCTGGTCAGGCGTGCCGGGCCGCAGCCACGCGCCTTCGCTGAACAGCCCGGCGTCGCTGCCCGCCTCAAGGCGGTAATCGCGCTCGCCATTGAGGGCGAAAATCGTCATCTCTCGCTCGATAAGCGCGATGGAAGGCACAAACAGCTCATGGTAGAGCGGGTGTGAAAGCAACTCTCGCGGCGAATAATTGGAGGTCAGGATCAGCGTGATATTCATCGCCTGCGCCACCTCTAAAAGCTTTTTGGCGAGCATCGCATCGCCCGGATCGTGCAGGTGGAATTCGTCAAAGCAGAGCAACCGCGCGTCGCCTAACTGCGCGCGCAGCGCCTGCTCCAGCGATTTATCCACCATGCGCTGATGGAGTTCGCGAAAGAAATCATGGAAGTGCGCGCGTTTTTTCGCCGCGAGCGGCAGCGAGGCAAAGAAGTTATCGACAATAAAGCTTTTGCCACGCCCCGGCCTGCCCCAGACATACAACCCGGCAAACCGCGCGTGGCCCGCCAGCAGCGGCGCGGCGAGGCTATCGAGCTCGCTGATAAGCCGCGTCTGGTCGCTATCAAGGCGCAGCGCTTTTCGCTGTGCCAGCATTTGCATGGTTTCGCGAAACGAAAAGGGGGCGGCAATCCGGGCCATCGCGGCAGCTCCATATGTAAACAAAATGTTATTAACCCACACTCCGCGTGTTTTTTCAAAAAACGCCGCACAATCTCATAAAGAGACGCAAAAAAAAGCCCCGCACGGCGCGGGGCTTTCTGTAGAAACGCGTATCAGGTATAGAGCGACGCTTCGCCCGCCGGGCGGGTTTTGAAGCGGCGGTGTATCCAGAGATACTGCTCCGGCGCGCGCAGGATTTCGCGCTCAATCACTTTGTTCATGTAGCACGCCGCGGCGGCTTCATCTTCACGCGGGTAGCCCTGAAGCTCCGGCTGAATAATCAGTTTATAGCCGCTGGCATCGGGGTTGCGGATCATCACAATGGTCAGCATCGCCGCGTTGCTCAGGCGCGAGAGCACATACGTCCCGCGCGTGGTGGCGGCGTCGTTTACTGCAAACAGCGGCGCGAAGGTGCTGCCGCGCGGGCCGTAATCCTGGTCCGGCGCAAACCAGACCGCTTCGCCCTGCTTCAGCGCGTTGACCATGCCTTTGAGATCTTTACGGTCGATCATCGCTTTGTTAGAGCGCATACGCCCTTTGGTCTGCGCCCACTCCATCGCTTTATTGTTGTGCGGTCGGTACATCGCCATCATCGGCTTGCACAGGCCCATCACGCGCCCGCCAAGCTCCAGCGACATAAAGTGCACACCAATCACGATAACGCCGCGCCCCTGCGCGCTCGCCTGATGCAGGTGATGCAGCCCTTCGACGTTAAACCATTTTTTAATGCGCGCGTCCGACCAGAACCAGGCCATGCCGGTTTCCAGCAAAGCCATGCCGAGCGACAGGAAGTTTTCCTGAATCAGCTGCTCTTTTTGCGCCTCGCTGAAATTCGGGAAACAGAGTTCGAGATTGCGGCGCAGGATTTTCTCACGACGCTTCAGAAAGCGGCGCGAGTTGCGGCCAAGGAATGCGCCAAGGCGCATCAGCAGCGGGTGCGGCATTTGCACCAGCAGCCACAGCAGGCCAAGACCAAACCAGGTAAACCAGTAGCGCGGATGCAGCAGCGCACGGGAAAAAGGCGTGACGTGATTCATAAAGCCCCTTTATGCACAGAGATGTATCGCATAAAGAAGCCGTTCCGTAAGCGGTACAAACCAGACAGACAATCATTCAGCAGGGATACAGCCTTCCTGCTACCTAATAATATGGAGGAAAAAAATAAACCCGTGCCGGTGAGGCTTTCGGTTTTAATTACAGCCGTTTCAGGATGTGAATAAAAAGTGGTCTTTCCATAAACGCTGAAACATTCCGTCGTATTATTCGACATTTCCTGACAACAACAGCGCCATGACGCTGTCATTAAAAAGATTATCCCACTAATAATAACAACCTTCATTAACGAAAATTCGTTCCGGCCATCAGATGAGTCTGCAACCAGAATCCTGCATTACCTTGTGTTTAAAGCAATTATTCACACAACACGGCGTTGAGCCGGGTGGTTTTAACCACAGTAATGAGGCTAAGCATCAGAGTGAGGCTTTTGCGCGCGGAAAGATAGCGTAATTTTGTAAAGAATGCGATGGAATTATGGAGGTAAGGTAAAAAGAAAGTTTTTAGGATTATTACTGTCGCTATTTACTTTTTAAACGAAATATTCCTTACCGCCGGGTATTATTTCCCGGCGCGCGTTGAGAGTGATTAAAAGTAGTGCTTTAAACCATAAATCGCCCAGTAAATCGCAGAGGCGCCCAGATAAATCCAGCACCCCCAGTACGCGAGCGGCTCGCGGTCACTTTTTGCCCTTGGTAAAAAGGCAAAAAGATAACTGGCCGCAGCGATAAGTGAAATGAAATAGAAAAACTTCATACTGCCCCTCCTGAAATTATCCGCATAACCGTTTTCATACGCGCATATTCTCAGGATAGACAGCTTTGGCCGATCATGCGCAGTTTCCGTCGGGTTCGTTCTGGTGCCACCGGCGGGCTACGCCCTGACAACCGTCACGCCCAGGTTTTCAAAAGGCGCGAGCAGGCTGTCAGCAGTATCGCCCTCGACAACCAGCGTGTTTACCAGCGACATATCGCCAATGCAGAACGCCGAGGCGGCGTTCAGCTTTTCACGCGACGCCATCACGACCGTTTCTGCGGCGCGGGAAGCCAGCGCGCGTTTGACGCACGCCTCTTCGTAATCGCCGGTGCTGAGGCCTGCTTCGGCGTGTACGCCGGTGACACCCAAAAAGAACAGGTCGGCGCGCAGATGGCTCATCGCTTCAATGGCCGCTGCGCCCACCGAGACTATGGAATGTTTAAACAGCCGCCCACCGATGAGGATCACCTCAATGCGCGGATGCTCCACCAGTTGCAGCGCGATGCCGGGGCTGTGGGTGATCACCGTAATGGCGAGGTCCGGCGGCAGGCATTTCACCAGCTCGCCGGTCGTAGTGCCGCCGTCGAGCATCACGATCTGCCCCGGCTCAATCAGCGCGGCGGCGCGGCGCGCGACCGCCCGCTTGGAGTCTATCGAAAGCTGGCTGCGCCCGGCGTAATCCACCACCGCCGCCGAAGCGGGCAACGCCCCGCCGTGGACGCGTTGCAGGCGGCCTTCGGCAGAAAGCTCGCGCAGATCGCGGCGGATCGTATCTTCGGAGACGTTAAACCACTCGCTGAGCGCGCGGGACTGCACCTGCCCTTCCGCCGCCAGCTTTTCCAGAATGAGCTTCTTACGTTGTGACGTCAGCATACCGGTTTCCTGTTGCACGAATTTTCTTGACCATGCACGAACATGCACGTTATGTTGCCAATCCTACCTGTGGAGACGTCATCATGCCATCTGTTCGTGAAAAAGTACGCATTGTCGAAACGCAAACCCTGTCTGACGACTGGTATGTGCTGAAAAAATATACCTTTGATTACCAGCGCCGAGACGGCCAGTGGCAGCGCCAGAGCCGCGAAGCCTACGACCGCGGCAACGGCGCGACGATTCTGCTCTATAACCGCGCCGAGCGCTGCGTCATTCTCACCCGCCAGTTCCGCCTGCCGGTCTTTCTTAACGGCTACGACAACGTACTGACCGAAACGGCGGCGGGCCTGCTGGATGAAGCGGAACCGGAAGTGCGTATTCGGGCCGAAGCCGAAGAAGAGACCGGTTATCTGGTGGATAACGTCGAGAAAGTGTTTGAAGCCTATATGAGCCCCGGCTCCGTCACCGAAAAACTCTATTTCTTCATCGGCGAATACGATCCGGCGCGGCGGCGCGGCGCGGGCGGCGGCGTCGCGCAAGAAGGCGAAGATATCGAAGTGGTCAAAATGCCCATCGATGACGCCCTGCGCGCAGTGCGTGACGGCGAGATTGTCGATGCCAAAACCATCATGCTGCTGCAGTACGCGGCGCTGAACGCGATAGTGTAAGGAGAAAACCATGAGCAAAATGATCCTGGTCGCGGGCCCGTGGCGCAGCGGCACCAACGGCGATGAAACCCTGATGCGCCAGAACCTGGCGCGGCTTGAGCAGGCGGCGCTCGCCCTGTTTGAGCGCGGCCACGTGCCGGTGATTGGCGAATGGCTTGCGCTGCCGCTCGCCCAGGCCGCGGGCAGCGAAAAGCCGGGCGATGCGATAAGTGAGCGTTTTTTATACCCGGTCGCGCACCGTCTGGTGGCGAAATGCGATGCGGTGCTGCGTCTGCCGGGCGCGTCCTCGGGGGCTGACCGTGATGTGGAAATCGCCCGCGAGCACGGGCTTGAGGTTTACTTTTCGCTGGCGGACGTGCCGCAGGGATAATGCACGATATTGCACATCTGGCACCACAACCGGGCAAAAACCGGCAGCGGTGCCAGCGTTAGATTATCCGATCGCCCCACTCCACCGCATCGAGGAAGAGTTTCGTCACCTGCGCTTCGCTCAAATTAAGCTGCTTCATGCCCTGCGAAACCCCCTGCCAGTGGTTCTGCTCATAGCCTTCATAAAGATTCAGCAGCGCGCCGAGCGTGCCACCGCGGTTTAAGAGCGCCTCGCGCACCACCGCAGGCACGGTGATTTGCTCAATCAGTACCGCCATCGGTACGCCGAGGATAATATCCAGCCGCGAAAACAGCCCGGCAATAAAGGCATCGTTTTCATTAATATCGGCCCCCGTGTGCGCCACGGCTTTTTCACAGAAGCGCCCGCAGGCGAGGCTGTAATTAAACAGCTCCGTCACGGCCGGTTCGCTGCTGTGAGTGACCGCCAGTATCGCGATAAACCGGCGCAGCTCGCTTAAGCCTAAGAAATAGAGAATATTGCGAAACGGCAGCACATCCGCGTTGGCGTGGTGATTTATCTTATATTTGATGTTATTAACATAGCGCATCAACTTATACGTAATCGCCACATCACGGCTGATCAACTCTTCTATTTTGCGCATATCCGGGTCAGCCGAGACCACTTCATTGAGCAGTTGCAGAATAAACATCTGCTGCTCCGGCAGTTTTCGGGTTTTAATCATTTCCGGCTCGCCATAAAAATAGCCCTGGAAACGCTGGAACCCCATCTCTTTGTAGAGCGTAAACTGCTCGCGAGTTTCAACTTTTTCCGCCAGTAATTTCCGCTGGCTGATATTATTCGCGCGGATAAAGGCGGCAATTTCCTGTGGTGTTGACGCCTGAATATCGAACTTAATGACCGTCACATAGGGCAGGAAATTGGCCCACGCGTCGCTAAGGCGAAAGTTATCCAGCGCGAAACGAAACCCTTTGTAGTACATCTCCCGCACCATTTTTAACAGCTCAGGTTCCGGGGCCGCATTCTGGTGAATTTCGATGACGACTTTTTCCGCCGGCAGCGTTTGCGCCAGGCCGTTGACGATCATCTCATGCGGAAAATTAATATACGACGTATGTTGCCCCACCAGGCGCTGCAGCGGGGTGACAAGGAACTGCTCCGCCAGCAGATGGTTGGTGGCGTATTCTTCCGTCACCAGCGGAAACGTATTAGACAGTCCATTGCGATAAAGCAGCTCATACGCGACAGTATTTAGCGCGGCGTCAAAGATGGGCTGCCTGGCGATAAAGGAATACATATTCACCTCCAGTCTGGTATTTACGTAGCATCCCTGGCGAAAACGCAGTTTACGCTGAACCTCACGGCACGCAGACATTTTTAGCGCGGATTTTATGAAAAATTATGATGATGGTTAAGTTTTATCTTATTCAGGGATTCTGGTCAGCGCAGTGAGCGGCAGATATCGCCGCTTTTTCATTCAATTTGCCAAAATAATCGGTTACTTTCGCTACGATCTTTTTTAGTGGTAATAAACTTTTATTTTTATTTCTTAAAAAAATGCGCTGAGAACCCGCGAAATTTAAGCGGGTTGTTATTTTTCGGCGTCTGTGCGTGATGTTGAGCGCCGCACACGTAACTGCCCGGTCAGCGTCACATGAGCGATAGCGTCCTCGCCATTACACAGATATTCCACCGCCATTCGTCCCAGCTCGCTGTAAGGCAACTGAATACTGGTAAGCGCTGGCGTGAGCTGTTCAGAGATTTTCTGATCGTCATAACCCGCTACCCATATATCGTCCGGAATACGCACGCCATAGGTCGCCAGAGCCTGATAACAACCGATAGCCAGCCAGTCGCTGGCGCAGAAGATGGCATCGGGACGCGGCGTCAGCGCAAGCAGTGCCTGTGTGGCCTGAAAGGATTCGCTGAATTGCCAGTTGGTTTGCAGGATAAGCGCGGATTCCGGCGCGATATCCGCCTCTTTCAGCGCCGCCAGATAGCCCGCCAGCCGCTGTCTGGTCGCCTCCATCCACTCTTCGCCGGTGATATGCGCGATGCGTCTCGCGCCCTGGGCGATGAGATGGCGGGTAAGCAAAAACGCGTTAGCGTAGTCGTCTGGCACGAATGAAGGCACCTGCGGCGAATGCGGCGCGCTCTGGTTCAACAGTACCAGTGGCAGCGATGTGCACTCATGAAACGGCGTCATATCAATCACCGTTGTCACCGGTGAAGCCAGAATGACCCCGACGCAGTTACGCTTTTCAAGCTGGCGAATGATATTGCGCGCCAGCTCTTCATCATCGCCGTAGTCGTAAACCGTCAGTAGCACCTGATTGCGCCATGCCGCCTCGCGCGCCTGACTGATGGCATCAATAAAGGGATCGAAGCTTTGCAGAGAGCTTATCAGGAGCGCGATTTCCTCCTGGTTACGCGGCGAATGAATCGCCGGAATGCGGTCATAGCCCAGCTCGGCCGCCACCGCCATCACTCGCTGGCGCGTCTCATCGCTGAGCTTAATATTGCGCGACTGGTTAATCACCAGCGATACCGTCGCCTGGGAGACTCCCGCCGCTCGCGCGATATCGTTCATCGTCACTTTATTTTTTCGCATCGTTCTTTTCCCGCGCCGTCGTGAGCCCAGCATCATAACCTGACATTCCCTGCTGCGGACAACAAGCTGCGTGGCGTGTCACGTTTTTTGTCGAACCGCATGGGAAGTTTGTGACTGTTTTCACCTTTCTCCACCCTGCCATTTGCTGGTTTATCACGCAACTAATATTTATTAGTTAATTATTATTAATTAATGGGAGTGATGAATGAAAGAGCAGTGGAGTCAGGCGCAGGCGCAGGCGTGGTATCAGGAGCAAGGTTGGCTGTGCGGATTTAACTACCTTCCTTCAACGGCGGTGAACTGGACGGATATCTGGCAGGCGGAAACGTTCGATGAGCCAACCATAGACCGCGAACTGAGCTGGGCGGCGCAAGCAGGTTACAACACGCTGCGTATCAACCTGCCGTTTATCGTCTGGGAACACGATCGGGACGGGCTTATGGCGCGGATCGATCGGTTTCTGGCTATCGCTGACGGGCACGGTTTTCGCACTATGCTGACGCTCATGGACGACTGCGGCTTCTCAGGCGATGAGCCTTACCTTGGCCCGCAAAAGCCGCCTGTGCCAGGTAAACACAACAGCCAGGCCGCGGCGAGCCCCGGACGCGCTAAAGTGTGCGATAAAAGCAGCTGGCCGCAGGTTGAGCGTTATGTGCGCGATGTTGTCTGCCAGTTTGGCCGCGATCCGCGCGTGTTGCTGTGGGATCTCTATAACGAGCCTGGCAACCGCGGTATTTTCTCAAGCGGCACCGAAGAAGTGCTGTATGACGAAAAACTGGAGCGCTTTGCCATGGCGCTGATGCAGCAGGCGTTTATCTGGGCGCGTGAAGAGGATCCGATACAGCCGCTGACGGTCTGCGCCTGGCATCTGCCCGCGGAAGAAGCTAACGAGCGCTACTTCACTCACCCCATCGACCAGGCGGCGCTCGCGCTCTCGGATGTTATCAGTTTTCATGCCTATACCCACACCGCACGCATGGTGGCGATTATCCATCAGCTTCAGCAACTCGGCCGCCCGCTGTTTTGCACAGAATGGCTGGCGCGTCACGTCGGCAGCACGATGGAAGAACAGTTACCGCTGATGCATGCGGCCAACGTGGCGCCCTATCAATGGGGTTTAGTGCGTGGCAAAACCCAGACCTGGCTGCCCTGGCCGGTGGTGATGAAAAACAGCCCCGACTACTGCCGTCTCTGGTTTCACGATGTCTTTGAAGAAAACGGCATTCCTTTTTCACGGGCGGAAATCGAGCTGGTACGCAAATTAAGCAAAATCGGCCTTCATCCGGTCCTTTCATCAACCTCTGTATAAGCGTATTTGCCCGACACTCATGGTCGGGCATCAAGGTGGACACTATGGCAAACGCAATGAAAATCCCGTCGCGCGAACTCTGGTCTTATTTTGGCTACGGATTAGGGCAGTGCTTCAGCTTCGGGCTGGTGGGATCGTTTATTAACTATTTTTATACAGACGTGCTGGGGATCTCCGCCCTCGCGGCGAGTACGATTTTTCTCATCGCACGCGCCTGGGATGCGATTCACGATCCGTTGTTTGCCAGCATCATGGACACCATTAACAGCCGCTTCGGGCAGTTCCGTCATTTCCTGTTAATTGCGCCGCTGCTTATTACTGGCGTTACGTTGCTGTCGTTTTATAAAATTGACGCAGACATGACGACCAAAATTATTTACGCCGGTGTGACCTATATCCTCTGGGGCACGCTGTATGCTATTTCGGATATTCCGTTCTGGTCGATGTCGTCGGTCATGACCAATGATTCCGTCCAGCGTACCCGCGCCGTTACCGCCGCCATGTTGGGCGTCAACGCCGGTATCGCCTGCGCCAGTATTTTCTTCCCTCGTCTCGCCGCTTTTTTCGCACAGTACAGTAACGATAAAGGCTATTTTATGGGGGCCCTGGTCATGATGCTGATAGGCCTTCCACTGATGATCAACGGCTTTATGCAGGTTAAAGAACGCGTGCCACCCAGCCCGGAAAAAGTGACGATCCGCGATACGTTTCGTAATTTACGCCACAATAAGCCGCTGTTTATTATTCTGATGTCGTTCTTTTTCTGCGTATTTCATAACGTCGCGAACGGCATCTATATTTACTTCTTTATTTATAATCTGGGCGATGCGGGATTACAGACCGTTATCGGCGTGCTTGGCATTGTCGCCGCCATCGTCTGTCTGACCGCGCCGCTGCTGACGCGACGGATGCAGAAACGGCGTCTGTTTATGATCCTCTGTGGGCTGGATATCGCCGTACGCGCCATATTGTGGTTTGCGGGTTTTGAGCATACGGTTCTGCTGTTTGTGCTGCTGGGGTTAAGTAACATCTTTGTGATGATGACGAATATTCTCACCTCGTCAATGATCGCCGATACCATAGAATATGCTGAATACCATACCCACCGTCGCTGTGCGGCAATCACCTTCTCCGGGCAAACCTTTACCGGCAAGATGTCCGTCGCGGTTGGTGGCGGCCTTATCGGCGTGTTCCTGACGTTTATCGGCTATGTGCCCCAGGCGCACAACCAGACACCAGAAGTCCTGAACGGGCTGTTCTTCGGTGTCTGTCTGCTGCCAGCCATCGGCTCGCTGATTCGTTTACTGTTTATGTCGCGCTTTACCTTTACTGAAGAGAAACACGCCGAGATCTGCCGTCTGTTGGCAGCGCGTCGCGAGGCGCAAATGGCGAAATAACCGCACAGCCTGCGCCGCCGCGCGGGCTGTCTATAACCCCATCCGAAAGCACATCGCCCAGAGCATGTAGATACCGCCCGTGAGAAGGAGCACCCGGTAGCCCCAGACGACAGCGGACTGATGGCGCATAAACGCGCGCAGCGGCTGGCGGTGCAGATTCGCCGCATTATATTTTTGATGGAAGCCGGCCATTTTCGCGACACCACGCTCGACCAGCGCCGCGAAAAAGTTAATCATTAACACCACAATGACCGCCATATAGCCTTTGATAAACCACAGCCCCGCGGTGCGATATTCACCCGGCAAAAAATGGCCCGATTTTTTTAACTGAATGGCGGCGATACTGAGCGCCACATGGACGCCGAGCAGAATAAGAAAGTGCTTACTCACCGTTTTAAACGGTTTTCTGAGCGTCACAAACCAGAAATAGGCCAGCAGCATTGCGGATGATATCAGCCAGAGGAGGAGATTCCCTGCCATCGGTATTGTCCCTGTTTCACCGTAATTCATCTGTCTACCTTCGCATATTCACCGCGTGATGTCATGGAAGCGTAAGACCAGTCACTCCACGGCGACTCATGAGAAAAAATGTTTTCGGCCGTTTAAATATAAGCAAATGTGATTATTCGGAGTGCTCACTTTGCCGGGATAAAAAAGAGCGGGTCATCGTCAGCGTGCGCCATAACGTTTATGAGAAGATCATTACGCCTCTTTATTGCTATCCGATTTAAAACAATGTGTTACCAGTGACAATTATCATCTCGCTCATCATTTCTCGCTTTATTACCTTTCTGTTTCTGTTATAGCCACTCGCATTTTCTTACCCATTATTTTTAAAACTTTACAAAGCTGATAAACCTTTAAACTTTAATTTATCTTATAGGATTTTCCTGAGGCATAAATATCGCCGAAGAGTGCTACTTATTAATTTCGTCGTAACGAGTCCACGGAGAATGCCTTTACCGGCAGTCAATATTTGGCTCGTTGGATCCCTCATGGAGACCGCATTTTGACCACCTTAAAACCTCTTCTGGCCAAAAACCGTAGCTGGGCGCAACAGCGTCTTCAACGGGACCCGGATTACTTTGGCAAACACCTTGACCAGCAGCAGCCGCACTCGCTATGGATTGGCTGCTCCGACAGCCGCGTTCCGGCAGAGGTGCTGACAGGCTCCCACCCTGGCGAGCTGTTCGTGCATCGCAATATCGCCAATATGATTGACCCCGACGACGACAATTTTATGAGCGTGCTGCAATACGCGCTCCATTACCTGAAGGTGAAACGCATCGTGGTGTGCGGCCATTACGGCTGCGGCGGCGTGCAGGCGGCGCTGACGCTGCCGCAGATGTCGCTCGCGCAGGAGTCCTCATCGCTCGCGCGGCGCATCAGCCACCTGCGCGAGGCGCTCTCGGAGCATATCGCCGGGCGCGACACGTCGCCGCCGGATGCGCAAACCCTAAATCAACTGGTGGAAGCCAACGTCATCGCGCAGTTTAACCGCCTGGTGCAGACCCGCACGGTGCGCAATATCTGGCGCAGCGGCCAGGAGCTGAATGTTTACGGCTGCGTCTATGACCTGGCGTCCGGCCACCTTGAAATGCTGACGGAACAAACCGGGGAGGAAGCCGTATGAATATGAATACGCTGCGCCAGGATAGCCTGGCGGGGGTGGTTGTCTTTCTCGTGGCGCTGCCGCTCTGCCTCGGCATCGCCCAGGCGAGCGGCCTGCCGCCCTTTGTCGGCCTGCTGACGGGTATTATCGGCGGGCTGCTGGTCACGGCCTTAAGCCCGTCGCGCTTCGCGGTCAGCGGCCCGGCCGCGGGTCTCGTGACCATTGTGGTGGCCTCCATTGAAACGCTCGGCTCGTTTTCCGCGTTTCTGCTGGCGCTGGTGCTGGCGGGCGTTCTGCAAATCGTGCTCGGGCTTATCCGCGCCGGGCGGTTTATTTCGCTGGTGCCGGGCAGCGTCATTAAAGGGATGCTGGCGGCGATCGGCCTGCTGCTGATTATGCAGCAGATCCCGGTGGCGCTGGGTTCGGCCGATGAAAACAGCCTGCTGGCGGTCTTTCGCGAGGGCTTCACGTTTTCACCGGTTTCTATTGCGGTGGCCGCCGCCGGGCTGCTGCTGATGGCGCTCTGGGGCTCGCCCGCCATCCGGCGCGTGAAAAGCCTCGCGTGGATGCCCGGCCCGCTGGTGGCGGTGCTGGTGGGCTGCGTCACGACGCTCGCGCTAAGCCGCATGTCGCCCGCCCAGCTTGAACGCCTGCCGCTTATCACGCTGCCGGAGTTCGCAAGCCTGAGCGCGCTGGTCTCTGAGCTGGAATCGCCCGCCTGGCAGGCGTTTACCAATCCGTCGGTCTATATCGTCGCCGTCACGCTGGCGCTGGTGGCGAGCCTGGAAACGCTGCTGAGCCAGGAGGCGCTGAAAAAGCTGCGCCCGCAAAACCCGCCGCCGTCGCCGAACCGTGAAATGCTGGCGCAGGGCGCGGGCAATCTGCTGGCCGGTCTCGTGGGTGCGATGCCGATCACGGCGGTGATTGTGCGCAGCTCCGTCAATGTCAGCACCGGCGCGCAGACTAAACTGTCGATTTTCATTCACGGCGCGCTGCTGCTTATCTGCGTGCTGTGGTTTCGCGAGGTGTTGATGACCATTCCGCTGGCGAGCCTCGCGGCGGTGCTGCTCTACACCGGCTATAAACTCGCCACGCCGCGCCTGTTCGTCGAGCAGTTCCGCGCGGGCGCGCAGCAATACGTGCCGTTTCTCGCCACCATTATCGGGATTATCGCGTTTGGTATGCTCGCCGGGATCGGCATCGGGCTGGTGGCCCAGATAGCGCTGAGCCTGTGGCACAGCCATCGCAACGCACTGCAACTGGCGCGCTATGACGATCACTATGTGCTGCGCATCCACCAGAACCTGACGTTTATGCATAACCCGCGCTTACAGGCGCTGCTGGATAAAATCCCGGAGAAGAGCGTGGTGATTGCCGAGCATGACAACGCCGACTATTTCGACCCGGATGTGAAAGCCGTCCTGAGCGACTTTGCGCAGAATGCGCCGCAGCGCGGCATCCGCCTCACGCAGTGGCCGGTGACCTGACCCTGCCGGGGGCCTTTTTGCCGGCCCCCGCCCTTCCTCTTCGCCACTTTTTACGCCCTTCAGCTACGTTTATAAGACTCTCCGGGATGAAGCCGATGCCGCGACGCTGTAGTATCCGGCTGCTTTTAATGACAATAAGGACGCATCATGAACTCGAAAGAGATGTCCAGGGCCTTTTTTATCCTGATCCTGTTTATCGTTTCGATCCTCTTTTTTAACCTGGTAAAACCGTATCTCTCCGCCGTGCTGTGGGCGGTGATCCTGGCCGTCATCTTCTATCCGATAAAGCGCAGGCTTTGCCACATGATGAACGGGCGCAACAACATCGCCTCGCTTTTGACCGTGGTGCTTATCTGCCTGCTGGTCTTCGTGCCGCTGGCCGTGGTGGCGTCGTCACTGGTGAGCGAGTTCAACGCCGTTTACAGCGATTTGCAGGCCAATAACACCACGCTTCCCACGCTGCTGGCCGATGTGGTGCGTATCCTGCCGGACTGGGCGCAACGGATGCTGGCGGAAAACCAGCTCGATAACGCGGCCGCCATTCAGCAGAAAATCTCCGGCGTGGCGCTCAAGGGCAGCCAGTATGTGGCGGGCAGTATTTTCCTTATCAGCCGCAACACGTTCAGCGTGGTGATTGGCTTCGGCATCATGCTTTACCTGCTGTTTTTCCTGCTGAAGGATGGCTCACGGCTGGTATCGGTGGTGCTGAGCGCGGTGCCGCTCTCGGATAAAGTCAAACAGCGGCTGTTCCGCCGCTTTGCCGCCGTGGCGCGCGCCACCGTGAAAGGCACCGTCGTGGTGGCGGTGGTCCAGGGCATTCTGGGCGGCGTGGCGTTTTACTTCGCGGGGATAGGCGCGAGCATTCTCTGGGGCTCGCTGATGGCATTTCTGTCACTGGTGCCTGCAGTCGGCGCCGCGCTTATCTGGGTGCCGGCGGTGATTTATCTTTTCACCACCGGGGCGATTATTAAAGCCGTTCTGCTGACCGCCTTTTTCGTGGTGGTGGTGGGCCTTGCCGATAACCTGCTGCGCCCGCTGCTGGTGGGTAAAGATATCCGTATGCCCGACTGGCTGATTCTGCTCTCGACACTCGGCGGGCTGGAAGTCTACGGCATTAACGGCTTTGTGGTCGGCCCGCTTATCGCCGCGCTTTTTGTTACCTGCTGGAACACGTTCTCCGCAGGGCCAGGACGCACGCGCGCGTTGCCTGAAAAAAGTGAGGATGAAACCGCCTGAACAGTTTGAAAAAAGTGCGGTTTAGAACACCGGGGCGGCATTAACGCCCCCATTCAAAACTGTCTAATGTTACACTCGAAAGGCTTTTTTGTGCGAATTTTACGCATCATATATTCTGTATGATGCGTTTTAATACCCGCCACGCGCGGGTTTGCATCTTTTCGGGAGAGTAATGGTATGACGGAAAACAAGACCGGCAGCTCGAAGGGGCTGACCATCTGGTCTGTATTACTGGGGCTGGTGCTGCTTGCTATCGGCCTCTTTTTTGTTATCGGCGGCGGCAAGCTGGTGTCGCTTGGCGGTAGCGCCTACTTTCTGATTGCCGGGGTAGTCACACTGCTGTCGGCCATTCAGTTTTTGCGCCGTCGCGCCTCCGCCGTGCCGCTGTTTATTCTGGTGTTTGTCGGCACGCTTATCTGGGCGCTGTATGACACGGGCCTGTCGTTCTGGGGGCTGGTGTCGCGCCTGATGGTGCCTGCGGGTATGATGCTGCTGGCGTTTCTCACCTGGCCTTCTCTACGCCGTCGCGAAGGCAAAGCGCCGCTGGCAAAACTTTCTTACGCGTTCAGCGCCGTTATTGCCCTCGGCATGGTGGTGACGCTTATCCAGATGTTCCAGCCGCACCCGACTGTCGCGTTTAAAGGCGATCCGCTGCCGCTAAAACCGGTCGATAAAGACAACGCGCAAAAAGACTGGGCGAATTACGGCAATACGCCGGGCGGCAGCCGCTTCGTCGCGCTGGATCAGATTAACCGCGATAACGTTAAAGATTTGAAAGTCGCCTGGACGTTCCACACCGGCGATATTCCCGACAGCCCGACCGGCAACGGCGCGGAAGATCAGCAGACGCCGCTGCAAATCGGCAATACGCTTTATCTCTGCACGCCGCACAACAACGTCATTGCGGTAGAGGCAGACAGCGGTAAGCAGATCTGGAAGCGCGAAATCAACGCTAAAGCGGAAGTCTGGAACCGCTGCCGTGGCCTTGCGTATTTCGACGCGACTAAACCTGTCGTGCAACCCACCCTGCCGGGTGCCACACCGGTGCCAGCGCCTTCGCTTGCCGCGGGTGCCGCCTGCCAGCGTCGCATTCTGATGAATACCATCGACGCGCGCCTGATTGCGCTTAATGCCGATAACGGCGAATTCTGCGAAGGCTTCGGTAATCACGGCGTGGTGGATCTGAAAGCGGGGCTTGGCGAGGCGCAGGACCCGAAATATCAGCTCACCTCCGCCCCGACGATAGCCGGGACGACGGTGGTTGTCGGCGGCCGCGTGGCCGATAACGTGCAGACTGATATGCCAGGCGGCGTACTGCGCGGTTTTGATGTGATCACAGGCGAGATGCGCTGGGCGTTCGATCCGGGTAACGAGGATCCGAACGCCCGCCTGCAACCGGGCCAGCACTATGCGCGCAGCACGCCGAACTCGTGGGCGCCGATGTCATACGATCCGGCGATGAACACCGTGTTTATCCCGATGGGCAGCTCCTCGGTGGATCTGTGGGGCGCGAACCGCACGCCGCTCGATCACAAATATGGCGCGTCGGTGCTGGCGCTGGACGCCACCACCGGCAAAGAGAAATGGGTGTATCAGACCGTCCATAACGATCTGTGGGATTTCGACATCCCGATGCAACCGAGCCTGGTGGATTTCCCGCAAAAAGACGGTAAAACCACGCCGGCCGTGGTGTTCGGCACCAAAGCGGGGCAGATTTTCGTTCTCGATCGCCTGACCGGCAAGCCGCTGACAGAAGTCAAAGAGCTGCCCATGAAGCCTGGCGATATCCCGAATGAGCAGTACACCAAAACGCAGCCGCATTCGGTCGGTATGCCGCAGATTGGCGCGCAGACCCTGACGGAATCAGATATGTGGGGTGCGACGCCGTTCGATCAGCTCGCCTGCCGCATCGCCTTCAAAGGTATGCGTTACGACGGCCTGTTTACCGTGCCTGGCACCGATAAATCCCTGAGCTTCCCCGGATCGCTCGGCGGGATGAACTGGGGCAGCCTCTCCACCGACCCGAATAATCATTACCTCTTCGTCAACGACATGCGTCTTGGCCTGTGGGTGCAGATGATCCCGGCGAATACCGACGCCATCGATCGCGGCAGCAACGGCGGCGAGGCGATCAATACCGGCATGGGCGCGGTGCCGCTCAAAGGCACCCCGTACGCGGTAAATAAAAACCGCTTTATGTCGCCGCTCGGCATCCCATGCCAGGCACCGCCGTTTGGCACGCTCTCGGCTATCGACCTGAAAACGCAGAAAATCGTCTGGCAGGTGCCGGTCGGCACCGTGCAGGATACCGGCCCGTTCGGGATCAAAATGCGCGCGCCAATGCCGGTGGGCATGCCGACGCTTGGCGGTACGCTGGCGACGCAGGGCGGACTGGTGTTTATCGCCGGTACTCAGGATTACTACCTGCGCGCCTTTGATTCCTCGACCGGTAAAGAGGTGTGGAAAGCGCGTCTGCCGGTCGGCAGCCAGGGCGGCCCGATGAGCTACGTTTCGCCGAAAACCGGCAAACAGTATGTGCTTATCTCCGCAGGCGGCGCTCGCCAGTCGCCGGATCGCGGGGATTACGTGATTGCCTACGCGCTGCCGTAACCGCGCGTAAACATCAAAAGGCCGCCCCGCGCGGCCTTTTTTATGGGCGCGAGTCAGTCGCGTTGCCAGTAGACCGGCGAGCCGAAGACCTCCACAAAATAGTCGATCGCCGCGCGCACGTTGAGCGGCGGGTGACGCGCGTTCGGGTAGATGGCCGCGATATGCTGCGCCTCGGTGTTGATCGCCGCCTCATACTCCGGCAGCACTTTCACCAGTTTCCCCTGCGCCAGCCACTCGCCTGTCATCCAGTCCGGGAACAGCACCAGCCCCATGCCGTCGAGCGCGGCGGTCAGCAGCGAATGGGCGTTGTTTGACACCAGCCGCGCGTTCACCGGGTAATGCACCCACGGCTCGCCGGGTTTGCGCGCCAGCCAGCGGTTCGGCCCCGAGGAGCCGCTGTACACCAGACACTGGTGCGTGTGAAACGCTTCGGGCGAGGCGGGCGCGCCGTAACGCGCCAGATAGCGCGGCGCGGCGGCGAAGTAGTAGCGCTGCTCGCAGAACACGCGGGCGTGAAAACTCGAATCGGTGAGCGTGCCGATACGCACGATAAGATCGGTGGCGTCGCGGTGCGGGTCGACGTAATCGTCCGTCTGGGTTAATGCCAGTTGCAGGCGCGGGTAGCGTTCCGCAAGCCCGGTCAGCCAGGGCGCGATATGCCGCTGCCCGAAGAACACCGGCGCGTTGATGCGAAGCAGCCCGGACGGCTCAAGCGAGCGGTCCTGAAGCTCGCGCCGCGCCTCGCTGAACTGCTCGGTAATGCCGCGCGCGTACTGCGCGAATAGCCGCCCTGCTTCGGTTGGGATCACCGCGCGGGTGTTGCGGTAGAAAAGCTGCTGGCCGAGCGCCTCTTCAAGCTGGCGGACGGTGCGCGAAATCATCGACGCCGATACGCCCTCCCGGCGCGCCACCGCCGAAAAACTCTGTCCGTCAAAGACGCTGATAAAAAGCTGAAGTGCGCGGATATTCACCGCCCCGCTCTCGTTCATCTGTGCGATTCCTGCAAAGGTGTTTCGTCGATCGTAGCGTTTTTTAACGCACCGCGCTCCACTACACTGCGCCGCTTGGCATTTTTTTAAGGATTATCATGCAGCTTTTATTAATAGCGCTCGTGATTGCGGGCGGGATGGGGCTTTCGGTTGAGGCGGGCCTGCTGGGGCCCCTTGGCGGTGAAGTCGGCGATTTCTGGGCGGCGTTCAGCATTTTCGGCGTCGGCGCGGCGCTTACCTTTCTGCTGATGCTGTTTTACAGCCCGCGCAATGGCCCGTCGTTTTTCGCTCAGCCCGGCTGGCAGCTTACCGGCGGCCTGCTCGGCGCGGGGTATGTGGTCATTCTTACCGTCGCCACGCCGGTTATCGGCATCGCCATGACCATGATTGGCATTCTGGCAGGGCAGGTTTTCAAGAGTCTGATTATCGACCATTTCGGGCTGTTCGGCGTTGAGCGCCGCCCGATAGATAAACTGCGCCTGCTTGCGCTGGTGTTTATTCTCGCCGCCCTGGCGCTGGTCGCGCAAAGCTAAGGAACCATAATGACGACAATCATGATTATTCTCGCGATTCTTGGTGGCGCGCTGCTGAGTATTCAGGCGGCGATTAACGGCCAGCTCGGCGGCAAAGTCGGCGTGTTCCGCTGCGCCTTTCTGACATTCTCGGTGGGGGCGCTGGTCTGCGCGCTGCTGATTTTCTTTTTTGAGCCGCCGCATGCGACATCGCTTCTGGACGTGCCGAAGTGGCAGCTCACCGGCGCGCTGTGCGGCGTGCCGTATATCGTGATTATGGTGCTGGCGGTGCAGCGCATCGGCACCGCGGTCGCGACGGTGGCGGTGATTTTCGGCCAGCTCGCCATGAGTATGCTTATCGATAATTTCGGCTGGCTCGGCAACGCGGCTATCCCGTTCTCGCTAAGCCGTCTTGGCGCGGTGCTCTGTCTCGCCGTCGCGCTGGCGCTGATTTATCTTGGCAACCGGCGCACCGCTACGCCTCGCGCAGACGGCTGAACAGGGCTATCAGCGTGCTGACGGCGGCATCCGGCACCTGTAAATCTTTTTTCACCATCAGATGCAGCGGTGTTGCGCGCCGCGCGCCGTGAGCGAGCGGCAGCGCGCGCAGCAGCCCCTGCGAGAGCGGCCCGGCGATCCGCGCCTCCGGCAGCCAGCCGTACCCCACCTGATGCATCACCGCTTCGATAGCCGCATCCACCGTTGAGAAAACCCACTGCTCCGGCGCGCCGCCGGGGCTTTTGGTTTGCCCGCCCGCAAGCCGGATGCGGGCGAAGCGTCCGAGCGCCTCTTCACCAATCGGCCCCGGCATCTGCGCCAGCGGATGATCGCGGTGCGCCACCGCCACAAAATTCACGTTCATCAGCCATTCGCCGCGCCCGAGGCTGTCTTCACGGCGCGAGAGCACCAGCAGATCGGCGCTGGAATGCGCGGCGATAACGTCGCTCTGGCTCTCCAGCACTTCAGTCAGTTGCACCTGCGTGGACGGATGCTGGCGCTGAAACTCGCGCAGGATAGCAAACAGCGTCTCGCGCGGAAAAATGTTGTCCACCACCAGATCGATGCGGGTGCGCACGCCGTCGCGAAGCGTCGCGGCATGCGCCTCCACCCAGCTAAAGGCGCTGAGCAGCGGGCGCACCTGCGCCAGCAGCAGTTCGCCTGCGGGCGTCAGCACCGCGCGGCGGCCCTGGGTTTCGAGCAGCGCCACGCCGATCCGCTCCTGTAGCAGCGCCAGGTTGTAACTCACCGACGACTGGCTGCGGTGCGTGCTTTCCGCCGCACGGGCGAAGCTGCCTTCCTCGACCACTTTGTCCAGTAAAGCCCATTGTTCCAGCGTTGTTTTATGCATAACTCATCGAAATTTTGAATCAATTTTATGCAAAATTAGCGTTATTCATTAAAAAAATAAAGGCCTATGCTGTACCCAACGAAACAAAGGAGGCCAACAATGAGTCACTTCGACAAACACGATTTAAGCGGTTTTGTGGGTAAACATCTGGTCTACACCTACGACAACGGCTGGAACTACGAGCTGTACATTAAAAACGACAACACCATCGACTACCGCATCCACAGCGGCATCGTCGGCAACCGCTGGGTGAAAGATCAGCGCGTTTATATCGTCCGCGTGGGTGAAAACATCTATAAAGTCTCCTGGACCGAACCGACCGGTACCGACGTGAGCCTGATTGCTAACCTCGGCGACCGTCTGTTCCACGGCACCATCTTCTTCCCGCGCTGGGTGATGAACGATCCGAAGAAAACCGTCTGCTTCCAGAACGAGCATATCGAACAGATGGAAGCCTACCGCGAAGCTGGCCCGGCTTACCCGACCGAAGTGATCGACGAATTCGCCACCATCACATTTGTGCGCGACTGCGGTGCCAATGACGAGAGCGTCATCGCCTGCCCGGCAAGCGAACTGCCCGCGGATTTCCCGAACAACCTGCGTTAATCCTGCCCCTTACGGCCTGCCACCCGGCGGGCCGTTTTTTCACCGCCCTTCTCTGGTCAAACTGTGACCGTGCTCTCATGGTCTACGCTTAAGGCACTACCGTTTCGTCGCAGGTGCCCGCGCCTGTTCAGAGAAAGGATTATCCCGCCTGTGAAAAATAAGACCTACCGCTCCCCCGCGCGCGCGAACGGCTACGCGGGCCTTGGCGATTACGCCGTTATCGGCGAAGGCCGCTCGGTGGCGCTTATCGCGCCGGACGGCGCAATCGACTGGTGGTGCGTGCCGAATCTCGATTCGCCGCCGCTGTTTGACCGAATTCTCGACGCGCCCGGGGGCGGCTATTTCGCGCTGACGCCGGAGGAAGCGTGGGAGATGTCGCGCAGCTACCGCGAGAACAGCAACGTGCTGGAGACGCGCTATAAAACCGCCTCCGGCGAAGTGCTGATTACCGAATCCATCAACAGTACGTTCGCAGGCCGCCTGCCCTGGAGCGAGATGGCGCGCCGCGTTGAAGGCATTAAGGGCCATGTGCGTCTGAACGTGGTTTTTAAGCCCGGCACGCGCGCCCGCACCTGTTCGCCGTGGCTGGATCACGTGCAGGAGAAAACGATTTTCCACCTTGACGATTTAATGGTCGCCGTGCGCTGTACGGATGATGTGCAAACCGACTATTGCGACGATACGGGCATGCGCGGCACGCTCACCACCTCGCCCGGCTCACGCTCGCTGATAGCGCTGGTGGCGACCGAAAAGGAGCCGCTGGCGGTGCCGCCGCTTGAAAAAATCGACCAGCGCATCGAAACCAGCGACCACGCCTGGCGCGACTGGGCGGAAAACCTCTGCTGGAACGGCCCGTTTGAGCATCATGTGAAGCGCTCGGCGCTGGCGCTCAAATTCCTCTGGTACGCGCCGACCGGTGCGCTGGCGGCGTCCGCCACCACGTCACTGCCGGAGGGCATCGGCAAAGAGAAAAATTACGACTACCGCTACGCGTGGGTGCGCGACGCCTGCCTGATTATCAAATCGTTTGTCTATCTGGGGTCGCTTGAAGATTGTAAGGCGGCGTTTTCCTGGCTTACCTCGACGATTATCCGCCACGACGGCCACCTGCGCGCCTGCTATACGCTGGAAGGCGGGCTGGTGCCGGAGGAGCGCTACCCGCAGCTCGAAGGTTACCAGGGTACGCAGCCGGTGCGGGTTGGCAATAACGCGCGCGATCAGTTTCAGCCGAGCATGTATGGCGATCTGCTCGGCACCGCGCGGCTGTTCGTTGAGATGGGGCACGTGCTCGATCTCGCCACCTCGCGCCTGCTCGGCCATCTGGCGAACCGCTGCGCCGATCGCTGGCGGCTGCCCGATTCCGGCATCTGGGAGTTGCCCGAGGAGCGTCACTATACGCACTCGAAAATGGCCTGCTGGCTGGCGCTCGATCAGGCCGTGGCGCTGGCGGATATCGGCCATATCGAGCCAACATGGAAAGGCCGCTGGGCGCGCGAGCGTGACCGCATCAGCGAGTGGATTGAAACCCACTGCTGGAGCGAAAGCCGCCAGGCGTACACCTTCTACGCGGGCAGCGAGACGCTCGACGCCGCCATCAGCCTCACCCACTATTACGGCAGCAAAATTAACCGCAAGCGGATGCTATCCACACTTGAGGCGATCTATCAGGAACTCGGCCATAACAGCCCGATGCTCTACCGCTATTCGGGCGTCGAGGTGGAAGAGAGCACCTTTGTAGCCTGCGCCTTCTGGCGCGTCGAGGCGCTGGCGGAGCTGAAAAAGCGCGACCAGGCGCAGGAGGAGATGAAAGAGATTCTTGATACCCTGTGTCAGAGCGGCAACGTGCAGATCTTTAACGAGATGTACGACACCCGCACCGGCGGCTGGCGCGGCAACATGCCGCTCGGCTTAAGCCATCTGTCGCTTATCTGCGCCGCCAACGCGCTGGCCTGCGACAATCCGGGGCACAGGATTTAAGCCCATCAATAATAAAAAAGGGAGCCGAAGCTCCCTTTTTTATTTATAGCCTGTCAGTTATTCACCGGAATAACCGCGCCTTTATATTTGGTGCGGATCCAGTCCTGAATCTGTTTGGAGTGCAGCACGTTCACCAGCGCCACGATATCTTTTTTCTTCTCGTCGCCTTTATGCACCGTGATGATGTTGGCGTACGGGTTGTTCTCGCCGCTTTCCACCGCGATCGGATCTTTCACCGGGTCGAGGCCCGCGTCGATGGCGTAGTTGGCGTTAATCACCACCGCGTCGCCTTCGTCGTTGTTATACATCTGCGGCAGCAGAGAACCTTCCACGTTCGGCAGGAAGTTGAGCTTTTTCGGGTTCTCGACGATATCGCTGATGCGCGCGTCCACTTTGTTCACGCCCGGCTTCAGCTTGATGACGCCTTCACGCTCGAAAATAGAGAGGATACGGCCCTCTTCCGCCACGGCGTCACGCATAATGACTTTGCCGCCTTCAGGCAGATCTTTCAGGGATTTGTATTTTTTGGAGTAGATGCCGATAGGCTCGATGTGAATCGCGCCCGCGCTCACGAAATCATAGGTTTTATCGTCGGCGTGATCTTTCAGCACGCTGTTCAGATACGGGATGTGCTGGAAATAGTTCGCGTCGATGTCGCGGCTCGCCAGCGCCGTGTTCGGCAGGATGTAATCCTGGAACGGGCGGATTTCCAGATCGATGCCCTGCTTAGCCAGAATCGGCTTCGCCTGCTCCAGAATTTCCGCGTGCGGCACGTTGGACGCGCCCACGGTCAGGGTGTCGGCCCAGGCGGAAACGCTCAGGGTGGCGGCGGCAATCAGCGTCAGTACTCTTTTCATGATGTGTGTTCTCTGTTGTTGTTAGCGTTTATCTAAATAAGAGGTTAAGGCGTCACCGATGAACTGAATGATGAAGACGATCACCAGTATCGCGATCGTCGCCACCAGCGTGACGTCGTTATGGTTACGCTGGAATCCTTCCAGATAAGCGAGATTTCCAAGCCCGCCTGCGCCAATCACCCCGGCCATCGCGCTGTAGCTCACCAGCGCAATCAGGGTGACGGTAATTCCCGACACCAGCGCCGGGGACGATTCCGGCAGCAGTACGCGGAAAATCAGCGTGCTCATGCGCGCGCCCATTGAGCGGGTGGCTTCAATCACGCCTTTATCGACTTCGCGCAGGCCAATCTCCACCAGACGCGCGTAGAACGGCGCGGCCCCGACAATCAGCGCCGGCAGCGCGGCGTTCGCGCCGAGAATGGTGCCGATAATCGTTTTGGTAAACGGGATCAGCAGCACTATCAAAATGATGAACGGGATGGAACGGAACACGTTCACCACGATGGAGATAACGCCATAGACCAGGCGGTTTTCAAACAGCCCGCCGCGCGCCGTTAAGAACAGCGCCAGCCCCAGCACAATGCCGAGCACAAAGGTGGCGACGCCCGAGAGCGCGGTCATGTAGAGCGTCTCCTGGGTGGCGGCCAGGAGCTGATCAATCTTCAGATGGGGAAACAGGGACTCAAGCATGTTTGATAACCTCGCAGTGGATCTCATGCAGGCGTAAATCGGCGAGGATATTCTCAAGCTGTTCCGGCGTCGCCACCACATGCAGCCAGAGCTGGCCAAACACGCCGTGGGCGGTCTGGGTCATTTTGCCGTGCAGAATATTAAAAGGCAGACCGTAGCGCAGCGTCAGCTCGCCTACGACCGGCTGGTGCGTGCTGTGCCCGACAAACGTCAGTTTGATCACCGCGCCGTTAAGCTCGCCCGCAAGCGTCGGGTCGAACGCGTCGTCGGCCCCTTCCTGGCTAATCTGGCGCACAAACTGGCGCGTAATCGGCTGCTGCGGATGGGTGAAGACCTGCAACACGTCGCCCTCTTCCACCACGCGGCCGTTTTCCATCACCGCCACGCGATCGCAAATCTTGCGCACCACATGCATCTCATGGGTGATCAGCACAATAGTGAGCCCGAAGCGGCGGTTAATGTCCTGGAGCAGATCGAGGATTTGATCGGTGGTTTGCGGGTCGAGCGCCGAGGTAGCTTCGTCGCACAGCAACACATCCGGACGGTTGGCGAGCGCGCGGGCGATGCCGACGCGCTGTTTCTGCCCGCCGGACAGGCGCGACGGATAAGCGTTTTCGCGGCCCTTCAGCCCGACCAGATCGATAAGCTCCGCCACACGGGTTTTGATTTCCGCTTTCGGCACGCCCGCGATTTGCATCGAAAAGGCGATATTTTCGCTGACGGTGCGCGACCAGAGCAGATTGAAGTGCTGGAACACCATGCTGATTTTCAGGCGCGCCTGACGCAGCGATTCGCCGCGCGCGGCGGAAATCTCTTTACCCGCCACGGTCACAGTGCCGGACGTCGGTTTTTCGAGGCCGTTTAACAGGCGAATCAGGGTGCTTTTCCCCGCGCCGCTATAGCCGATGATGCCGTAGATTTGTCCCCGCTCGACTTCCAGGTTGACGTCATCTACCGCCGTAATGGTGTCCTTACCCTGATGAAACAGCTTCGAGATGTTCCTTAAAACTATCATAAGGTTTTACTTTCCTTCAGCGGCGCGCGAGGCGCAGGCTTTCTGACTTTCAGGCTTATCCTGGAGGAATATACCGAAAGGCCTGAATGTAAACATGAATAAAAGAGAATGTTATATAACAGATGATTCTAAACCGCACCACAAAGCTGTGAAGGAAGTCAGCGCGCGGCCTGACGGGGCTTTCTAATAAAAAAACGCAGGCTAACCGCGCCTGCGTTTTTAATGGCTGTGAAACTGAAATCAGGTGCCGATCATGCCGCCATCGGCTTTCACGATAACGACGGTCGAGGAGCGCGGACGGCCGGCTTTATCGCCGTCGGGCCAGCTTGACACCGCCGTCGGATGCTGCGGATCGCTCAGCCCTTCGCCCGGCTCGCCAGGGTGCTGGATGTTAATAAACAGCGTCCGGTTATCCGGCGTGAACGCGATGCCGGTAATTTCGCAGCCGCGCGGGCCGGTCAGGAAGCGGCGAAACTCGTTAGTGCCGGGGATCGTCGCCACCATCTGGTTGTTGCCCATGCCTTCGTAATCTTTACGGTTGATGGTCGATGACGACACATCGGTCTGGATCCACAGCACGCCGCGATGATCGAAGCTCAGGCCGTCGGCGCTGCCGAATTCCGCGCCTTTCATGCTGCCTTTGGCTTCCGGTTTGTCGGTATCGGTGCGACCGCCCATCACCAGAATATCCCAGGCGAACTGCAGCGCGGTCGGATCGCCGTTCTGCTCCAGCCAGTGCATGATGTGGCCGTAAACGTTTTTGGCGCGCGGGTTGGCCGCATCCACCGGCGCTTTGCCTTCCTTGCCGCGATCGCTGTTGTTGGTGAGCGTGCAGTAAACGCTGCCGGTGTGGTACGGATCGACCGCAATCCACTCCGGGCGGTCCATTTTGGTGGCACCCACGGCGTCTGCCGCCAGACGGGTTTTAATCAGCAGGTCGCCCTGGTTCTCAAAGCCTTTGCTGGCGTCGAGCCCGTTCTGGCCGAACACCAGCGGCAGCCACTCGCCTTTGCCGTCGTCGTTAAATTTCGCCACATACAGCGTGCCTTTCTCCAGCAAGTGCATGTTAGCTTTGCGATCCTGCGGGTTGAATTTGCCTTCCGAGATAAATTTATAGATGTATTCGAATTTCTGGTCATCGCCCATATAAACGACAACGCGGTTATCCGGCGCGAGCGTCACCGCCGCGCCTTCGTGCTTGATGCGGCCAAGCGCGGTGTGCTTGCGCGGCACCGAATGCGGATCGTATGGGTCGATTTCCACCACCCAGCCGAAGCGGTTCGGCTCGTTCGGCGTGGCGTCGACACTGAAGCGCTTATCCACTTCGTTCCAGCGGTAGGAGTCGTCGCTGTCGCTGATGCCGTAGCGTTTTTCCAGCGGGTTCATCTCCGCTTCCTTCACGAAAATATCGGACCAGTTCTCTTCGCACGTCAGGTAGGTGCCCCACGGCGTAAAGCCGTTGGCGCAGTTCTGCATGGTGCCGAGAATGGTTTCGCCTTTCGGATCGTCAGCCGTTTGCATCAGCGGGTTGTGCAGCGCCGGGCCGGTGATTTTCATCGGCGTGTTAACGGTGATGCGGCGCGCGAAAGAGGACGGGCGCACCACTTCCCAGCCCTGGGCCGCTTTTTTCACTTCAATGACCGACACGCCCATCGCGTTCTGGCCTTTCAGCGCTTTGTCGGCGCTCCAGTTGGCGTCGCCATCCTTAAACAGCAGACCGTTATCGATGTATTCATGGTTCATGGCGAGCAGGCCGTGATCGGCGCTGTGCCCGCCCTGCGGCAGGCTAAACCACGCCATGCCGTCGTGGTGCATCCCGGCCTGCGCCGCCTGTTCTTCCGTGGTGTTGCTGCCGTCGGTTTTAAAAACCGGCAGATTCCCGGCAAGCCCGGTGGCGTCGCCCCATTTGTAGAAGGGTTTCGCGATGTAGCCTTCCGGCACGATAACGGTATCTTCCGTGGAAACCGGCAGACTGGTGAAACCGAGCGCCGTGGCTTTGCCGAGATTGCCGCTCGCGTTCGAGACCGCTTTCGCGAGCGCGTTTTCCGGTTTCAGCAGAAACGGGAACGCTGCCGCGGCACCGGCGACCGCGCCTGCCTGTAACAGGCGGCGGCGCGACAAATAGACTTCCGCGACCTGCGAAAACGCGCGGTTATCGCTCGGGTTGCTGATCTCTTCACTATGCTCACGTTTGAATAAGGTTTTTAACGGTCTGCCCATTGCGGTTTCCTTTCGAAAAATCGATTTCAAGGGGAATCATTTTTATGCACGTGAGGCTACGGAAAGTGTGTTACAGAAATATAACAATTGTCATAAAAAACCGGCGATAAAATCACCTGTTGTCGGGCACGGTTTCAGGTATGATGCGAGGCCAGACCCCGCGGCGACAGGCGTCGTCGGGGTTGTCCTTTATTCAGAACCGAGCGCGTCAATGAGAGTCACCCCGGCCAACACCCTTGAATCCATTATCTTTTGCCTGCTGTTTATTTTTTTCTTTCTGAATATCCCGCCGGTGCTTTTCGCGCTGCTGCATACCGCCGAGCTACGCGACGTCGCCGCCGTGGTGAACGTGGTGCCATTCCTGGATGACTTTAACGCCTATTTTATTGAGCTGGCGGTGGTGTCGGTTATCTGTTCGCTGATAACGACCGTGGCGGGCAGAGCGCTGTGGGCGCGCTGGGGCAGATGAAACAAACGGCGGGAAAAGACGCTGGCGCAGGCGCGCCAGCGTGAAGCCGCATCAGATAGAGGTGCGGCGGTAGCTGCGGTATTCCGGCAGCCAGAAGTTTTCCTCAATGGCCTGTAACAGCGCCTCGGCGGAGGTTTTCACCGCCACACCCTGCTGCTGCGCCATTTTACCTACCGCGAACGCGATATCCTTCGACACCTGCTGAATATCCGTCAGCGGCGGCAGCACCAGACCGCTGCCGGTATTGACCAGCGGCGAATGCGAGGCCAGCGCTTCACTCGCCGCCATCATCATTTCATCGGTCACGCGCAGCGCGCCGGACGAAATAATCCCAAGCCCGATGCCGGGGAAGATATAGGCGTTGTTGCACTGCGCAATCGGGTAGGTTTTCTCTTTCACCGTCACCGGCTGGAACGGGCTGCCCGTCGCCACCAGCGCCGCGCCGTCGGTCCAGTTCAGGATGTCGTGCGGCGTCGCCTCGACGCGTGAGGTCGGGTTAGAGAGCGGCATAACAATCGGGCGCGCGCAGTGCTTGTGCATCTCGCGGATGATCTCTTCGGTGAAAAGCCCGGTCTGGCCGGAGACGCCGATGAGAATGTCCGGTTTGGCGTTGCGCACCACATCCAGCAGCGAGATCGAATCGCTCTGCGTATCCCAGCCCTGCAGGCTGTCGCGTTTTTGCACCAGCTTCGACTGGAACGACAGCAGGTTTGGCATGTTGTCGGTCAGCAGGCCGAAACGGTCGACCATAAAGACACGGGCGCGCGCCTGCTCGTCGCTTAAGCCGCCTTCCGTGCGCATCCACGCGATGATCTGCTCGGCGATGCCGCACCCGGCGGAGCCTGCGCCGAGGAAGACGATTTTCTGCTCGCTGAGCTGGCTGCCCGCCGCGCGGCTCGCGGCAATCAGCGTGCCGAGCGTCACCGCCGCGGTGCCCTGAATATCATCGTTAAAGCAGCAGATCTCGTCGCGATAGCGCTCAAGCAGCGGCATCGCGTTTTTCTGCGCGAAATCTTCAAACTGCAACAGCACGTTCGGCCAGCGCTGTTTCACCGCCTGGATAAAGTCATCAACGAAGGCGTAATACTCGTCGTCGGTAATACGCGGGTGACGCCAGCCCATATAGAGCGGGTCGTTCAGCAACTGCTGATTGTTGGTGCCGACATCCAGCACGATAGGCAGCGTATACGCCGGGCTGATGCCGCCGCAGGCGGTGTAGAGCGAGAGCTTGCCGATAGGAATGCCCATGCCGCCGATGCCCTGGTCGCCGAGGCCGAGAATACGCTCGCCGTCCGTCACCACGATCACTTTGATGTTATGGATTGGCACGTTCTGCAGGATGTCGTCCATGTTGTGGCGATTCGGCCAGGAGATGAACACCCCGCGGGCGCGGCGGTAAATTTCGGAAAAACGTTCGCAGGCCGAGCCCACCGTCGGGGTGTAGATGATGGGCATCATCACCTCAAGATGGTTTTCCAGCAGGCGGTAAAACAGGGTTTCGTTGGTGTCCTGGATGTTGCGCAGGTAAATGTGTTTATCAATATCCGTTTTGAAATCTTCAAACTGTCGCCACGCGCGCTCCGCCTGCTCTTCAATGGTTTCCACCACTTCCGGCAACAGCCCCAGCAGGTTGAAGTTGCTGCGCTCCTCCATGCTGAAGGCGCTGCCCTTGTTCAGCAGCGGGAACTCCAGCAGAACGGGGCCGGCGTAGGGAATGTAAAGCGAACGGTTTTTTTTGTGTTTGATTTCCATCTGTCTCACTCTTTTTTGCGCGGCAGAAGCCTCACCATTGGCTTTCTGGGGGCCGCGTCGGAACGGGCGGATTACCATAGCGGCACATAGTGTATAAGAAAGCGGCCCGGCACTCTTCCCTTAATGGACAGATTTGTCGCATCAATACCATGCAATTTATTCATCATGAAGAATTTAGGGGAGACGCGCTCCCCCGTGAACGGTGTGGCCGTCAGGCCAGCGAAGAATCGGGCGACTTCTCAAGCGCCGGGCGCGGTCGGCCCTGGAGCGTAAAGAACGAGATAACGGTAAAGCCAAGCGTAATCAACCCAAGCACCAGATAGGTCTGCTGGAAGCCCACGGTGTCATACATCCGTCCCGCCCAGGTGGAGAGCACGACGCCGGAGAGCTGTTTGGAGAGGTTAAAGCCCACCAGAAACAGCGTGGCGGAAAGGCGTGGATCAAAAACGGCGGAAATGTATTTAAACGTGCCCACCAGCAGGAACGGCAGCTCAAACATATGCAGCGTTTTGAGGATGATCACCTGCCAGTCGGCGGTGGCGAATGACGAGCCGATAATGCGCATCGACATAATCGCGCCCGCGATAAGCAGCGCGTTTTTGCTGCCGATGCGGTTGATGATAAACGGCGTGAAGAACATCACGGTGGCGTTAAGCAGCTCGCCGCCGGTGGTAACGAAGCCGAAAATCTGGGTGCCGCGCTCGGGGCTTGAGAAGAAGCCTTTAAAGAAGTTGGCGAACTGCTGGTCAAAGACGTCATACACGCTCGCCACGCCCACCACGTAGATGATAAACGCCCAGAAGCTGCGCATTCTGAACAGCTCGCTAACGAGCTTCATCGAGAACGCCTGGCTGGTCTCCTTCGTGCCGGAGATCAGGTTGCCGCTCTCCCCCGCCGGACGCGAGAACCACAGCACGCCCGCCAGGATCAGCGCGCACGCCGACGCCACCCAGAAGATAATATTGGGGTTCACGCCAAACAGCATGCCGGTCATCGAGGCGCACAGCGCCCAGCCCACGCAGCCGGAGACGCGCACTTTGCCATATTCAAAATTATTGGCGCGGCTGACGCGCTCAATGTACGCCTCCACCGCGCCGGAGCCGCTTGAGAAGACAATCCCGAGATAGCAGCCGCCGACAAACGCCCCAACCCAGATGTTAAACGCCAGCAGCGGTTTGAGCACAAAGATAAAAAACGGCGCGAACAGTACCAGCAGGCCGGTTATCGTCCACAGCAGGTGTTTGCGCAGCCCGAGCTTGTCGGAGATGAGACCAAACACCGGCTGAAAGATAATCGCGAACAGCGAAATACACGAGAAGACAATGCCGGTATCCGTTTTACTGAGATGCGCGACATCCGCCAGCCACACCGGGAAAAACGGAAAGTAGGCCGACATAATGAAGTAGTAGAAAAAGAAGAACAGCAAAAAGAATATGAAGTTCTGTTTTTCAACCGGGGTCAGGGCAGGCTTATTCATCTTTCACCTTCTGTGTGGAGGTTGTTTTTGTTGTTAACGCCGGGGCGCGCCCCGGCGGTCGCGCCCTGTCAGCCTTGCCGTCTGCGCAGGGTAAAGCGGTAGCGGTATTCCCGCGCGGTCAGCAGATATTCCGGGTGCACGCTCGGTGTCCAGGAGTCATCGCCGCCGACGCCCATATGGAAGCCGTCAATCGTCAGCCAGATACCCACCTCCGGCTGCAATTTATGCCAGTGGCTGGTTTCCATCAGCTGACGCGTGCCGTAAGGGCTTAGCGAGAAATGAAACTCGCCCTCGGCCTGCCAGCCGTTCCAGTTAAGCTCGCGGGTGTTGCAACGCAGGCCGTTTTCGCCGGGGAAAATATACGGCGTGGTGAGCTCTGAAAGCGGCAGCGTCCAGCGCGAGAAGCACGCGCTGCTCAGTCGGTCCGGGTAATTTTCATGCGGGCCGAGGCCGAGCCAGCTTGCCGTCTCTTCGCCGCCGCGTAACTGGCAGACGACACCCACGCGCGGCAGCGGCGGCAGTGCGGCGCTGCGCGCGATGTTGATATCGCAGTGCAGCGCGCCCTGGTTATCCACCACCATGCGCCAGCGGCTGAGAATAGCCGGGCCGTCCGCCACGCCTTTTACGAAGTACGCGTGCTGCGCGACGATCTCCACGCCGTCGCGGGTGGTCTGGGCGTCGCAGGCCAGGCAGCGGTGTTCGGTGTTATACAGCCCGGCGGCTTTCCAGCGCTCCACCCAGGCGTTCGGATCGATGCGTTCCACTTCGCTGACGCCGATATCGTTATCGATCGGCGCGCGGATGAACTGATCGGCAAGCGGCGTCATGATCTGATCCACGCCGTCGTCGCTCCACTGCGTCAGTTGACCGCTGGCGCGGCTCACGTGCCAGGTCTGACGCCCGTGGCGAATGACAAATTCCGCGTCGGTGATCTCAAGCTGCGGCGCGTCGCCTGCCGCAACCGGCTCCGGCAGCGCGAGCGGTGCGGCGAGCGGCCATTGCGCCCAGGCGCTGAGATGCCCTTCGGGCGACCACGGCGTCGCCTGCGGCTGTTCGACGCGCACATGCAGCCAGATTTCCTCGTCGCCCGCGCGGGCGCTAAAGCCCGTGTCGCTGAGCGTCAGCACGCGGGATGCCTGCGGGCCGAGCTCCAGCGTCAGTTCTCCGCTCAGGCGCGTCTCGCCGCGCACCTCGATGCTCCACAGCAGGCGCTCGTTGTCGCTCTCGCGGAACAGGTATTCGCTGGTCACCTCGATTTGCAGCGGGTTTTCACTCACCAGACGGAACTGGAAGAACTGCTGCTGATGCTTCGCCTCAAAGAGCGCCGGGTGCGGCGTGCGATCCGGGAAGACCAGCCCGTTCATGCAGAACTGGCGGTCGTTCGGCGTGTCGCCGAAATCGCCGCCGTAGGCCCACCAGCGGCTGCCGTCAGGCTCGATGCGCGTAATGGCCTGGTCGGCCCAGTCCCAGATAAAACCGCCCTGCAGGCGCGGATACTGGCGGAACGCGGCCCAGTAATCGGCAAAATTCCCGAGGCTGTTGCCCATCGCGTGCGCGTATTCGCAGAGGATCAGCGGGCGGGTTTCGCCAGGCATTGAAATCCACTTTTTGATCGACCATTTCGGCACCGCAGGAATCAGCTGGTCGGTCTCTACGCGCGCGTACATCGGGCAGATGATGTCGGTCGCGCGGGTATCTGCCCCGCCGCCTTCATACTGCACCGGGCGCGTCGGGTCCTGATGCTTGATCCAGTTATAGAGCGCGGTGTGGTTCGCGCCGTTGCCAGACTCATTGCCGAGCGACCAGATAATAATGCTCGGGTGGTTACGGTTGCATTTCACCATGCGCGTGACGCGCTCGCTGTACGCGCCAAGCCACACCGGATCGTCCGAAAGACGGCTCATCGGCTCCATGCCGTGGGTTTCGATATTGGCTTCGTCCACCACGTACAGCCCGTAGCGGCTGCACAGTTCATACCAGCGCGGCTGGTTGGGGTAGTGCGAACAGCGCACGGCGTTGAAGTTGTTCTGCTTCATCAGCAGGATGTCCTGCACCATCGCCGCCTCGTCCACCGCCTGGCCTTTTTCCGGGTGATGCTCGTGACGGTTAACGCCGCGGATCAGCAGCGGCTGGCCGTTGAGCGTCAGCAGGCCGTTGTTGATTTCCACGCGACGAAAGCCGACGTCGTGCGCCTCAGAGACCAGCGGCATGCCGTCGGCGTCCAGCAGCGTCACCACCGCGCGGTACAGGTGCGGCGCTTCGGCGCTCCACAGCAGCGGGTTGTCAACGTCAAGCGAGAGCGTGACGCGTTCGGCGTAGTTGCCACGCTCATCAATCGGGGCGGAGCCGAGCGGCAACGTCTGGCTCGCGATTTCGTTTTCGCCGTGCCACAGCGCGAGAGTGACGCTAAGCCCGCGCGCGGCGGGCGTCACTTCCACCTCGCTGAACAGCGTGGCGTGACGCAGCGACGGCGCAAGCTCAGTATGCACGCGCACATCGGCCAGCGCCTGCTCCGGGAGATGCAGCAGGCTGACCGGGCGGAAAATGCCGCTCATGCGCCACATATCCTGATCTTCCAGATAAGTGCCGTCCGACCAGCGCAGCACCAGCACGCACAGGCGGTTGCGGCCCGCGTGCAGCACGCCGGTAAGATCGAACTCCGCCGGCAGGCGGCTGTCCTGCGAATAGCCCACCCACTGACCGTTACACCAGAGATAAAACGCCGAATTCACGCCGCCGAAGACAATGCGCGTGCGGCCCGTCTCCAGCCACGCCTGCGGCACCTCGATATCGCGCGAATAGCAGCCGGTCGGGTTGTCGTCCGGCACAAACGGCGGATTCACCGGGATCGGGTAGCGCACATTGGTGTAGATCGGCGTGTCGTAGCCTTCCATCTGCCAGTTTGACGGCACCGGCGTGGCGCGGGCGTCGCTGAGATCCGCCGCCAGCCAGACTTCAGGCACCTGGTGAGGGCTGGTGAAAAAGCTGAACTGCCATTCGCCGTCGAGCGACAGCACGGCGTCGGATGGCTCTCCCCGGCGCGCCTGATCGGCGTCGCGCCAGCCGTGCAGCGGCGTATGGGACGGCAGACGGTTAACGCTGGTGATCGCCGGGTTTTGCCAGTCATTGCGGGCAAGGATCGTCGCCAGCGGGCGCGTCTGAAGTTCGTTAAAAGCGGTCGTGGTGGGGTTTTCTGTCATGATGGTTCCCTGGAAACAATAAAAATGTCGTGCGCTAACATAAAGGATCAGCATGGCGGGAAACCGGACAGATCGCGAATAGCGGCGTTGCAGAATGCGATCCTGGATCACATCATGACGCAGGTAGGATCGTGAATTGCGATCTGCGTCACAGCAGCGATGTTAGCGCACGACATTACGCGCCAGAAATTGACTTTATCGCGCGCCATCGCCGATGATTCAGGCTACACAGGCAGAGGAATGGCGATGAAAAAACGACTCAGCACGCTGGATGACGTGGCGCAGAAAGCCGGGGTGTCGCACCAGACTGTGTCGCGCGTGCTTAATAAGCCAGAGATGGTTTCGCCCGCGACGCGCCAGCGGGTGCTGGAGGCGATGGACGCCTTACAGTTTGTGCCAAACCGCAGCGCGCAGCTGCTGGCCGGGAAAGCCACCCGCACGCTCGGGTTTATCACCGTTTCTCTGGCGCTGCATGCGCCCTCGCAGATTGCCGCCGCCATTAAAAGCCACGCCGCGCGGGCGGACTACAGCGTGGTGATCGCCACGCTGGAAACCGGCACGCTGGCGGAGTTGCAGCGCTCGCTCAATGAAATGCGCGCGCAGAAAGTGGATGGCGTCATTATCAACCTGCCGCTCGGGGCGGAAGCGGCCGCAAGCCTCGTTAACGACAACAGCGATCTGCTGTGCCTGTTTCTCGACGTGCCCGCCGACAGCGACGTCTTTCACGTAAGCTTTGACCCGCGCGACGGCTCGCGCCAGAGCGTGGAGTTTCTGCTGAACGGCGGGCATCAGCGCATCGCGCTGCTCGCGGGGCCCGAACACTCTGTGGCGTCCGGCATGCGTCTCGCCTGCTGGCAGGAGGTGCTGGACGCGCACGGGCTGGCCCCCTGCGCGGTATTACACGGCGACTGGAGTTCGAAAGACGCCTGGCAGCAGACGCTGAGCCTGTTCCGCACCCGGCGCGATATCACGGCGCTGGTGGTGGCGAACGATCAGATGGCGTTCGGCGCCATGAGCGCGCTGGATGAGCTGGGCCTGCGCGTGCCGCAGGATGTCTCGGTGATTGGCTATGACGACACGCCGGACAGCGCCTATTTCATTCCGCCGCTTACCACCGTCGAGCAGGATTTCAACCGGCTGGGCGCGCAGGCGGTGAGCCGCATGGTGGCGCGCCTCACGGGACACGGCGAGAGCGGCTCCACCCTGCTGCCGACCCGCTTTATCGAACGCCGCTCTACCGCGCCGCTGGGCGACCGCAACGCCTCTCGCGAACGGCTGCTCGATGAGATGGCGCGCCTGGTGAAAGCCCTGCGCGAGTGCTGAGCCTCAGCGCGCTTTATCTTCCTGCTTCATTCGCGCGCGGATGCCGCCGTCAATGGTGGTGGTGTCCGCCATCGGCGTATAGATTGCGCCGGTCGTCGGGGCCAGCGGCTGCGCTTTTTCCACCGAGCGGTTAATCACTTTCGCGGAGAGTTTTTCCGTCATATCCGGGAACAGATGGTGCGATAAATTCGACGAGCGCGCCTTCCAGCCCACCGGGATCTCCTCTTGCGGTTTAAAGCAGGCTTTGACCATCGCGTCGATGACTTTCTCCGGCGAATCCATCGCGGCCATGCGCGGCGCGTGGCCGGTATAGTTGGCGGCGTGCGTCCACCACGGGGTATCCACCGCCCACGGCATGATGGTCGCCACTTTGATGTCGTGGTAATCGTTAAGCCGCAGCTCTTCGTTAATGGTGCGACCGAGGCTCAGCACGGCGGCTTTGGTGGCGGCGTAGCTCGACTGAAACGCCAGCGGCACTTCGCTGTCCACCGAGCCGGTGTTAATCAGCACGCCGAAGCCCTGGGCGATAAAATGTTTCATCGCCACGTGCGCGCCGTAAATCACGCCTTTCAGATTCACATCCACCAGCCGCTCATGATCGGCTATCGGGATCTCCCAGAACCAGCCGAGCGCCCCGATACCGACGTTATTGATCCAGACGTTAATCGGCCCGAAGCGCGCAATCGCCGCCTGCGCCAGGCGCTCCACCTGATCCGGCTGGCTGACGTCTGTCTCTACCGCCAGCGCGTGGCCGTTGTCAGCGTTAATCTCCTGCGCCAGCGCCTCCAGCGCCTCACCCCGACGCGCCGCCAGCACGACGTTCGCGCCGCGCTTAGCGAGCGCCAGCGCAGCCCCGCGACCAAAACCGCTCGACGCCCCGGTGATAACGATAGTGGTGTTGATCATTCGTTCTTCAGACATAGCGGCCCCTCTTTTTATCAGCAGATTGCCGCGCCGCTTCAGGCCCGAAGGGCGGCGCGGCCCAGCTTTCAGTCTGGACCGGGATGCGCAGAACGCAAAAAGATGGCTTTTATTCGCCAGCTGATCCTGAACTTAAAACCGGTTCGTTTGAGGGGAGACGGGTATTAGGGATTTGGTATGGGCGTGGGCGGAATTAAACAGTATCTTTTGAGTTATGATACCAGGTGAAGTCAGCGCGGTTCAGCCCAGATGTGAATGCAAGCAATCACAATACAAATTGTACAAACAGATAAAGCGTCATTCAGGGAGAACAAAGATGAGTTTTGAGCGAAAAAAGGAACGTGCACTTACCATGATGGAAAGTAAAAACATGTGGCGCAGCAACTATGCCCCTCCTCTGTTGCGTCTGTTATGGAAGTCAGGATTAAAAATCCCTCCCTTACCTTTCGCGTCGTTCTGGCAAGTAACATTAATTATGGGATTCGGGTTTAGCCTTGTATGGGGGCTCGTTATGTGGTTTTTCACATGGCAAGCAATGGGCGTCCAACCTTCCTCGGCGATATTAAGGAGCCTCGCAGGTGGGCTTCTGTTCGGCATAATCATGGCAGCGTTTCATAGCTGGCGTAAAAAGGCCAATAATTTGCCTGACTGGAAAGACCTGTAAATGGCCTGCGAACGGCTCTGTATCGCTTACAGCCCGGTCATGCTAAAAGCGCCTTATGCCAAATGGGCGTTATCACATTCGCACCTGTCTTAGTGAGACTGTTTCACGCGGTTAATCAATGATGGCTGGCTTAGCCGTGACGTGTGGCCTGAAAGAAACCTCTTGCGATCCATCCATTCTTTCGGTTTCGCTGACAAAAAAGGATGGCGCCAGGCCATCCTTTTTCTTTCAGGGAAAACGCCGGCCACTCAGGCTCGAAGACCGCCCGCCAGCAGCGTAAACACCTCGATCATTTTCGGCAGCGCTTCTTCGGGCTCCGGGCTTGCGGCCACCCACAGCGCGGCATTGAGCGCCGCGCCGTTCAGCAGCCGCGCGGCGGCGTCGGCATCCACCGGTTTGATTATCCCGCTCGCCATCATGCTGATAACGGTCTCGCGCGTGGCGTCGAGGCAGCTATTCTGGCTCGGCCACTGCGCCGGATCGCCGAGAAACGCCGGGCCATCCAGCAGCACGATGCGCCGCACCTCTTCATCCAGCGCCATCTGAATATAGGCGACGCCTTCGGCGATCAGCGTTTCCCAGGGGTCTTCGACGCCTGCGGCGGCCGCTTTCGCGCGCTGCGCCATCTCGCCGTCCACCTGGGCGACCACGGCGGCGAGCAGCCCTTTTTTATCGCCGAAATTATGATACAGCGCGCCGCGCGTCAGCCCGACGCTGGCGGTGAGTTCATCCATTGAAGCCGCCGCAAACCCTTTCTCAGCAAACGCCTTTCGCGCCGCCGCGATGAGCTTCGCGCGGTTTTCTTCCATGGTATCGATGCGCCGTCTTGCGGCCATAAAATCTCCTTTTCACATACGCGACGTATTTCAATTGACATACGCAGCGTATGTGCAATGATTGTTCACATACGCCGCGTATATTAAATCAATTCCCGGCAAGGCGCACCCGGCTTCTTGCCCAACATTAACAGGACACTCTATGACTTCTCGCGAACCTATCTTCCCCGCTAACCGTCATGCGTTGTATGAAGAACACGGCTATTCCGCCGCCATTCGCAGCGGCGATCTGCTGTTTGTTTCAGGCCAGGTGGGCAGCCGCGCCGACGGCACGCCGGAGCCCGATTTCGACGCGCAGGTGCGGCTTGCGTTTGAGAACCTGCGCGCAACGCTCGCCGCCGCCGGTTGTACCTTTGACGATCTGGTGGATGTCACCACGTTTCATACCGATCCCGAGCGCCAGTTCCCGGCCATTATGGCGGTTAAACAGGCTCTTTTCCCGGCGCCGCCGTACCCGAACTGGACCGCGGTCGGCGTCAACTGGCTGGCGGGTTTTGATTTTGAAATTAAGGTGATTGCCCGTATCCCGGACGGGCCGCGCGCATAATAAAAAAGGATGGCTCAGGGCCATCCTTTTTATCAGCCACTGCGCGTTACAGGCCGCGGCGCGCCATTAACAGCGCCAGATCCACCAGCCGGTTTGAGAAGCCCCATTCGTTATCATACCAGGCGAGGATTTTGACCATGTTGCCGCCAATCACCAGCGTCGAGAGGCCGTCGATAATGGACGAGCGCGGGTCGCCGCGGTAATCGCTGGAGACCAGCGGTTCATCGCTGTAGCCGAGAATGCCTTTCAGCGGCCCTTCCTGGGACGCCTTCAGGAACGCGGCGTTGACCTCTTCCACGGTGACATCGCGGGCCAGCGTGACGGTGAGATCGACAATCGACACCACCGGCACCGGTACGCGCAGCGAGTAGCCGGTCATGCGGCCATCGAGTTCAGGGATCACTTTACCGATCGCCTTCGCCGCCCCGCTGGAATACGGCACGATGGAGAGCGCCGCCGCACGCGCGCCGCGCAGATCTTTCTCCGGCTGGTCGTGAAGCGCCTGGCTGTTGGTGTAGGCGTGGGTAGTGTTCATCAGGCCGTGCTGAATGCCGAACTGCTGATGCAGCACCTGGGCTGCGGGCGCGAGACCGTTGGTGGTGCAGCTGCCGTTGCTGACGACGTGATGCAGCGCCGGATCGTACTGCTCATGGTTAACGCCCATCACGATGGTCAGGTCGTCGTTTTTCGCCGGGGCCGAAATGATTACGCGTTTCGCGCCGCCTTTGGTGATATGCGCTTCGGCCTGGGCTTTATCGGTAAAGAAGCCGGTGGCTTCGATAACAATTTCCACGCCCACGCTGCTCCACGGAATATTGCCGGGGTCGCGCTCGGAGAAGACGCGGATGGCGCGCCCGTCGAGCTTCAGCTCGCCCTCGCCCGCTTCTACGGTCGCCGGCAGCGTGCCGAGCAGGGAGTCATGTTTCAGCAGATGCGCCAGGGTTTTGCTGTCGGTGAGATCGTTAATCGCTACCACCTGAAACGCCTCATTGCCCAGCGCAGCGCGTAGTACGTTGCGGCCGATACGGCCAAATCCGTTAATGCCTACTTTAACCATGATGAAGCTCCTCTGTTAACGTTCTGTAGAGAGTGTGTAACAGAGAGCCAATGGCGTAAATGACGAGATTAGATCACTTTACGCCATCATGCGCACGCAGAAGCGTTCGCGGTAGTCGGACGGCGTGAGATGCAGATTGCGCTCAAAGACGCGGCGCAGGTTGATACCGTTGCCGAAACCGCACTGCGTCGCGACCTGCTCAATGCTTTCGCTCCCCTGCTCCAGGCGCTGGCGGGCGGCGTCAAGGCGCGCCTCTTCCACATAACGGGCGGGCGACACGCCGGTTTCGCGCGTAAAGACACGGGTGAAATTGCGTGGGCTCATCGCCACGTGTTCCGCCAGCCGCTCAACGCTGAGATCCTGCGCCAGGTTCTCAAGGATCCAGCCCTGGAGATCGCGGATCGGGCCTGGCGTTTTCGCCTGAGTCAGCAGATAGCGGCTGAACTGCGACTGGCCGCCGGGGCGACGCAGATACATCACCAGCTCCTGCGCGACGTTACGCGCCAGCTCAAAACCGCCGTCTTCTTCCAGCAGCGCCAGCGTCAGATCAAACCCGGAGGTTACGCCTGCCGACGTCCAGATATCGCCGTCCTGCACGTAAATCGGCCCGCGCTCTACCGTCACTACCGGGAAACGCGCGGCGAGCGTATCAAGCAGCCGCCAGTGGGTGGTGGCGCGCCGCCCGTCCAGCAGACCGGCCTGCGCGAGCAGCAGCGCCCCGCCGCACACCGAGACCACGCGCCGGGCATACGGTGCCGCCTGTGACAGCCACTGCGCCACCTGGTCGCCCTCCTCTTCCGTCAGCCCGCGGCCCGTCACCATGATGGTGTCAAAGGGCGTGTGTGGCGCGAGATCGCACAAGCGGTGCTCCGCCAGCAGCTTAAAGCCGGAGGCACCGTGGATGACGTGGTGCGGCTGGGTGGTGGCAAGCGTCACCTGATAATGCGGCTCAGGGGCATCCGCAGACCGCAACTGGTTGGCCCGGGTGAAGATATCGGCGATGCCGGTCGCTTCCAGCAGCATGCCCCCTTCCGGGGCGATAATCAGAATAGTTTTCATGTCCTGAAAAATACGCTTTATACAAATTAAGTCAACACAGGCGCTTAAGCGTATGGCGGTTTCAGAGCGTGTGATGGCGTGCTCAGCCCGGCATTGAGCACAGGTAACGCTTTGTGGAATAAGTAAAATCGCAATAAATAAAAAGGAGGCGGGTTTTAGTGAGAGGGGAAACAGAGCGCGCTGGTGTATTTACTAATGGAAATTCCCGCCGCTGGCGCAGCGGGGCTGACGTTACTGCCGCGATTGCCAGTCGCGCTCGCAGTGTTCTTTCGCTTCGGCCAGGAGATCGCGCAGCTCCGGCGCGCCGTCGCTGTAACCGTAATCCATCGTGCTGCTGGCGGCCTGCTGCTCCTGCTGCGCGGCAAAACGGATCTCATCCTGCTGCGGCTGCCATTCACCGTTATCGTCACGCACTAACCGCGTGGCGTATTGCGGCTGCTTGTCATCCTCGCCGTAGATTTCATATTTACACTCAGGCGCGTTTTCCGGCCCAAATTCCAGGGTATCGATCAGATGCGGCTGTGCCATCGTGCCTCCTTCAACAGGTTAAAAATAAAGGGTAGTACAGGGAAGCGAAATGTGCCGGAGCCGTGTAAAATAACCGAAGCGCGGAATAAGAGATAAATAAGGGAAATCGTCATGCTGAAAAAAGGTATTTTCTTTTTCATTGAGCCGTATTTACCTTACGTCGCCCTTTTCTTCATTGTGCTCGGTAGTGTTATTTTTCATTATGTTGTTCCCGAGCACGCGGGCGCATTAACGTTTATGTGGCTGATGCATGTGCTGTACTGGTTTGTGAAATATGTGCCCTCTTATATCAGGTTTAAAAAATAAACCGTACACAGATAAAGCCTCTGCGCCACTAACGCGCAGAGGCTCAACATTTAATGAGTTTCAAGTAGCGTGAGTTTACCATCAGGGGTTTGTCTGTAGAGTTTACCATTTAGACCAAAAAACACTTTACTACTATAATCCCCTCCAACCCTCATCACGACATCATTATAAATACAATTTTCATCACTTTTAATATCATCGAAACAATTATAATCGTCTATAGTGCCATCGTTACTGCCTGTCGGTGCCGCGACATACCCTCCGAAATACATGATGGTGATTGTAAAGTCTTCGGGGTTATCGATTAAATGATATTTTTCTTGCAGGTTATCTTTGTTTTTATTCCACCAGTCAATCTTACCCCGCTCTGTGAGCGGCGGATGATTAATATATACTTTACCATCAGCCACCCTAATTATTTCTGTTGGCGCAAAAAAATCCCAGCAAAACCATGCAACACATATTAACAACAAAGCAAAAAGAATTCTCTTAAGCATTATATTCACCTGCAATGGTTATTTTAGCTTCAAAATTTGTAAAGAATGGTTTAAATCCGAATTTATTGAACCTCTGCAAGACAAACCAGATTCTAAAGAAAGTGAAGGCATTAAATTGTACTTTACTGATATCATCAGTATCAAGCCCAAAATGATCCTGACCTTTAAAACGAATAACAGCAATGTATTTTTTATTATTCAGAACCAGCGAGTCAATAGAAATTTGTGTACTATTAACATCATGTATGGAAATTCCCAAACCGTTAATGCATGACTGCCAACCAACAAATTTAGGCAAGTGCACACTCGTAAAAGGTTTTGTAAAATGATCTTTCGTTAACACATACTTATCAAAATTATGTCTATCAAGAATATATTTGATAGTACCTACTGCACTTGTATTACTTTTATCCTGGGTTATAACTTTTCTATATGCTTCATTCATCTGTAAATCATAATAACCCGCACCATCTTTATAATGCATATGATCAATTAACCTGGCGATAAGGCCTTTATATGTGCCGACAAAAGAGAAAGCTTTGGACTGCGTTTTCATATCATTAAAAAGCATTTCTATCACTCTCTCTTTCGTATAAGGCGCAAGGCGGCGCAGCGCCGGGTGATCATAGGGAGAGCGATAGGTACAATAATCAATAAAGGGTGACACCTGATACAGTTTAAAACGATCCTTAAGCGTTTTCTCATCCAGATCGCCACACTTCATATCATCAGCGTTGCGATCGTTAAAAGGTTTTTGGCTTGTAAAAACAGTTAACGGCTGCGCGAGTCCACTCATTGAATCACATCCTTATATATCCATTGGGTGAAATATCATTATACGCTTTTATTAAGCGGCTCAAACCATTTTCGTTGAAACATGACGAACCGCAAAAAAATTATCTTCTGCAAAATCCCCAATGATATATTTCTTTTTTATAATAGACTGCCGTTATGAATGCCTTCAATTCGCCTCAGTATAAAGCCATGCATTATTCCTCCCTTCAGCCATAAAACAAAAGAAAACCAATAAAGATAGTGGGATCATTTGCATTACCACTGCCAAGATCATTCATTTAGGTCATAAAGTGCTAATTATCATTGGCAATTAATATATTAACCTCTCAGGACAACCCGAAGCGGCAACACTGAATACCGCATAGATGATGATATTTACTTACAAACCTCAGACGAAAAGATGCAGCATATCCGCGAAAGGCCTACGTCGCTTACAGGCTTTGAAATAAAAACAATCTTCCCCTCTCCTCAAACCGCACCCACGTTTAAGCAGTCGCCCCTCACCCATGCCACAATAAGTTAACCGTTTTTTTACTTCGGAGCGCCGATGCACGCCCTTCACTCTTCTTTCCCGCCCGTGTTTGACGGCCATAACGATCTGCTGCTGCGCCTGTGGCTGCGCGCGGAGGCCGAGCCTGTCGGGGCGGTGTTCAGCGGCCTGGAAGGCGGCCATCTGGACTATCCGCGCATGCGCCAGGGCGGCTTTGCCGGCGGGCTGTTCGCGGTGTTTGTGCCGCCGCCGGAGTATGTCGCGCAGATGCGCAATCTGCCGCTGGCGGATGCCGAAACGATGCACGATCCGCTCGCCATCACGCAGGCGCAGATTGGGCTGTTTCACGCGATGGCCCAGGCCTCCGGTGGGAAAATGCGCGTCTGCCGGACGGTGGCGGATATCGAGCAGTGCATGGCGGATGACGTGGTGGCGCTGGTGCTGCATATCGAGGGCGCGCAGGCGATCGACGCGCAACTGAAACCGCTCGACGCCCTGCTCGCCCAGGGAGTGCGCAGCATCGGGCCGTTCTGGAACACGCCGAACATTTTTGGCGAAGGGGTCTGCGGGCCGTTTCCTGGCTCGCCCGATACCGGCGCCGGGTTAACGCCTGCGGGTAAAGCGCTCATCCGCGCGTGTCGCGAGCGCCATGTGCTGGTGGATGTCTCGCATATGAATCAGAAGGCGTTTTTCGATACCGCGGCCATCGGCGGCGGGCCGCTGGTGGCGACCCACTCCAACGCGCACGCGCTCTGCGCGCAGCCGCGCAACCTTACCGATGAGCAACTCGCGGCCATTAAGGCGAGCGACGGTCTGGTCGGCGTGAACTTCGGCACCGCCTTTCTGCGCGCCGACGGACAGCGCAACGGCGATACGCCCTTATCCGAAATTGTTACGCACGTTGAGTATCTGATTACTAAACTGGGTGAAGACCGCGTGGCGTTCGGATCGGATTTCGACGGCATCAGCCTGCCGGATGCGATGAGCGATGTCACCGGTTTACCGCGTCTGATGCAGGCGCTGGCAGCGGCAGGGTTCGACGCGCCGCTGCTGGAAAAGCTCGCCTGGCGCAACTGGTTGCGCGTGCTCAGGCTCGCCTGGGGAGAATCGCAATAAATGGATAAGCATTTAAGTTGCGATCTCGATCACATTTACGCAACATAAGCGCGCCGGTAATCGGTTTCACCAGGGTGGTAAAAAATCACCCGTTAGATGAGGAATAAAACTATGACCAAGTGGACTAAACCTGCGTTTGTTGACCTGCGCCTGGGTCTGGAAGTGACCCTGTACATTTCCAACCGTTAATCGCCTGTGCCCGCGGCTTCGCGGGCACCTTTTCTCTTTTCCTTTCCGGTTCTGCACATGCAAATCAAAGTTCTCGGCTCGGCGGCGGGCGGCGGTTTCCCTCAGTGGAATTGCAACTGCGCCAATTGCCAGGGCGTGCGTAACGGCACGATGAAAACGTCCGCGCGTACCCAGTCTTCCATCGCCGTCAGCGATGACGGGAAAAACTGGGTGCTGTGCAACGTCTCGCCCGACATTTGCCACCAGCTTCTCGCCTCACCCGAATTGCATAATCCCGGGGTGCTGCGCGGCACCGGCATCGGCGCGATTATTCTCACCGACAGCCAGATAGATCACAGCGCGGGATTACTCAATTTACGTGAAGGCTGCCCGCACCACGTCTGGTGCACGCCGGAAGTGCATGACGATCTCTGCACCGGTTTTCCGGTCTTCCCGATGCTCTCCCACTGGAACGGCGGGCTGATTCATCACCCGATTGCGCCGCTGTCGCGCTTTCAGGTGCGGGTCTGCCCTGGCGTGCATTTCACCGCCATTCCGCTGCTGAGCAACGCGCCGCCCTACTCGCCGTACCGCGACCGCCCGCTACCGGGCCATAACGTCGCGCTGTTTATCGAAGAAGAAGGCGGCAAAAGCCTGCTCTACGCGCCGGGCCTCGGCGAGCCGGACGACGCCATTCTGCCGTGGCTTGAGCGCGCCGACGTGTTGCTGATTGACGGCACGCTGTGGCGCGACAACGAGCTTGCCGCCACCGGCGTTGGCCATAACACCGGCAAAGCGATGGGCCATCTGGCGCTGTCGGAAGAACAGGGTCTGGCGGCCTTACTGGCGCGCCTGCCCGCCGAGCGCAAAATTCTCATTCATATCAACAATACCAACCCGATCCTCAACGAGGAGTCCCCGGAGCGCCAGTCCCTGCACCAGCTGGGCATTGAGGTGAGCCACGACGGGATGGTAATCGCGCTATAAGAGGCTTTATGACCGAGCAACGACTGCTGACGCCCGACGAATTCGAAGCGGCGCTGCGCGCGAAAGGCGCGTTCTATCACATTCACCACCCTTATCACATCGCCATGCATAACGGCGAGGCGACCCGCGAGCAGATCCAGGGCTGGGTGGCGAACCGGTTTTATTACCAGACCAGCATTCCCATCAAGGACGCCGCCATTATGGCGAACTGTCCGCACCCGGAAGTGCGCCGCCAGTGGGTGCAGCGCATTCTCGACCACGACGGCTATGACGGCAGCGAAGGCGGTATTGAAGCCTGGCTGCGTCTTGGCGAGGCGGTCGGGCTGTCGCGCGAGTCGCTGCTCTCTGAAGAGCGCGTGCTACCGGGCGTGCGCTTCGCGGTGGACGCCTATGTCAACTTCGCCCGCCGCGCCTGCTGGGAAGAGGCCGCGTGCAGTTCGCTGACCGAGCTGTTCGCCCCGCAGATCCACCAGGCGCGCCTCGACAGCTGGCCGCAGCACTACACCTGGATTGAAGCGGAAGGCTATGACTACTTCCGCAGCCGCTTAAGCCAGGCGCGCCGCGACGTCGAGCACGGGCTTTCGCTCGCACTCGAATACTGCAACACGATGGAGCGCCAGCAGCGAATGCTGGAAATTCTGCAGTTTAAGCTCGACATCCTCTGGAGCATGCTCGACGCCATGACCATGGCCTATACGCTGGACAGAGCCCCTTATCACACCGTCACCCGCGAGGCGGTGTGGCACAAACGGAGACTGGTCTGATGCAGCCTGAACGCCATCATATTCCGCAATTTCGCCGCGGCTACCGCCTGCAATGGGAAGAGGCGCAGAACACGCATGTGATCCTCTACCCGGAAGGCATGGCGAAGCTGAACGAGAGCGCCGCCGCCATTCTGCAACTGGTGGACGGCCAGCAGACCGCGGGCGCGATAATCGACACGCTGGAAGCGCGCTTCCCGGAAGCCGCCCCGCTGACCGACGACGTGCTGGGCTTTCTGGGCCTCGCGTATCAACAAAAATGGGTGATTTTCCGTGAGTGACGCGAAACCCGTAAACCCGCCGCTGTGGCTGCTGGCGGAGCTGACCTACCGCTGCCCGCTGCAATGCCCGTATTGCTCAAACCCGCTCGATTTCGCAGCCCAGGAGAATGAGCTGACGACGGCGCAGTGGATTGATGTGTTTCGCCAGGCGCGCGCCATGGGCGCGGTGCAGCTCGGGTTTTCCGGCGGCGAGCCGCTGGTGCGTAAAGATCTGCCGGAGCTTATCGCCGCCGCGCGCGGCATGGGCTTTTACACCAATCTGATCACGTCCGGCATCGGGCTTACCGAGAAAAAACTCCAGACCTTCGCCGACGCCGGGCTGGATCATATCCAGATAAGCTTCCAGGCGAGCGACGAGACGCTGAACGCGGCGCTGGCGGGCAATGAAAAAGCGTTCCACCAGAAGCTCGCGATGGCGAAAGCCGTAAAAGCGCTCGGCTACCCGATGGTGCTGAACTTCGTGCTGCACCGCCACAACATCGACCAGATCGACCGCATTATCGAGCTCGCCATCCAGCTGGACGCGGACGACGTGGAACTCGCCACCTGCCAGTTTTACGGCTGGGCGCACCTGAACCGCGAAGGGCTGCTGCCGACCCGCGAGCAGATCGCGCGCGCCGAGGAGGTGGTGAAACACTACCGCGAGAAAATGGCCGACACCGGTAATCTCGCTAACCTGCTGTTTGTGACGCCGGATTATTACGAAGAGCGCCCGAAAGGCTGCATGGGCGGCTGGGGCGCGATTTTCCTCTCCGTCACGCCGGAGGGCACCGCGCTGCCGTGTCACAGCGCGCGTCAGCTGCCGGTGAAATTCCCGTCGGTGCTGGAGCAGACGCTGTCGCATATCTGGTATGAATCGTTCGGCTTTAACCGTTACCGCGGCAACGACTGGATGCCGGAGCCGTGCCGCTCCTGTCCGGAAAAAGAGCAGGATTTCGGCGGCTGCCGCTGCCAGGCGTTTATGCTGACCGGCGACGCGGCCAACGCCGACCCGGTATGCAGTAAATCGCCGCATCATGGCACGATCCTCGCCGCGCGCGAGGCGGCCAATAGCACGCAGATGGGCATTGGCGATCTACGGTTTCGCAACCGCGCCAACTCACAGCTGATTTTCAAAACGCCGCAATGATCCGAACGCGCAGGCTTGAGAGCGGTATCACGATCACGCTTATCCACCAGCCGCAGGCCACGCAGGCCGCGGCCCTGTGGCGCGTGAACGCGGGCAGCCTGCACGAACCGGATGACTGGCCGGGGCTCGCGCATCTGCTGGAGCATATGCTGTTTCGCGAAAGCGAGGGCTACCAGGATGACGAGCGCCTGATGCGCTGGGTGCCGGATCAGGGCGGGCGGCTTAACGCCTCCACCCGGCTGTGCCAGACCGCGTTTTTCTTTGAAGTGCCTGCGCAGGCGCTCGCGCCCGGGCTTTCGCGCCTGACCGATATGCTCGCCACGCCCCGCTTTACGCCAGCGGCGTTGATGCAGGAGGCGCAGGTGATCGACGCCGAATACCGGCTGCTGGCGCAGGACGCCGCCACCCGGCGCGAGGCGGCGCTGCTGGCGTTAATGGCGGGCGATGCACGTCTCACGCGGCTGCGCATCGGCAATAAGGCGGCCTTCGGCGAAGATCCGGCGCGGCTGCGCGCGGCACTGACAGCCTTTCATGAGCGGCACTACCACGCCGGGAACCTGCACCTGTGGCTCTGCGGCCCGCAACCGCTGGAGACGCTGGAGGCGCTTGCCTGCGAGGCCGCCGCGCGTATCCGGCCGGGGGTGGCAGCACCGCTCGCGATCGACGCCCATACGGGCGCATCGGGCGCGCTGGCGCAACCGGGCTTTGCGCAACTGGAACTGAGCTTTTTGCTGCCTGCTGACGTGCGCCCGGCCCTGCGCCTGCTGGAGCAGTGCCTGCGCAGCGAAGCGCCCGGCGGGCTAATGGCCGCGCTGCGCGCGCAGACGCTTGCCGATGACGCCACGCTTGAAGCCGATGCGCTCGATGACGACACGCTCTGGCTGCGGTTTTCTTTCGCGCTCGCCAGTGACGCCGTGAACCCGGCGCACGTGGAGGCTCTGTTGCGCCAGTGGATAGCGGCGCTTGCCGCGCTGCCGGAGGACGCGCTTTCGCCGCTGCTGCGCCTCGCTGAAGAAGACGTTAATGCGCTCGCGCCGATGGACCACCTGCGCGCCCGCGCGTTCGGCCTGCCGCCGGTGGAAGGCAATGCGCTGCGCCCGCTGCTGGCGGCACTCCTGGCCCAGCGCCCGACGCGCCTGTGGCTTTCCCCCAATGTGAACGGTACACCGGTAGCGACCCAGGGGCTGACGCTCATCACAGGCGATTTCCCGTATGCGCCGGGTGACGCACCGCCTGTAACGCCATTTACGCCCGCGCCGCATTTTCCACCGCCGCTTTCCGTGGCGCTGCCGGGCGACAGCGCGCCGCTGGCATGGCAGCCTGACGCGGAACGCATCACGCTGACGCTTGAGCCCGCGCCGGGCACGCGGGTCAGCGATCGTCGCGGCATGGAGCTGCTCGCGCGCCTGCGTCCGCTGTGCGACCGGGCGCGCCTGAGCGGCGGCGTGCTGCGCACAGGCCTTGTTGAAGGGCGCTGGCGCATCACGCTTTGTGGCGATGAGGCGCTGCTGATGATGCTGGCGACCGAGATGATGACATACCTCTGGGAACCGGATGATCGCTACGGCGCCGAAGCCGAACGGCTGGCGGCGCGCGCGCAGGCGCAGGAAGATCAGGCCATTGCGGTACGCCGGTTGCTGGCGCAGCTTCCCCGCGAGCTGCTGAAGGCGGCAGGCGACACCAGCGCGCAGGCGTGGCAGGCCACGCTTGAGGGCGGCGGCCCGCTGCTGCGCGACGCGCTCGCGCGCCGCTTAACCGATTTCCCCTTTCCGCTCGTCACCCCGAAGCCGCCGCGCCCGCTGCCCGCGCCACACCGTTTTACCCTGCCCGCGAACGGTGCCGACAGCGCCCTGCTCCTTTTCATGCCGCTTGTGGCCTCGCAGCGCGAGGCCGCCACCACGCTTCACGCGCCGTTTTTCCAGCATATGCGGGTGGAGAATAATATCGGTTACGTGGCGCAGTGCCAGTGGCACACCTGCGCAGGCTACGAAGGGCTGCTGGCGCTGTTGCAGTCGCCGCATCTGTCACCCGATGCGCTGTTAAATGAAACCACCGCGTTTTTCGAACGCCAGGGTGAGGCGTGGCGCGCCGTTACACAAAAAGCGTGGGTGGGCTGTGTGACGGGGGAAGGCGGGGAGTGATAAATCGCCGCCGTCGCCAGCGATGTCGATGCGGCTTGCGAGCAGGTCTATATCGCGTTTGGTGAAAAACAGGATCACATGGTGATTGATTGCATGGTCAAAGAAGGGAATGCCTGGAAAGTGCAGTCGGTGGCGAATGTGGCGTTTTCGCGTAATCTCCCCCGCCCGTCGCCGTGATAAAACCGCCTCCGCAGAGGCGGTTTCGCAGGCTTATTTCTTAAGATCCACCTGATAAAAAATATGTTTGCCGAACGGATCGACTTCATAACCGGTGACGTTTTTGCGTACCGGCTCGAAGATCGTCGAATGGGCGATCATCACGGCGGGCATTTGATCGTGCATCATCTGCTGCGCCTCACGATAGAGCGCTTCACGCTTCGGCCGATCGCTGGTGGCTTTCGCCTCGCTGATGAGCTTATCGAACGGCGCATAGCACCACTTCGCGGAGTTCGAGCCGCCGTTGGCGGACTGGCAGGTAAAGAGCGGGCCAAAGAAGTTATCCGGATCGCCGGTCGCGGTCGTCCAGCCCATCAGCGCCGCCTGGTGCTCGCCGCCTTTCACGCGTTTTAAATATTCGCCCCACTCATAGGTGACGATATGCGCCTTCACGCCAATTTTCGCCCAGTCGGCCTGGATCATCTCCGCCATGCGTTTGGCGTTCGGGTTATAGGGCCGCTGCACCGGCATCGCCCAGAGATCGATGCTGAAGCCATCCGGCATCCCCGCCGCTTTCAGCAGCGCTTTGGCCTGCTCCGGCGCGTAGTCGTAATCTTTAAGCCCCTGATCCGCGCTCCAGACGCCCGGCGGCAGGAGGTTTTTCGCGGCCGTGCCGGTGCCCTGGAAAACGGCGTCGATAATCGCGGGCTTGTTGATGGCCATCGCCAGCGCCTGGCGCACTTTGACGTTATCGAGCGGCGGTTTCTGGGTGTTGAACGCAAGGAAGCCGGTATTCAGCCCCGATTTGCTCATCAGCGTGAGATCCGGGTTTTGCTTCATGCGCGGCAGATCCGCCGGGTTGGGGAACGGCATCACCTGGCACTCGTTTTTCTCAAGTTTGGCGTAGCGCACCGAGGCGTCTGGGGTGATGCTGAACACCAGCCGGTCGAGCTTCGCTTTGCCCTGCCAGTACTGGTCAAACGCCGTAAACAGGATGCGTGAATCTTTCTGGTACTGCGCGAGCTTAAACGGCCCGGTGCCGATCGGGTCCATGTCCACGCGCTCCGGCGTGCCGGCTTTCAGCATCGCGTCGGCATATTCCGCCGACAGGATAGACGCGAAATACCAGCCGAGATCCGCCACGAACGGCGCCTCCGGGTGAGCCAGCGTAAAGCGCACAGTGTAGTCATCCACTTTATCGATAGCCGTGATGAGCTTGCCGAACTCCAGGCTTTCAAAGTTGGAGTAGTTGCCGTTCGAGACGTTGTGATACGGGTGTTTCGGATCCTTCTGGCGCATAAACGAGAAGATGACGTCGTCGGCGTTGAAATCGCGCGTCGGCTTGAAATATTTGTTGCTCTGGAATTTCACGCCCTTGCGCAGATGGAAGGTGTACGTTTTACCGTCGTCGCTGACCTCCCAGCGCTCCGCCAGGCTCGGCACGAGTTCGGTGGTGCCGGTTTTAAAATCCACCAGACGGTTGTAGACCGGCACGGCGCTGGCATCGACGCTGGTGCCGGAGGTATACAACTGCGGGTTGAAGTTCTCCGGCGAGCCCTCAGAGCAATACACCAGCGTGCTCGCGCCTGCCGCGGCGCTGGTAGTGAGGGCGGCGAGCGCCAGCGCGTGAATCGTGTGCTTGCTAATCATCGTAATTCCTTTATGTTTTTTATTTCGTGCCAAAGGAGCCTGACTCTTCGTCACTTCATCAATAACATTAAAATCACAACGCAAACACCTGATAACACAAATAAAGAAGGATCCACCATGCCATCACCGCTCGGCAGTCAATTAACCCGCCGCTTTTTTCGCTACCTGGCAATCACCAGCCAGAGTGATGCGTCCGCCACCACGCTGCCCAGCACGCCGGGCCAGCATGAGATGGCCCGCGCCCTCGCCGATGAGCTGCAAACACTGGGTCTCACGCAGATTGTTATTGATGAACACGCGACCGTCACCGCCGTGAAAAAGGGCACGGTGCCGGGCGCGCCGCGCATCGGTTTTATCACGCATATCGACACTGTGGACGTCGGATTGTCACCGGAGATTCATCCACAGATCCTGACGTTTACCGGTGAAGATCTCTGCCTGAACGCCAGAGAAGATATCTGGCTGCGCGTGGCGGAGCACCCGGAGATAACCGCTTACCCGAACGAAGAGATTATTTTCAGCGACGGCACCAGCGTTCTCGGCGCGGATAACAAAGCGGCAGTGACGGTGGTGATGACGCTGCTGGAGAACCTGACGCCCGAGATGCGCCACGGCGATATCGTGGTGGCGTTTGTGCCGGATGAAGAGATTGGCCTGCGCGGCGCGAAGGCGCTGGATCTCGCGCGCTTTGATGTGGATTTCGCTTATACCATCGACTGCTGCGAGCTGGGCGAAGTGGTCTATGAGAACTTCAACGCGGCGCAGGCGGAGATCCGCTTTACCGGCGTGACGGCGCACCCGATGGCCTCGAAAGGCGTGCTGGTGAACCCGCTGCTGATGGCGACCGATTTTATCAGCCACTTCGACCGCCAGGAGACACCGGAGCACACCGCCGGGCGCGAAGGCTATGTGTGGTTTAACGGAATGCAGGCGAGCCAGAACAGCGCGACGCTGAACGCCAGCATTCGCGATTTCGACCTTAAGGCCTTTGAGCGCCGTAAACAGCAGCTGCATGACGTAGCGGAAAAAATCGCCGCCGCGCACCCGACCGCGAAAGTGGAAATCGCCATCAGCGACGTTTACAGCAATATCAGCAACGCGATTGGCGACGACCGCCGCCCGATTGACCTGATTTACCAGGCGCTGGAGGCGCTCGACATTGCGCCGAAAACCATTCCGATGCGCGGCGGCACCGACGGCGCGGCGCTCTCCGCCAAAGGCCTGTTAACGCCGAATTTCTTTACCGGCGCGCATAACTTCCATTCGCGCTTTGAGTTTCTGCCGGTGAAATCGTTTGAGGCGTCGTATAACGTGGCGCTGAAGATCTGTTTGCTCGCGGCGGGGTAATCTCGGGACTTAAGATGACGCAGGCCTGACCCGGTTCACGCCGCGGTTGCCTGCTTCATATCCCAAAAACGTGCCGTTTAACGCATCAATATAAAACCGCACCGGTGTAGAAAAGATAAAATCCACCCACGAGCCGGTTTCTGCCATACCGTCGTCGAGCGTCGAAACGATAAAACAGGGCGTTTCATCAAGCCGGCCTTTCGTTACCGTCAGGTTTTTCTCATTCCAGCTTAAGCGATACTGTTTCGCACAGGCTTTTGCGATGCGCAAGGCTTCGTATTTACTGATCACTGTTGCAGGCCATCCAAAACTTAATGGGTTTTATACTATGCCAGGCCGCTGCGGTTTGCCGTCACGTTGTTTCAACGTGTCATATAGCGCCTGCATGTTCGATTATTCCTGAATGACAGTTAGCCCTTGCCGCGTTGTAAATGTTGATTCGTACTGACGCGCCTCTTTCGCGTTGATAACGGTCGCAATCAGCACCGAGTAAGATTTTCCTGCAACGAAGTGAAACCCTTTAACGGGTAAACACTCCCCGGCGGAAACCCAAACCGGGTGAGCAACGTCATAATGAAGAATAGTGCTGGAGGGCCTGGCGCCTTCCATGATTTCCATCCAGTCGAGCCTTTCGCCCTGTTGTGCTGGCACGCGGATGCAGATATTTCCCCTGACCGCTGTCACGCTGGCCGTATGCCTCGGCGGCAACGTGACACAGCCTGCCAGCATAAAGAACAATACCGATATACACAGGCCTCTTCGGATCATGAGCGCTTTCTTCCGTAAATGATTTTTCTGACCGGCACCACATACAAAGGCCGGAAGACTCCGGCCTTATCAGTTGCAGCCCGTTTATTACTCATAAAGCCAGTGGCCCGCCTTTGCGGACTCAGCAAGCATACGCAGCGTTAATGGCGCTGGCGCAACGCGCTTTACGCGCATTGAGGCGGGAAGCAGAGGCTTCATAATATTTATTAAATCAATATTCCCAGCCAACTGAAAATATAAAAAGCATTCATAAAATGTATGAACGATTCTATTAACAGCATCGATTAATAGCGTTAGCATTGAATGCTGAGCGGTATAGTACCCTTTTAAAGAATGACAGGAATCATATTTCTGTTCACTCCCGCTGCCTACCATCCCGGGAATAACTAATTGTCAGGCAGGCAGGGAGAAAAATATGCCAAAACGTCATTATCCTAATCCGAGGGTATTCAGACTCACAGGTTCGGCTGGCTTCTGCGGAACGAATAATCCGGATGAAGTTAAAACACTGCAAAAACTCATCGCCGATGCGGGTTACAGTCAAACGACGGGGCGATACATTACCGTAAATGGACGCTGTGATTTGCAAACGCAGGAGGCCATTTACTGGTATCAGCGCTTACTGAATATGAAACCATCCGGGCTGATCCATCCGGTTGATTACTGGTTTATGCACGCCCTGCATGAAGCCACGACGCCCCGCTGGCGGCCACGGCATGTCGCAGGGCCCCTTATTGTCCGGCAAGGCCAGACGACGTTTGACAGTGAAGGCGTGGATTACATCACCGCCGTTGCGCCTTTCAGACAACCGAAACATCTGCTGCAATTTTCGAGGATACTCCACCATCCCAGGTTTGAGTCTGGTGTAACGCTTGGGCGGGGGTTTGATATGAAGAAGCGCAGCGCCGGCGAAATAATCGCTACGCTGCGACACGCAGATATTGAGGAATATAAGGCTGTCATTTGCTCTAAAGCCGCTTATCTGACCGGACGGGAAGCGGAGATGTTTGTTCAATTTTATGGGCCTCTGGTAGGCGAGATTACTCATCAGCAACAAATTCGGTTATTTGAAATCGCGTATAAGGAAAAGGTCATATATGCTAAGGGGGTTTATGACCGACATGCCCGTCATTTAAATATACCGAATGCGTTACCCTGGAGCCGCATTGATACCGTGATTAGAGATACATTTATCGACACCATTTTTCAGGGTAATGTTACCGCAAATGAGATGGTGGCAATTATAGCGAAAGGCGGTAGCAGGAATGAAATTATTACTTATCTTCGAAATGACGTAAGCTCAAGACGCGACGCGCAAAGAACACAAATAAGAATAAGGAATCTGCAAAAATGAAGAGGATCATGGCAATAATCCCGTTGTTAATGATAGCTACCGCTTCGCTGGCGGCAGATGAAAAAGACATTACTTCTGATAACGCCGTCGACCAGTGCTTAGATAAGTATTACGAGTTCAGCAGCGAGTGTCTGGAAGATCTCAACGATAAAACCGAAGCAGAACTCAAAAAGGCGTATGAGACGAAGCTTAAATCGCTGGAGCGTGTTGATTACACCAAATGGTGGATGGGCGATGAAGATCGTAAAAAAAGGATGATTGAGGCCTTTCGCAAAAGCCAGCGTGACTGGCTGACCTACCGGGACGGTTACTGCGACGTAGCGACTACCGCAGCCCAGGGTACTCACTTTCTCGGTGCGGCGTCGGTAGGCTGTAACATCAATATGAACAAACGGCGCATCAAAGAGATACAGTTGACAGTGGTTGAGATGAAACGGTGAAGAATTATGCCGGAACGCTAACCCAACGGAGCCTGATAAAGAGATGAAGTTAATAACGGCACTTCTCATCGCGGTGCCTTTTATTCCCGCTGCCGCACAGGCCGTTTCTTTTCAGTTTGATAAAGAACTCGCTCCCTGCTTTTCTCTGCCGGAATATGCAGAAGACGGAAAAAGGCAGTCAGAATGCAAAGCGCAGGCGAGAGAACGTTCGGATGAGGCGCTCAGTAAAACCATAGAACGGCTCTATAAAACGATTGATAACAATTATGACGTTCCCTTCAAATTAAACGATTTTGGGGGCGTGACGATGAGCGCCGTCTTCCGGGAAAGGTTTGCACGCTCACAGGCGCTCTGGCTGCAATCCAGAGAGGCATTCTGTGCGGCGCGCGCTTCTCTTGTCGGGGAATGGGCACCCACGCAGTACGACCTTGAAAGTCAGTGTGTTATCGACATGAATCATGCACGGCAGCATGAGATTGAAAGTCTGTACGGGCTAAGCCCCTGATAATTATGCCCTCTACAGACTGCATGTAACGAGGGAATAAAGGATAAAAGTAAAGGAATTACCGCAATGAAAAAAATTGTCTTCCTCTTTTCCACGCTTTTGCTCAGCCACACGTTAATGGCTGCCGATCAGAAAGACATTACCGCAGATAACGCCGTTGACCAGTGCCTGGATAAGTATTACGAATTCAGCAGCGAGTGTCTGGAAGATCTCAACGATAAAACCGAAGCCGAACTCAAAAAGGCGTATGAGACGAAGCTTAAATCGCTGGAGCGTGTTGATTACACCAAATGGTGGATGGGCGATGAAGATCGTAAAAAAAGGATGATTGAGGCCTTTCGCAAAAGCCAGCGTGACTGGCTGACCTACCGGGACAGTTACTGCGAGGTAGCGACTATCGGCGAGCAGGAAACGCATTTTATTGGCGCGGCGTGGACAGGCTGTAACATCAATATGAACAGACAGCGTATTAAAGAAATACAGTTGACAGTGGTTGAGACGACACGGTGAAGAATCCTGGCTACCCTTGCTAACGCGTCTGGCAGGGTGACAAATTTTTATTATAAAGAGACGTCGGTTAAAGGCGGCTACGCGCAGTAGAATGGCGGTATTCAGAGTTCAGGTTCAAGAAAAAAGTAAGGGATTTACTGCAATGAAAAAAATCGTTTTTATCATTTCTGTGATACTGGTCAGCCACACTTCGCTGGCGGTTGAGACAGCAAACGTAACGAGAAATGACGAAGTAAAAGCCTGCGAAGATCAATATGGCGACGAGAACAGCGAATGCTTAGGCGACATTGATGAAAAATCCACCGGAGCGCTCAATAAGGCTTATGCGGATAAGCTTAAAGAGATGGAGAACTTTGATTACACTAAATGGTGGATGGGCGATGAAGACCGCAAAAAACGGATGATTGAATTATTCAAAAGAAGCCAGGCCGAATGGCTCAAATATCGTGATGATTATTGCGGCGTTGCAGTGGCAGAAGCAGCGAGCACGCACTACCTGGGGAATGCCGCAACGGCCTGTAATATCAATATGAACAGGCAGCGTATAAAAGAAATACAGATGCTTCACATAACGAGCCTGGAATAGAAGGTGTTTTAATCCCTTTCTGATTATTGCATTGTACTGGCGCGCCAGATAAACAAAGGCCGGGAACCCCCGGCCTTATTGTCAGTTCAGCGACATGACGTGCTGCCCGGCCCAGTCTTCATAGCCCTCCCCGGTGCGCACAAAACAGGGCGCTCTCACAAATTCCACCAGATGATTCACGAGATCAAACAGCAGCCCCGTGAGCGTTTCCGCTATTTCCGGCGGGAGCGCGCGGCTTATTAACGCCCTATTCAGCGCTTTACAGTAGCGGCTCAGCATCTGCGCGTCGCTGCCGATGCAGAACGGCACCTCTGAAGGGAGCGTGTCGGCCGTCAGTGAAGCAAACAGATGCGCCGGCACCGGTCTGTCGAGCGCGGCCGCGAGGGATTCCAGCATCAGCGCCAGTCTCCCGGCCAGCGCCAGAAACAGCGTCGCGTCCTTACACTCAATCAGTTCGCTGACCGTCTCTTCACACAGCGTGGCGAGCGTGAAGAAATCCATTTCCGCCGTGATCGGCCCTTCGCACAGCGTATGCAGGCTCAACATTCTGGAATGCGCCGACGGCGGCATCGGGGTGGCGGTAGCGTTCAGATTGAGATTATGGCCCTCATTTTCAGGGCGTGCGGGTGTGTTACTATTGACGTTAGCCATAGCGTTAGCTCCAATAACGTTTGTGGTCAGAGGCCCGGAAGTGTTGGCGCACTTTCGGGTCTCGCTTATTGAGCCGGTGGGCTCAATGACAAACAGAATACGCTATTGGGTCAGGGCACCCAATAAAAAAGAGTGTGTTATTAAAGACGGGATGGATAAATCAGAGAAAGTTTAGAAAGGAAAAAATCGTTAGGAAGAGTTATTTTTTCCGCATATAAACAGCGCGTTCACTCATTTAACGGCGAAATAATTAATAAACATTCCGAACTATTTTTTAAATTCATTAAGCAATTAAAATCAAAAGGAATAAAATAGAGCGAATTGATTTTAACGGTTATGTCACAAAAATACAAATCAGTAAACTTAATTACTTATTATCGTGCTTACTATTTATTTAATAGTATGAATTTCATTGAAAAAAAACGTTAACGATCCTGGATTGATAGTTGGGAACTACAGACTGGCTCATAGCACCATTAAAAATGGACTGTATCTATAGGCAAACAGGTGAATGCATTTTTAGTAGGTCAGGCGCAGTGAAAAATTAACAGCCCAAACTATAATTTTTTTATTTTGCTGTAAACCGCAACTAAATTTTTTAACAATATCAACTCCTTCAAAGCTGTGTATTAGCTCTATATGGTTAATGGTGTACCGGTTGGTTGCTCTGCTTCATATTAAATTTTTAAAGATAATATCAGACCAATATGAGCAAATACGGACAAAGTACACTATGTTAAATAGAACAAAAAAAAGAACATTAACGAACATTAAAATAACCTGTTGTGGCAAGTTTCCCCTGTTTTGATGCTCTAGGGGGCGGAATGGTGAAGTAAATTGCGGGGTTTGTCGGCCTTGGAATATTTGGTGAACATTCTTTTTTTGCGGAGGGCCTAGGCTTACGGTCTATCAGATCAACAACAGTAACCTGGACTGATTATTTTCAGCACCAGAGACGAATACTCAATCATGTATTTTTATCATAGTTACCAGTAACATCAATCCGCCTAGCCAAAATCATGTCGAAGAAATCAGCGCTCGATTAAATTTTGAATTTTTTTTCTTAATTATTGACATGCCGCTCAGGCCTTACGGGATATGGGGTTATGCCTTTTTACCCTTTCGCAGCCTTAACTTAACGTCAAAATCACCCCTTGTGCACAAAAGAATCATCTCTACAATATCGACTATGTAGGGCAAACATTGATTGATGTACCCTACATGTAGTGCTATGCCTGATTTATAGGCGTAAAAAACCGGATTCATTTTCACGAACCCGGCTTACAAAGCATGACCAATAGGAGTCGTCAAACTCGTATGAATCTTAGCCTTGCCTTCATTTCTCACGGCTTGATTGTGCCAGGCGAAGAGGATCATGTAAACCTTAAAATGACGCTCACAAGGAGCATTGCATGACCATTTGTAAACAGTCGCACCGTTACAACACTCTTTTTATCAGCTTACCTCACGATCAAGGTGGTGAAGGCCGCCATAAGTGTTGCGGATGCGCTTACGATCAGGGCTACCGTGCCGGCTTGGCTCGCACAGGACAAGTTTGGGTGGACTTAGCCGCCTTACCTGATAGTCAGGCGGGAACCGTTCGCCACAAAAGTCCTCAGGCAGCGTTTGCTGATGGTTACCGTGATGGTGTGCGTGAATCCTACCGTCACGCTGGCTAATGTTGAAGGAGGGGGCTTCATGCCCCTTCCTTTTTACGGAATAGACCGCCCCAAGTTTTTGTAAGATTGACTTTTTCGGTTTTAGAGCTCTCCCATTCATAACGCCTTATTTGCTCTTATCCATTCCCTCTGTAAAATGTTACTTTTGTTAACATCCTAAGGCCTCCCATGAAAACAGCTCTCATAATCGCGCTTTCGTTATTCTCCTTACCTGTACTCGCAGAAGAAGATCAGGGGCCTGGAAAATATATTTGTGACATTCGCATATCCAGCCAAGACACAGCTACCAAAATTCTGTCGAGAGCCTCGACTGTTCTTGATAATGAAAATAACTTCATCGTCCAAATGCCCAATGGTGATCAGTTGTATTCCCCTGAACTGGAAAACACTGATGATGGATTAAAACAAAAAGCCGAAAAAGGTGGCGTGACCTTCATTCGCCGTCCAACCTTTGGCGATAGGTTCATTGTGGAAGATGCAAATACAGGGTTCTTCTATAAGATGCGCAACTGTGAGAAGAAATGAGGTAAGTCAGAGAATGAAAAATATAGTATTGGCTGTACTGTGCCTTCTCCCTAGTCTCGCTTTTGCTAACGGATATAAAGTCGTAACGAAAGATGGTGGCAGGTCTTTGACATACTATGCAGGTCAAGTGACTTACTCTCGGCTCGACAAGCAAATAAAATGTACCTTTAAAAGTTCATCCAAAGGCATTGATCAGGAAGGGAATGCCTACAATGCAGACGGTTTTAGTTGCACGAAAGATTTATATGTTGTGACTAAGCTCTGGATTGATACAGGAATAAGGGCAATCATTGAGGTTGATCCAAAGACCGAAAAAAGAGATGTCTTTCAAGTTGATAGCTATAAGCCGTATTAAGGTCTTTATTAGCAATTTTAGACAATAGAAGCCATAAAGCCCCGTTAGTGGTACAAGCAACAAGCGGAGCGCAGCGACTTCATCAGGCCAACCTGGTTGGTTTCGCTTTGCGAAAGTCACCAGTGACCAAATCAGATTGTCAGAAGGATCACACCTTATCAGGATGCTCGTGTACCTTTCGGAGCGTGAGCGAAGCGCTGGCAGAGCCTGCATGTCGTGTGCAGGTACGTTTACCACTATTCACCTGTTTACGTGGCTCATAGGGCCACACATCGGGCTTAAATGCGTGTGCTCAATCTGTTTCGGGAGGATTTAGAGACGTTGGCAGCGTCATTAGCTTCGAGTTGATAGCGGTTCATGTGGACTGTTCACGCTTTGTACCTGTTCGAGCTTTACAACTACAGGCCGCTACGTGCTAACATCCCTATGTAGCCACTGTTAACAATAGCGGCAACTGTTGGTCATAGAACCCCTTAAAAAAGATTGTACCTTGAGAGCGAAAATCGTCTTAACTTATTGTTTTTAAAGGGTTTTGTTGTGTGAGTGCCGATAATAGGAGTCGAACCTACGACCTTCGCATTACGAATGCGCTGCTCTACCAACTGAGCTATATCGGCCCTGAGGAAGGGTGTGCGTGAGCACGGGGTAAGAGGTTATGAAAAAGTGGGTGATGCGTCAATGCCCTTGCGATTCAAGCGGCGATTTTTGCATCACCCGGCCCTCCGTTAAGCACGAATCGTATCGTCGCCGTAGCCGATCCACTTGTAGGTGGTCAGCGCTTCGAGGCCCATCGGGCCGCGGGCGTGAAGCTTCTGCGTGCTGACGGCCACTTCGGCGCCAAGACCAAACTGCCCGCCGTCGGTAAAGCGCGTCGAGGCGTTCACGTACACCGCGGACGAATCCACTTCATTCACGAAACGGTCAGCGTGGCGCAGCGTGCGGGTGAGAATGGCGTCCGAATGCTGGGTGCCGTGCTCGCGAATATGCGCTATGGCCTCGTCGATGCCTGCCACCAGCTTCACGTTAAGATCGAGCGACAGCCATTCGTCGTCAAACGCTTCCGGAGTCACCGCCACAGCGGTCGCCGGGCCGCCGGAAAGCAGCGCCAGCGCGCGCTCGTCTGCATGCAGCGTCACGCCGCGTTCATGCATCGCGCGGCTCAGTTCCGGCAGGAAACGTTCTGCAATGGACTCATGCACCAGTAGCGTTTCCACCGTGTTACAGGTGCTCGGGCGCTGAGTTTTGGCATTGGTGATGATGTTGAGCGCAGGCGCGAATTCCGCCGTTTCATCAACGAAAATATGGCAAACGCCGATGCCGCCGGTGATAACCGGAATGGTCGACTGTTCGCGGCAGAGCTTATGCAGCCCTGCCCCGCCGCGCGGGATCAGCATGTCGATGTATTTGTCCATGCGCAGCATTTCACTGACCAGCGCGCGGTCCGGGCTTTCGATGGCCTGAACGGCCGCGGCGGGCAGGCCGCACTCTTCCAGCGCTTTCTGAATCACTTTTACAGTCGCCGCGTTGGTACGCCAGGTTTCTTTGCCGCCTCTGAGAATCGCCGCGTTGCCGGTTTTCAGGCACAGCGAGGCGACATCCACCGTCACGTTCGGGCGCGCTTCATAAATCACGCCGACCACGCCAAGCGGCACGCGGCGACGCTCGATGCGCAGGCCGCTTTCCAGCAGGCCGCCGTCGATCACCTGCCCTACCGGATCGGCCAGCTGACACACCTGGCGCACGTCGTTCGCAATGGCGTGTAAACGTTGCGGGTTGAGCGCCAGGCGGTCTAACAGCGCCTCGCTCAGCCCGCTGCGGCGCGCCTCCAGCAGATCCTGCTCGTTGGCGAGCAAAATCTCTTCGGCGTTCGCTTCTAAATAGTCGGCGATTTTCTCCAGCACGCGGTTTTTCTCGCGCGAGGAGAGCAGCGCCATCTGATATGAGGCGGCTTTGGCCGCCTGGCCCATCTGCTCCAGCATGGCAGGCTCCTTATTGGGTGATCATGTCGTCGCGGTGAACCGCTACCGGGCCATATTCATAGCCGAGAATGGCGTCAATCTGCTGCGAGTGGTGCCCGGCGATGCGGCGCAGCGCGTCGCTGTTATAGCGGGAGACGCCGTGGGCGATGTCGCGCCCTTCCAGATTACGGATGCGAATCACTTCGCCGCGCGAAAAGTTGCCGGTCACGCTTTTAATGCCTTTCGGCAAAAGCGAACTGCCGCGTTCCAGAATGGCCGACTGCGCGCCCTCGTCGACGGTGATTTCGCCTGCGGGGGGCGCGCCGAAGATCCAGCGCTTGCGGTTCTCGAGTGGCGTCTGCTGCGGGTGGAAGCGCGTGCCGACCGGCAGCCCTTCGATAACATCGTTAATCACGCCCGGCTTGCTGCCCGCCGCGATCACGGTTTCGATACCCGCGCGGCCCGCGACATCCGCGGCCTGAAGCTTGGTGCCCATGCCGCCGGTGCCGAGGCCGGAGACGCTGTCGCCCGCAATCGCACGCAGCGTGTCGTCAATGCCGTAGACATCCTGAATCAGCTCGGCCTGCGGGTTGTTGCGCGGGTCAGCGGTAAAGAGACCCTGCTGGTCGGTCAGCAGCAGCAGTTTATCGGCGCCCGCCAGAATCGCCGCCAGCGCCGAGAGATTATCGTTATCGCCGACTTTAATTTCCGCCGTGGCGACCGCGTCGTTTTCGTTAATCACCGGCACGATGCGGTTATCCAGCAGCGCGGTGAGTGTGTCGCGCGCGTTCAGGAAGCGCTCGCGATCTTCCATATCTGCGCGGGTCAGCAGCATCTGCCCCACATGGATGCCGTAAATCGAAAAAAGCTGCTCCCAGAGCTGGATCAGACGGCTCTGCCCGACGGCCGCCAGCAACTGCTTGGAGGCGATAGTCGCCGGCAGTTCCGGGTAGCCCAGGTGCTCGCGCCCGGCGGCAATCGCCCCGGACGTGACGATGACAATGCGATGCCCGGCGGCGTGTTGCTGCGCGCACTGGCGCACCAGTTCGACAATATGGGCGCGATTCAGGCGGCGGGAGCCGCCCGTCAGGACGCTGGTCCCCAGTTTCACCACCAGGGTCTGGCTGTTACTCATGATGTTTTGCCGTATCAACGAAATTGGAAAAATTAAACCCAAAATGACGTTGTAACAGGAGAGCGCGCCCTTGCCAACTCCCGGCCATAAAAACCGCACGGCGCGCAAGCGAACCGGCAAGCATAGCGGTGAATTTTGATAGTTTTATTACAGTTTACGAAAAATATACCTTTTTAAAATTTATCTTACTTTGTCATATTTTTTTCATATCCGACCGTTAAAACCCATCTTGTTTTTTCACAGGTCTTTGACCCGCGAATTTTAGCGCGTAAATAATGATTGGGATTAATGATGAAAAAGAGCACTCTGGCATTAGTGGTGATGGGTATTGTTGCGTCTTCTGCTGCTCAGGCCGCAGAAATTTATAACAAGAACGGCAACAAGCTGGATCTTTATGGCCGTGTTAAAGCCGAACATTATATGAGCGATAACGACGCTGTAGACGGTGATCAGTCTTATATCCGTCTGGGCTTCAAAGGCGCTACCCAAATTAACGATCAACTGACCGGTTTCGGCCAGTGGGAATATCAGGTTGCCGCTAACCGAGTGGAAGGCGACAGCACGAACAGCGCAACCAAAACCCGTCTGGCTTTTGCGGGCCTGAAATTCGCCGATCTCGGCTCCATTGATTACGGTCGTAACTACGGCATCCTGTATGACGTGGGTTCTTACACCGATATGATCCCGGAATTCGGTGACGACGCTTACACCAAAACCGATAACTTTATGACCGGCCGTACCACTGGCGTGGCCACCTACCGCAACACCGATTTCTTCGGTCTGGTGGATGGTCTGAAATTCGGCCTGCAATACCAGGGCAAGAACGAGAACGACAGCCGTGCCGCCAGCAAAGCCAACGGCGACGGCTACGGTGCCTCTGTTAACTACGCGCTGGGCGACAGCGGCGTGAGCATCGGCGGCGCTTACACCAAATCAAACCGTACGCTGGCGCAGCGTAATTCCACGCTCGGTAAAGGCGATAACGCGGAAGCCTGGGCGACCGGCCTGAAGTATGACGCCAACAATATCTACCTGGCGGCGACCTATGCGGAAACCCGCAACATGACCCCGATCACCGGCGGTTTTGCCAATAAAAACCAGGGCTTCGAAGTGGTTGCGCAGTATCAGTTCGACTTCGGCCTGCGTCCGTCCATCGGTTACGTGCAGTCTAAAGCCAAAGATGTTGAAAACGGCATTGGCGACGTTGATCTGGTGAAATATTACGACGTGGCGGCCACGTATTACTTCAACAAAAACATGTCCGCTTTCGTGGATTATAAAATTAACCAGCTGGACGACGACAACAAGCTTAAGATCAACAACGATGACGTTGTTGCGCTGGGCCTCGTTTACCAGTTCTGATTAATATTCCCCACGCCCACGCCGTGGGCGTTTATCACATCGTGTGGCTACGATAAAAAAATAACCCCGCGTCGGCGGGGTTATTTTTTATGCGTTATTTAAGTATTAACTGAAATGCGGCTCAGGCAGAAAGCTTAAGATCTTCTGTTACCGGCTCCAGTTTTAAATCCATCGAGGCGAGCAGCGCGCGCAGTCTTTCGTGAAAACCGCGCAGCGTTTGCGAAAGCTTTTCTTTGACCTCGTCGTCTTTGATAGGCACCGCCGTCCAGTCGCCCTCTTTATCAAACAGGCCGAACTGCCAGGTATAGGTAAAGCGGTCTTCGTGCGCTTCCAGCTCCATCCACCAGCCCCAGAACTCACGCTTCTCCGGCGCAGGTTTGACGTTGACGCAAACAGCCAGGCAATCAAAGAAGAAGCGGTTGCCTTCGCACTGCTCTTCCCGAATATACGGGCCAAGGGCAGTGAATTTCTTAATCATCCTGCTTTTCGGGTGTCCACTCGGTAACGTCATTGCGATCTCCTTTTGTGAAGCCATTGTTTTACCAAACCAATGGAAATTAGCCAATGATTAACGCAATTTATGGTTTACCCACCCGGAAATCTGATGCAGCGCCTTATCAAAGTTGCTGTACACCGGCGAAGTGGGGATCTCCAGCAGCTTACCGTCCACAGATGACGAGGCGATTAAACGCGACTCCTCCTCCGGGCTGAAAATGTCGTTTTTCCAGTAGCCTGCGAGCATCGGTGTCGGGCAGCGGCGGCCGAGCAGCCCCTGGGTTTTCAGCGAATAGCGGTTGAGCTCGACACGCAGCGCGTTGTCCGAGGCGTCATACATGCCAAGACGGCTCGCCAGCACATCCATATACATCTCCGGCACCTGATCCTGGCGCGCCGGATCGCTGAAGAGCTGATGCACCATCGGGCCGAGACAGGCCACGGCTTTAAGGCGCGGCGCTTCAAGATACGCGAGGCGCACCGCCACGTTCGCCCCGAAGCGAAACCCAAACGCCGCCACGCGGGTGTGATCGACCCACGGCAGGTTTGGCAGAGCCTGAAGCACATGCTGATGCAGCAGGCTGGAATCCTGCGTCAGCGTCCATTTGGACGACGCGCCGACCGAGGGCATATCAATGGTGAGCATCGCGATGCCGAGCGGCGCGAAGTAGCGCTCGAAAAGCGTAAAGTAGTCGCTTTGCAGCGCGTCCAGGCCGCCACAAATCAGAACGGTCGGGAACGGCCCCTGCCCGCCTTTGGGAAGATGCAGAAAGCCAGTAATGGTCGCGCCGCCGGGGATCGGGAACGAGAGCTCGCGCAGTTCGCCGGAAAGCCGCGTGGCGGCCTCTTCATATGCGCGGTTCGCCAGCACCTGCGCCTGTTCGGCGAGCGTATCGCCTTTCAGGTGCGGATAGGCGGCAATACTGTAGAGCGTGGAAGCCATCAGCCAAGCCTTGCCGATGGCCGCTTCGTCGGTCTCCTGCCCGGCGCGCTGCTGCCACGCCATCGCCTGCTTCGACCACTCATAAATCCAGTTGCCGCCGCGATAGCCGATGACGGTGTCGTAATGCGCGGGATCGGTGCGTTCGGCGTCGCTCAGCACGATGCGCGACTGCACTTCAAGGATTTCCCGCGGATCGACGCCGCGCCAGACCCACATCAGGCGGTTAATCATGCGATACCACTGCGGCACCGTTTTACCGTCCAGCGTGGACTGGATCACCGGAGGCGGCGCGTGCTGAATACGACGTACCAGCGTCGAGGTTTCCGGGTATTTAAACCGCGGCTTAAACAGGGTTTCGCTCAGATTGGCCTGCGACATGCTTTCTGCCTCCGTAAAAACAGCACAAAACATGATTGTACTCGCAGGCGGCGGATAAAAACAAAAACGCCCGGCAGTGCCGGGCGTAAAGATGCGTAAGGACGGGATTAACGGCCGGACAGCGGCGGCACAAAAACGACGCCCATATCCCACGGCTGCTCGATCCAGGTGTCCTGCGGGATGTCGATCACGTAGTCATCCACCAGCGGCTGGCCTGCCGGTTTAGCGAAAATCGTCACGAAGCGGGCTTTCGGGTACATCTCACGGATAGCCACTGCGGTGCCACCGGTATCCACCAGGTCGTCCACCACGATAAAGCCTTCACCATCGCCTTCTGCGCGCTTGATAACTTTCAGTTCGCGCTGGTTGTCATGGTCGTAGCTGGAGATACAGACGGTATCGACGTGACGGATACCCAGTTCGCGCGCCAGCAGCGCGCCCGGCACCAGACCGCCGCGGCTGACGGCGATAATGCCTTTCCACTGCTCGGCAGGCAGCAGACGGCTCGCCAGCTTGCGCGCGTGGATCTGTAACATATCCCAGGTGACAACGTATTTTTCGCTCATGTGAAGTGTCCCGGCCAGTTTAAAAAACGGCTTAAAAAGTGTTCAGGGGGAAAATAGGTTGCGCGAGATTATAGAGATCTGAGCCGCTAAAAACCAGTGCCACGCGGCATGGGCCGTGGTTTTTGCTCGCTTTGGTCTGCACAGCATAAAAGAAAGTGGTATTCTCGGGCTATTGCCCAGGCCCGTCTTGCGGCACATCACAACGATAACCCAGAGGCCCGCACGCCGCGCTGCACCGGGCCCAGTCAAGGAGACTTAACGTGTCTGAACTGTCTCAACTCTCCCCTCAACCGCTGTGGGATATTTTCGCGAAAATCTGCTCCATTCCGCATCCGTCCTACCATGAAGAACAACTCGCCGAACACATCATGGGCTGGGCGAAGGAAAAAGGCCTGTTTGCCGAGCGCGATCAGGTGGGCAACATTTTAATTCGCAAACCGGCGACCGCCGGCATGGAAAACCGTAAACCGGTCGTGCTGCAGGCGCACCTCGATATGGTGCCGCAGAAGAATAACGACACCGTTCATGATTTCACAAAAGATCCCATCCAGCCGTATATCGATGGCGAATGGGTGAAAGCGCGCGGCACCACGCTTGGCGCGGATAACGGCATCGGTATGGCGTCCGCGCTCGCGGTACTGGCGGACGACAGCGTCGTACACGGCCCGCTGGAAGTGCTGCTGACCATGACCGAAGAAGCCGGCATGGACGGCGCGTTTGGTTTGCAGGCAGGCTGGCTGCAGGCCGATATCCTCATTAATACCGATTCCGAAGAAGAAGGCGAAATCTATATGGGTTGCGCCGGTGGTATCGATTTTATCTCCACGCTGCCGCTCTCCCGCGAAGCTATCCCGGCCGGTTTTGAGACGTTCAAACTGACGCTCAAAGGGCTGAAAGGCGGTCACTCCGGCGGCGATATTCATCTGGGCCTCGGCAACGCCAACAAACTGCTGGCGCGTTTCCTGTGCGGTCATGCGCAGGAGCTGGATCTGCGCCTGGTGGATTTCAACGGCGGTACGCTGCGTAACGCCATCCCGCGCGAAGCGTTCGCGACCGTCGCGGTGCCTGCCGCTAATGCAGGCGAGCTGAAAACGCTGGCGAATACCTATCTCGATATCCTGAAAAACGAGCTCTCCGTTAAAGAGAAGAACATCACCGTTGTGCTGGAAGCGGCCTCGACCGATAAAGCCGCGCTGACCGCGCAGAGCCGCGATGCGTTTATCGCGCTGCTGAACGCGACGCCGAACGGGGTGATTCGCAATTCTGACGTGGCGAAAGGCGTGGTAGAAACCTCCCTGAACGTGGGCGTGGTGACCATGACCGACGAGCAGGCGGAAATCATCTGCCTGATCCGCTCGCTTATCGACAGCGGTAAAGATTACGTGGTGAGCATGCTGGAATCGCTCGGCGCGCTGGCAGGCGCGAAAACCGTGGCCAAGGGCAGCTACCCTGGCTGGCAGCCGGACGCCAGCTCGCCGGTGATGGCGCTGGTGCGTGAAACCTATCAGCGTCTGTTTAACAAGACGCCGAATATCCAGGTGATCCACGCGGGTCTGGAGTGCGGGCTGTTCAAGAAACCGTACCCGCAGATGGATATGGTCTCCATCGGGCCGACCATTACCGGGCCGCATTCGCCGGATGAGCAGGTGCATATTGAAAGCGTGGGCCACTACTGGACGCTGCTGACCGAGCTGCTGAAAGCGATCCCGGCGAAATAAGCGTTTGATGTAAAAGAAAGGCGGCCCTGGGGCCGCCTTTTTTGTTTTGGCAGGGCGGGTTTAAAAGGCGGGTGCGCTACGCTTACCCGCCCTACGCTTCCCGACGGCTATCATCATGTAGGGTGGGTAAGCGGAGCGCACCCACCAGACCTAATGACAAGAATCGACAACTTCAGCTTGTAGGGTGGGTAAGCGGAGCGCACCCGTCAGTCCCGACGACAAAAAGCTGCAACGTCAGCCATGTAGGGTGGGTAAGCGGAGCGCACCCACCGGGCCCGAGGAAAAGCCCCTACAACCCCAGCACCAGCTGCCGCTCGATTTGCGGGTCAAGCAGCGTCACGTGCAGCCCCACCAGCCGCACGCCGCGCCCGCTGCGGCGCTCTTCCCAGGTTTTACGCGCCGTGGCGAGCAAATCCTCTTTATTGAGCTTCGGCCAGACATGCTCCTGCGTGGTGAGCTGAAAATCGTTAAATTTGAGCTTCACGCCCTGGCGGGCGATGCGTAGATCCGGCTGAACGGCGGCGAGGCGGCGCTCAAGCTCCGGGTAGAGCCGCTCCACAATCGCCTCACACTCCGTCCATTCGTGGATATCCTCTGCCAGCGTGCGCTCGACGCCGACCGATTTACGCTGCCTGTCGCTGCTGATTTCACGGTCGTCTATCCCCTGGCTGCGCTCCCACAGCACGCGCCCGAACTTGCCAAAGCGTTTGAGCAGCGCGGCGAGATCGCTCTTTTGCACATCCTCGCAGGTACGAAGGCCGAGGCTCTCAAGCTTCGCCGCCGTCACCTTGCCAACGCCCGGGATCTTGCCAAGCGGCAGCGTGCGCAAAAACGCCGGCACCTCTTCAGGCGTTATCACATACTGCCCGTTGGGCTTGTTGAGATCGGAGGCTATTTTGGCGAGGAATTTGATCGGCGCGATACCCGCCGACGCGGTGAGCTGGAGTTCGTCGAAAATCGTCTGGCGGATCTCTTTGGCCATCAGCGTCGCCGAGCCGTAACAGTGCGGGCTGTGGGTGACATCCAGATAAGCTTCGTCGAGCGAAAGCGGCTCAATCAGCGAGGTATAGCGCGAGAATATTTCCCGGATATGGGCAGACGCTTCTTTATAGGCGTCAAAACGCCCCGGCAACAGCGTGAGATGCGGGCAGAGCTTGAGCGCCATCGCGGTGGGCATGGCGCTGCGCACGCCATATTTACGCGCCGGATAGTTGGCGGTGCTGATAACGCCGCGCCGTTCGCGGCTGCCGCCAATGGCGAGCGGAATATCGCGCAGGGCTGGATTATCGCGCATCTCTACCGCCGCGAAAAAGCAGTCCATATCGACATGAATGATTTTGCGCATCGCCACGCCCCGCACTGTATGTCCATACAGTCTGGCAAAAAATGGGGGCGGCGGCAACCTTCCTTATTCCGCCATAATTGCGTAAATTCTCTGGGGCGTAAGGAAGTTAAGCAAAACTTAATTGTAAACGCTGCAGGCAGCGCTTGCGAAAAATAACAGCGATGCTAATGTGAGCGCTCCTGAACCAGAATAGTCTTATTTTGGGTCCCTTCGCCTTTCGGCATCGGTCTTAGCTTTATCAAGGAAACAAGCAGTATGCGTAAAATCGCATTGTTAATCGCAATGCTTCTGGTGTCGTGCTTTTCATGGGCCAGTACAGTCAGTAGCGACAGCGTTACCCCAATAAAAAAAGAATTAAAACAGCAGTTAATGGGTTCCCCGGTTTATATCCAGATCTTTAAGGAAGAGCGCACGCTTGAGCTGTACGTCAAGATGGGCGAGCAGTATCAGTTACTGGATAGCTACCGCATCTGCAACTATTCCGGCGGTCTTGGGCCGAAACGCCGCCAGGGCGATTTCAAAAGCCCGGAAGGCTTCTATAGCGTGCAGCGCAGCCAGCTCAAACCCGACAGCCGTTTTTATAAAGCGATCAATATCGGTTTTCCGAACGCGTTTGACCGCGCTAACGGGTATGAAGGGAAATATCTGATGATCCACGGCGCGTGCGTGTCTGTGGGCTGCTACGCGATGACCGATAAAAATATCGATGAGATTTTCCAGTTCGTCACCGGCGCGCTGGTGTTTGGTCAGCCGAACGTGCAGGTCAGCATCTATCCGTTCCGCATGACCGACGCCAATATGGAGCGCCACAAGTATTCGTACTACATCGGCTTCTGGAAACAGCTTAAGCCAGGCTACGACTACTTTATGGCGACCCGTCAGCCGCCGGTGGTCTCTGTGGTGAACGGCAGTTACGTGGTCAGCAAACCGCTCAGCAGCAGCGTGGTGCACCCGCAGCTGGCGTCAAACTACACGCTCCCCGAGACAAAATAACGCCCACTCGCCTGGCATGATTTTGTGCCAGGTTTCATTGCCCGTCAGCGGCTGAGTGGCAATCACCGTGACCACATCATTAGGTGTGGTCTCTTCCTGAAAATCAATTTCCACATCCTGATCGAGCAGTTTGGCGACGCCAAACGGCGCGCGACGCGTTATCCAGAAAAGGTTGGTGGAGCAGAACGCCATCACATAGCGCCCGTCTGACAACAGCATATTGAAAACGCCCTTCTCCCGCAGTTCACCCGCCAGTTCCGCGATATAGCGAAAGACCGCCGTCATGTTGCCTGGCGTGCGCGGGTAGCGCGTGGTGAGTTTGTGCAGCAGCCAGCAGAACGCTTTTTCGCTGTCGGTTTCGCCAATCGGGCGAAACGGGCCGGTATCGAGCGAGCGGTAGCCGGTCAGCTGGCCATTATGGGCATAAGTCCAGTTGCGGCCCCACAGCTCACGGGTAAACGGATGGGTGTTTTCGAGCGCGACTTCGCCGCGGTTCGCCTGGCGGATATGCGCCACCACGGAACACGATTTAATGGGGTAGTCCTGCACCAGTTTCGCGATGGGCGAGTTATAGCTCGGTTGTGGATCTTTAAACGTGCGACAGCCTTTGCCTTCATAGAAGGTGATGCCCCAGCCGTCTTTATGCGGCCCGGTTCCCCCGCCCCGCTGCACGAGGCCGGTAAAGCTAAAGCAGATATCCGTCGGCACATTGGCGCTCATCCCGAGCAGTTCGCACATAAATCACCTCATCACACGCCGCCCTCCTTTCGGAAGGCGTCACTGGGGCATGCCGGACGTGCGTCGCGCGCCCGGCGACAGCGCCTTATCAGGCTTTGACCATCTCTTTTTCGATAAGCTGGATCAGGATGTGGATCACTTTGATGTGAATTTCCTGAATACGATCAGCATAGCCGAAATGCGGTACGCGAATTTCCACATCCGCCGTTCCCGCCATTTTGCCGCCGTCTTTACCGGTCAGCGTGATGACTTTCATGCCTTTGGCGCGCGCGGCGTCGATCGCTTTGATCACGTTGCCGGAGTTGCCGGAGGTAGAAATGCCGAGCAGAACATCGCCTTCGCGCCCCACCGCTTCGACATAGCGGGAGAAGATGTGGTCGTAACCGAAGTCGTTGCCGACGCAGGAGATGTGGCTGACGTCGGAAATCGCGATCGCCGGGTAGCCCGGACGGTTTTCACGGTAGCGCCCGGTCAGCTCTTCGGCGAAGTGCATCGCGTCGCAGTGCGAGCCGCCGTTACCGCAGGAGAGCACTTTACCGCCCGCTTTAAAGCTGTCTGCCAGCAACACCGCCGCACGCTGGATAGCGTGAATATTGGCTTCATCTTTCAGAAAGTTAGCCAGCGTTTCGGCCGCTTCGTTCAGCTCGTTACGAATCAGATCCTGGTACATGAGGGATATCCTTCAGCATTAAAAAGTAACCGGATGCAGTGTACCGGATAGCGCCGGGAGCGAGAAGCGCTACACCGCGCCGGGCATACAGGTTTTGCGTTTACGTGCGGCAACAATGTGAGCCAGGTTGTAATTATTTTGTGAACGCATTGCTAAAAAAAGCAACATCCTCTACAACCATATCATCACAAGTGGTCAGACCTCCTACAAGCAAGGGAGCTTTTCTTTATGATGATCTTGAGTATCGTTGCCACCCTCGTTCTTATCGGTGCGCTGTTTTACCATCGCGTCAGCCTGCCGCTCAGCAGCCTGATTTTGCTCGCCTGGACCGCCGCGCTCGGCGCCGCTGGCCTCTGGTCGCTGTGGCTGCTGGTGCCGCTGGCGATCATTCTGGTGCCTCTCAACGTTACGCCGATGCGTAAATCGCTGATCTCCGCCCCGGTGTTCCGCGGCTTTCGTAAAGTGATGCCGCCGATGTCGCGCACGGAGAAAGAAGCGATCGACGCCGGGACGACCTGGTGGGAAGGCGATCTGTTCCGCGGCAACCCGGACTGGCAGAAGCTTCATAACTACCCGCAGCCGAAGCTGACCGCCGAAGAGCAGGCGTTTCTCGACGGCCCGGTGGAAGAAGCGTGCCGCATGGCGAACGACTTCCAGATAACCCACGAAATGGCGGATCTACCGCCGGAGCTGTGGGCATTTCTGAAAGAGCATCGCTTCTTCGCGATGATCATCAAAAAAGAGTACGGCGGTCTGGAGTTCTCGGCTTACGCGCAGTCCCGCGTGCTGCAAAAACTCGCTGGCGTCTCCGGCATTCTCGCCATCACCGTTGGCGTGCCGAACTCCCTCGGCCCCGGCGAATTGCTGCAACACTACGGCACCGACGCGCAGAAAAACCACTACCTGCCGCGCCTGGCGCGTGGCCAGGAAATCCCCTGCTTTGCGCTCACCAGCCCGGAAGCGGGCTCTGACGCCGGTGCTATCCCGGATACCGGCGTGGTCTGCATGGGCGAGTGGCAGGGCGAGCAGGTGCTCGGCATGCGCCTCACCTGGAACAAGCGCTACATTACGCTCGCGCCTATCGCCACCGTACTGGGCCTCGCGTTCAAACTCTCTGACCCGGATCGCCTGCTGGGCGGCGAGCAGGAACTCGGCATTACCTGCGCGCTGATCCCGACAAACACGCCGGGTGTGGAAATCGGCCGTCGCCACTTCCCGCTCAACGTGCCGTTCCAGAACGGGCCGACGCGCGGCAAAGATATCTTCGTCCCTATCGATTACATTATCGGCGGGCCGAAAATGGCCGGTCAGGGCTGGCGTATGCTGGTGGAATGCCTGTCGGTGGGCCGCGGCATTACGCTGCCGTCTAACTCGACCGGTAGCCTGAAGTCGATTGCGCTCGCCACCGGTGCCTACGCCCATATTCGCCGTCAGTTCAAAGTCTCTATCGGTAAGATGGAAGGGATTGAAGAGCCGCTGGCGCGTATCGCCGGTAACGCCTACGTGATGGACGCCGCGGCGTCGCTGATTACTTACGGCATTATGCTTGGCGAAAAACCGGCGGTCCTGTCGGCGATTGTGAAATATCACTGCACCCACCGCGGTCAGCAGTCCATTATTGACGCGATGGATATCGCAGGCGGTAAAGGCATTATGCTTGGCGAGGGCAACTTCCTGGCCCGCGCTTATCAGGGCGCGCCTATCGCGATTACGGTGGAAGGCGCGAATATCCTGACCCGCACCATGATGATCTTCGGCCAGGGCGCGATCCGCTGCCATCCGTATGTACTGGAAGAGATGGCGGCGGCGCAGAATAACGACGTGAACGCCTTCGATAAACTGCTGTTCCGCCATATCGGCCACGTGGGCAGCAACCTGGTGCGCAGCTTCTGGCTTGGCCTGACCAACGGCCTGACCAGCCGCAGCCCGACCCGAGACGCCACGCGCCGCTACTATCAGCATATCAACCGCCTGAGCGCCAGCCTGGCCCTGCTCTCCGACGTGTCGATGGCGGTACTGGGTGGCAGCCTGAAGCGTCGCGAGCGTATCTCGGCGCGCCTGGGCGATGTGTTGAGCCAGCTCTATCTGGCCTCGGCGGTGCTCAAGCGCTATGACGACGAAGGCCGCCAGGAAGCGGATCTCCCGCTGGTGCACTGGGGCGTGCAGGATGCGCTGCATCAGGCCGAGCAGGCAATCAGCGATCTGCTGCGTAACTTCCCGAATGGCGCGGTGGCTGGCCTGTTGAGCCTGGCGATTTTCCCGGCGGGCCGCCGTTACGACGCGCCTTCCGATAAGCTCGACCATAAGCTTGCGAAGATCCTGCAAACGCCGTCGGCGACCCGCTCGCGCATCGGCCGTGGTCAGTACCTGACGCCGAGCGAGCATAACCCGGTCGGGCTGCTGGAACAGGCGTTGCTGGAAGTGATGGCCGCCGATCCTATCCACCAGCGCATTTGCAAAGAGATGGGCAAAAACCTGCCGTTCACCCGCCTTGATGAGCTGGCGAAACGCGCGCTGAAAGAAGGCCGTATCAATGAAGATGAGGCCGCCATTCTTATCCGCGCCGAAGAGAGCCGTCTGCGCAGTATTAACGTAGACGATTTCGAACCGGACGCGCTGGCGACACAGCCGGTAAAGCTGCCGGAGACGGTACGTAAAGTCGAAGCAGCCTGATTCTGGCCTGTTAAAAACCCCGCTCCGGCGGGGTTTTTTATTGCCTCGCATCCTGTCGCGTGCATGATAAAGTGACCTGAGTTGCCAATGACGGGGGAGTCTGAACGTGTCTGGTTTAAAAATTTCTTTGATGCAGCAGCCACTCAGCTGGATGGACGGGCCCGCTAACCTGCGCCACTTCGACCTGCTACTGGAGAAGGTCCAGGGACGGGATCTGATTGTGCTGCCGGAGATGTTTACCACGGGCTTTGCGATGGAAGCCGCGCAGTCATCGCTGCCCGAAGAGACCGTCGTCGCCTGGATGCAGGAAAAAGCCCGCCAGACCGGCGCGATGGTGGCCGGCAGCGCGGCGTTGCAGAGCGAGCGCGGGCCGGTGAACCGTTTTCTGCTGGTGGAGCCGCAGGGCGCGGTGCATCGCTACGATAAACGGCATCTGTTTCGCATGGCCGATGAGCATCAGCATTATGTGGCGGGCGACACGCGCCTGGTGGTGGCGTGGCGCGGCTGGCGCATTCTGCCGCTGGTCTGTTATGACCTGCGCTTCCCTGTGTGGTCGCGCAACCGCGACGATTACGACCTGGCGCTGTATGTGGCGAACTGGCCCGCTCCGCGCGCCCTGCACTGGCAGGCGCTGCTGACCGCACGCGCTATTGAGAACCAGGCGTATGTCGCGGGCTGTAACCGCGTCGGCAGCGATGGTAACGGTCACCACTACCGCGGCGACAGCCGTATTATCAACCCGCAGGGCGACATCATCGCCGCCAGCGAGCCACACCAGGCAGTGCGTGTGGAAGCCGAATTGTCGCTGGAGTCGCTCAGAGAGTACCGCGAGAAATTCCCCGCCTGGCAGGATGCCGACCGTTTTACGCTTGAGTAAAACGCTATGGGTCGTTTGCGGCCCGCGTTTTTTCCTGACGCTGAAATGACGAAAGCCCGAATCATTGCTGATTCGGGCTTTCTGAATAGTGGCGGAACGGACGGGACTCGAACCCGCGACCCCCTGCGTGACAGGCAGGTATTCTAACCGACTGAACTACCGCTCCGCGTTGTGTTCCCCTGGGAACGGGGCGAATATTACGGGCTGCCCCCTGTGCCGTCAACGCTTTTTCTCACATTTTGAATCGTTTGCTTTAAAAATCGCCCGCCCGGCGATTTTGTCAGCGTTTTCAGTACAATCAGGCGCGCCAGAGGCAGCTGCCGCCCTTCTTCTGTACCAGATCGAGACGTGATTCATGCGCCGCCAGCTCTTCATCGCACGCCCGGACCACTTTCAGGCGAGAGGCCTGGCGTACCACGCGCTGAATGCCGGTATCGCCCTGTTGCTGTTGCCCGTCACCTTCCATCGCGAACGCAATAGACGTCTGCCCGCCGGTCATCGCCAGATAGACATCCGCAAGAATCTGGGCATCGAGCAACGCCCCGTGCAGCGTACGTTTGGTGTTGTCTATTTCATAACGCGAGCATAACGCATCGAGGCTGTTGCGCTTGCCCGGGAACATCTTACGGGCCAGCGCCAGGCTGTCGGTGATTTTGCAGAACGTTTCGGTTTTCGGAATGCCGCGGTTGAGCATGCCGAATTCGTAATCCATAAAGCCGATATCGAACGAAGCGTTATGAATGACCAGCTCAGCGCCGCGGATGTAATCGAGAAAATCATCCACTACATCGCCGAACACGGGCTTATTCATCAGGAACTCATCGGAAATTCCGTGAACCATAAAAGCTTCCGGGTCCACCAGCCGGTCGGGCTTCAGGTAGACGTGGAAGTTATTGCCGGTCAGGCGGCGGTTGATGACTTCAACCGCACCGATCTCAATAATGCGGTGCCCTTCATAATGGGCGCCTATCTGGTTCATACCGGTGGTTTCGGTATCCAGAACGATCTGTCGTGTAATAGCTGTGCTCATAGCGCTCGTTTATGTCAGACTTGGCTTTTTACTCACAGGAAGTCTACCAGAGATGCGTAAACAGGTAGAAATTTTCACCGATGGATCTTGTCTCGGCAACCCGGGGCCTGGCGGCTATGGCGCTATCCTGCGCTATAAACAGCATGAGCGGACCTTCAGCGCTGGCTATCGTCTGACCACCAATAACCGTATGGAACTGATGGCGGCGATTGTGTCCCTTGAGGCGCTTCGTGAGCACTGCATTGTGACGCTCAGTACCGACAGCCAGTATGTCCGCCAGGGCATCACCCAGTGGATCCATAACTGGAAAAAACGCGGCTGGAAAACCGCCGAGAAGAAACCGGTAAAAAATGTCGATTTATGGCAGCGGCTGGATGCGGCGCTGAGCCAGCACGAAATCAAATGGGAGTGGGTGAAGGGCCATGCCGGTCACCCGGAAAACGAACGCTGCGACGAACTGGCCCGCGCAGCCGCAATGGCCCCGACGCTGGAAGATACCGGCTATCAGCCTGAAGCGACAGCCAGCTAAGGTTTACGGTACTGGCGCGTGGCGCCGACCGCCGGGCGCAGATGCGTACGGGCGCGCGGCTTCATTAACGGGTTAATGGTCAGCGGGATGGTGCGCTTACGCGCTACCATCACCTGCAAACATCCGAGTGCCGGCAGATGCCTGGTCAGCATCTTTCCGCCCTGCCGACACCACGGCAATACCTGGCAGCGGCTGTAATGGAGCAGTTCGAAATTGAGCAGCGATAGCCAGTCCATCTGACGCATCATGGTAAACATGCGGCTATTTACGGGCGCACGTTTGCGCACAAACGGCAGAAGTTTGGCCGCCCCGAGCAGGCTGACGGGATTGAATCCCGTCATAATCAGCCAGCCGTCGTCAATCAGCACGCGGTCCGCCTCATTAAGCAGACGGTGCGGATCGGGGCACCAGGGCAGCGTATGCGCCAGCAGACAGGCATCCACGGATTTCGCGGCAAACGGCAGATGCAGCGGATCGCACTTAACCTGTAATGCGTCGCCCTGTAAGGCGACATTGACCTGATGTGAAATCGCGCAGGCTTCGGTGTTTATCTCCGCGCTGAGATTGCCTATCTTAAGTAAATGAAAGCCATACATTTTCCCAAGCCAGGGCTGGAGTTCCCGCTCAAGCGTCGCGCGATAATGGTCGCCCCAGGAAAACGCATCCCAGTGGGCCGGAGCGCTGAGTGTCGCGGGTGTCCGTGCCGGTTTCATCACTACCTTCCGTAACGCATAAGAGGTGATTTATGAATCTTAACAGTATTCCTGCTTTCGAGGATAACTACATCTGGGTGTTGAATGATGATGAAGGAAAATGCCTGCTTGTCGACCCTGGCGAGGCAGAACCCGTTTTTCGCGCCCTTGAGGAAAACCAGTGGCAGCCGGTGGCTATCCTGCTTACGCATCATCACCACGACCATACGGGCGGCGTGAAAGCCTTAGTGGCGCGGTTCCCGGATATTACTGTGTACGGGCCGGAAGAGACCCGCAGCAAAGGCGCGCAGGTTGTAGTCAACGATGGGGAGAAGTTCAACATCCTTGGCTGCGAATTCCTTGCATTCTCTACGCCAGGTCACACTTTAGGACATTTCTCATATTTCAGTTTCCCTTATCTTTTCTGCGGCGACACGATGTTCTCCGCTGGCTGTGGTCGCCTGTTTGAAGGCACGCCCGCGCAGATGTATCACTCCTTTCAGAAAATAAACGCGCTGCCTGAAGATACGCTTATTTGCTGTGCGCATGAGTACACATTAAGCAATCTTAAGTTTTTAGTGGCTATTTTACCGGACGATCCCGCTTTAACCCAATATTATCGAGAAGTTAATGAGTTACGTGCAAAAAATCAAAAAACACTACCCTCAATTCTTAAAAATGAGCGCCAAATAAATCTTTACCTGCGATTAGAAGACGATGATTTAATTGATAAAATTAATCCAGATCTTCGGTTGTCCACTCCTGAAGAGAGATTTGCATGGTTAAGGTCAAAGAAAGATAACTTCTAGAAATTCTTGCTTGTATTCGGGAAAGTTCGCCGTTATCATTGCTCGTCTTTTAAGCAACTATTGACACACACATGAAGGCAAAAGCGATCTTACTCGCCTCTGTCCTGCTTGTGGGGTGCCAGGCGTCTCAACATGACGGCGGCGTTCAACAGCATGCACAGAGCCTTTCTGCGGCTGGTCAAGGGGAAGCAGGAAAGTTCGCTGGTCGAGCGGCTTCTGCGCGTTGGATGGATGATGGAACTTTCCTCGCGCAAGATCAGGACCTGTGGACTTTCATTGGCGACGAGCTAAAGATGGGGATTCCGGAAAATGACCGGATCCGCGAACAAAAACTGAAGTACTTGAGTAATAAGAGCTATCTCCACGATGTAACTTTACGGGCAGAGCCGTATATGTACTGGATAGCCGGGCAGATTAAAAAACGTAATATGCCAATGGAACTGGTACTACTACCCATAGTGGAGAGCGCTTTTAACCCCCACGCGACATCTGGCGCGAATGCCGCAGGCATCTGGCAGATTGTCCCGAGCACGGGGCGGAATTATGGTTTAAAACAGACCCGAAATTATGACGCGCGTCGTGACGTGGTGGCCTCAACCACTGCCGCACTCAACATGATGCAACGTCTGAACCGGATGTTTGACGGCGACTGGCTACTCACTGTCGCGGCTTACAACAGCGGTGAAGGTCGTGTATTGAAGGCAATGAAAGCGAATAAAGCACGTGGCAAACCCACGGATTTTTGGTCGCTCTCACTGCCACAGGAAACCAAAATTTACGTGCCGAAAATGCTGGCGCTGAGTGACATACTCAAAAACAGCAAGCGGTATGGGGTGCGTTTACCAACAACGGATGAAAGCCGCGCGCTGGCACGCGTGAAGGTGAATAACCCGGTGGAAATGGAACAACTGGCGGAAATGGCCGGGATTTCAGTGAATAAACTGAAAACCTTCAACGCAGGCGTTAAGGGCTCAACCCTCGGCGTAAGCGGGCCGCAGTACGTGATGGTTCCACAGAAACATGCGCAGCAGTTGCGTACGTCTCTGGCCGCCGGTGAAATCGCTGCGGTTCAGCCGACTATGGTTGCGGACAATTCACTGTCTGCGCGGACGTATAAAGTCCGTTCTGGCGATACGCTTTCCGCGATTGCCGCACGGATGAACGTCAGCACCAAAGATTTGCAGCGTTGGAATAATCTGCGCGGCGCGAAACTGAAACCAGGCCAGACGCTCTCTGTCGGCACGGTTAGCGGCGCGGGTGAACTGGCAAGCAATAACGACAGTATCACCTATAAAGTGCGCAAGGGCGATTCGCTCGCAAGCATTGCTAAGCGTCACGGCGTTAACATTAAGGATGTGTTGCGCTGGAACAGCGATACGGACAATCTGCAACCGGGCGATCAAATCACCCTGTTTGTTAAGAACAGTTCGACGCCAGATTCCTGACGACAAGCCGTATAAACAAGAAAGGCACCGATTCCCCCGGTGCCTTTTTCTTTATCTGGCGTTATGCCGCCTTGCTCGCCTCAATGATAATCGTATCACTGGTAAAAGATCCGTCCTCCTGCAGCGCGAAATAGCGTTGCACTTCTGCTGACGCACTTTGCTGATAAACCCGAATAGCCTGCGACAGCGTGTCGGGTGTACGCATTCGTGCGATCCAGCTGCCAAACTCCAGCGCCAGTTTGTCGGTACGCACATCCCGCGTGATAAGCCCGGCCTGATTGAACATCTGCAACCACTCGCCACTGGCATAGTTACGAACATGCGAGGTATCACGCAGCGCTTCGATCGTTTGCAGCCAGATATCCAGCACCGGATGGCCGGGCGAGAGAATATCCATCATGATCATCATGCCGCCGGGCTTCAGAACACGCTTTACCTCACGCAACGCCAGACCGACATCGTGCCAGTGGTGCGCCGAATAGCGGCTGATGACGATATCAAAACTCTCCGCCTCAAAAGGCAACGACTCGGCATAACCCTGACAGGTCGACAGATGCTTAAGCCCGCGTTCACGCGCCGCTTCTTTCACGACCGTGAGCATGGAAGAGGACAAGTCGTACGCTACCACTTCGCGTACCTGTTCCGCGGCCGTAAAGCTGGCATGCCCTGCCCCACAACCCAGATCGAGCAGGCGCGCCTGCGGGAATGCCGCCAGCCGCGCGCGCAGATGAACGAGATCGCGCCCTGTAGCATGCACCTGGCTGGTCAAATAGGCCTTCGCCTGGGAGCCAAACTGCTTTTCGACGTTGTCGTGATGAGAGTGTGTTGTCATTGTCATGTCCTTGCGTTGAGTAAAAGAAAGGGCAGGCGCAGGGTCTGCCCAACGGCAGACCTGACACACCTTACTTCTGCTCAGGTTTGCCGGGACTGAATTCGACGAGTAGCGGGTTGTGATCGGAGGCGCGCGTCACCAGGACGGAAGCTTCCTGTACGGCAAGACCGCGATAAAACACGAAATCGAGCGGGCGACCGAACGCACGACGGCGCTGGTCATCGGTAAAACGCACTTCACGCAGTGACATTTCACGCGCGAAGCGGTAAAGCGCATTCATCCTCGGGCGGCTCCAGGCGTTGAAATCACCTGCCATAATGACCGGGCCGCTGTGATGGCCGATCTGGTCGCCGATAGGGCCGAGTTGTTTACTGTAGACATCCACACCCAGGCTGAAATTGACGGCGTGAATGTTCACCACCATCAGTAAGCGGCCATCGGGCAGCGGATAGACCGTGACCAGCGCCGATTTAGAGAGACGCAGGATAGGCTCACGCTCACGCAGCGGGCAGCAATAGACCGGATGTGCGGCAGAGAGCGTCATCACGCCTGACGGGTGTTGCGGCAGCACAAAGGCAGGAACCTGATCCGCAGCCAGATAGTTGGTTGTCGCGAAGCGCACCAGCTCAGGCGTGGTCTGCGCCTCCTGTAATAAGACCAGATGCGCCTCTTTGCCGAAATTTTGCAGGACAGAAAGCCATTCAGCACGCTGTTGCTTGAAGATATTCCAGACCAGCACCCGGAGAGAGCCATCTCCGGGCAAGGGAGCGCCGGCGGGTAATGCCTTTCCTATACTCGCAAACGATCCTGGCGCCAGAATACGTTCTGCTGGCTGACCGGCGACATAGCGCATGGCATAAGTATTTTTTCGCACGTTTCGCTGCTAACCCCTGTAGATGTGTTCGCAAGATAAGCGACCTTTACCTGTTATAGGGATTTTAGCTCACGGATGCAATGGGCGGGATGAAAGCCGCGCGTGAGTGTCGTCGGTTATATCAGCGCATCAGTTCGTACATGGCGTGCTATAAAACGCTGTGGTTAAATAACCGAATTCTCTAAAATGCCATGCAAATTTTGCCTGTGGAGCAACAATGAAAGCCTCTTCTGATGAACTGATTATTTTTGTCGCTGTGGTAGAGAGCGGAAGTTTTAGCCGGGCGGCAGAACAGCTCAACCTCGCGAATTCAGCGGTCAGTCGCGCAGTGAAGAAGCTTGAGATGAAACTTGGTGTCAGCTTGCTTAATCGCACAACGCGCCAGCTGAGTCTGACAGAGGAAGGCGAACGATATTTTCGCCGCGTTCAGCAGGTGTTACAGGAGATGGCGGCAGCTGAAACCGAGCTGATGGAAAGCCGTCAGACGCCGCGCGGGCTGTTACGGATCGATGCCGCTACGCCTGTGATCCTTCATTTGCTGATACCGATGATCAAGCCCTTTCGCGAGCGCTATCCTGAAGTCGCGCTGTCGCTGGTTTCTTCCGAGACGTTTATCAACCTGATTGAGCGCAAAGTAGACGTAGCCATACGTGCGGGTACGCTGACGGATTCCAGCCTGCGCGCCAGACCGCTCTTTACCAGTTACCGGAAAATCGTTGCTGCTCCCGATTACCTTGAGCGTTATGGCGTGCCGAAAAATATATGCGAGCTCAACGATCATGTCTGTCTGGGTTTTACCGAACCCGTATCTTTGAACACCTGGCCGGTTGCCTGTGAAGATGGCCAGCTACTGGAAATTACGCCGGGAATGACTTCGAACAGCGGCGAAACGCTCAAGCAACTGTGCCTTACCGGTAATGGGATCGCGTGCTTATCTGACTTTATGATTGATAAAGAAATCGAACAGGGAAAACTTGTCGAGTTATTGGCGGAGTATAGATTGCCGGTAGAAATGCCCTTTAGTGCAGTCTATTACAGCGATCGGGCTGTGAGTACGCGAATCCGGACCTTCATTGATTTTCTGAGTGAATGGATAAAAAAATAGCCCCAACAGGGGCTAGTTTCAATCCCAGTCTGGTGCCAGGCCATCAGGACTCACCAGACGATCATTACGATCGAGAGCGGCGATAGCCGACATATCGTCAGCATTCAGCGTAAGCGACAAAGCGCCCAGATTACTTTGTAAATTCTCACGCTTCGTTGAGGACGGGATCACTGAATAGCCCAGTGCCATCGCCCAACTGAGGATGACCTGCGCAGGCGTAGCATTATGCTTCTGCGCGATTCGGATAATCGTTTCATCCTTGAGCGCGTTGCCATAGGCCAGCGTCATATAAGAAGTGATATGAATCCCCTGTGCCTGCGCCCATTCAACCACCTTACGGTTTTGCAGATAAGGCGACAGCTCAATCTGATTGGTTGCTATATTATTAATGCCCACGGCATCTATTGCTTGCTGCATCAGCGCAATCGTAAAGTTAGAGATACCAATCTCACGCGTCAGGCCCTGTGCTTTGGCTTCAAGCAATGCCTCCAGAGATTCTTGAACGCTTACAGCATTTCCTGGTGAAGGCCAGTGAATCAACGTGAGATCCACATAATCTGTCCGCAATTTCTGAAGGCTCTCTTTCAAACTTACGATCAGGCGATCTTTGCTCAGATTTTCAGTCCAAATTTTGGTGGTGATATATAGCTCATCGCGTGCCACGCCACTTTCTTTAATCGCCTGGCCTACTGCCGCTTCGTTATCGTAAATCTGTGCGGTATCGATGGCGCGATAGCCCACATCAAGAGCATCTTTTATCGATGCGATGACGACGTCATCTTTCAGACGGAACGTACCTAAACCGAATGCAGGAACTCTCATGTTTTACCTCTCTTCTGAATATAAAGAGATTATGAGAGGAATGATTGAGATGAAAAAGAGTAATAAAAGCAGGAGTTTTTTGTTTGATTCGCAATAATAATTATTAAGACGAAAAAAAACCCTGAGTAAATACTCAGGGCTTCTTAATAAGTGGCGGAACGGACGGGACTCGAACCCGCGACCCCCTGCGTGACAGGCAGGTATTCTAACCGACTGAACTACCGCTCCACCGAATTTCTTCACAC
>NZ_JBSEYN010000006.1:0-333876 GCF_053627815.1 Cronobacter sp. 153480017-3 | reverse complement strand
ACCCCATGCCGAACTCAGAAGTGAAACGCCGTAGCGCCGATGGTAGTGTGGGGCCTCCCCATGCGAGAGTAGGGAACTGCCAGGCATCAAATAAAGAACCCCTCAGCACCGCTGAGGGGTTTTTGCTTTTGCGCGTGACAGAAAAACAGCGCCACCGGAAAAGTGTCCCCTCTTTTTTATACGCCTCATCCTCTGTCCGTACTGAATCCCTTACGAGCGCTGCGCCGCCAGCCAGTCAGCGATAAACGCCGCCACCTGCGCGGGCTCGTTGATATCCAGCACAGGTAATTCCGCCTCAGATAACGGTCTGTCACTGGCAATGGCGATAACATGATCATCCGGCGTCAGTTCTTCAACGTCCCGCCCGGCCCCCTCCCGGAACAGCATGATTTTCGCTACCGCCTCGTGTTTAAACCCTTTCACCAGAATCAAGCTTCGCAACAGAACACCGACGCTACGCACATCAGGGTTGCTACATTAAATTCATCCATACCCCGCTTACAAAAAGCCCCGATCTTGCTCAACCTGCGGTCACGTCATATTCTGATTTTCAGCCTATGAAGCTATGTCAGCAGCGTGTCGCCTTACTGTCGTGTCTCTGTCAGGCCCGTGTCGTGGCGGTTTTTACCAGCAGAGCGAAATACTGTCTGCCACATTTCTCATAAAGAAGGTCACAGTTATGCAAACCGAAAACCGCATCCGCGCGCTTCGCCTCGCTCGCGCCTGGTCTCAGGAACAACTGGCAGAACTCTCCTCGGTCAGCGTTCGCACTATTCAGCGCATAGAAAAAGGGGAGCCGCCCTCGCTCGAAACGTTAAGCGCGCTGGCCGCTGTTTTTGAAACGCGCGTAGAAGAATTAACGGGCGCGCCGCTACAGGCTGCGGGCCCGCTGGATGAAGCGGTGTCCACTGCCCGCAGACGTCTGGATGAGGAGCGGCACTTTTATCGCAGCCTATCCACTGCGGTGGTGGTTTGCGTTGGGCTTTTCCTGATTAACCGTTTTACATCGCCGGAAAGTCACTGGTCATTATGGGTGATGCTCATTTGGGGTGGATTACTGGTAGTGAAAGGCCTGCGTTTATTCTTACTACGGGGCTGGATTGAACAATGGCAGCAGCAGCGGCTGCAAAAATTACTGCGCAAGTAAGAGAAAAGGCTCCTCAGCTTGCCTGAGGAGCCGACGCGTTACTATTTTTTACCCGGCAGGACGGTATTCATCACCTGATGCGCGGTATCCGCAATCACCTTACCCGCCGATTTATCGCCTTTCGCCATGGATGATATAAACCCTTTCGCCTGGGCGAAGCTAATATGCGGTGGCAGCGGTGCCACTTCCGGATCGGTTTTCACTTCCAGTACGACCGGACGATCGGCCGCCAGCGCCTGCTGCCAGGCGGCCTGAAGTTCTTCCGGCGAATCTACATAAATCCCTTTCAGCCCGATTGATTCCGCAAACTGCGCATAGGGCACGTCCGGAACATCCTGCGTCGCGGTAAAGCGCGGGTTGCCTTCCATAATGCGCTGCTCCCACGTTACCTGATTCAGATCCTGGTTATTAAATACGCAGACGATCAACCGCGGATCGGACCAACGCTGCCAGTATTTCTGGATGGTAATCAGCTCCGCGAGGTTATTCATCTGCATCGCGCCATCGCCCACCAGCGCCACGACGGGTTTTTCCGGGAAAGCAAATTTCGCGGCAATGGCATATGGCACCGCCGCGCCCATACACGCCAGACCGCCCGAGAGAGACGCCCGCTGGCCCTGCTTCACTCTGTAATCCCGCGCAAACCAGTTGGCGCACGAGCCGGAATCTGAGGTGACAATCGCGTTATCCGGCAGCAATGGCGACATCTCCCACACCACGCGCTGCGGGTTGACCGGCGTCGCTTTCGCCATTGCACGTTCTTCGATTTTCTCCCACCACGCTTTGACGGAAACCGCGATTTTCTCCTGCCAGCTGCGGTCCTCTTTACGCTTGAGCAGAGGAAGCAGCGCCTGTAACGTGCTCACGGCATCGCCATGCAGATTCACTTCTGTCGGGTAACGCAGGCCGAGCATAGATGCGTCCAGATCTATTTGAACCGCCCGCGCCTGGCCTTCTTTCGGCAGGAATTTCGTCCACGGGAAGCCGGTGCCAATCATCAGGAGCGTATCGCAGCCCTGCATCAGATCCCACGACGGCTCGGTGCCAAGCAGGCCAATACAGCCCGTCACAAACGGCGCATCATCCGGCAATACATCTTTGCCAAGCAACGCTTTAGCAACACCCGCACCGAGCAGGTTTGCCGCCTGTACCACTTCCACCGCCGCTTCGCGCGCACCCGCGCCTATCAGGATCGCGACTTTTTTGCCGTCGTTAAGAATATCCGCGGCGCGCTGAAGATCGTACTGATGCGGGATCACGTGCGGGCGCTGATAGCCGGGCCCGGAATGCGTGAAGCCATGCGCGTGCTGCGGCTCCTGCCAGGGCTCATCCTGAAGATCTTTGGGCAGGATCAGCACCGTCACGCCATTATTCGCTTTCGCGATTCGCACGCCGCGATCCACCAGATGACGCAACTGCGCAGGCGTTGCCGCCTCCTGAACAAAGCTCGCCACATCGCTGAATACGCGATCGAGATTCAGTTCCTGCTGATAGGTCGCGCCCCGGGCGGTGGTTTCCGCCTGGCCTGCAATCGCGATAACCGGCATATGATCCATCTGCGCGTCATACAGGCCAGTCAGCAGATGCGTGGCACCCGGCCCGCCAGTTGAGAGGCAAACACCCGGCTCGCCCGTAAATTTCGCATGGCCACAGGCCATAAATGCCGCCATCTCTTCATGGCGCACCTGGATAAACTCAATGCCGTCGCCGGCTTTATCGGCGCGCTGCAACGCGCCCAGAACGCCGTTAATGCCGTCGCCGGGGTAGCCGTAAATCCGGGTTACGCCCCACGCTTTGAGTCGTTCTACAAAAAAATCGCTCGTTTTTTTGGTCATTATCGTGCCTCGCATCAGGTGAGTGTGCGCATAGATCCTGAGCTGCGCTCGAAAAGCTAACCTGTTGAAGGGTAGTCCACTTCATAGAGGTAAGCGAAAAGCGGGAGTTCTCTGAAGCCTGCTATGGTTATACGAAACGCATTACAGGAGGCATTATCGTGGCCACAAAGCCTTTTGATTATCAGCAGGACTTCGACAGCATCGACTTTCGCGCGCACCCGGAACGGTATCAGGTCGGGCGTGGCGAACAGGGCGTCTTATTGGTTGAGCCGTATAAAAGCGAAATCCTCCCGTACTGGCGCTATAAAGACGAAGAGAGCGCCAACGCCTCGGCGGAAAAGATTTATGAGTTATTCGAGGCATACCGTGAAAAGGACGATTTTGTCGGTATGGATATGGCGCGCAAGTTTATTCAGATGGGGTATACCCGCGCGCGTCGTTACGCCAACTATAAAGGCGGCAAAAAGTATGATGCCGATCGTAACCTGAATCCGCGCGGCAACGATCCGACTAAAGCGGCGGCGGCAAAAGTCTTTAAAGGGTGGTGGGATCGCATCCGGGCAGATGAAGATTATCTGCGGCGTAAAAAAGCCCATCAGGAAAAGTGGGGCTAACGACGCGTAAATTCCCCGCCTCCTCACGGAAATGCTATTAACATATAATTAACATGATATTTTATAGCCTGCTAATTGCCCCGGAGTACAAGCCGCGGATTTAAAAAGGAGAGAGACATGACCGAAGTTACCGCCCGGACAGATAAACCGTCACTGACTTCCAGCGATACCCGCCGACGTGTCTGGGCGATTGTCGGTGCCTCGTCTGGCAACCTCGTCGAGTGGTTTGATTTCTACGTCTACTCCTTTTGTTCGCTCTACTTCGCGCATATCTTTTTCCCCTCTGACAATAGCACCACACAGCTTCTGCAAACGGCAGGCATCTTCGCCGCAGGCTTTCTGATGCGCCCTATCGGCGGCTGGCTCTTTGGTTACATCGCCGATAAACATGGCCGTAAAACCTCCATGCTGATTTCTGTCTGTATGATGTGTTTCGGCTCGCTGGTCATTGCCTGTCTGCCGGGTTACGCAGTGATTGGCACCTGGGCACCGCTGCTGTTACTTGTGGCGCGCCTGTTCCAGGGGCTGTCGGTCGGGGGAGAATATGGCACCAGCGCGACTTACATGAGCGAAGTGGCTATCGAAGGGCGCAAAGGATTTTATGCGTCATTCCAGTACGTGACGCTTATCGGCGGGCAGTTAATGGCGCTGCTGGTTGTCGTCGTGCTGCAACAGATTTTGTCAGATGACGCTCTGCGCGCCTGGGGCTGGCGCATTCCCTTCGCGCTGGGCGCGGTGCTGGCGGTGGTGGCGCTGTGGCTGCGTCGCTCGCTTGATGAAACCTCGCAGCAGGAGACGCGCGCGCTGAAAGAGGCGGGCTCGCTGAAAGGTCTCTGGCGCAACCGTCGGGCGTTCATCATGGTCCTCGGGTTTACCGCCGCCGGTTCGCTGAGTTTTTATACGTTTACGACCTATATGCAGAAATATCTCGTCAACACGGCGGGAATGCATGCGAATACCGCGAGTATGGTGATGACCGCCGCGCTCTTCGCATTTATGGTGCTGCAGCCGTTCTTCGGGGCGCTGTCGGATAAAATTGGCCGTCGCAGTTCGATGCTCTGCTTCAGCGCGCTTGCCACGCTCTGTACCGTGCCGATCCTGATGGCGCTGCAAAATGTCAGTTCGCCGCTCGCGGCGTTCGGGCTGGTGATGCTGGCGCTGCTGATTGTCAGTTTCTATACCTCAATCAGCGGCATCGTGAAGGCGGAGATGTTTCCCGCGCAGGTGCGCGCGCTGGGCGTCGGGCTTTCTTACGCAGTTGCCAACGCGCTTTTTGGCGGCTCGGCGGAATATGTGGCGCTGTCGCTGAAATCGCTGGGCTCAGAAACGGCGTTTTTCTGGTATGTCTCGGCGATGGGTGCCGTCGCGTTTCTGGTTTCGCTGAAGCTCCACCGCAAAGGAAAAGGCATGCGGCTTTAGTGTTCTGCCATCTGCCAGACCGCGTAACCAGCGCTGGCGCCCGCCACGTCCCACGCCAGATCTTTCCAGCTCCAGCCGCTCCCCGCCGGGCGGCTGTCCCATAGCTCTTTCGTTGCGCCAAGAGAAACCGAAAACATCAACCCAAACGCGGCGGAACGATCCGGGGAATGCCCTTGCCGCTGGGCATATTCATTCCCGGCGGCGGCGAGCAGCGCTGAGCCTAAAAAGTGCTGGGCTTTATCCTGGCCTGCCCAGCTATCCTGCGCCATATGGCTACAGCCGGTAAGTGTGACAACTAACGAAAGCAGAAAGGCGCGCATAGCGTTCTCCATAAAAAAGCCCTGCGGTGCAGGGCTTCGTTAAGCGACAGGCGTCAGAGAATGCGGCTAATCAGCCGGTCGATACGGATACGGCGCAGGCGGCGGATAAGCTTGCGCACTTTTACCGGGTAATCGGCGATGCTTTGCAGGTCGCGATAGTGTTTTACCACCGTGGTATGGGTGCGGATTTCGGCAAGTTCACGCTGGCGCAGGGAAGCCAGTTGCTGCTTCGGATCGTGGATAAGAATCGCGTTTTCCAGATCGAGACGCCAGGCGCGCGGGTTAAGGTTGTTGCCGGTCAGCAGCATCCATTCATTGTCGACCCACATGCCTTTCAGGTGATAGCTGTTATCACCATCTTTCCACAGACGCACCACCAGTTGATCGGTGTTGACGTAATACTGCAGACGGCTTAAGAAACGGCGCAGGTTGATCTCATAGAGATAAGGCAGCGCGCCGATGATCTTAAACGGCTGATCTTCCGGAATATAAAAGTCATTGGCCGTTTTATCGCCGACGATGATTTCCACTTTTTTGCCGTCGCGCAGAAGCTGGATGATATTACGCACCAGCACCGCGGGCAGGTTAAAGTACGGCGTACAGATGACCAGCTTCTCTTCCGCGCAGGGCATCAGGTGAAAAATGGCTTTATTCAGCGGGCTCGATTTGCCAAGCCCCACCAGCGGCGTCACGGCCAGCTGATCGTTATCGGCATCGCCCTGAAAATGGTACGCGGCGTCGCGCAGCAGATGGCGGAACTGGCGGATGTCGTTTTTGATTTCCGGGCTTTTTGGACGGTTCGGATCGTCGAGACGATTCACCGCGTGGCCATTCATTAACTGCGTGCGCACCCAGTCAAACATCACGTCGGCAAGCTTCGCGTTACGGATGCAATGGTAGCGGTCATAGCGATATTTATCGTGCTGGTGCAGATACACGTCGTTCAGGCTCGCGCCGCTGTAGAGCACGCAATCATCGATGATAAAGCCTTTGAAATGCAGCACGCCCAGCGCCTCGCGGGTATTCACCGGCACGCCGTACACCGGCACGCTGACGTCCGGGTTTTCCTGCGCCATGCGGCAATACCAGTCGGCGTTAGTGTTCGAGGCTTCCACGCCGATGCGTCCGCGCTGCGCGCGATGCCAGTCCACCAGGACGCTGACGTCAAGCTCCGGGCGTTGACGCTTGGCTTCATAAAGTGCCGACAACACGCCTTTGCCGCCATCGTCCTGCTCTAGATAGAGCGCGATGATGCAGATACGCGTGGTCGCCGTCGCTATCTTTTCCAGGAGCTGTTTGCGGAAATCGGCGGGCGCGAAACAGAACGCGACATCATCAACTGACTGAGAAAGCTTCGGTAGTTGGGCAAGGTGTTGTTGATGTTTGTTGCGTTTAAATTTTGACAACATCACAGTGCATATCTTCTCTGAAGTGGATGGTCTTCTGTGCAATGCAGACGACGGAAGCGGACGATAATACCATTACTGTCCAAAAAAGTGGTCAACATTTCCAGTACCTTACTCACGAATCGGCAGGTTTTGCCAGCGCCAGGCTCAGGGCAACGATGCCTTCATCCAGCTGAATATCGACGCTAAACCCAAGCTTGCGGGCCAGCGCCACCATCCCCTGGTTATGCGGCATGGTAATGCCATTCAGCCGCGATAAACCATGATCGCGCGTGTAGGCTATCAATTTTTCCAGCAGCCGACGCCCGAGGCCGAGGCCTTTCAGATCGGATCTGACAAGGACCGCGAACTCGGCGTCGATATTATCCGGATCGGAAATGGCGCGGGTAACGCCGATAATTTCCTCACTGCCTGTCTGCTGACGTACCGCCACAAAAGCCATTTCTCGATCGTAGTCGATCTGGGTCATATTGGCTAAATCATCATGGGTAAATTCATTGATCTCGCTAAAGTAACGGTAATAAAGATCTTCTTTCGTCACCTGCGAGATAAAGCGTTGTAGCTGGGGTTCATCTTCGGGAAGAATAGGGCGGAACAGGCAGCGCTCGCCGTTTTTCAGCGTCACCCACTCCTCTAAACGGTGCGGATAGGGGCGAACCGCCAGCCGCGCGTCTGCATCACCGCTAAAGGGCGCAAGCTGCATCGTGACGTCCAGCGCCGTAAAATCGCTGCCCGAAGCAAGCAGCGGATGAATATCCAGCCGTGAAATTTCCGGGCAATCCACCACCAGGTTAGACACCTGCACCAGCAGCTCGCTTAAGCCTGCGATATCCAGGGGACGCAGCGCGCTACGCCCGCGAATTTTGCCGCTCTTGATTGCCTGAATCACCAGATAACGCGCCAGATTCATGTTCAGCGGCGGCAGCGCGACGGCGGCCTGCGCCTCAGGACGCCACTCGACGCCGCCTTCGCCCAGCATAATCAGCGGCCCGAAGACCGGGTCGTGCTCAACCACCACCCGCAGCTCCTGCGCGCCTGCGCGGTTCGCCATGCTCTGCACCAGCAGACCGTGAATGCGCGCCTGCGGCCAGGTCATTTTCACCCGGTCAAGCATCGCGTCCGCCGCGCGCTGCACTTCGTGGGCGGTGCGCAGATAAAGCATCACCCCCTGAACTTCAGATTTATGCGGAATATCCGGCGAGCGCAGCTTCAGCGCCACCGGGTAGCCAATCTCTCCCGCGATATGCACCGCCTCGGCGCTGTCGCCCGCTATCCATGTCGGCAGCGTGTGCAGGCCATAAGCTTCCAGAATCGGACGCACTTCATGAGTATCGAGCTGCGTCACGCCCTCGGCGCACGCCTGCTGCAACAGCTGGTGCGCCTGAGCGGTATCCGCCGGGAGCGTAGCGGGCAGCGCTGGGGTTTCCCGCAGCTGTTTCTGGTTGCGGCGATACTCCACCATATGCATAAAGGCGGTGACTGCGCCTTCCGGCGTGCGATAGGTGGGAATACCCGCTTCGCTGAACAGATGACGCGCCTCCTGGGAAGAAAACTCGCCGCCCCAGTTGGTAATCAGCGTCACATACTTGCCGCGCGGGTGGCGGTTAAAGAGATCGATCAGCGCGCGGGCGCTCTCGCTGCCTGGCGCGGCGGCGCTCGGCGAGTGGATAACCATCAGCGCGTCGAAATCGTGGCTGTCCAGCAGCGCTTCGATCGCTTTCAGATACCGCGCGGGCGTGGCGTCATCGCGCAGGTCGAGCGGGTTGTCGGCGTGGATGCCTTCCGGCAACTGCTGCTGCAGCCGCGTCAGCATGGCGTCATCGAGCGTGGCGAGTTTTCCCTGTCGCCGCCAGAGTTCGTCCAGCGCCAGCGCGGCAGGGGCGGCGCCGTTGCTGACAATCATCAGTCGCTCGCCGCGCAGCGGGCGCATATGGCTTAAGGTTTCCACCGCCGAGAACAGCTCATGGGTATCCTGCACGCGCAGCAGACCGGCGCGCTGAATTGCCGCATCCCAGGCTGTGTCCAGCCCGGCGTGGGTATTCAGCAGGCGACGCGCGCTGGGGCTGCGTCCGCTCTTGATGACCAGAATAGGTTTATTGCGCGAGGCGCTACGGGCGGCGGAGACAAAGCGCCGGGCGTCGCTCAGGTGCTCCAGGTAGAGCAGAATGGCGCTGGTTTTACTGTCGCGGGCCAGGTAATCGAGCAGTTCATCGACGTCGATATCCAGGCTGTCGCCCAGCGCGATAAACCAGGAGAAGCCGAGCTGGCGCTGCTGCGCCCAGTCGAGAATGGTGTTTGAAACGGCGGCGGACTGCGAAATAAACGCAAGCTTGCCTTTGCGGATCGGCACCGGCGAGAAACTGGCGTTAAGACCCTGCCACGGTGCCAGCAGCCCCAGACTGTTCGGGCCGAGCAGGCGCATCTGAAAGCGCGCCGCGCAGGCCAGTAGTTCGGCATGTTGTTCCGGGGGCGATGAGAGCACCAGGCAGGTTTTACAGCCTTTTTCGCCGAGCGCCTCCAGCAGCGCCAGGTTGCGCTTTGCGTGGGTACACAGCACCGCGAGATCGGGCGTAAACGGCAGACTTGCGACATCCGGCCAGGCCAGCACGCCGCAAACCGCTTTCCAGGCAGGCGTCACCGGCAAAACCGGCCCGCTAAAACCGCCCGCCAGCAGATTGCGCATCATCAGAAAACCGGCTCTGTCGGGTTTCATCGACGCGCCGATGACGGCGATGGATTTGGGACGTAACAGCGCTTCCAGGCCACGTTGGCTCATCATTTCCTCCGGCGTCGAAGTGACCTGATGATTTTAAACGCTTTCTGCCTGCGCTGCTGTGACGCTGCCCTGATGATGTGGTTTACCGGCCAGATAGCGCTCGCGAAACAGCGCAAAGTGATTGCTTAAGCCTTGCGCCGCCGCGGTATCGCCCGCGCCGTCCAGCAGCGCTATCGCCACTTCCGCCGTACAGTACTGCCCGTCGGCATGCGCTTCGCGCAATTGATAGGCCGATACCCGCGTTAAATCCACTGACATCACCGGCAGCGCGTCAAGGTAAGGGCTTTTGCGAAACATTTTGCGCGCTTCGGTCCAGGTGCCGTCGAGCATAATAAAAAGCGGCGGCTTGCCGGTACGCGGTGGGGCGGTCAGCACGTCGCGTCCGGCATCGGCGTAAGACGCCGGAAACACCACCACAGGCTGATAGTCAGGGTTTGCCACGAGTTCAAGAAGCGCGGCGGGCGGCTCGGTACGCGACCACTGAAACGCCTCCGTATCAGGCAGAATATCGGCGATAAGCCTGCCGGTATTGCTGGGCTTCATCGGCTCGGTATCAAACATCACCAGACAGAAACGGCTGCGGGCCGGTTGGGGTTGCAGCGTGTCGCATAAGCAGTGTCGTAACGGCAGCAGGCAACGCTGGCAGCGCTTAATACGGTTGCCGCGGGCGAGAAAAGGGCGGGTGGCGCGTGCCAGGCGCTCGGCGCGCAGGCGAAGGACGGCGTTTTCAGTCATGGGAAGTCGGCAAAAACGCCATTGTCGCAGAGGGAATCGCGGGGCACAAGACGCGCCCCGCGGCAGACGTTATACGGCTTCGTTCGTCGCTTCGTTCAGCCAGGTATCGAACGGCGCTTTTGGCACAGCGCCGTTGAGCATATCCACCAGCTGTCCGTTTTTGAACATCATGATGGTCGGGATGCTGCGAATGCGAAAACGCGCGCTCAGCTCCGGCTCGGCTTCGGTATTCACTTTTACAAAGCGTATTTTGCCGCTGCGCTCTTCGGCGACATCTTCAAAGATCGGCGCAAAGCTACGGCACGGGCCGCACCACGGCGCCCAGAAATCAATCACTACCGGCAGGTCATCTTTAAGCAGCTGATCCAGCGTTTCGCTGGTGGCGTTAATCACATCGCCGTCAAACAGCGCGTGGCCACAGCGGCCGCACTTCGCGCCGTCTTCAATACGCTCTTCATCCACGCGATTGACAGTCTGGCAAGCGGCACAAACGGTATTCATAGCTAACCTCTGGGTTGCAGGTGACAGAAACCGACGCGGAAACGTCGGCTATGTTTCGATAATGTTATCCAGTATCTGCAAGAATGTTTCGAGGCTCAAACCGTTTTATCCAATGAGTACAATAGTTATTAGCTTTTGCGCGAAAGAATGGCTAAGCGCGGACACATCGGGTAATCTGCGCGCTTCGCGCAGCGCAGGTGGAGAAAGACATGAACGACGAATTTAAAGGCAAGAGCGGCAAGGTCAAAGTGATGTATGTCCGCAGTGATGAAAATACGGACAAACGCAGCTCAAACCCGCGTACCGGAAAAGGCGGCGGTCGTCCCGCTGGCAACGGTAAACCGGAAGGCGGTCGTCGTGCTGCGCGCAGTGACAGACCGTCTGACCGTGAACGCAGCCGGGACCGCGACAGCGACCGTGAGGCGTCCCCATGGCGCACCGTTTCCCGCGCGCCGGGTGCTGAAGCGCCAGCGAAGCCGGATCACGGCGGCATCAGTGGCAAAAGTTTTATCGATCCGGAAGTGCTGCGCCGTCAGCGCGCCGAAGAGACCCGCGTCTATGGCGAAAACGCCTGTCAGGCGCTGTTCCAGAGCCGTCCGGAATCTATCGTTCGCGCCTGGTTTATCCAGAGCGTGACCCCGCGCTTTAAAGAAGCGCTGCGCTGGATGGCGGCGAACCGCAAAGCGTATCACGTGGTGGATGACGCGGAGCTCACCAAAGCCTCCGGCACCGAGCATCACGGCGGCGTCTGCTTCCTGATTAAAAAACGCAGCGGCGCGAGCGTTGACCATTGGCTGAGTAAAGCGGGCGATGAAGATTGCGTGCTGGCGCTGGAAGATGTGGGCAACCCGCATAACCTCGGCGCTATTGTGCGCAGCTGCGCGCACTTCGGCGTGAAAGGCGTGGTCGTGCAGGACGCCTCGCTGCTGGAATCCGGCGCGGCGGTGCGTACCGCAGAAGGCGGTGCCGAGCATGTCGAGCCGATTACTGGCGACAGTTTCAGCGACGCGCTGGCGCAGTTCCGCGCTGCCGGTTACGCCATCGTGACTACCTCCAGCCATAAAGGTACGCCGCTCTTTAAAGCGACGCTGCCGAAGAAAATGGTGCTGGTGCTGGGCCAGGAGAGCGAAGGTATTTCTGAAGCGACGCAGGCGAATGCCGATTTAAGCCTCTCCATCGACGGCACCGGCAATGTAGAAAGCCTGAACGTTTCTGTCGCGACCGGCGTTCTGCTCGCCGAGTGGTGGCGTCAGAATAAAGCGTAAAAAAACGCCAGCGTAAGGCTGGCGTGATAAACGTTAAAGCCTCCTGCGGGAGGTTTTTTATTGGGCGTTTTCCGGCAGAACGGGCATCCAGTCGATGGGGGCTTCGCCACGGCTTTCCAGATACTGATTCGTTTTGACGAAATGACCGCAGCCGAAGAAACCGCGATGCGCGGAGAGCGGCGACGGGTGCGGCGCCTGCAACACATGGTGGCGGTTGCGGTCGATAATCGCGCCTTTCTTCTGCGCATGTGAGCCCCAGAGCAGAAACACTACGCCTTCGCGATGTTCGTTAATCAGCGAGATCACTTTATCGGTAAAGGTCTCCCAGCCCAGATTGGCATGCGAATGCGCTTTGCCTGCCTGTACCGTCAGCACGGTATTAAGCAGCATAACGCCCTGGCGCGCCCAGCTTTCTAAATAACCGTGAGAAGGGCGGGTGAAGCCCGGCACCGACTGCTCCAGCTCTTTATACATGTTGACCAGCGATGGCGGCGGCGCGACGCCCGGACGTACCGAAAAGGCGAGGCCATGCGCTTGTCCCGGCCCGTGGTAAGGATCCTGTCCCAGGATCACCACTTTCACATCGCCAAGCTCGGTAAAGCGGAACGCGTTAAACACCTCTTTCTGCGGCGGATAGATGGTGACGCCTGCTTCACGCTCGGCGGCAACGGTGGTCAGGATCTTTTTGAAGTAAGGCTTTTCTTTTTCATCAGCCAGCACGTCGTGCCAGGTCAGTTTATCGGTCATCCCGCTCTCCTGCGATTTTCTGTTTCCTAAGCTTAACGCCTTATTTCCGAAGAACAAAACCGGGCCGTGCATGACGCAGATTTACAAAATTCCCGAAGGTTCAGGACAGCGCTAAGTTGATGTAAAGCAATTCCTTTATGTTATACCCGCATTCATAGAGTGGTTTATTTTGATTTAAATCAAAGAATGACCGCCCTTTGGTGGTATATAAAACAATAAGACAACATTGGTTTTACCAATTAGCCAGCCGCCTGTTCTGACGCCTGCTGGCTGAATGCATCAAACTCGCCCACAGGGAGGCAACTTATGATCACAGGTATCCAGATTACTAAAGCCGCAAACGATAGTCTGCTGAACTCTTTCTGGCTGCTCGATAACGAAAAAGGCGAAGCGCGCTGCGTCTGCGCCAAAGCCGGTTTCAATGAAGATGACATCGTGCCGGTGAGCCAGCTTGGCCAGTTCGAATACCGTGAAATTCCGATGGAAATCAAACCGGAAGTGCGTGTGGAAGGCGGTCAGCACCTTAACGTGAACGTACTGCGTCGTGAAACGCTGGAAGATGCCGTTAAGCACCCGGAAAAATATCCGCAGCTGACTATCCGTGTTTCCGGTTACGCCGTGCGTTTTAACTCGCTGACCCCGGAACAGCAGCGCGACGTGATTGCCCGTACCTTTACCGAAAGCCTGTAAGTTCAGACGTTCGTTCACCGGCGGCGCGCCGTCGGGTAAAACAAAAACCGCCAGCATCTGCTGGCGGTTTTTTTATCACTCGGCCTTATCGGATGACGCTGTCGCGTTACCGCTCGGCTTGCGGCGTTTGCCGATGTTTTTGGTGTCGCGGTGACGTTTTTTCACGCGCGGCTTCTCTTTTTCTTTCTCTTTTTTCTTCTCTTCGCGTTTCGCGAGCGCTTTTTTGGACGGCTTGCCAGTGAGCTTTTCACTCGGCGCACGCGTGGTCGGACGCAGTTCATCAATCACGCGGGCTTTCAGCGGTTCGTTAAGGTAGCGGCCCACTTTGCCCAGCAGCAGATGGTCGTGCGCTTCAACCAGCGAAATCGCAGTGCCTTTACGCCCGGCGCGACCGGTACGGCCAATGCGGTGCAGATAGGTGTCGGCGGTGCGCGGCATGTCATAGTTAAAGACATGGCTGACATCCGGAATATCAATCCCACGAGCGGCCACATCGGTGGCGATAAGCACATTAACGCGGCCATCGGTCAGACGTTTAATCGCCTCGTTACGCTTCACCTGCACCATTTCGCCTTCGAGATAGCAGTTATTGATGCCCGCTTCACGCAGCCAGTTCGCCAGCTCATGCACACGCTCGCGTTTACGCACAAATACGATGGAGCGGGTGGCTTCTGGCTGCTTAAGCAGATGCACCAGCAGCGCGGTTTTGTGTTCGATGTTATCGGCGCGGTAATACCACTGGTGGATCTTTTTGCGCTCGCGTGTGGAAGGCGTCGCAGAGACTTCCACCGGCTCTTCCAGCAGGCGTTCGGCGAAATCTTTAATCGCGTCGCCTTCAAGCGTGGCGGAGAACAGCAAAGTCTGTTTGCGCCAGCGGGTTTCACCCGCGATAGTTTCGATATCCTGCGCGAAGCCCATATCCAGCATGCGGTCGGCTTCATCAAGGATGAGGGTTTCCACCGCGCGGCAGTCGAAGTTTTCTTCTTTAATGTATTGCAGCAGACGACCCGTCGTGGCGACCACGATATCCTGGTTTTCGCTGAAGACTTCCGCGTGATTCATATAAGCCACACCGCCGGTGATCGTGGCGATATCCAGATGCGTATGCTTTGCCAGTTCGCGCGCATGCTCTGCAACCTGCATCGCCAGTTCGCGGGTCGGGGTCAGGATAAGAATGCGCGGCGGCCCCGATTTTTTGCGAGGGAAGTCGAGCAGATGCTGCAACGCCGGCAACAGATAAGCTGCCGTTTTACCGGTGCCTGTCGGCGCAGAACCGAGCACATCACGCCCGTCGAGCGCAGGCGGAATGGCGGCCGCCTGGATAGCGGTCGGGCGGGTGAAGCCTTTTTCCTGGAGCGCGTCCAGCAGGCTGTCATCTAGTTCAAGTTCGGAAAAAGTGGTTACAGTCATTTTCTACCTCAGTGTGGGGCGCAGATTATAGACGTTCAGCGCCCAATGTTCATCCCTTTCCCGGCTTCTCCTTTTCCCCGGCGGCGCTTTCGCCTATGCTACAGCGGTTTTGTTACCAGGTCTTAAAGATGTCGCAGCCAAAAACCCCGTTACGCCGCAATGGTTTTACCTTCAAACAATTTTTTGTCGCGCACGACCGCTGTGCGATGAAAGTCGGTACTGATGGCATTCTCCTCGGGGCGTGGGCGCCGGTTGCGAAAGCGCAGCGTGTGCTGGATATCGGGGCAGGCAGCGGTTTGCTGACGCTGATGCTGGCGCAGCGCACCGAGGATACCGTGACGCTGGATGCCGTCGAGCTTGACGCCCAGGCCGCAGAGCAGGCGCGTGAAAACATTGATGCCTCGCCGTGGGCGGCGCGGATTCAGGTGCACAGCGCTGACATTCAGACCTGGACGCAGCAGCAAACGCAGCGTTACGAGCTTATCGTCAGCAATCCGCCTTATTATGACAAAGGCGTCGCCTGCGCCACGCCCGCCCGTGAACAGGCGCGCTACACTACAACGCTCGATCACGGAACGCTGCTCGCCTGTGCGGCACAGTTAATTACGGAAGAGGGGTTCTTCTGCGTGGTGTTGCCGGAAAGCAGCAGCGAAGCGTTCAGCCGTCTGGCCGGTGAACAAGGCTGGCATTTGCGGCTACGCACCGATGTGGCCGAAAATGCAGGAAAACTGCCGCACCGGGTGCTGTTGGCGTTTTCCCCGTCGCCCGGCGAATGCTTCTGTGATGATTTGCTGATCCGCGGGCCGGATCAACACTACTCACCGGCCTATTGCGCGCTCACGGAAGCTTTCTACCTGTTTATGTGAACCAGCGGGGCGAGCACCGACGGCCCGGATTCCGGCAACGTTTCCGGGTAATCCAGCGTGTAGTGCAGCCCGCGGCTCTCTTTGCGCATCATGGCGCAGCGGACGATAAGCTCCGCCACCTGAACCAGATTACGCAACTCCAGCAGATTGTTGGAGACGCGGAAGTTGGCGTAATACTCTTCTATCTCCTGCTGTAACATCGTAATGCGCCGCAGCGCGCGCTCCAGACGTTTGGTGGTGCGCACGATGCCCACGTAATCCCACATAAACAGGCGCAGCTCATGCCAGTTATGCTGCAATACCACCAGTTCGTCCGGGTGCTCCACGCGGCTTTCGTCCCAGGCGGGCAGGGTTTTGACCTCGCGCGCATAGGGCAGGCGCAGCCGGATATCTTCCGCCGCCGACCAGCCGTAAACCAGACACTCCAGCAGCGAATTCGAGGCCATACGATTCGCGCCGTGCAACCCGGTGTAGGTCACCTCGCCGATAGCGTAAAGCCCGTCGACGTCGGTGCGTCCGTGCTCATCGACCATCACGCCGCCGCAGGTGTAGTGCGCCGCGGGCACCACCGGCACCGGTTCTCGGGTGAGATCGATGCCAAGCCCCAGCAGCTTTTCATAAATCGTCGGGAAGTGCTGACGGACAAACGCCTCCGGCTTGTGGCTGATGTCGAGATACATGCAGTCGGCGCCGAGACGTTTCATTTCATGGTCAATGGCGCGCGCTACGATATCGCGCGGCGCCAGTTCGGCGCGCTCGTCAAACTCCGGCATAAAGCGGGTGCCGTCAGGGCGTTTAAGATAAGCCCCTTCGCCACGCAGCGCTTCGGTCAGCAGGAAATTGCGCGCCTGCGGATGAAACAGGGCGGTTGGATGGAACTGATTGAATTCGAGATTCGCGACGCGACAACCGGCGCGCCAGGCCATCGCGATGCCGTCGCCCGAGGCGATATCCGGGTTGGTGGTGTACTGATAGACTTTTGACGCGCCGCCGGTGGCAAGCACTACGGCTTTCGCGCGACAGGTTTCCACTTCTTCTTTATTGCGGTTCCAGATCCAGGCACCTACCACGCGGCGCGTGCCCGGCAGACCGATTTTATCAGAGATAATCAAATCCACGGCGTTATGACGCTCAAGGATGCGGATATTCGGATGGCTTAGCGCTTTATCTATCAGCGTCGTGGCAACAGCCTTACCGGTGGCGTCCGCCGCATGCAGAATGCGGCGGTGGCTGTGGCCGCCTTCACGCGTGAGGTGGTAGCTCTCTTCGCCGTTCGACTGCACTTCAGTGTCAAACAGCACGCCCTGATCGATAAGCCACTGCACGCAGTGGCGGGCGTTGCTGGCGACAAACTCGACGGCGCTGCGCTCGCACAGGCCAGCGCCTGCAATCAGCGTGTCTTCTACGTGCGAGGCGATGCTGTCGGTTTCGTCAAAAACCGCGGCTATCCCGCCCTGGGCATAAAAGGTGGAGCCTTCGCTCAACGGACCTTTGCTCAATACTATCACCTGGCTATGTTCCGCCAGGCGCAGCGCCAGTGAAAGGCCGGCGGCACCGCTGCCGACAATCAGCACATCACAGTGAAGTTCAGGTGTCTTATTCATTGTCGTGTTTAATTTACTAAACAAGGTTTGGCCAGCATAGCACCGTAATGCGAAATCAAACACGCTTTTTTTAATCTGCGTTGTAAACGCTAAACACGAGAGAGATTCTGACTTAACGCATAGCCGCATACTCAAAACGCTGCGTACCGCCGCGCATCCTCAGGATTTAAAGGTGAAAAAATGGTGGTGTTGCGTTACCCTGCAAGCGGTCTGTGCAACAAAATACAGCCCTGGCAGGCCGTTATTCAGATTGTGAACATATAATGAGTAGAACTGGCGTTCGCCATTGCCGCACAAAAACAAAGGCGTAACGGAACTTTCCGGGCAACCGGCGCTCTAAGCTTCTGCTTGCTCACAGTGCAGAGTTCGGGTGGCATTTCGATTACGCGTGGAAATTCAGGTTTGGGGAGACATTACCTCGGATGAGCGAGCAGTTAACGGATCAGGTCCTTGTCGAACGGGTCCAGAAGGGAGATCAGAAAGCCTTTAACTTACTGGTCATTCGCTACCAGCATAAAGTGGCGAATCTGGTGTCCCGCTATGTCCCCTCAGGCGACGTCTCTGATGTTGTTCAGGAATCTTTTGTTAAAGCCTGGCGCGCGTTTGATTCTTTTCGCGGCGACAGCGCATTTTATACCTGGCTCTACCGTATCGCCGTGAATACGGCAAAAAACTATTTAGTGGCTCAGGGCCGCCGTCCGCCATCCAGTGATGTGGATGCCAACGAGGCGGAAAATTTCGAAAGTGGCGGCGCGTTGAAAGAAATTTCGAACCCAGAGAACTTAATGTTGTCTGAGGAACTGAGACAAATTGTATTCCGTACCATAGAGTCACTCCCGGAAGATTTACGCATGGCAATTACGTTGCGGGAGCTGGATGGCCTGAGCTATGAAGAGATAGCGGCTATTATGGATTGCCCGGTCGGTACGGTACGCTCCCGCATTTTCCGTGCGCGGGAAGCCATTGATAATAAAGTTCAACCGCTTATCAGGCGTTGACGATAGCGGGATACTGGAAAAGGTATTAAGCATGCAGAAAGAAAAACTTTCCGCTTTAATGGATGGGGAAGCACTGGACAGCGAATTGTTGAGCGCGGTCGAAAATGACAAAGCGTTACAGCAAACCTGGGAAAGCTATCACCTCATTCGCGATACCCTGCGTGGCGATACTGGCGAAACGCTTCATTTTGATATCTCCGCACGTGTCATGGCGGCGATTGAAAATGAGCCCGCCCGTCAGGTTGCGCCGCTCATCCCTGAATCACAGCCCGCGCCGCAACAGTGGAGCAAAATGCCCTTCTGGCACAAAGTGCGCCCCTGGGCGAGCCAGCTGACGCAGGTCGGCATGGCAGCGTGCGTATCGCTGGCGGTGATCGTCGGCGTTCAGCACTATAACGGTCAACCTGATGCTACCGCGCAGCCAGAAGCGCCGGTTTTCAATACGCTGCCGATGATGGGTAAAGCCAGCCCGGTCAGCCTTGGCGTGCCGACGGCGGATAACAACGCCGCAGGCGGTCAGCCGCAGGTACAGGAACAGCGTCGCCGCATTAACGCGATGTTGCAGGATTACGAACTGCAACGCCGCCTGCATGCCGAGCAGCTCCAGCTGGAGCAGTCGCAGACGCAGCAGGCCGCCTTACAAGTGCCTGGTAACCAGACTTTAGGAACTCAATCGCAGTAATGAAGCAACTTTGGTGCGCCGTCTCTCTTTTGACGGGCAGCCTGTTCGTTTCCTTCAACGCCTCGGCAGATGCATCGTCCGAGGCGTTGTTGCAGCAAATGAACCTGGCGAGCCAGTCACTCAACTACGAGCTCTCATTTGTCAGCATCAACAAGCAGGGTGTGGAATCTTTACGCTACCGCCACGCCAGGCTCGACAATAAGCCCCTCGCACAATTATTGCAGCTGGACGGCCCGCGTCGCGAAGTCGTGCAGCGCGGTTCGGAAATCAGCTATTTCGAGCCAGGGCTTGAGCCGTTTACCCTGAACGGCGATTTCATCGTCGATTCGCTGCCGTCGCTGGTTTATACCGATTTCCGCCGCCTCGCGCCGTATTACGACTTTATCTCCGTCGGGCGCACCCGCATTGCCGACCGGCTTTGCGAAGTGATCCGCGTGGTGGCGCGCGATGGCACCCGTTATGGTTATATCGCGTGGGTTGATAGCGAGACCCGCCTGCCAATGCGTGTCGATTTGCTGGATCGCGACGGCGAAACGCTGGAGCAGTTCCGCGTCGTCTCCTTTACGGTGAACGATAAGCCCGGCACGATGATGCAGAATCTGGCGAAAGCCTCGCTGCCGCCGCTTCTCTCCGTACCGGCGGGCGATGACGTTAAGTTTGGCTGGTCAGCATCGTGGTTGCCGCAGGGCTTTACTGAAATTTCCAGCAGTCGCCGGCCGCTGCCGGGCGTCGATTCGCCGGTAGAGTCGCGGCTCTATTCTGACGGGCTGTTTAGTTTCTCGATTAACGTGAGCCGCGCGAGCGCCAATAGCAGCGAACAGATGCTGCGCACCGGCAGACGCACCGTCAGCACCGAAGTGCGCAATAATGCCGAAATCACGGTGGTGGGTGAACTGCCGCCACCGACGGCGAAGCGCATCGCGAGCAGCATTACCTTCAGGGCATCTCAATGATTAAAGAGTGGGCCACGGTCGTATCGTGGCAAAACGGCGAAGCTGTACTTAGCTGTGACGTCAAAGCCTCCTGCAGCAGTTGCGCGTCCCGCGCCGGTTGCGGCACGCGCGTGCTGAACAAGCTGGGGCCGCAGAACACGCACTATATCAACGTGCCGAGCGAACAGCCGCTGGTAGCCGGGCAGAAAGTGGAACTGGGCATCGCCGAAGGCAGCCTGCTTGGCTCCGCGATGCTGGTCTATCTGTCGCCGCTGGTGGGCCTGTTTATCATGGCAGGCGTGTTCCAGGCGCTGTTTGGCTCTGATCTCGCCGCGATGTGCGGCGCGGCGCTGGGTGGCGTGGGCGGTTTTCTGCTGGCGCGCGGCTTGTCGCCGAAATTCGCGTCGCGTGACAGCTGGCAGCCGGTTATCCTCAGCGTGGGCCTTCCGCCCGATGCGCTGCGCGTTGAAACGTCTCCTTCCTCAGACAGCCGGTAACCACCTGCTGCGTGTTTTACGCCGCCTTTCCCTGTGATTTTCATTCGCCGTCTATGCTTACCTGAGACGCAGTTTCCCCGCTTTCTGGTTGTAGTGTAGAATGCAGCGTTTCAGGCATAAGACAGCCAGAGACATCATGCTCAGTACCGCGCGTTGCGCCGAGCCTCTCAGGATTTATAAGGCATAAAAATCTCGCTATATGAAGAACATACGCAACTTTTCGATCATCGCTCACATCGACCACGGTAAATCGACGCTGTCTGACCGTATTATTCAAATTTGCGGCGGCCTTTCCGATCGCGAAATGGAAGCGCAGGTGCTGGACTCCATGGATCTGGAGCGCGAGCGCGGCATTACCATTAAAGCCCAGAGCGTGACGCTGGACTACAAAGCCTCTGACGGCGAAACCTACCAGCTTAACTTTATCGACACCCCCGGCCACGTTGACTTCTCCTATGAAGTTTCCCGCTCCCTCGCCGCGTGCGAAGGCGCGCTGCTGGTGGTGGACGCAGGCCAGGGCGTGGAAGCGCAAACGCTCGCCAACTGCTATACCGCGATCGAAATGGATCTCGAAGTGGTGCCGGTACTGAACAAAATTGACCTGCCCGCCGCCGATCCTGAGCGCGTGGCGGAAGAGATCGAAGATATCGTCGGTATCGACGCTACCGACGCGGTGCGCTGCTCGGCGAAAACCGGCGTGGGCGTACAGGATGTGCTGGAACGTCTGGTGCGCGACATCCCGCCGCCGGAAGGCGACCCGGACGCGCCGTTACAGGCGCTGATTATCGACTCCTGGTTTGATAACTACCTGGGCGTCGTTTCACTTATTCGCGTTAAGAACGGCACCCTGCGCAAAGGCGACAAGGTGAAAGTCATGAGCACCGGCCAGACGTATAACGCTGACCGTCTCGGGATTTTCACGCCGAAGCAAATCGACCGCACCGAGCTGAAATGCGGCGAGGTGGGCTGGCTGGTGTGCGCGATTAAAGACATTCTCGGCGCGCCGGTGGGCGATACCCTGACGCTCGCCCGTAACCCGGCGGAAAAAGCGCTGCCTGGCTTTAAGAAAGTGAAGCCGCAGGTTTACGCGGGCCTCTTCCCGGTCAGCTCTGACGATTACGAGTCTTTCCGTGACGCGCTCGGCAAACTGAGCCTGAACGACGCCTCGCTGTTCTACGAGCCGGAAAGCTCGACGGCGCTGGGCTTCGGCTTCCGCTGCGGCTTCCTCGGCCTGCTGCATATGGAAATCATCCAGGAGCGTCTGGAGCGCGAATACGATCTCGACCTCATCACCACGGCACCAACCGTTGTGTATGAAGTGCAGATGACCAATAACGAAGTGGTCTATGTCGACAGCCCGTCCAAGCTGCCGCCGCTGAACAACATTCAGGAACTGCGCGAGCCTATCGCCGAGTGTCACATGCTGCTGCCGCAGGAATATCTCGGCAACGTCATCACGCTGTGCGTTGAAAAACGCGGCGTGCAGACCAACATGGTGTACCACGGCAACCAGGTTGCGCTGACCTATGAAATTCCGATGGCGGAAGTGGTGCTCGACTTCTTCGACCGTCTGAAGTCCACCTCCCGCGGTTACGCGTCGCTGGATTACAACTTCAAGCGCTTCCAGGCCTCGAACATGGTGCGTGTCGACGTGCTGATCAACGGCGAGCGTGTCGATGCGCTGGCGCTGATTACCCACAACGACAACGCGCCGTACCGCGGTCGCGAGCTGGTGGAGAAGATGAAAGATCTGATCCCGCGCCAGCAGTTCGATATCGCCATTCAGGCGGCTATCGGCAACCACATTATTGCCCGCTCCACAGTGAAACAGCTGCGTAAAAACGTGCTGGCAAAATGCTACGGCGGCGACGTCAGCCGTAAGAAAAAGCTGTTGCAGAAACAGAAAGAGGGTAAAAAACGCATGAAGCAGGTCGGTAACGTCGAGCTGCCGCAGGAAGCGTTCCTCGCCATTCTGCACGTTGGGAAAGACGGTAAATAACCTAAGGAGTTGGCATGGCGAATATGTTTGCCCTGATCCTGGTCATCGCAACGCTGGTGACGGGCATCTTGTGGTGCGTGGATAAATTTATCTTCGCGCCGAAGCGTCGCGAGCGCGCGGCGCTTGCCGCCGCGGATGCGCAGGATGCGGGCGCGTCGAAAAAGGCAGGCCCGAAACCGGGCTGGCTGGAAACCGGCGCGTCGGTTTTCCCGGTTCTGGCTGTGGTTCTGGTCGTTCGCTCGTTTATTTATGAGCCGTTCCAGATCCCGTCTGGCTCCATGATGCCGACGCTGCTTATCGGCGATTTTATCCTTGTGGAGAAATTCGCCTACGGCATCAAAGATCCGATCTACCAGAAGACGCTTATCGAAACCGGCCATCCGAAGCGCGGCGACATCGCCGTGTTTAAATATCCGGGCGATCCGCGCCTTGACTACATTAAGCGCGTGGTTGGTCTGCCGGGCGATAAAGTCAGCTACGATCCGGTCGCCAAAGAAGTGACCGTCCAGCCGAACTGCAGTTCTGGCCAGGCGTGCGCGAACGCGCTGCCGATTACCTATTCAAACGTCGAGCCGAGCGATTTCGTACAGACGTTTGGCCGTCAGAACGGCGGCGAGGCGAGTAGCGGCTTCTTCCAGGTGCCGAAAAACGAAAGCAAAGACGGCGGTATTCGCCTGACCGAGCGTAAGGAAACCTTAGGCGACATCACGCACCGCATTCTCACAGTGCCTATCGCGCAGGATCAGGTCGGTATTTACTACCGTCAGCAGGGCCAGCAGAACGGCACCTGGATTGTTCCGCCGGGCCACTACTTCATGATGGGCGACAACCGCGATAACAGCGCCGACAGCCGTTACTGGGGCTTCGTCCCGGAGGCGAATCTGGTGGGCAAAGCGACCGCTATCTGGATGAGTTTCGAGAAGCAGGAAGGTGAATGGCCGACAGGCGTGCGCCTGAATCGAATCGGCGGCATTCATTAACGAATTAAATCTGTTGGAACTAACGACATCCCCTGTCGTTGTGTATAGAATATTCCCCCGACGATTTCCGGCTGGCTCCCGCAAGGGAGCCACGGCACACGAAACAGCTTTGAACCCCATCAGCCCTGTTCCGTGTGCTGAATTTTTGACGCATTCATTAATTGGTATCGCATGAACCCCATCGTAATTAATCGGCTTCAGCGAAAGCTGGGCTACACTTTTCATCATCAGGATCTGTTGCAGCAGGCATTAACGCATCGCAGTGCCAGCAGCAAACATAATGAGCGTCTGGAGTTTCTGGGTGACTCCATTTTAAGTTTCGTGATTGCGAACGCGCTGTATCACCGTTTTCCGCGTGTCGATGAAGGCGACATGAGCCGTATGCGCGCAACGCTTGTGCGTGGTAATACGCTCGCCGAAATCGCGCGTGAATTTGAGCTGGGCGAGTGCCTGCGCCTTGGGCCGGGCGAGCTGAAAAGCGGCGGTTTTCGTCGCGAATCGATTCTTGCCGATACCGTTGAAGCCTTAATTGGCGGCGTGTTCCTCGACAGCGATATCCAGACCGTTGAGCGCTTAATTCTCACCTGGTATCAAACGCGTCTGGATGAAATTAGTCCGGGCGATAAACAAAAAGATCCGAAAACGCGTCTGCAGGAATATCTGCAGGGGCGCCATCTGCCGCTGCCGTCTTACCTGGTGGTACAGGTGCGTGGGGAAGCTCACGATCAGGAATTTACTATCCACTGCCAGGTAAGTGGCCTGAGCGAACCGGTGGTCGGCACGGGTTCCAGCCGCCGCAAAGCGGAGCAGGCAGCCGCTGAGCAGGCGCTGAAAAAACTGGAGCTGGAATGAGCGAAACCAAAACATACTGCGGGTTTATCGCCATCGTTGGCCGCCCGAACGTCGGGAAGTCAACGCTGCTGAACAAACTGCTCGGGCAGAAAATTTCTATTACTTCCCGTAAGGCACAAACCACGCGCCACCGTATCGTGGGCATTCATACCGAGGGCGAGTATCAGGCGATTTACGTCGATACCCCCGGCCTGCATATGGAAGAGAAACGCGCCATTAACCGCCTGATGAACAAGGCGGCCAGCAGCTCTATCGGCGACGTCGAGCTGGTGATTTTCGTGGTCGAAGGCACCCGCTGGACGCCGGACGACGAAATGGTGCTGAACAAACTGCGCGACGGTAAAGCGCCGGTCATTCTGGCTATCAACAAAGTCGACAACGTGCAGGACAAAGCGGAGCTGCTGCCGCATTTACAGTTCCTGGGCAGCCAGATGAATTTCCTCGATATTGTGCCGATCTCCGCAGAAACAGGCATGAATGTCGATACTATCGCGGCGATTGTGCGCAAGCACCTGCCGGAGGCGATTCATCATTTCCCGGAAGATTACATCACCGACCGCTCGCAGCGCTTTATGGCCTCTGAAATCATCCGTGAAAAACTGATGCGTTTCCTGGGTGCCGAGCTGCCGTATTCGGTGACGGTCGAAATCGAGCGTTTCGTGACGAACGAGCGCGGCGGTTACGACATCAACGGGCTGATCCTCGTTGAGCGCGAAGGGCAGAAGAAAATGGTGATTGGCAATAAAGGCGCCAAAATCAAAACCATCGGCATCGAAGCGCGTAAGGACATGCAGGACATGTTCGAAGCGCCGGTGCACCTTGAGCTGTGGGTTAAAGTGAAATCGGGCTGGGCCGACGATGAGCGCGCCCTGCGCAGTCTCGGTTACGTCGACGATCTCTAAGGCCGCCTGATGGAAGGCTGGCAGCGTGCCTTTGTGCTCCACGCGCGTCCGTGGAGCGAAACCAGCCTGATTATCGATCTGTTCAGCGAAGAATCCGGCCGCGTGCGCGTGGTCGCCAAAGGCGCGCGTCGCAAACGTTCTAATCTCAAAGGCGCGCTGCAGCCGTTTACCCCGCTGCTGGTGCGCTGGAGCGGGCGCGGCGACGTTAAAAACCTCACCAGCGCCGAAGCCGTTTCGCTCGCGCTTCCGCTTTCCGGCATCACGCTTTACAGCGGCCTGTACGTTAACGAACTGGTCGCGCGCGTGCTGGAGCCGGAAACCCGCTTTTCCGAACTTTTCTTCGATTACCTGCACTGCATTCAGGCGCTGGCGGGTGCCAGCGGATCGCCGGAGCCTGCGCTGCGTCGCTTTGAACTGGCGCTGCTCGGGCATCTCGGTTACGGCGTCGATTTTCTGCACTGCGCGGGCACCGGTGATGAAGTCGATGACGCCATGACGTACCGTTACCGCGAAGAGAAGGGCTTTATTGCAAGCCTCGTTATCGACAATACCTCCTTTACCGGCCGCCAGCTCAAAGCGCTCGCCACCCGCGAATTCCCCGATGTTGACACCCTGCGCGCCGCCAAGCGTTTCACGCGTATGGCGCTCAAACCGTATCTTGGCGGCAAACCGTTAAAGAGCCGCGAGCTGTTTCGCCAGTTTGTGCCTAAAAAACGTCCGCTTCCGCCGGAAGGCGAAACCGCCTGACCGCGCAACCATAGCCAGCCTTTCCCGACCAGGTGTAAACTGCCTGCACTTTTTGTCGATTTACGAGGATTGTCATGGCTGAATTGCTGTTAGGGGTTAACATCGACCACATCGCCACGCTGCGTAACGCCCGCGGCACGGCTTATCCGGACCCGGTACAGGCGGCGTTCATCGCCGAACAGGCAGGTGCGGATGGCATCACCGTTCACCTGCGTGAAGATCGCCGTCATATCACCGATCGCGATGTGCGTATCCTGCGCCAGACACTCCACACCCGTATGAACCTCGAGATGGCCGTCACCGAAGAGATGCTGACCATCGCCTGCGAGACAAAACCGCATTTCTGCTGCCTGGTGCCGGAGAAGCGTCAGGAAGTGACCACCGAAGGCGGGCTCGATGTCGCAGGCCAGCTCGATAAAATGCGCGACGCCTGCCAGCGTCTGGCGGCGGCGGGTATTCTGGTGTCGCTGTTTATCGACGCCGATAACGCGCAGATTGACGCAGCGGTCGCCGTCGGCGCGCCGTACATTGAAATCCACACCGGCTGCTATGCGGATGCCGAAGACGACGCCACCCGCGCGCGCGAGCTTGAGCGTATCGCGAAAGCCGCCACCTACGCCGCGAGCAAAGGCCTGAAAGTGAACGCCGGACACGGGCTGACGTATCACAACGTGCAGGCAATTGCTGCGCTGCCGGAAATGCATGAGCTGAATATCGGCCACGCGATTATCGGGCGCGCCGTGATGAGCGGCCTGAAAGAGGCGGTGTCTGAGATGAAACGCCTGATGCTGGAAGCGCGTCGCTAATGGCGATTCTGGGGCTCGGTACCGATATCGTGGAGATTGACCGCATCGAGGCGGTCATCTCCCGCTCAGGCGACCGGCTGGCGAAGCGGGTGCTGAGCGCGAACGAATGGGCGCAGTATCAGGCGCACCAGCAGCCGGTGCGCTTTCTGGCGAAGCGCTTCGCGGTAAAAGAGGCGGCGGCAAAAGCCTTCGGCACCGGCATCCGCAACGGGCTGGCGTTTAATCAGTTTGAAGTGTTTAACGACGAGCTGGGAAAACCAAAGCTGCGGCTGTGGGATGAGGCTGAACGGCTGGCGGCGCGTATGGGCGTGACGTCAGTACACGTCACGCTTGCTGACGAGCGGCACTACGCCTGCGCCACGGTAATTATCGAAAGCTAGATCTTATCGGCATGATGGAGCAGCACGAATTTATCCCACAGCTGCTCTTCATTCTCTGCATGCGCCGGATCCTTAATAATCGTGTTCGGGATCGGGCACACTTTCTGACAGGTGGGCGTCTCGTAATGCCCCACGCATTCTGTGCAACGGCGGGTGTCAATCTGGTAGATGTTGTCTCCCATTGAGATAGCCTCGTTCGGGCACTCCGGCTCGCACATGTCACAGTTGATACATTTTTTAGTGATTAGCAGCGCCATCAGGAAAATCTCAGAAACAACACAAACAGGGCGGGCATTATACGCCCATTTGTTACTCAGACCAGTTTTTTTACCAGCGCCTCGCTGTGACGAATGCGCCCCGGTGCTTTCTCCAGATCCTGCTGCACCAGCGCCATAAACAGCAGATCCGCGAGCATCATCTGGGCGGAAGTGGAGGAGATTGCCGCGCTGCGCGTCGCCTGCTCTTCGGCGATCGTATAGAGACACTGGGTCGCGCGCTGTTGCAGCGCGTTCGGCGTAAAACCGGTAATGGCGAGAATGCGTGCGCCCACGCGCAGCGCTTCGTCGGCAGCGAGATTGATTTCGCGCCGCTCGCCGGAGTAAGAAAGCGCCACCAGCAAATCTTCCGGCTCCATCGCCTGCACGGTGGCCAGCAGCGCGTGCATATCCTGTTCGGCAACGGCATTAAGGCCAATTTTCATCAGCTTCCAGGAGAAATTTTTCGCGACCAGCCCTGACGCGCCGATGCCGGTCAGCACTATGCGCCGCGCGTTGCGCAGCAGCCCGACGCTCGCCAGCAGTTTCTCTTCCGGGTTGATATCCAGCGACGCATGCATCGCCGCGACATTCTCTTTAATGAGCTTTTCACCAACCAGGCGCAGCGGGTCGTCGCCCAGGATCTCGTTATGTACCGCCACCGAGTGAATGTTGCTCTGGCTCGCGAGCGCTTCGCTGATAGCGAGTTTCAGCGCCGGGAAGCCTTTATAACCGAGCTTCTGTGAAAACTTCACCACGCTCGACTGGCTGACGCCCGCTTCCGCCGCCAGCTGCTGCGAGCTTAAATGGCGAGCGTAGTCGGGGAACTGAAGCAAAAAGTCGGCAAGTTTTCGGTCGCTTTGCGCCAGCGTCGGGTATCGCTGGCGGATAAGGATCAGGGTATTCATCAACGCCTCCGGCTGGATTAAGTGTGATCGGCTTTTCAATGCCGGGAAATTTACTCGCCACTTTGAATTTTATATTCCATTATAGCGTCATCATTATGAATTAAAAATTCAGAGGTGCAATATGAATCTTGGCTCGCTGGTCTCAGAAACCCGCAATCCCGATACCCTGGATCTAGACGCGCTCCCGACGCTTGAGATGCTGAGGCGTTTTAACGAAGAAGACAAGCGGGTAGCGCACGCCGTCAGTGAAACGCTGCCGGAGGTCGCGAAAGCGGTGGACGCGGCGGCCGCGGCGCTTACCTGCGGCGGGCGGCTCATCTATATGGGGGCAGGCACCAGCGGGCGTCTTGGCGTGCTGGACGCCTCGGAATGCCCGCCAACGTTCGGCGTGCCGCATGGCGTGGTGGTCGGGCTTATCGCAGGCGGCCCCGGCGCGCTGCTGAAAGCCGTCGAAGGCGCGGAAGATAACGCGCAGCTTGGCGAAGACGATCTTAAAGCCATTGGGCTTAACGCGCGCGATATGGTGGTGGGGCTGGCGGCATCAGGCCGCACGCCGTATGTCATCGGCGGCCTGAAGTACGCCCGCGCGCTGGGTTGCGCGACGGCGGCCATCTCCTGCAACCCCGGCTCGCCGATAGCCGAAGCGGCGGAAATCGCTATTTCGCCGGTGGTCGGCCCGGAGGCGCTTACCGGCTCCACGCGTCTGAAATCCGGTACGGCGCAGAAGCTCGTCCTTAATATGATCTCCACCGGCGCAATGGTGAAGTGCGGCAAGGTCTACCAGAACCTGATGGTGGATATGAAAGCGACCAACGTCAAACTGGTGGATCGCGCCTGCCGGATGGTGATGGAAGCGACCGGCGTGACGCGTGAAGAAGCCGAAGCGGTGCTCACGCAGACCGAGTACGAGGTGAAACCCGCCATTTTAATGGTGCTGACCGGGCTGGACGCGCAGGCCGCCCACGCGCGTCTCGCGGCGCATAACGGCTTTTTAAGAGCGGCGTTGCAGCCGTAAGGGGACGTAACGTATGGAAAAATCGGTGACGCTCGCCACGCAAATCCTCAACGGCGTGGGCGGTGAAGGCAACATTTTACGGCTGGAAAACTGCATGACGCGCGTGCGTGTGGAGCTGCGCGACGAGAGCCTGATGGATCTCCCGGCGCTAAAGGCGCTGCCCGGCATCAGCGGTTATGTGAAACAGGGTGAGCAGCATCAGCTGATTGCCGGCCCCGGACGCGCCGCGCAAATCGTCGATGCGATGCGCGCGCAGATGCAGGGCGCGACGTCCACCGAACCGGCGATTGACGACGCCGCACGCACGAAAGCTCAGGCGAAAGCGCGCTATAAAGCGCCGATGAGCGATGCGCTGCGTCAGCTTGCGAACGTGTTTATTCCGCTGATCCCGGCGTTTATCGCCTCGGGGCTGATTACCGGGATTATTAATATCCTCAAACGCCCGGATATCGTCGGCGGCTTCGCCACCAGCTATCCGAATCTGCTGGGGTTGCTCGGCATTTTCGGCAGCGCCGTGTTCGCCATTATGAACATTCTGGTCGGCGTTAACGCCGCGCGGGTGTTCGGCGGCTCGGTGGCGATGGGCGGCGTCATGGCGGGTATTCTCTCCAGCCCGCAGCTGGCACAGATTACGCTCTTCGGCGAGCCGTTACAGCCGGGACGCGGCGGCGTCATCGCCGTGCTGCTGGTGGTCATGCTGATGTGCTGGCTTGAGAAAAAGCTGCGTAATCTGCTGCCGGTGTCGGTCGAACTCATCCTCAATCCGTTACTGACGACGCTCATTACCGGCGCGGTCGCTATTGTGGCGCTGCAACCGCTCGGCGGCTGGATTTCGGAAACTATCGCGCATGGCGCGTCGCTCGCTATCGATAAAGGCGGGCTGCTGGTGGGCGCGGTGCTGGCGGGCACGTTTTTACCGCTGGTGCTCACCGGCCTGCATCAGGGGCTGGTGCCAATCCACGTCGAGCTGGTTCAGGCGCACGGCTATAACGCGCTGTTTCCCATCCTTGCGATGGCGGGTGTCGGGCAGATTGGCGCGTCGCTGGCGGTGCTGCTGAAAACCCGTAACGCGCGGCTGAAAAAGGTGATCAAAGGCGCGCTGCCGGTCGGTCTGCTCGGTATCGGCGAGCCGCTGATTTTCGGCGTGACGCTGCCGCTCGGCAAGCCGTTTATCGGCGCGTGTCTTGGCGGGGCGGCAGGCGGCGCGATTATCAGCTACTTTAAAGTGGCGACGGTCATCACTTTTGGCATCTCCGGGCTACCGCTGGCGCTTACCATCGTGACCGGAAAAGTGATGCTCTATCTGTTAGGCTATCTGGTAGCGGTGATCGCCGGTTTTCTGTGTACGTGGTTCCTGGGCTTTAACGATCCAGAGGAGTAAGGTTTGGCCAATAACGAGCGTCGGGTGGTGTTTTTCGATCTGGATGGCACATTGCATCAACAGGATATGTTCGGCACTTTTATGCGCTATCTGCTGCGGCGTCAGCCGCTTAACCTGCTGCTGGTTATTCCTCTGCTGCCCGTTATCCTGGGCGGGCTGTTAATCAAAGGGCGCGCCGCCCGCTGGCCGATGAGTCTGTTGCTCTGGGGTTGTACCTTCGGTCACAGCGAGGCGCGTCTGAAAACGCTGGAAAAAGCTTTCGCCGACTGGTTTCGCACCCATGTCGTCACCTTTCCGGTGGTGCATGAGCGCCTGACCGGTTACCTCACCAGCACCGATGCCGACGTCTGGCTCATCACCGGCTCCCCGCAGACGCTGGTAGAACAGGTTTATTACGATACCCCGTGGCTGCCGCGCGTGAATGTCATCGCCAGCCAAATGGAGCGCCGCTTTGGTGGCTGGGTACTGACGCTGCGCTGCCTCGGCCATGAAAAAGTAGCGCAGCTGGAGCGCCAGATTGGCACGCCGCTGCGTCTCTACAGCGGCTACAGCGACAGCAAGCAAGATAACCCGCTGCTTTACTTTTGCCAGCACCGCTGGCGCGTCACCCCGCAGGGGCAGCTCCAGCAGCTCGAATAAGGCGCGTTTCGCAACCCATAAACGGTGTGTATAATGCCGCCCGCCTTATACTCCCGGAGAAGCTTGTGTCACAGACTGAACTCACCCACGAATACTGGATTCGCCACGCGCTGACGCTCGCGCAGCGCGCCTGGGACGAGGGAGAAGTGCCGGTAGGCGCGGTGCTGGTACACAACAATCAGGTTATCGGCGAAGGCTGGAACCGCCCGATTGGCCGCCACGACCCGACCGCACACGCCGAGATCATGGCGCTGCGCCAGGGCGGGCTGGTGCTGCAAAATTATCGTCTGCTGGATACCACGCTGTATGTCACGCTTGAGCCGTGCGTCATGTGCGCAGGCGCGATGGTGCATGGGCGTATCGGCACGCTGGTGTTCGGCGCGCGTGATGCCAAAACCGGCGCGGTCGGGTCGCTGATGGACATCACCGGGCATCCCGGCATGAACCATCAGGTGCAGGTTATCGAGGGGATACTGGCGACAGAGTGTTCGGCAATGCTGAGTGCGTTTTTCCGCCAGCGCCGGCTTGAGAAAAAGGCCCTAAAGGAAGCGACGAAAAGGGCGACGGGAACAGACCCTGCGGCGTAATATTCGTCGGGTAACTCTGCACAAGCTTAGGCTGCGCTGCCGCGGCGGCCTGCTTTTCCTTCTCCAGCAGATAACCGACCAGGCTTATCTGATATTTACGGATATTTTCCACATAGGCGTAAGCCTCATGCCCGCGCGCGTAGCCATAGGTGAGCTTGCTGTAATAGGGGCGCTGGCTTAACAGCGGCAGCCGCTGTTTTACATCAGACCAGCTATCCGGGTTGCCTTTTTGTTTTGCCGTCAGCGCGCGGGCGTCCAGCATATGCGCGTAGCCCATGTTATACGCTGCCAGCGCAAACCAGATCCGCTCCTCTTCCGGAACGCTTTCCGGCACTTTGCTCATCATATCTTTCAGATAGCGCGCGCCGCCGCTGATGCTCTGCTCGGCATCAAGGCGATCGGTCAGCCCCAGGCTTTGCGCCGTATTGCGCGTCAGCATCATCAGACCGCGCACGCCGGTAGGCGAGGTGGCCTGGCTGTCCCAGTGGGATTCCTGATACGAGATGGCCGCCAGCAGTCGCCAGTCGATATCCGTCGCGTATTTCTCAAAGAGCGGCTGCAGCTCCGGCAGCACGCTGTCCACGGCGCGCAGGAAACTGCGGGTATCTACGTAATCGAAATCATTGCCGTGGCCCAGATACTTCTCTTCCAGGCGCGCCAGCGTACCGTCTTCGTTAATCTGATTGAAGAAATCGAGCAGCGCGGCCGAGAGCGAGTTATCGCTGCTGCGGCGGCTGAACCATGTCACGGGCTGCTCATCGCTGAGATCGAGCGCGACCGCAAGCTGCGGGTGAACGCGCTGGAACAGGCCGATGGCGACCGAATCGGCGATGGTGTAATCCAGCGTGCCCTGAGCCACCTGCAGCATCAGCTCGTTGCTGCTGAGTTTCGGGTCGACGCGCCAGGTTAAATCCGGGTATTTGCTTGCTTTGAGTTGTTCCAGCTCGCTTTGCGCCACGTGGCCCGGCGCAATGGTCAGTTGCCCCTCTTTAATACTGGCGAGGCTTCGCGGACGCAGGCTGCCGACGCGGTAAACCATCTGCTGCGAGACGGAATAATAGATAGGGCCAGCCTGATAGTGCTGGCTGCGCGCTTCGTTATAGACCAGGCCTGCGGCGAGAAGATCGGCGTCGTTATTGTCGAGATCGTCAAAGAGCTGACTGATGTTCTGGCGCACGGTGATTTTAAGCTTCACGCCGAGATAGTCGGCGAAGGCCTGGCTTAGCTCGTAATCAAGCCCGGACATCGTCTCGCCGGCGGAATACATCGTCAGCGGCGTGGCGATGGTACTGACGCGCAAAACCCCCCGCGCCTGGATCGCGGCGATACGGTTATCGGCTTTGCCGGACCAGGGAATGGCCGGCCACAAGGCCACTGCCAGCAGCAGGGTAACGACGCCGATGAGCAGATAATTAAGCTTTAATTTTTTCAATTAGTTAATTCTCTGCGTTGCCTCGGGGCTCAGCGAACAATCGTTAGTAAACCGTTTCGTTTGAATGGCATGGAGCGGCATTTTGCGTAACAAAGCGCCACTTGGCAACTAATTAGAGGAATCGGCCACACCAAACGTTAACGCGACGGCGGGATTTTATTTCTACGCAAACGGTTTCGTCAGCGCGCCGGATTCTTTATAATGACGCCCGTTTTCCCCCTTGCGCCCACTGAGGTGCCCTCCGGCGCTTCGAAGACGAGAGATTAGATGATGGAAATTCTGCGTGGTTCGCCCGCTCTGTCGGCATTTCGTATTAACAAACTGCTGGCTCGTTTCAAAGACGCTCACCTCCCGGTGAAAACCCTTTATGCCGAGTATGTCCATTTTGCTGACCTCGCCGCACCGCTGAATGCCGAAGAGCACGCGCGCCTTGAGCGCCTGCTGAAATATGGGCCGAGCCTTACTGGCCACGCGCCGTTGGGCCGTCTGCTGCTGGTAACGCCGCGCCCTGGCACTATCTCTCCCTGGTCCTCCAAAGCGACAGACATCGCCCATAACTGCGGGCTCGCCCAGGTCAAACGCCTGGAGCGCGGCGTGGCGTATTACCTCGATGTGGATCCCACCGCGGGCGACGACGCCTGGCGCCAGATTGCGGCAGAGCTGCATGACCGCATGATGGAGAGCGTGTTCGGCGCGTTGGAAGACGCCGCGCAGCTATTCGCGCACCACGAACCCGCGCCGGTACAGAGCGTGGATCTGCTGGGGCAGGGCCGTCAGGCGCTGGCGGACGCTAACGTGCGTCTGGGGCTGGCGCTGGCAGAAGATGAAATCGACTACCTGCATGACGCGTTCACCCGCCTGGGGCGCAACCCGAACGACATCGAACTCTACATGTTCGCGCAGGCCAACTCTGAGCACTGCCGTCACAAAATTTTTAACGCCGACTGGGTTATCGACGGCGAAAAACAGCCGAAGTCGCTGTTTAAAATGATTAAAAACACTTTCGAGAAGACCCCGAATTTCGTGCTCTCCGCGTATAAAGATAACGCGGCGGTTATGGAAGGCTCTTCCGTGGGCCGTTTCTACGCCGATCATGAAGCGGGCCGCTACGCGTTCCATCAGGAACCGGCGCACATTCTGATGAAAGTGGAAACGCACAACCATCCGACCGCCATTTCACCGTGGCCGGGTGCCGCGACAGGCTCCGGCGGCGAAATTCGTGACGAAGGCGCGACGGGCCGCGGTGCGAAGCCGAAAGCGGGTCTGGTGGGTTTTTCTGTTTCTAACCTGCGCATTCCGGGCTTTGAGCAGCCGTGGGAAGAAGATTTCGGCAAGCCGGATCGTATCGTTACCGCGCTCGATATCATGACCGAAGGCCCGCTTGGCGGCGCGGCGTTCAACAACGAATTTGGTCGTCCGGCGCTGAACGGCTATTTCCGTACCTATGAAGAGAAAGTGGCGAGCCACAACGGCGAAGAGCTGCGCGGCTACCATAAGCCGATCATGCTGGCAGGCGGCATCGGCAACATTCGCGCCGACCATGTGCAGAAGGGTGAAATTCCGCCAGGCGCGAAGCTGATCGTGCTCGGCGGCCCGGCGATGAATATCGGCCTCGGCGGCGGCGCGGCGTCCTCTATGGCGTCCGGCCAGTCCGACGCCGATCTCGATTTCGCCTCGGTACAGCGCGACAACCCGGAAATGGAGCGCCGCTGCCAGGAAGTGATCGACCGCTGCTGGCAGTTGGGCGAGGCCAACCCGATCCTCTTTATTCATGACGTTGGCGCGGGCGGCCTTTCCAACGCCATGCCGGAGCTGGTAAGCGACGGCGGGCGCGGCGGGCGTTTTGAACTGCGCGACATTTTAAGCGACGAGCCGGGCATGAGCCCGCTGGAAGTCTGGTGTAACGAATCCCAGGAGCGTTACGTGCTGGCCGTGGCGCCCGAACAGCTGGCGCTGTTTGACGAACTGTGCCGCCGCGAGCGCGCGCCGTACGCCGTGATTGGCGAGGCGACCGAAGCGCAGCACCTGACGCTTAACGACAGCCACTTCGACAACCAGCCGGTGGATATGCCGCTTGACGTTCTGCTCGGCAAAACACCGAAGATGACCCGCGACGTTACGCGCTTACAGGCCGAGGGCCAGCCGTTTGACCGTACGGGCATTACGCTTGCCGATGCGGTGAAGCGCGTGCTGCATCTGCCGACAGTCGCGGAGAAAACCTTCCTGGTGACCATTGGCGACCGCACCGTGACCGGCATGGTCGCGCGCGATCAGATGGTCGGTCCGTGGCAGGTGCCGGTGGCGAACTGCGCGGTCACGACCGCAAGCCTCGACAGCTACTACGGCGAAGCGATGGCGATGGGCGAGCGCGCGCCGGTGGCGCTGCTGGACTTCGCCGCTTCCGCCCGTCTGGCGGTGGGTGAAGCGCTCACTAACATTGCGGCGACCCAAATCGGCGATATCAAACGCCTGAAACTTTCCGCCAACTGGATGGCGGCGGCGGGGCACCCTGGCGAAGACGCCGGTCTCTATGCTGCCGTTAAAGCGGTGGGCGAGGAGCTCTGCCCGCAGCTCGGCCTGACCATTCCGGTCGGTAAAGATTCGATGTCGATGAAAACCCGCTGGCAGCAGGATGGCGAACAGCGCGAGATGACCTCGCCGCTGTCGCTGGTGATCTCCGCCTTCGCCCGCGTGGAAGATGTGCGTCGCACCGTGACGCCGGAACTCACTACCGAAGATAACGCCCTGCTGTTAATCGATCTCGGCAATGGCCAGAACGCGCTGGGCGCGACGGCGCTGGCGCAGGTTTATCGTCAGCTCGGCGACAAGCCTGCCGACGTGCGCGACGCCGGTCAGCTGAAATGCTTCTACGACGCCATCCAGGCGCTGGTGGCGCAGCGTAAACTGCTGGCCTACCACGACCGTTCCGACGGCGGCCTGCTGGTGACGCTCGCGGAGATGGCGTTTGCGGGTCACTGCGGCATTGAAGCGGATATCGCCGCTCTCGGCGACGACGCGCTAGCGGTGCTGTTTAATGAAGAGCTGGGCGCGGTGATTCAGATTGCCGCCGCCGAGCGCGAGCAGGTAGAGCGCGTACTGAAAGATCACGGTCTTGGCGAATGCACGCACTATCTCGGCAAGGCGGTCGCGGGCGATCGCTTCACGCTGACGGCGGGCGACAAGGTGGTGTACAGCGAAAGCCGCACCCAGCTTCGCATGTGGTGGGCGGAAACCACCTGGCAGATGCAGCGCCTGCGCGATAACCCGGAATGCGCGGATCAGGAACACCAGGCGAAAGCCAACGACAGCGATCCGGGCCTTAACGTGAAGCTGACGTTCGATATCAAAGAAGATATCGCCGCGCCGTTTATCGCCACCGGCGCGCGCCCGAAAGTCGCGGTACTGCGCGAGCAGGGCGTGAACTCTCATGTGGAGATGGCGGCCGCGTTCCACCGCGCGGGCTTTGACGCCATCGACGTGCATATGAGCGATCTGCTCGCCGGTCGTCGTGGCCTCGGCGATTTTCACACGCTCGTCGCCTGCGGCGGCTTCTCTTACGGCGACGTGCTGGGCGCGGGCGAGGGCTGGGCGAAGTCCATTCTCTTCAACGACCGCGTGCGTGACGAGTTCACCGAATTCTTCCACCGTCCGCAGACGCTGGCGCTCGGCGTCTGTAACGGCTGCCAGATGATGTCCAACCTGCGCGAGCTGATCCCGGGCAGCGAACTGTGGCCGCGCTTTGTGCGTAACCAGTCCGACCGCTTTGAAGCGCGCTTCAGCCTGGTGGAAGTGACGGCCAGCCCGTCGCTGCTGCTGGACGGCATGACCGGCTCCCATATGCCGATTGCGGTTTCCCACGGCGAAGGCCGCGTGGAGGTCCGCGACGACGCGCATCTGGCGGCGCTTGAAAGCAAAGGGCTGGTGGCGCTGCGCTATATTGATAACTTCGGCGCGGTAACGGAAACCTATCCGGCGAACCCGAACGGTTCACCGAACGGCATTACCGCCGTGACCAGCGAAGGCGGGCGCGTCACTATCATGATGCCGCACCCGGAGCGCGTCTTCCGCACGGTGGCGAACTCCTGGCACCCGGCGAACTGGGGCGAGGACAGCCCGTGGATGCGCATTTTCCGCAACGCGCGTAAGCAGCTTGGTTAATCCTGCTCGTTTTATCCTGATAAAGGCCTCGCAAGAGGCCTTTTTTCTTTTAATCGCTTTTTCTTTGAGTGCGAATCCGGCAGGTGTCGGTAAATTGCGACAGCGGCATGATCGTGGTGTCGCTGATTTGCGACATGTAAGCTATTGATTTATATAGCGCCTAAAAAGCATCAGGGGAAGTGTTGGGATTTAGCGACACTCTGGCGAAAAATAACGCAAAACTTTGAAGCGTCTCATATAATTAAAACTATTACATAACAGCAACTTATGATTTATGTGGTAAACCTGGCACGGTTACTGCATAATAACACGCAGTGGCTCATTCACCTTCTTATGTCAGCCCCATTGCGAGCGCTACATAAACTTCGAATGACGCACTCAAAGGTGCCTGCCGTCCAACTGCTGATCATAGCGCTGCTATTTCAGAACCCGGGCGACACGTTGAGTAAGGCACCGCCTGATTCCATCACAAAGGCAGGGTTAATCCCCTGCCTTTGTTGTTTTTTGCGTTTGGCTTTGCACCGGCGCGGCTGTCGGTTAGCATCAGGCTTTTGCAATCACTTCGGAATAACGCCGTGAAACGCTGGCCTGCTTTTCCCCGCTCGCTTCGCCAACTGGTGATGATGGCTTTCTTACTGGTGATGGTGCCGTTGCTGTTTCTCGCCTGGCAGGCCTGGCAGAGCCTGAATACGTTAAGCGCCCAGGCGGCGCAGTCCAACACGCTCACCCAGATGGATGCCCGGCGCAGCGAGGCGATGACCAATATCGCGCTCGAAATGGAGCGCAGCTACCGGCAGTACTGCGTGCTGGATGACGTGACGCTGGCGAAAGTCTATGAAAGCCAGCGTCAGCGCTATTCCCGAATGCTGGAGGCGCAGGCGAGCGTGCTGCCTGATGCGAGACTCTATAAAGCCCTGCGCCAAAGCCTGGTGGATCTGGCGCAACTGGAGTGTCATAACAGCGGCCCGAAGCCGGATGCCGCCGCACGTCTGGAAGCCTTCGCGGATACCAATACCCGGCTGGTGCAGGCCACCCGAGCGGTGATTTACGCCCGCGGCCAGCAGCTTCAGCAGGAAATCGCCTCGCGCGGGCGACTGTTTGGCTGGCAGGCGCTGGCGCTGTTTCTGGCAAGCCTCGCGCTGGTGCTGCTCTTCACGCGGATGATTATCGGCCCGGTAAAAGGCATCGAGCGGATGATCAACCGGCTGGGCGAAGGGAAATCGCTCGGCACTGCCATGATGTTTAAAGGCCCGCGCGAGCTGCGATCGGTAGGCCAGCGTATTATCTGGCTCAGCGAGCGCCTCGCCTGGCTTGAATCGCAGCGTCATCAATTCTTGCGCCATATCTCCCATGAATTAAAAACGCCGCTCGCCAGTATGCGCGAGGGCACCGAACTGCTCGCCGATCAGGTCGTCGGGCCGTTGACCGCGGAGCAGCGCGAGGTGGTGGAAATTCTCGATACCAGCAGCCGTAATCTGCAAACGCTCATTGAGCAACTCCTTGATTACAACCGTAAACTCGCAGGCGGCGCGGTGGAGCTTGAAAAAGTGGAGCTGGCACCGCTGGTGGAGATTGTCATCGCCTCACACAGTCTGCCAGCGCGGGCTAAAATGATGCATACCGAGGTGTCGCTTGCCGATGCGCCTTGCCTCGCGGAGCCGATGCTGCTGATGAGCGTGCTGGATAATCTCTACTCCAATGCGGTGCACTACGGGCGTGAATCCGGTACCATTTATCTGCGAAGCCGCCGCCTTGCCAGTACGTTATGTATTGAGGTGGCGAATACCGGCACGCCCATTCCTGAGGCGGAACGGCAAATGATTTTCGAGCCCTTTTATCAGGGAAGCCATCAACGTAAAGGGGCGGTGAAAGGCAGCGGCCTGGGCCTGAGCATTGCACAGGACTGCATCCGACGTATGCACGGCGAACTGCGTCTGGTTGAAGATGACACCGCCGACGTCTGTTTTCGTATCGAATTACCGCTCTTTGACCCGGAACGATTAAAAAAATGAATTCACGTCTGGTAAGCGCATGGCGCAGCCTGCGCTCGCGCGGCACACGGTTTTTCTCTCTTCGCACGCGGGCCTGTTCCGTGCTGTTGCCATGCCTTCTGGCAGGCTGCGTGCAAAGCCCGGTTTCCAGCCATATCAAACAAACGCACGACCCAAAACTGCCGGAACAGCAGCTGGCGGATTTTCTCTTTACCGACTGTTCCGGCATCTGGCAGCTCTCCGGCACCAGTGTCGAAAATAACCCGCTGTTCTGGCTGCGCGGCATGGACTGCGCGGAACGCCTTTCGCCCGCCGAGGCGCGCGCGCAGGCGCGTCGTTTCCCGGACGATACCTGGCAGCATGCCTTCCGACGCGGCATTTTGCTGGCTAACGCCCGCATAACGCCTGCCGAACGCCGCAGCTATCTCACCACGCTCAGCGCCACCTCCGGCGCGATACCGGCGCATGTGCGTCCGCTCTATGAAACCTGGCGCGACGGCCAGGCGGCGCAGCTTGCGCTTTCGGAAGAGCGTGGCCGCTACAGCAAGCTTCAGGAAAGCACCGACAGCGAACTGGATGCCCTGCGCGAGCAGCAGCGGCACCTGCGCACTGAGCTTGAGCTCACCACCCGCAAGCTGGAAAACCTGACCGATATTGAACGCCAGCTCTCCACGCGGAAAAGCGCGGGCGGCTATATTCAGGACAACAGCCACAGCCCGGATGCCGAGAAAGAGGGCGCCGCGCCGGCTGATAAGGACACCGCACCCGCGCAGGAGGAGACTAAACCATGACGCAGCATAAACCCGCGCGCCTGTTGCTGGTGGATGACGATCCGGGCCTGCTGAAACTGCTGGGCCTGCGGCTCACCAGCGAAGGATTTACCGTTGAGACCGCCGAAAGCGGCCATGAAGGGCTGCGCATTTTGGCGCGTGAGAAGATCGATCTGGTGATTAGCGATCTGCGGATGGATGAAATGGACGGCATGCAGCTTTTCGCCGAGATCCAGAAGCTCCAGCCGGGCATGCCGGTGATCATTCTGACCGCGCATGGCTCGATCCCTGATGCGGTGGCGGCAACCCAGCAGGGTGTCTTCAGTTTTCTCACCAAACCGGTGGATAAAGACGCGCTGTATAAAGCCATCGATGACGCGCTGGCCCATGCCGCGCCCGCAGGCGACGAGCAGTGGCGCGAGACGATTGTCACCCGCAGCCCCGTGATGCTGCGACTGCTTGAGCAGGCGCACATGGTGGCGCAGTCGGACGTTAGTGTGCTGATTAACGGCCAGAGCGGCACCGGCAAAGAAATTCTGGCCCAGGCCATCCATAACGCCAGCCCGCGCGCTAAAAACGCGTTTATCGCCATTAACTGCGGCGCGCTGCCGGAACAGTTGCTGGAATCTGAGCTGTTCGGCCATGCGCGCGGCGCGTTTACCGGCGCGGTCAGCAGCCGTGAAGGGCTTTTTCAGGCGGCTGAAGGCGGCACGCTGTTTCTCGATGAAATCGGCGATATGCCGGTGCCGTTACAGGTGAAGCTGCTGCGCGTTTTGCAGGAGCGCAAAGTGCGTCCGCTCGGCAGCAACCGCGATATCGATATCAACGTGCGGATTATCTCCGCCACCCACCGCGATCTGCCGAAGGCGATGGCGCGCGGCGAGTTCCGCGAAGATCTCTTTTATCGCCTGAACGTGGTGAATTTAAAGATCCCGGCGTTGCAGGAGCGCGCGGAAGATATTCCGCTGCTGGCGAACCATCTGCTGCGTCAGGCGGCGGATCGCCATAAGCCGTTCGTGCGCAGTTTCTCTACCGATGCGATGAAGCGTCTGATGGCGGCGAGCTGGCCGGGCAACGTGCGCCAGCTGGTGAACGTCATTGAGCAGTGCGTGGCGCTGACCTCCGCGCCGGTCATTAGCGAGGCGCTGGTGGAGCAGGCGCTGGAGGGCGAGAACACCGTGCTGCCGACGTTTGTCGAGGCGCGCAATCAGTTTGAGCTCAACTATCTGCGCAAGCTGTTGCAAATCACCAAAGGCAATGTGACGCACGCCGCGCGGATGGCGGGGCGTAACCGTACCGAATTCTATAAACTGCTGGCTCGCCACGAGCTTGAGGCGAATGATTTTAAAGAGTAGTTTTTGGTGCCCAAACCGCTGCAAGGTATGGTAATTTGAGCAACCGATTTCGCGAACTGAATCGCCGTGCAGGCGCTGGCAGGAATTAAGGATCCACCATGAAAAAGATTGATGCGATTATTAAACCCTTCAAACTCGATGACGTACGTGAAGCGCTGGCGGAAGTCGGGATCACCGGCATGACGGTGACCGAGGTGAAAGGGTTTGGTCGTCAGAAAGGCCATACCGAGCTGTATCGCGGCGCAGAGTATATGGTGGATTTCCTGCCGAAAGTGAAAATCGAGATCGTAGTGACCGACGATATCGTCGATACCTGCGTGGATACGATTATCCGTACCGCTCAGACCGGTAAAATCGGCGACGGCAAGATTTTCGTTTTCGACGTGGCGCGCGTGGTGCGTATCCGCACCGGCGAGGAAGACGACGCCGCGATTTAAGCGGGCGCGACGACAAAAAAAGCAGGCCAGTGGGCCTGCTTTTTTTATGCCCGACGCGCATGGGGCGTGCAGGGATATGAATTGTGGGTGCGCTTCGCTTACCCACCCTACAGGGGACGCTGGTGTTCGGCATGGTGGGTGCGCTGCGCTTACCCACCCTACGGGAGGTTGGGGTTGGACGTGGTGGGTGCGCTGCGCTGACCCACCCTACAGAATACGGTGTGATTTCGTAGTGCGGGTAAGCGAAGCGCACCCGCCGAACCGCCCCAAAAAAACGCCAGGCGCTTACAACACCTTATGCGGGCCGAAACATTCGTAATGAATGTTCTCTTTATTCACGCCCATGCTCACTAACTGCTCCGCGGCGAACTGCATAAATTTCACCGGGCCGCAGACATAAAACTGCATACCGGGCGTGGTTACATGCGCCTTGCGATCGTGAAGCGCCATCAACCCTTCGCTGTTATAACGGCCCGCGCTGCGATCGGCGTCGGTCGGCACGCGGTACCAGACGTGGCTGGTAAAGCGGGGCAGTTTCGCGCCGAGCTGCGCCACTTCATCGGTAAACGCATGCACATCGCCGCTTTCCGCCGCGTGATACCAGTTCACCTGCGCCGGATGCTGCGCGCTTGCCAGCGTATCGAGCATCGCCAGCATCGGCGTCTGACCCACACCCGCCGAGATAAGCGTCACCGGCGTCTGTGGTTCAACATCCATAAAGAAATCGCCCGCAGGCGCGGCAAGGCGAATCACATCGCCCGGCTGCGCATGCTGATGCAGCCAGTTCGACACCTGGCCTTCGCCTTCGCGTTTCACCGCGATGCGGTAGCTTTTGCCGTTCGGCTTGCGGGTGAGCGAATACTGGCGAATCTCCTGATGCGCAAACCCTTGAGGCTTGATCCAGACGGCGGTGTACTGGCCGGGCAGGTAATCGGCGACCGGGCCGCCATCCACCGGTTCCAGCTCAAAGCTTGTGACAATGGCGCTCTGTGGCGTTTTATTCGCGATGCGGAATTCGCGCGTGCCTTCCCAGCCGCCGGTTTTCTGCGCGTTACTCTGGTAAATCTCGGCTTCGCGGTTAATAAACACGCCCGCCAGCACGCCATAGGCTTTGCCCCAGGCGTCCAGCACTTCCTGGCCTGGGCTGAACATCTCATCGAGCGTCGCCAGCAGATGCTCGCCCACGATGTTGTACTGCGCCGGTTTGATATTAAAGCTGGTGTGCTTCTGGGCGATTTTCTCCACCGCCGGCAGCAGGGCCGCGAGGTTTTCAATGTTGGCGGCGTAGGCGCAGATGGCGTTGAACAGCGCTTCACGCTGATCGCCATTGCGCTGGTTGCTCATGTTGAAAATCTCTTTCAGCTCCGGGTTGTGTGTAAACATCCGGTCATAAAAGTGCGCGGTGAGTTTCGGGCCCGTCTGCGCCAGCAGCGGGATGGTGGATTTCACGACGGCGATGGTTTGACTATCCAGCATGGTTGCTTCCTTCCGTTTTTCTATAAAATGTATTTTAAATGCATCTTATAAAAAATACCTGCACGCTGTAAATGGTTTTATCAAGCCTTGGGAAAACACCACGGCGTATGAAAAAACGACAGGTTGAAAATGAAAATAAGTCGCGTAAACGGCACGTTTGCTTAATCGTTCAAACCCTTGCGCCACGCCATGCCAAACGTTTGCGTAAAAACCTCTGTCAAGCCCTATCTTCACGCTGCCAATCGGTTTACACTGTTGGCCGTCGCCCAAAAGGGCCCCTAATTGCAGTACATTTTATTGTCAGCTGAGTCAGGAGATGCGGATGTTAAAGCGTGAAATGAACATTGCCGATTATGATGCCGAACTGTGGCAGGCTATGGAGCAGGAAAAAGTACGTCAGGAAGAGCACATCGAACTGATCGCCTCCGAAAACTACACCAGCCCGCGCGTGATGCAGGCGCAGGGCTCTCAGCTGACCAACAAATATGCCGAAGGTTATCCGGGCAAGCGCTACTACGGCGGCTGCGAATATGTGGATATCGTTGAGCAACTGGCGATTGACCGCGCGAAAGAACTCTTCGGCGCTGACTACGCTAACGTGCAGCCGCACTCCGGTTCCCAGGCCAACTTCGCGGTCTATACCGCGCTGCTACAACCGGGCGATACCGTTCTTGGTATGAACCTGGCGCAGGGCGGCCACCTGACCCACGGCTCCCCGGTTAACTTCTCCGGTAAGCTCTACAACATCATTCCTTACGGTATCGACGAGTCCGGCAAAATCGATTACGAGGATATGGCGAAGCAGGCGAAAGAGCACAAACCGAAAATGATCATCGGTGGTTTCTCCGCGTACTCCGGCATCGTTGACTGGGCAAAAATGCGTGAAATCGCTGACAGCATCGGCGCATACCTGTTCGTCGATATGGCGCACGTGGCGGGCCTGATTGCCGCAGGCGTCTACCCGAACCCGGTTCCGCACGCGCACGTCGTCACCACCACCACCCACAAAACGCTCGCTGGCCCGCGCGGCGGTCTGATCCTCGCCAAAGGCGGCAGCGAAGAGCTGTACAAAAAACTGAACTCTGCCGTGTTCCCGAGCGCGCAGGGCGGCCCGCTGATGCACGTTATCGCGGCGAAAGCGGTCGCGCTGAAAGAAGCGATGGAGCCGGAGTTCAAAACCTACCAGCAGCAGGTGGCCAAAAACGCCAAAGCGATGGTGGAAGTGTTCCTGAACCGCGGCTACAAAGTGGTTTCCGGCGGTACGGAAAACCACCTGTTCCTGTTGGATCTGGTCGATAAAAACCTGACCGGTAAAGAAGCGGACGCCGCACTTGGCCGCGCCAACATCACCGTTAACAAAAACAGCGTGCCGAACGATCCGAAGAGCCCGTTCGTCACCTCCGGCATCCGTATCGGTTCTCCGGCGGTCACGCGTCGCGGCTTCAAAGAAGCGGAAGTGAAAGAGCTGGCAGGCTGGATGTGCGACATCCTGGACAACATCAATGACGAAGCGGTTATCGAGCGCGTCAAAGGTAAAGTGCTGGATATCTGCGCACGCTTCCCGGTTTACGCGTAAGCGTTCACTCACTGCTGAAGGCCGCCTCGCGCGGCCTTTTTTTATGGGGCAATGGTAGACAGGAGGCGGCCATGCGTATTCAGGCATTCGCGACGCTGACGGGGCTTGGCGTTCATACGCTGCGCTATTACGAAAAGCTGGGGTTGCTGGTACCGGCGCGTAATGCGAGCGGGCATCGCGACTATTCTCGTTCGGATCTCGACTGGGCGGCGTTTATCAAACGGCTAAAGGCGACCGATATGCCGCTGGAGGAGATCCAGCGCTACGCTCTCTTGCGCGCGCAGGGGGAATCGACCGCAGAGGCACGCCGTGAACTGCTGGCGCATCACGCGCAGCGGCTCGAAACCCGGCTCGCGGAGCAGGCTGACCATCTGGCGCGCCTGAAAGAGAAAATGGCGTACTACGATGAGACGCTTTTAAAAAACAGCGCTTGACCTGGAGTTAACTCGAAGGCTTACCGTTATCTCAACCACACAAAAGGAGAACGGTATGACTTTATCACGTTACGAGGCAGGCCTTGCGCGGCTGTCTGAAATCGACGGCACGGCAGGGGAAAATGTCATTAAAGCGCTGGCCGATATCGCGCCGGATCTGGGGCGCTACGTCATTGAATTCGGCTTTGGCGATATCTACAGCAGGCCGGGGCTGTCGCTGAAAAGCCGGGAGCTCGCGACCGTCGCGGCGCTTACCGCGCTTGGCCACGCGCAGCCGCAGCTGGCGGTGCATCTGCACGCGGCGCTGAATGTCGGCTGCACCCGCGAAGAGATTATTGAAGTGATCATCCAGATGGCGCTCTATGCCGGTTTCCCGGCGGCGCTGAATGCGATGTTTACCGCCAAAAAGGTCTTTGCCGAGGCGGGCATATAACAGGACAGGCCGCTGCGGCGGCCTCATTACGCAGTAAAAGCGAATTGTTATTAACGTGTTATGCATCGCTTGCAACCCCTGCGCTTTCCCGCCAGACTAACGCCTGCGAAACGGGAGGGAATCATGGTGTTGCAATCCACGCGCTGGCTGGCGCTCAGCTATTTCACCTATTTTTTCAGCTACGGTATTTTCCTGCCGTTCTGGAGCGTCTGGCTCGCAGGCGTCGGCGTCGCGCCGGAAACTATCGGCCTTTTGCTCGGCTCCGGCCTGATTGCACGTTTTCTTGGCAGCCTGCTGCTGGCACCGCGCGTCAAAGATCCTTCCCGTTTAGTGTTTGCGCTGCGCCTGCTTGCATTGCTGACGCTCGTTTTCGCGCTCGGCTTCTGGTTCGGGCATCAGACCGCCTGGCTGTTTGTCGTGCTGGTGGGCTTTAACCTCTTTTTCTCGCCGCTGGTGCCGCTCACCGACGCGCTCGCCGCCACCTGGCAGCGTCAAATAGCGATGGATTACGGGCGAGTGCGGCTGTGGGGATCGCTGGCGTTTGTGATTGGCTCGGCGCTCACCGGCAAGCTGGTAAGCGTCTACGATTACCGCGCTATTCTGGCGCTGCTGTCGCTCGGTGTGGCGTCAATGCTTATCGGGATGCTGCTGAAACCCTCCGTGATGCCGCAGGGCGAAGCGCGTCATAACGAGGCCGCAGGCTGGCCGGTATGGCGCAAGTTAATGGTTGAAAACTGGCGTTTTCTCGCCTGCGTAAGCCTGCTTCAGGGCGCGCACGCGGCCTACTACGGCTTCAGCGCCATTTACTGGCAGAGTAAAGGCTATTCCGCCTCGGTCGTGGGGTATCTGTGGTCGCTCGGCGTGGTGGCGGAAATTATCATCTTCGCGCTCAGTAAACGGCTTTTCAGCCGGTTTGGCGCGCGCGATCTGCTGCTGCTCTCCGGCGTGCTGGGGATTATCCGCTGGGGAATGATGGGCTGGACGACCGCGCTGCCGTGGCTCATCGTGGCGCAGATCCTGCACTGCGGGAGCTTCTCCATCTGCCATCTGGCGGCGATGCGCTATATCGCCGCCCGCGAAGGCTCGGAAGTCATCCGGCTACAGTCGGTCTACTCCGCCGTCGCGATGGGCGGCGGGATTGCGGTGATGACCGTCTTTGCAGGCTTCCTGTATCAGCACCTTGCAGGCGGCGTCTTCTGGGTGATGGCGCTGGTTGCGCTGCCCGCGCTCTTCCTGCGCCCGAAAGTCGTGGCGCGCGCTTAAGCCTCCAGAATCTCGCGTATCCGCTGCTGCTGGTGTTCACCGAGCGGCAGCGTCGCGTGAATGAGCGGCGGCGAGAAGAGCGGCAGCGAGGTGGTGTATGGCGTCACAATCAGCGCCACCTCTTTCGGCGCGCCTTCCTGCTGGAAGGTATGCAGCGTCAGATGTTTGATGTTGAGCGGCAGCAGGGTAAGTTCCCGTAGCTGCTGCTCGATTTCCGCCTCAAGCGCAGGGTCGTTGCCCGTCAGCAGCAGCACCTGTTTTTCATGCAGATCCGCCTCCTGCATCAGCCACGCGCCGAAAATCACCGCCACCAGCCCGACTTCTTCATCAGAAAACGTCACCCGGTACTCTTCCTCAAAGCTATCAAACGCTTTGCGGGTGGTGCGCATCAGGCGCGGGTAGAGACGGTTAATCTCTTCCGGAAGCGCGTTATCGATGCCGATGCCGAACAGGCTGCGATCAAGCGCCTGGCAGAGATGAATATAGAGCTGATCCGCAAGGCCCTGTTCATCGCTGAACGCCATGCCGGAAAGCTCGTGAAAGCGGGCAATCAGCGAAAGCACGGCGTGACGCAGCCGGTGATCTTCCGGGTGCGCGTCGCGCAGCGGATCGGGCGTGCGCAGCATCATAAAGAGCAGCGCCAGGAAGCAGTGTTCGTTCACGTGCGGCGACTGCGCGACGCGGCGCTGCCAGTGGCGGACTATCTCCTGCGCGGCGAGAAACTCGGCGCGAGCGCGCATCCAGAGCTGTTGCGGTTCGGTGAATTCCGGCGTCTGGCCGTAATGATGCTGCACCAGGCAGTATTGCAGGTAGAGACGCAGGAACTGCACGTCGCGCGGCTCGAACTGGCGGTTCAGGCGACGCGCGCAAAGGTTGACCAGCGCGTGTAAATTCGTATCGTCATACAGCGCTGTCGCGATGCCGTGCTGGCGAAGCTCGTTTTTCAGCGCGGGCGTGAAATGCTGCTGGATAAACTCGGGGCACAGGCGCAGCGCCCGGCGCAGCCAGTGCAGCAGGCAGAGGCGTCTGTCTAACGCCGTGCCTTCAATCCGGTAGCTGCCGTCCTGCTGGGTGATAATACTCAGGCGGTGATACCGCTTAATTTCGTCGCCGGTTTCGGCAATGTCCTGACGGGCGATGGCGCCGTCAACGCCATTCAGCCGGCCTAACATTTCCGGCGTGATGGTTTGCCCCGGCAGATAGAGCATTAAAAGTACCTGGCAGCGGCGCTGCGGACTGGAGAGCACAGATGGTGGAGGGCAGAGCAGAGTCATCATCCGTTTTGTCCAGTGAGTGAGAATATTGCTAAGAATAGCTAAAGGATTATTGAATGCCGTTCAGGGTGCCCAGTTTGATCGCGGAATTCTGGCTGGCTCACAGAATTTTTCGCCAGAGGAAGATAATGAGCGCTCGTCTTTACCGGTTAATGTGTGCTGCGGCTGTAGTATCGCTGTTTCCGGCGCAGGAGGCGCTGGCGCATCCGCACAGTTTTATCTCGTTGAAAACCGACATCGTCAGCGAAGCGGGACAGATAACGGCTCTGAAAATGCGCTGGAAAATGGATGAAATCACTTCAGCAGATCTACTGTATGACGCGGGCGACGCCGCGCCCGGTTCGCCGGTGTGGAAAAAGCTGGCGGCGGAAGTGATGGCCAATGTTATCGGGCAGCACTATTTCACCGAGTTCTGGCACAACGGGCAGAAGGTGAAATTCGCCGCCACGCCGCTGGCGTATGGTCTGGCACGCGAAGGGCATCAGGCGGTGCTGACCTTTACGTTGCCGCTCGCGCATCCGCAAAAAGCCTCGGGCGCGCGCTATACGTTCGCCACGTTCGATCCTACCTATTATGTGTCGATGAGTTATGACGCACCGGGCGATGTGACGCTCAATGATGAGCTGCGCGAGCGTTGCAAGGTGGCGGTGAAAACGCCGCAGCCGGATGCGGCCGTGCAGGATTTCGCGCTGTCGCTCGATAAATCTGACGCGCCGCCGGAAGATATGGATTTAGGCAAACAATTTGCTCAGGAGGTGACGTTGCAATGTCAGTGATTTCAACGCCGCTCGCAACCCGCCGCTGGCTGCACTTCTGGCCGCTGGCGCTGTTTGTTGTGCTGGCGCTCGGCGCGGGCGTCTGGCTGTGGCTTGAGTGGCCGCAGGTGCTGATGAAAAGCACTGTCTGGCAGCGCGATATTAACCGTGAGATGAGCGGGCTGCTTCAGCAGGTAGCGGAAAACCCGACGCGCGCGGGCAGTTCGCTGCTGCTGTTTAGCCTGGTTTATGGCGTGCTGCACGCGCTGGGGCCGGGTCATGGCAAAGTGGTGATCGCCACCTGGCTTGCCACACATCCGTCGCGCCTGAAAACCAGCCTGCAACTGACGTTCGCGTCGTCATTACTGCAGGGGCTGGTGGCGATTGCGCTGGTGACGGTAGTGCTGACGGTGCTGGCGCTGCCCGCGCGGCAACTGCATTTGAGCGGGTACTGGCTGGAGAAGGGGAGCTATCTGCTGGTCGGCGCGCTGGGGTTGCTGCTTTGCTGGCGTGCGGTGAAAACGCTGCGCGGGCTGGTGCGGCGTCCGGTTTTTACCGCGTTTACGCCACATCATACGCACAGCGACACCTGCGGTTGCGGGCATCAGCATGTGCCGTCGCAGGCACAGCTTGAGCGCGGCGAAGACTGGCGCGCGAGGCTGATGGTGGTGCTCTCGATGGGGATGCGGCCGTGCTCCGGCGCGTTGATGGTGCTGTTGTTCAGCAAAGTGATCGGCGTGTTTGGCTGGGGTGTGGCGTCAGCGCTGGCGATGGCGGCGGGAACGTCGCTGACCATCTCAGCCATCGCGCTGTTTGTGCACAGTTTCCGGCATCTGGCGGCGCGGCTCGGCGGGCAGAAAACGCCCCCGTTGTGGCGGCGAACGGGCGGGGCGACGCTGGCGCTTGCAGGCGGCGTGGTGTTGGTCGCCGCCGCGCTGGTGATGTGGTCCGGCGCAGCGCTCATCGCGCAGGGGTTGAGACCGTTTTAGACGCGGCACGGCGGGTGCGCATTCGCTTACCCGCCCTACGAGATTGGCGGGTTTAATGCAAGGTGGGTAAGCGCACCCGCCGGGTCGGTTGAGATTTTTGCATGTAGGGTGGGTAAGCGCAGCGCACCCACCGGGTCAGTCGGGATTTTTGCATGTAGGGTGGGTAAGCGCAGCGCACCCGCCATGTCACAAAATCTCACGCGCCAAAAAACCAATAAAAAAGGCAGGCCGCTTGCGCGTACCTGCCTTTTTCGTGCCGGGAAGCGATTAACGCTTCAGCGCTTCGCTCAGCTCATCACGCATATTGCTAAGCATCGCTTTCACGACGCGCGGGTTACCGGCCACGATGTTGCCGGTCGTCAGATAGTTATGACCACCGACGAAATCGCATACCAGACCGCCAGCTTCACGCACCAGCAGTTCGCCCGCGGCGAAATCCCACGGCTTCAGGCCGATTTCAAAGTAACCATCCACACGACCTGCAGCCACATAAGACAGATCCAGCGCGGCGGAACCGGTGCGGCGGAAATCGGCGCACTGGGTAAACAGTTTGGTCACGATATTCATATACGGCGTGGCGTGCTGTTTGGCTTTGAACGGGAAGCCGGTCGCCAGAATGGTGCCGTCCAGATCGCGAGCGGTGCTGCCGCGCAGACGGTAGCCGTTAAGCTGCGCGCCCTGGCCGCGAACGGCGGTGAAGAGTTCGTTACGCATCGGATCGTAAACCACGGCGACTTCCGCGCGGCCTTTAATGCGTACAGCGATAGAAACCGCGAAGTGCGGGAGACGTTTAACGAAGTTGGTGGTGCCATCCAGCGGATCGATAACCCATTGAATATCCTGCTCGGTGCCGGCGTGTTCACCGCTTTCTTCGGTGATGATGGTGTGTTGCGGGTAGGACTGGCGAATGGTGTCGATAATAATGCGCTCTGCGCCTTTATCCACGTTCGTCACAAAGTCGTTGCTGCCTTTCTGGCTGGTCTCTACGGCGTCCGGGGTTTCGTAGTTTTTGGCGATAAAATTTCCGGCCTTGCGCGCAGCACGCACGGCGATGTTGAGCATCGGATGCATCAGGTTTCTCTCACTGGATGTTAAAGAACGGGAAAACGGCGCGGATTATAGCAGAGGGTTCGGAATATGTCTCAGGTTTATGATAAGATGCGCTGATATTCTTTTCGGATACTGAGTCGCTATGCTGCAAAACATTCGTATCGTGCTGGTTGAAACCTCACACACCGGCAACATGGGTTCTGTTGCCCGCGCCATGAAAACCATGGGCCTCACTAACCTGTGGCTGGTTAATCCGCTGGTGAAACCGGATTCCCAGGCCATCGCGCTTGCCGCCGGTGCCAGCGATGTGATTGGCAACGCCAGCATCGTCGATACGCTGGATGAAGCGCTGGCGGGGTGCAGCCTGGTCGTTGGTACGAGCGCGCGTTCGCGCACGCTGCCCTGGCCGATGCTCGATCCGCGCGAATGCGGGCTCAAAAGCGTTTCTGAAGCGGCGCACGCGCCGGTGGCGATTGTATTTGGCCGCGAGCGTGTGGGGCTGACCAACGACGAACTGCAAAAGTGCCACTATCACGTGGCTATCGCGGCGAACCCGGAGTACAGCTCGCTTAATCTCGCGATGGCGGTACAGGTCATAGCCTACGAAGTTCGCATGGCGTGGCTTGCCACGCAGGACGCCCAGACGCCTGCGCATACTGAAGAAGAAACCCCGTATCCGCTGGTGGACGATCTGGAGCGTTTTTACGGTCATCTTGAGCAAGTTTTGCTCTCGACCGGCTTCATTCGCCCGAATCATCCCGGCCAGGTGATGAACAAATTGCGTCGTCTTTTTACCCGCGCACGCCCGGAAAGTCAGGAACTTAACATCCTGCGCGGCATGCTGGCGTCGATAGAAAGCAGCCGTAATGAGAAGCCGTAATACTTGAGTAAAATACTCGGGTAAATAGTTGACCATTTTACTCGGGAATGTCAGACTTGCGCCTGCTATGCAATACCCCCATTTTCATAAAAACCCCCGCGTCGAGGGGCGAGCTTGAGGTTAAGTAAGACATGAGACTGACATCTAAAGGGCGCTATGCCGTGACCGCAATGCTGGACGTTGCGCTCAACTCCGAATCCGGTCCGGTACCGTTGGCAGATATTTCTGAACGTCAGGGTATCTCCCTTTCTTATCTGGAGCAGCTGTTCTCTCGTCTGCGTAAAAATGGCCTTGTGGCCAGCGTGCGTGGTCCGGGCGGCGGCTATCTGCTGGGTAAAGACGCGGGCCAGATTGCGGTCGGTGAAGTAATTAGCGCCGTTGATGAGTCTGTCGATGCGACCCGTTGTCAGGGCAAAGGCGGCTGCCAGGGCGGCGATAAATGCCTGACCCACGCGCTGTGGCGCGATCTGAGCGACCGCCTGACCGGTTTTCTGAACAACATTACCTTAGGTGAACTGGTGAATAACCAGGAAGTGCTGGATGTCTCTGACCGTCAGCATAATGAAGCCCATCGCCCGACCCGCGCTCAGGACGCTATCGACGTTAAACTGCGCGCTTAAAAAAATAATACGCTTTTCCCGAATCAGGCCAGGAAGCTCCGGCATCCTGTAGACTGCGGCGTACATCCAGCCGGCTGCCTGATTCACCGCTTTGAGATGTACGGAGCTTAAGAGCAATGAAATTACCGATTTACCTCGATTACTCCGCGACCACGCCGGTGGACCCGCGCGTCGCCGAGAAAATGATGCAGTTTTTAACGATGGACGGAACCTTCGGTAACCCGGCCTCCCGCTCCCACCGTTTCGGCTGGCAGGCGGAAGAGGCAGTGGATATCGCCCGTAACCAGGTGGCCGATCTGATTGGCGCCGACCCGCGCGAAATCGTCTTTACCTCTGGCGCGACCGAATCCGATAACCTCGCTATCAAAGGTGCGGCCAATTTCTACCAGAAAAAAGGCAAGCACATCATCACCAGCAAAACCGAGCATAAAGCGGTGCTGGACACCTGCCGTCAGCTGGAGCGCGAAGGCTTTGAGGTGACTTACCTCGCCCCGCAGAGCAACGGCATTATCGATCTTAAAGAACTCGAAGCCGCGATGCGTGACGACACCATCCTGGTGTCCATCATGCACGTGAACAACGAAATCGGCGTGGTGCAGGATATCGCGACCATCGGCGAAATGTGCCGCGCGCGCGGCATCATCTATCACGTTGACGCCACCCAGAGCGTGGGCAAACTGCCTATCGACCTGACCCAGCTGAAAGTGGACCTGATGTCCTTCACCGGCCACAAAATCTATGGTCCGAAAGGCATCGGCGCGCTCTACGTGCGTCGTAAACCGCGTATCCGCATCGAAGCGCAGATGCACGGCGGTGGTCATGAGCGCGGCATGCGTTCTGGTACGCTGCCGGTTCACCAGATTGTCGGCATGGGCGAAGCCTATCGTATCGCGAAAGAAGAGATGGCGAGCGAAATGGAACGTCTGCGCGGTCTGCGTAACCGTCTGTGGAACGGCATTAAAGATATCGAAGAAGTTTACCTGAACGGCGATCTTGAGCAGGGCGTTCCGACCATTCTGAACGTGAGCTTCAACTATGTTGAAGGCGAGTCGCTGATCATGGCGCTGAAAGACCTGGCGGTATCGTCGGGCTCCGCCTGTACCTCTGCGAGCCTTGAGCCGTCTTACGTGCTGCGCGCGCTGGGTATGAATGACGAGCTGGCGCACAGCTCTATCCGTTTCTCTCTGGGCCGTTTCACGACTGAAGAAGAGATCGACTACACCATCGAACTGGTTCGCAAATCCATCGGCCGCCTGCGCGACCTCTCTCCGCTGTGGGAGATGTTTAAGCAGGGCGTGGATTTAACCACCATCGAATGGGCTCATCATTAATCGGTATCGGATTCAGGAGAAATAACACATGGCATACAGCGAAAAAGTCATCGATCATTACGAAAACCCGCGCAACGTCGGCTCTTTTGACAACAACGACGACAACGTCGGCAGCGGCATGGTCGGCGCGCCGGCGTGCGGCGACGTGATGAAGTTGCAGATCAAAGTCAACAATGAAGGTATCATTGAAGACGCACGCTTCAAAACCTACGGTTGCGGCTCCGCTATCGCGTCCAGCTCGCTGGTCACCGAGTGGGTCAAAGGCAAATCCCTGGACGAAGCGCAGGCAATTAAAAATACCGACATCGCAGACGAACTCGAACTGCCGCCGGTAAAAATTCACTGCTCTATCCTGGCGGAAGACGCCATCAAAGCCGCTATTGCGGACTATAAAAGCAAACGTGAAGCAAAATAATCATTGATGAGTTGAGGTTGTAGTATGTCGATTACCCTTAGCGACACCGCCGCCGCGCGCGTCAACGCTTTCCTGGCCAACCGCGGTAAAGGTTTTGGCCTGCGTCTTGGCGTTCGTACGTCCGGCTGTTCCGGCATGGCCTATGTGCTGGAATTTGTTGACGCACCGCAGCCAGAGGATACGGTGTTCGAAGACAAGGGCGTGAAGGTGGTGGTCGATGGTAAAAGCCTGCAATTCCTTAATGGCACTCAGCTGGACTTCGTCAAAGAAGGCCTGAACGAAGGGTTTAAATTCACCAACCCGAACGTTAAAGATGAGTGCGGCTGCGGCGAAAGCTTTAACGTCTGATAATCTTTCCCGCCTCTCCCCGTCTGCGCCAGCCGCAGGCGGGGTATTTGCTTTATCACGTTGACTGACCCCGAGACTGTTATGGATTACTTCACCCTCTTTGGGCTGCAGGCCCGTTATGCGCTGGACAGTGCCCAACTGGCGGCTCGTTACCAGGATCTGCAACGTCAGTATCATCCCGATAAATACGCAAGCCATTCCCAGGCCGAACAACTGGCGGCGCTCTCGCAATCCGCCACTATCAATCAGGCATGGCAAACGCTGCGCCATCCGCTGACGCGCGCGGAATATCTGCTCTCTCTGCACGGCTTTGATCTGGCGAATGAACAGCACACCGTGCGCGATACCGCGTTTCTGATGGAGCAACTGGAGCTTCGCGAAGCGCTGGATGAGATTGAGCAGGCCAAAGACGCCGACCGCCTCGAAGCCTTCATCCGTAACGTCAAAGCAATGTATCAGGAACGCCACCAGCATATGGTCACGGAGCTGGACGACGGCGCGTGGGCGCAGGCGGCCGATACGGTACGCAAGCTGCGTTTTCTCGACAAGCTGTTAAGCCAGTCAGAACAACTCGAAGAAAAGTGGCTCGATTTTTAATTCTGGAAGCTCAACATGGCCTTATTACAAATCAGTGAGCCCGGCATGAGTAGCGCGCCGCACCAGCGCAGACTGGCGGCGGGCATCGATCTTGGCACTACGCATTCGCTGGTCGCGACGGTTCGCAGCGGCCAGCCGGAAACGCTGGCAGACCATCAGGGGCGTCATCTGCTGCCGTCCGTGGTGCACTACCAGGCACAGGGCTACAACGTCGGGTACGACGCCCGCGCCCAGGCGGCGGACGATCCGGTAAACACCATCAGCTCCGTGAAGCGCCTGATGGGCCGCTCCCTTGCCGACATTCAGGCGCGCTACCCGCATCTGCCGTATCAGCTGCGCACGAGCGAAAACGGTCTGCCGATGATCGACACGCCGGCAGGGCTGTTGAACCCGGTACGCGTCTCCGCCGATATTCTCAAAGCCCTCGCCGAACGCGCGCGTGAAGCGCTGGCAGGCGATCTCGACGGCGTGGTCATCACCGTTCCGGCCTACTTTGACGATGCGCAGCGCCAGGGCACCAAAGACGCCGCGCGTCTTGCCGGGCTGCATGTGTTGCGCCTGCTGAATGAGCCGACCGCGGCGGCGATCGCCTACGGCCTCGATTCCGGTCAGGAAGGCGTTATCGCCGTCTACGATTTAGGCGGCGGCACGTTTGATATCTCCGTGCTGCGCTTAAGCCGCGGCGTGTTTGAAGTGCTGGCGACGGGCGGCGATTCCGCGCTCGGCGGCGACGACTTCGACCATCTGCTGGCGGATTATATTCGCGAGCAGGCGGGTATCGCCGATCGCAGCGACAACCGCATTCAGCGCCAGCTGCTCGATGCCGCCACAGCGGCGAAAATCGCGCTCAGCGACGCCGATGTCGCGCAGGTGAATGTGGCAGGCTGGCAGGGCAGCATCACCCGCGAGCAGTTCAATGAACTTATCGCGCCGCTGGTCAAGCGCACGCTGCTCTCATGCCGTCGCGCGCTGAAAGACGCGGGCGTGGAAGCAAGCGACGTGCTGGAAGTGGTGATGGTCGGCGGTTCGACCCGCGTGCCGCTGGTGCGCGAGCGCGTCGGCGAGTTTTTTGGCCGCACGCCGCTCACCTCCATCGACCCGGATCGCGTGGTCGCCATTGGCGCGGCTATCCAGGCCGATATTCTGGTGGGCAACAAGCCGGACAGCGAAATGCTGCTGCTGGACGTTATCCCGCTGTCGCTCGGTCTTGAAACCATGGGCGGCCTGGTAGAAAAAGTCATTCCGCGCAATACCACGATCCCGGTGGCGCGCGCGCAGGAGTTCACCACCTTTAAAGATGGCCAGACTGCGATGGCGATTCACGTCATGCAGGGCGAGCGTGAACTGGTGCAGGATTGCCGATCGCTCGCGCGCTTTACGCTGCGCGGCATCCCGGCGATGCCGGCAGGCGGCGCGCATATCCGCGTCACCTTCCAGGTGGATGCCGATGGCCTGCTGAGCGTGACGGCGATGGAGAAATCCACCGGCGTTGAAGCGTCTATTCAGGTGAAACCGTCCTACGGGCTGACCGACGGCGAAATCGCCAGCATGATTCAGGACTCCATGAGCTTTGCCGAGCAGGACGTGCAGGCACGCATGCTCGCCGAGCAAAAAGTGGAAGCCGCGCGGGTGCTGGAAAGCCTCGACGGCGCGCTGAAAAGCGACGGTGCGCTGCTTAGCGCGGCCGAGCGCGCCGCCATTGATGACGCGATGGCGCAACTGCGCGCTGCCGCGGAAGGCAATGACGCCAGCGCCATTGAAGATGCCATAAAAAATACAGATAAACAGACCCAGGAGTTTGCCGCTCGCCGCATGGATGAATCCATCCGTCAGGCGCTGAAAGGCCACTCCGTTGACGAGGTTTAATAATGCCTAAGATTGTTTTTTTGCCTCATCAGGATCTTTGCCCTGATGGCGCAGTACTGGAAGCGCAAAGCGGTGAAACCATTCTTGACGTTGCGCTGCGCAACGGCATTGAAATTGAACACGCCTGTGAGAAGTCGTGCGCCTGCACCACCTGCCACTGCATCGTGCGTGAAGGTTTCGATTCGCTGCCGGAAAGCACCGAAGATGAAGACGACATGCTGGATAAAGCGTGGGGTCTGGAGCCGGAAAGCCGTCTGAGCTGCCAGGCGCGCGTCACTGACGAAGATCTGGTGGTGGAGATGCCGCGTTACACCATCAACCACGCCAGGGAGCATTGATATGGGACTGAAATGGACCGACAGCCGCGAAATCGGCGAGGCGCTGTATGACAGCCGCCCGGACGTGGACCCAAAAACCGTGCGTTTTACCGATATGCACCAATGGATCTGCGACCTCGAAGAGTTCGATGACGATCCACAGGCCTCTAATGAAAAGATTTTAGAGGCTATACTGCTGGTCTGGTTAGACGAAGCAGAATAACGTAACGGGCTGCCAGAAGGCGGCCCGTTTTCGTTGCGCATCAGGCAATATAAGGAAAATAAAATGACCGAAGCCATGAAGATTACCCTTTCCCACGAGCCTGCCGATGCTCGCTGGGGTGAAAAAGCACTGTACAGTTTTACGCAAGACGGTATCGCGCTGCACCTGACGGGCAAAGACGATCTCGGTTTGATTCAACGCGCCGGGCGCAAAATCGACGGCCAGGGGCTCAAACACGTTGAGCTTGCCGGCGATGGCTGGGATGTGGAGAAAAGCTGGGCGTTCTGGATGGGCTATCGCGGCCCGAAAGGCAAACGCACCGTTACCTGGGCGCCGCTTGACGACGCGCAGCAGAAAGAGCTGAACAACCGCCTGAAAGTCATCGACTGGGTGCGCGATGTCATCAACGCCCCGGCGGAAGAGATGGGCCCGGAGCATCTGGCGCAGCGCGCCGTGGATCTGCTGGCGGATGTCGGCGGCGAGCGCGTGAGCTACCGCATCACCAAAGGCGAAGATCTGCGCGAGCAGAACTATATGGGGCTGCATACCGTAGGCCGCGGCTCTGAACGTCCGCCGGTGCTGCTGGCGCTCGATTTCAACCCGACGGGCGATGCGAACGCGCCGGTGTATGCCTGCCTCGTCGGCAAAGGCATTACGTTTGACTCTGGTGGTTACAGCATCAAGCAGACCGCGTTTATGGATTCGATGAAATCCGATATGGGCGGCGCGGCGCTGGTGACCGGCTCGCTGGCGTTCGCCATAACGCGCGGTCTGAACAAGCGCGTGAAGCTTATCCTCTGCTGCGCGGATAACATGATTAGCGGCAACGCCTTCCGTCTGGGCGATATCATTCGCTACCGCAACGGCAAAACCGTGGAAGTGATGAACACCGACGCGGAAGGGCGTCTGGTGCTGGCGGACGGACTGATCGACGCCAGCGCCCAGAAGCCGGCGCTGATTATCGATGCCGCGACGCTGACCGGCGCGGCCAAAACGGCGCTTGGCAACGATTACCATGCGCTGTTCAGCTTTGACGACGCGCTGGCGAACCGTCTGCTGCAAAGCGCGCAGGCGGAAAACGAAGCCTTCTGGCGTCTGCCGCTGGCGGAATTCCACCGTAACCAGTTGCCGTCGAACTTCGCCGAGCTCAACAACACGGCGGGCGGCGCGTATCCGGCGGGGGCCAGTACGGCCGCCGGTTTCCTGTCGCACTTTGTGGAAAATTATCAGCAGGGCTGGCTGCATATCGACTGTTCTGCCACGTATCGTAAAGCGGCGGTGGAGCAGTGGGCGGCGGGCGCGACCGGCATCGGCGTGCGCACGCTGGCGAATCTGCTGACCGCCGAGTAACGGCGGGGCGTGTCAGGGGCGTGGCGGGTGCGCTTCGCTTACCCACCCTGGAAACAAAGTTTTATTCCTGTAGGGTGGGTAAGCGAAGCGCACCCACCAACGCGATAATAATGTGAAGCGATGATTGCGCTGCCTTTATCTGCCTTACATCCCTATTAGCGCGATGCCCAGGTTCCCCCTCTCCGGCAGGCGAGGGCCGGGGCGAGAGGCTTTTCTCTCGCTCATCATTGACAAATTAAAAGCTATGTCCGAAACGAAAAACGAAAACAACGCAGAAAAAAACGAACTCGAAACCCTGCTGGAAAAGGCCGCGGCGGAGCCTGCGTTCCGTCCGGCGTTTTTCCGCACGCTGCTGGAATCCACCGTCTGGGTGCCAGGCGAAGCGGCGGATGGCGAAGCGGTCGTCGCTGAAAGCGCGGTGGATCTTCAGCACTGGGAAAAGGACGACGGCACGTCGGTGATCCCTTTCTTTAGTTCTCCTGCGGCGCTGGAACAGGCAGTCGAAGGTGAGCAGGCGTTCGTGGCGATGCCGGTGCGCACACTCTTTGAAATGACGCTCGGCGAAACGCTGTTCCTTAACGCCAAACTGCCGACCGGCAAAGAGTTTACCCCCAATGAGATTCGCCACCTGATAAGCCCGGAAGGCTCGGCGCTCAGCCAGCAGGAAGTGCTGGAAGGCGGCGCGTCGCTGCTGCTTTCCGAAGTCGCTGAACCGCCTGCGCAAATGATCGAATCATTGACCGTGCTGTTCAAAGAGATGAAAACGGTAAAACGCGCGTATCTGTGCCTTTTAAAAGAACATGCCGACGAGCCCGCGAACTATCTGATCGGCATTGAGGCGGACGGCGACATCGAGCCGGTGATTAACGCCGCTGGCAGCGTAGCGACTGACACCTTGCCGGGCGACGAGCCGGTGGATATCTGCCAGGTGGTGGAAGGCGAGAAGGGCATCAGCCACTTTATGATGGCGCACCTGACGCCGTTCTACGAGCGCCGCTGGGGCAGCTTCCTTCGCGATTTCAAACAAAACCGCATTATCTGACATACCCTTCACGCGGCACGCAATGCCGCGTTTTTCTTTCTCGTTAACACCTTGTTTTTAGTAGCAAGCCAAATTCTGGTAGGCCCGCCTGCGGGCTCGCTTTGTTAAGCTTTCGGCCTTCTGCGCCCCTCATTACGTTTATCCACGCTTTCGCTGCCTGAATTCATGGGCGGGCGCCGTTTCTGTTTTCATCGCACAAGGGCCATACCATGCATAAAAAGAGCGTCGTTTACCTCTTTTTAATTCCACTGATCCTGTTTTGCTATGCCACCTGGCAATACTGGCGTGTCAGCCATGTGCTGGAGCGCGCGCAGTATGAAACGCAAATCGTTGAAACCGCGAGCAAGTCGCCGCGCGCGACGCTGACGTATCGTCACGATGGTCAGGAGACGGAAATGCCCGCCATCGACGCGCAGGAGCGGGCGCAGGCATATCTTGCGGAGAATCGTGACTGGATTGATGCGGCGGATGTTGAGCTGTTTCTGGCGCGCGGGGGGATGCTCTTCGCCTTTATCAGCCTGATGATTAACGCCGCGACCGTAGCGCTTTGCCGCTTTTGCGTGGCGCAGGGGCAGCGTTCGCAGGGCGCGTTACTGCGCGCCTTCTGGCTGTGCCGACTCCTGCTGCCTTTTATTATGGCCGCGCAGCTGGTGGTCGGCGCGGTTTATCAGTTCAGTATTATTTTTTACGAAGTCGTCTGGGCTGCGGTTACTTTTAAGCCGAACATCAACGCTTTTACGATAGGCCTTTACCTTCTGATGATGGCAGGCGTCGTGTTCTGGGTGTTCTGGCACATATTGAAAGTCATGGTGAAATGCTTCGCGCTTTTCCGCCCAATGGCGAAGCCGATAATGGGACACCGACTCAGTCGTCACGACGCGCCTGCGCTCTGGCAGGCAGTAGAAGCACTGGCCAGCGGCCCTGGCGCTGTGGTGCCGGATAATATCGTCGTGGGGCTGACGGACAATTTCTACGTCACCGCAAACCCGCTTCTGCTTGATAATGGCGAAACGGTTACCGGACAGACGCTCTATTTTCCGCTTACCTGGGCGGCGTTGCTAAGCCCGGAGGAGATGACAGCGGTCATCGGCCATGAACTGGGCCACTTTTCGGGTAAAGATACTGAATTCAGCCAGCGGTTTTTGCCAGTTTATGACGGCTTTAGCCGCAGCCTTGACGTGCTCGATCCTGATGACGGGAAAAAACCGTACGTGGGTCTGGTTGAGTTACGTACGGCACTGTACAGCGCGCATTACTTTCTTGAGCAGTTCCACAGGCTGGTCATGATGTGGCGTCAGCGACGCGAACATGCTGCTGACGAGGCGGGCGCGCAGGCCAGCTCGCCAGAGGCGCTTGCCTCAGCGCTGTTGCGTATTGTGGCGCTAAGCGGCCCGGTGAATGCGTATCTGGAGGCCGTTTATCAGGCGCAGGTGCAAACCGATAATGTGGCGGCAACGCTGCTGACGCATCTTAGCGGACATCCCGTGCCGGACCCGCGCGAGTATCTGGAAAACGAAATATCGCACCCTTATGACTCCCACCCGTCGTGCCGTGCGCGCATTGAAGCGCTGGGCTGCTCGGTCGAGCTGGCGGCGATTCAGGCTTCACGTCCGGTAAACCTGCAGAATTACGAACATTTGCACGCATTGTTCACCAACACCGATGAGCTGGCGCGTTCGCTGACCGCCACACTGACTGGCCGGGTTGCTGAGCAACGCAATGCCTGGCGCGACGAATTACAAACCGTGGTGCAGGCCGTCTCTGGCGAGAAGGTCATTTATTCCCGCCGCCGTATTTCGCGCGGCGGCGTGCTGACCATCGTGACGTTTGTGTCGATGCTCGTGGCGTTTCATGCCGATCGCGAGTGGCAGTTTCCGCCCGGTAAGCGGGAATGGGCGGGGCTTATCATTACGCTGATATTTGCGTATTTCATCTGGCTTGGCGTCAGGAGCGTGCTGCGTTTCTGGCGCGAAAGCAAAGCGCCATTGCTGGTGTTAACCCCACAACATTTGATTTTCCGTGAATTAAAAGAACCTGTGCCATTTTCAGCGCTGACCAGTTATCTGTTCATGGCAGCAAAAAAGGAAATGATGATAGGCCTTGAATATAAAGAGGGCTATCAGCCACCTGCACTGGCTGGCGCGCGCTTTCGGCCTTACCGCTACGTGAATAAAAAAGAGCGTCTGATGCTGCTGGATGCAGATGGCAAGCTGTATGACGCCGACAACAACCCGGTTTCTCAGGAGGCGCTGATGGAGATGATCGAAATGTATTTCCATGCCCCTGATGTAAAGGCGCAGCTCGATACGATGCAGTAACCCATCGGCCCCGTCAGAGGGCTGTGGGAGGAGGCGTCTGTTATCAGACAGACGCGTTTAACCGCGGGGCGTGTCCCCGCCGTCTATGGATTAACAAGGAAACGACGTAACGATGAACAGGAAGCATCTCGCTTATCTTTTTCTGGTGCCGCTGCTGGTGGCCTGCTATGCCGTCTGGCAGCACTGGCGCGTCAGCGACATTCTGGAGAGCGTCGACAGCTCAAACAGCCTGATTCAGACGGCGAGCGACGCGCTGAAACAGGATCCGAAAGCAATCATTGAATTCACCAGCGACGGGAAAAACTATCGCGTTCCCGCGACAGAAGTGATTGAGAGCGAACGGAGCGTTCAGAACGAATACGCGGGCCAAATCATGCTGGCGCGCACCCAGAGCGGGCTGGCCTCTTTCGCCGTCGGGCTGGCGCTGCTGTGCATGATGCTGAACGCCGGAGCGATCGCGCTGTGTCGGCGCAGCGTGACCATCGCAAAGCAGTCGCAGGATGCGCTGGTACAGGCATTTGATAAGTGCCGCAAACTGCTGCCGTGGCTGATGGTGTCGCAGATTGTCTGCTGCGGCCTGGCGCTGTTCGCGGTCGTCGGGTATGAGACGCTCTGGTTCGCCACGCATTACAAAATGAACGCCGGCGGCATCAAAGTGATGCTGTTCGCGCTGGTGATCCTGTTCGGTATTCTCTGGGTGCTTTACAAAAGCCTCGGCAGCATCCGCCGCTGCTTCGCGCTGTTCCAGCCGGAGCCAAATGAAGTGGTGGGCTATAACCTGACCCGCGAACAGGCGCCCGCGCTCTGGAGCATGGTGGAAGCGCTGTCGCAGAAAACCGGTGCGATGATGCCGGATAACATCGTGGTCGGTATGCTGGAAGGCTTTTACGTCACCGCCAACAGCGTGCAGCTGGAAGACGGCCCGCTGTTAACCGGTCAGACGCTCTATTTCCCGCTCACCTGGGCGGCGCTGCTCGATAAAGACGAAACCTGCGCGGTTATCGGTCACGAACTGGGCCACTTCGCAGGCCAGGATACACAGTACAGCCTGCGGTTTGCGCCGCTGTACGCGGGCATTACCAACAGCATCAATACCATGGCGCAAAACCAGCAGAGCGCGCCGTTTATCGATCACGTGGTGCTTTACCCGTCGCTTTATATGGGCGTCTATTTTATCGAGCAACTGCATGAAACGGTGAGCCACTGGAGCCGCATCCGCGAGCACGCCGCCGATGAGATGGGCGCGCGCGCCAGCTCCCCGCAGGCGCTGGCGTCATCGCTGCTGCGTATTTCCGCCGTCAGTGAGCCGCTGAACAACACGCTCGACGATTTCTTTAACGGCAAACCGGGCTTTGAGGATCTGGTGGCCGCGCTGGTGACTCGCTTGCGCGAAGAGGGCTTTGGCGATATCCAGGCTTATCTGGAGCACAAAGCCGCGCACCCGACCGACAGCCACCCGCCGTCACGCGCGCGTATCGAAGCGCTCGGTTGCGCCATCGACGACACGCTGATTCAGCATGCCACCCGCGCGGTGCCGCAGGATCAGTGGGAAAACCTGCGCCTGTGGTTCGCACAGCCTGAGGCGCTTTCCGGCAAAATGACCGGCGAGCTGGCCGGCAAAGCCGCTGAGCATCGCGAAGAGTTTCGCCGCGAGCTGGAAGAGGTGGTGCAGCAGTCTGGCGAGACCGTCACGCTCTACTCCGGTAAAAAAGTCTTTTTCGTCGGCGGTATTCTGGCGGTGGTGCTGTTTGTCGCGACGGTCGCCATGCTGAAAGTCGTTGATCCGTTTAATATTCAGGGCATTGCTGACGGTAAAATCGTCGCCATCGCGATTGGCACGGGGTTGCTGGGCTTACTGACCTGTTACGTGCTCTGGCAGCAGTGGCAGAAGCGTGAGATCCCGTTCCTGACGATGACGCCCGATTCGCTGCACTGCCGTCAGTTCACGGCGGGTATTCCGCTGAGCGCCATTGAAGATTTCTCGGTGCAAACCGCCAACGATACCACCACCGTGACGCTGATTTATCGCGAAGGGTTTGAGCCGCCGCGCGCCGTCGGCGGCCGCTGGAAAAACTTCACCCGCGTGAAGCGCGGTAAACGTAAGCTGGCGTTCGTGTTTATCGGCGGGCTTCGCGAAGGAGAGAGCCGTAAGGCGTACTCCGCCGACATGCTGGTGGAGTTGCTGGTGCGTAACCTTAACGCTATCCACGCGCGCGACGCGCTGTCGCGTTTCTCGTAAGGAAGCGGCGCGGCCTGCTGGCCGCGCCGTTACGCCTGCGCCTGTAACAGCAGCAGGTCGATAAGCATCACCAGATTGGATTCAAACGAGGTGATCCCCGCCGCTTCGGCGGCGAAATGGATTGCCTCGTCATAGAGTGGAAAATGCAGCCCGGACAGCGCCGCCAGCGGATTTGGCGACGCGCGGGTAAATGCCACCACCTCCATGCCGACATTACGGGCGATGCGCGCTTTGTCGAGCACCTGTTCCGTTTCGCCGCTGCGCGAGACGGCAATAAACACTTCATACCGCGTCGCGTTGCTGAGAAAAATATTACGGCTGTCACCAGGGCCGGAGATAAAGGCCGTCTTGCCGAGCACCTGTAGCTTTTTGGTCAGATATTCCGCGAAGAGATACGAAAACCCCGCGCCGTAGAGAAAAAACCGCTCTTTTTCCCGCAGCAGCTCGCTGAAGGCGGCGATCTTTTCGGGCGTTACCCAGCGAAAGGTCTGCTGATAATTTTCGACAAAGCGGTTAAACAGGGCGGGCAGAACATCGGGCGCGGCGTCGGGTTCAATGGCGAGATGGGGCGTGTCAGTGAGCAGTTGCTTACAGTGCCAGATAAGTTCGCTGTAACCGCTGAAGCCAAGCTTATGGCACAGCCGCATAATCGTGGCGGTGGAGACAAACGTCTCCTGCGCCAGTTCGCGTACCGTGATATTCCCCACCCGCAGCGGATGCGCCGTCAGGTGGGAAAGCACGCGATACTCGGCGCGGGTCAGCGACTCGCCGCGCAGCAGCAATGGCGTCAGGCGGTTATCCATTATGACGCCGGTTCGATGGGCAGATCGTCGCGCGCGCCCCATTCACTCCAGGAGCCGTCATAGAGTTTCACATCGCTGGCCTCAAGAGTGGCGAGGGCGAGCATCACGACCGCCGCCGTCACGCCGGAGCCGCAGCTGGCGATAATCGGGCGATGCAGATCCACGCCCTGGTCCGCGAATATCTCGCGCAGTTCGTCGGTGGTTTTCAGCTGGCCTTTAACGACCAGATCGGTCCACGGCACGTTCAGCGCGCCGGGAATATGGCCGCGCCGCAGGCCCGGTCGTGGTTCATCGGCTTCGGCGTTAAAGCGCGCCGCCGGGCGGGCATCAACGAGCTGTGCGGTTTTCTCGTGGCTTGCCAGTAAGACATCGGTCAGGCGTTTGACCAGCCCGTCGTCAAATTTGGCTTCAAACTCACCTTCCGGCGCGTCGACCATACCTTCTTCCAGCGGAAAACCGTCGCGCTGCCATTCGGCAAGGCCGCCCGCCAGAATCGACACATTCTGTACGCCGAAGGCGCGCAGCATCCACCAGGCGCGCGGCGCCGAGAAGAGGTTGCCTTCGTCATAAACAATCAGATGTTTGTCGTGGCTGACGCCCAGTTCACGCATCGCGACCGCGAACGCTTCCGGGCGCGGCATCATATGGGGCAGGGGGGTAGAGTGATCGGACAGCGCTTCGATATCGAAAAAGCGCGCGCCGGGAAGATGGCCCGCGCGATACTCTTGCGCCATATTGCGCAGGTGCTCCTGGCCCGCAGGGGCCATACGGGCGTCGAGGATCTGAATTTCCGGATCGTCGATATGCTCTGCAAGCCAGTGGCTCGCGACAAAAAAGGATGTGGACATGGCGTTCTCCGTGTCATCGCTGAGAAACGGATTGTCAGCGCTTTTTCACCTCGCCACAAGCCATCATTATTGATGTCGCGAGCAGGCTCCGGTTATGACGCCGCTTCTCCGTTCACCCAGGCTTTTTGCAGCGCCGGCCAGTAGTCGCGGTTCGCCTCGATCATGTCATCAAGGATCGCTTTAGCGTGCTGCATCGTGGGGACAGTACGGTTAAGTGTAAACGCCTGCAGCGCTTTTTCGTAACTGCCTTCAAGCGTGGCTTCTACCAGCAGTTGCTCGGAGGCAAGCTGCTGCATCAGCAGCGTCTGGTGGAAGAGCGGCACCGCGCCCATACGCACCGGCTCCGGCCCGGCGGCGGTGATATACGCCGGCACTTCCACCATCGCGTCGTAAGGCAGATTGGCGATAGCACCTTTGTTTTCGACAATCACCAGATGCCGCTGGCGTAAATCGAACGCCAGCGAGCAGGCGACATCCACAATAAACGCGCCGTGAACGCCTACGTGGAACGCATCCGGCAGAATACCGGTGCGCTTGTACTCCTCCGCCGCCGCGAACAGTTTTTTCTCGCGCCCGTCCATCACTTCATTGGCGCGGGTGTAATCCGGGTTCTGATGCTCGACGATGTCGTTTGGCATCAGGTAATACTGTAAATACGGGTTCGGCAGATAATCCGGGAAGTGATCCATGATCGGCTTAATATTGCGCCAGGTTTTCACCCATGACGGATCGGAGTGCTGCGGATCGGTCTGCGCCGCGTCTTCGGTCAGCAGGCCGAATTTCGCGATATGACGGCGCAGCGCGGGCAGTTGATCTTCGCCATCCACCAGCACGCGAGTGAACCAGCCGAAGTGGTTCAGGCCGAAGTAATCCACTTCAAGCTTATGGCGGTCGACCCCGAGAATCGCGCCCATGTTGCGCATCGCCGCCACCGGCATATCGCAGATATTGAGCACGCGAGCGGTGGGGCGCAGGCGTCGCACGCCTTCCGCCACAATCGCCGCCGGGTTGGAGTAATTCACAATCCAGGCTTTTTCATCGGCGTAACGCTCGACCATATCGATAAGTTCGACCATCGGCAGAATAGTGCGCAGGCCGTAAGCGAGGCCGCCAGGCCCGCAGGTTTCCTGGCCCACCACGCCGTGACGCAGCGGGATTTTTTCATCCTGCTCGCGCATTTTGTACTGGCCGACGCGCATCTGGGCGAAGACAAAATGCGCGCCGCTGAACGCCACTTCCGGGTCGCTGGTGGTAGTGAATTTAATGGTCTGGCTGTGATCGCGGATCACTTTCTCCACCACCGGCGCGATCGTCTCCTGACGCGCGCTGTCGATGTCATAGAGACGAATTTCGGCGAGCGGAAAATCGCTTAAGCGCACCATCAGGCTTTTTACAATACCTGGCGTATAGGTGCTGCCGCCGCCGGCGATAGCAAGAATAAAGGGAGGTTTCAACATCATCAGCTCCTGTCAGAGAAACATTTCAACGGCTTCACGCATTTTTTTTACATGCAGCCCATAGACCACCTGAACGTTATTGCCTTGTTTAATCACCGCTTTTGCGCCGGTTGATTTCAGGCGCGGCTCATCGATAGTGGCCACGTCGCGCACCGTGACGCGCAGCCGGGTGTAGCAGTTATCAACCACTTCGATGTTGGCCCGACCGCCCAGGCCTTCGATAATCGCCTCGCCCAGACCGTCGTTTGTGCCTTTCGCCTGATATTCCTGCTTGCTGTAGAGGCGCGTCTCCTGGTCGTCATCCTCGCGCCCCGGCGTTTTCATGTTGAAGCGCAGAATCAGGAAGCGGAACACAGTGAAATAGAGCACCGCCATCATCAGCCCCACCAGCAGATACATCGGCCAGTTTGATTTCGTGGTGCCAAGCGGCAGGTTGTAGAGAATGAAATCGATAATGCCGTTAGCGCCGATGGCGTGAACGTCCAGCAGATAAAACAGCATCATGCCGATGCCGGTCAGCACCGCGTGCACCACAAACAGCAGCGGGGCGATAAACAGGAATGAAAATTCGATAGGCTCGGTGACGCCTACCAGAAGCGACGTCAGCGCCGCCGGGATCAGAATCGCTTTGGCGGCGGCCCTGCGCTCTGGTTTGGCCGTCATATACATCGCCAGCGCCGCCGCGGGCAGGCCGAACATTTTGCTGATGCCGCGCGCGTCCCAGACCACGGTCGGACTTAACTGCGTGACGGAAGGGCAGGCCATCTCGGCAAAATAGATATTGCGCGCGCCCTGGTAGACCGTACCGCAGACGTCCTGAGTGCCGCCGAGTTCGGTATAGAGAAACGGCGTATAGACCAGATGATGAAGGCCTGTCGGCACCAGAATGCGCTCCAGGAAGCCATACACCGCCACGCCAAACGGGCCTGCGCCTTTAATCGCCAGCGCCATCGCGCTGATGCCGTGCTGGGCGAAGGGCCAGATCTCACTCATCACTACGCCCAATATCATCGAGACGGGCAGCATAATGATGGCGACAAAGCAGTGGCCGGAGTAAATCGCCATCGCACCCGAGAACTGGACACCGGAGTAGCGGTTATAGAGCCAGCCGGAGAGAGCGCCGGTCAGAATGCCCGCAAATACGCCCATCTCCAGCACCTGCACGCCAAGCACCATGCTTTGCCCTGCCGCGCGCATCTGATCGGCCGGTGCCAGTTCGCCCTGTAGCTGTAACGTCACATTCATGGCGTTGATAAAAACAACAAACGTCACCAGCCCTGTCAGCGCCGCGTAGCCTTTGTCGCGCGCCGCAAGACCGATGGGAATGCCGACGGCGAAGACCAGCGCCAGATTCGCCAGCACCGAGACCGCCGATTTAGCGATAAGCTGACCGGTGTGCTGCAGCGCCGGATGGCCGAGAAACGGCAGGTAACCCGCCAGGCTGCCGTTGCCGAGTACGTTGCCGAAGGCGATAAACAGGCCGACAATCGGCAGGATTAATACCGGTCCATAAAGGGACTTGCCAAAGTTTTGTAGGGCGTTTACGGCGTATCTCATTTAGCTCTCTCTTTTTTATCGTCTGGCTAAACCACCTGATGTGCAGAGGCACCGCTCAAAGGTAGCAACCCGCTGCCTTCAAAATCCAGTTATCTAATTGTTTTAAAAACAAATAACTCTAAAGGTAACATGTAACGTTATGCACTGTGATCGCGGTAACATCCGGCGGGAAGTGGAGAGAAAGTTAGCGTTTTGCAGGCCGTTGCAAGGAATTTGCAAAGCATCTTCCGCTATTTATTTTTGGTGGTTTTTTTTTGTCACAGCTTTTAAGCATAATAGCCGCCGTTACCGGCAACCGACGGCCACTACGGCCAGGGAAAACTATGAAATCATTGCGTCTGGCTGTCATCGCGACAGCGTTACTGGCGTCTTTCACTCTCGGCGGGTGCGACGACAAGGAGAGTGCTTCCGCCGATTCCACCGCGCCTGCGGCCCAGAGTAGCGCTCCGGCGCCCCAGGCAAAGCTCCAGGCGGCTGACCTGCAAAAACTGGCGCAGCAAAGCGCCGGAAAACCACTCAAATTACTGGACGCCTCCGAGGTTCAGCTTGATGGTGCCAGTACGCTGGTGCTCACCTTCTCGGTGCCGCTCGATCCCAACCAGGATTTCGGCCGCGTGGTGCATCTTGTCGATAAGAAAGACGGCAAGGTGGACGGCGCGTGGGAGCTTGCACCGAACTTAAAAGAGCTGCGTCTGCGCCATCTGGAGCCGAACCGTGAACTGGTGCTGAGCGTCGATCGCGAACTGCTGGCGCTAAATAAGGCCACTTTCGGCATAGCGTATGAGAAAACCCTGACCACGCGCGATATCGCGCCAAGCGTCGGGTTCGCCAGCCGCGGCTCGCTGCTGCCGACCAAAGTCGTGCAGGGTCTGCCGGTGATGGCGCTCAATATCTCAAGCGTCGACGTTAACTTTTACCGGGTGAAACCGGAATCGCTGGCGGCGATGGTGAGCCAGTGGGAGTACCGTAATTCACTCAGTAACTGGGAATCAGACCAGCTGCTGAAAATGGCGGATTTGGTCTATACCGGGCGTTTTGATCTCAACCCGGCCCGCAATACGCGCGAAAAACTGCTGCTGCCGTTAAGCGACATCAAGCCGCTGCAACAGCCGGGCGTCTATCTGGCGGTAATGAACCAGGCGGGGCACTACAACTACAGCAACGCCGCGACGCTCTTTACGCTGAGCGATGTCGGTCTTTCGCTGCACCGCTACCACGACCGCATGGACATCTTCACCCAGAGCTTGGAGAACGGCGCGGCGCAAAGCGGCGTCGAAGTCCGTCTGCTGAATGACAAAGGGCAGACACTGTCGCAAGCGACCAGCGACAGCACCGGTCACGTGCGTCTGGAAAACCCGAAAGAGGCGGCGCTGGTGCTGGCCCGTATGGGCGAGCAGACCACGATGCTCGATCTCAACCTGCCGGCGCTGGATCTCGCCGAGTTTGATATCGATGGCGATCGCGGCTACAGCAAACAGTTCTTTATGTTTGGCCCGCGCGATCTTTACCGCCCGGGTGAGACGGTGATCGTTAATGGCCTGCTGCGCGACAGCGACGGCAAGCCGCTGACGGCGCAGCCGGTAAAATTTGAAGTGGTGCGCCCGGATGGCCAGGTGGCGCGCACGCAGGTGGTGGAGCCGAATAACGGGCTTTATCAACTGACCTGGAAACTGGATGCTCAGGCCGCCACCGGCCAATGGGTGATCCGCGCCAATACCGGCGACAACCAGAACCGTAACTGGCTCTTCCATGTGGAAGACTTTATGCCGGAGCGGATGGCGCTCAATCTCAACGTGCAGAAAACGCCTCTGGCACCTGCTGATACCGTCAATTTTGGTATCGAAGGTCATTACCTCTACGGCGCGCCTGCAGCGGGCAACAGTCTGCAGGGCCAGCTCTATCTGCGTCCGCTGCGCGACGCGGTGGCGCAACTGCCGGGCTTCCAGTTCGGCAATATCGCGGAAGAAAACCTCTCCCGCAGCCTGGATGAAGTGCAGCTTAATCTTGACGACGCGGGTGTCGCGCAGGTCGCTGCTGAAAGCCAGTGGCAGGATGTGCGCTCGCCGCTGCGTCTGATTTTGCAGGCGAGCCTGCTGGAATCCGGCGGTCGCCCGGTGACGCGCCGCGTTGAACAGGCCATCTGGCCTGCCGACGCGCTGGTGGGTATTCGCCCGCAGTTTGGTGAGAAAGCGGTTTACGACTACCGTACCGACGATACCGTCAGTCAGCCGATGGTCGATGAAAACGGCAATGCCGGTTTCGATATCGTCTATGCCAACGCGCAGGGTGAAAAAGTCGCGGTCAAAGGCCTCAAAGTGCGCCTGGTGCGCGAGCGCCGCGACTATTACTGGAACTGGTCAGATTCTGAAGGCTGGCTGTCGCAGTTCGATCAGAAAGATCTGGTGGAAGCCGAGCAGACTATCGATCTGGCGGCGGGTGAAACCGGCAAAGTCAGCTTCCCGGTGGAGTGGGGTTCCTATCGCCTGGAGGTCGTCTCGCCTGACGATCTCGTCAGCAGTGTGCGCTTCTGGGCGGGTTACAGCTGGCAGGATAACAACGACGGTGCCAGCGCGCCGCGCCCGGACCGTGTGACGCTGAAAATTGATAAGCCGTTCTATCAGCCAGGCGACACCATCAAGCTGCATATCGCCGCGCCAGCCGCAGGCAAAGGCTATGCAATGGTGGAATCCTCTGAAGGCCCGCTGTGGTGGCAGGAGATCGACGTGCCGGAGAAAGGCCTCGATCTGGACATTCCGGTGGATAAAGCCTGGAAGCGTCACGATCTCTATCTCAGCACGCTGGTGGTGCGCCCTGGCGATAAATCCCGCTCCGCGACGCAAAAACGCGCGGTCGGCCTGCTGCATCTGCCGATGGGCGATGAAAACCGTCGCCTGAATTTATCGCTGGAAACCCCCGCGAAGATGCGCCCGGACAGCACGCTGTCGGTGAAAGTGAAAGCCAGCGTGAAAAACGGCGAGCTGCCGAAGCAGATCAACGTGTTGGTTTCCGCCGTGGACAGCGGCGTGCTTAACATCACCGACTACGTCACGCCGGATCCGTGGCGCGGCTTCTTTGGTAAGAAACGCTATGGCGCGGATATCTATGATATCTACGGCCAGGTCATTGAAGGACAGGGCCGTCTGGCGGCGCTGCGCTTTGGTGGCGACGGCGACGAGCTGAACCGCGGCGGCAAACCGCCGGTCAACCATGTGACTATCATCGCTGAACAGGCGGTGCCGGTGCAGTTAAACGACCAGGGTGAAGGCACAATTACGCTGCCTGTCGGCGACTTTAACGGTGAACTGCGCGTGATGGCGCAGGCCTGGAGCGACGACCGCTTCGGCAGCGGCGAAAGCAAAGTGATTGTGGCAGCACCGGTGATTGCCGAGATGAGTACGCCGCGCTTCCTCGCGGGTGGTGATACCTCGCGCCTGGCGCTGGATGTCACGAACCTGACCGAACAGCCGCAGCAGCTTAACGTCACCTTTAGCGCCAGCGGGCTCGTGCGCCTTGATGCGCAGTCGAGCCAGCAGGTGAACCTGAAAGCGGGCGGGCGCACAACGCTGTACGTGCCGGTCGCTGCCAGCAACGGGTTTGGCGATGGCGCGGTACAGGCGCAGATCACCGGGCTTTCACTGCCGGGCGAGCGTTTCGCGCCCATCAACCGCGAGTGGAAAATCGGCGTGCGTCCGGCGTATCCGGCACAGACTATCAACAGCGGCGCGATGCTGCGCGCAGGCGAAATCTGGACCGTACCGGCCACGCATCTGCAGGGGCTTAACGCCTCCACGCTGGAAGGCCGATTGCTGTTAAGCGGTCGTCCGCCGCTGAACATCGCCCGCTACATTGAAGAGTTGCGCGCGTATCCGTATGGCTGCCTTGAGCAGACTACCAGCGGCCTCTTCCCGTCGCTCTACACCAACGCCGCGCAGCTTAAAGCGCTCGGCATCAAAGGCGACACCGATGAACAGCGCCGCGCGGCGGTGGATATCGGCATTGCCCGCCTGCTGGAGATGCAGCGTGAAGAGGGCGGTTTTGGGCTGTGGGATAAAGAAAGCCCGGAAGAGTACTGGGCGACGGCCTATGTGACCGATTTCCTGGTACGCGCGGGCGAACAGGGCTACAGCGTGCCGGCTGATGCTTTAAATAAAGCTAACGCGCGCCTGCTGCGTTATCTCCAGGATCCGGCCACCATCGCGCTGCGCTACAGCGAAAATAACGCGGCCTCGCGCTTTGCGGTGCAGGCCTATGCGGGCCTGGTGTTGGCTCGTCAGCAGAAAGCGCCGCTCGGCGCGCTGCGCGACCTCTGGGAGCATCGCGCGCAAGCGGGCGGCGGTCTGCCGCTGGTGCAGCTTGGCGTGGCGCTGAAACTGATGGGCGATGCGCCGCGCAGTAAAGCCGCGCTGGATCTCGGGCTCAAAACCGAGCGGCCGCATAATGATGTCTGGCTTGGCGACTACGGCAGCGATCTGCGTGACGATGCGCTGAAGCTGAGCCTGTTGCAGGAATATAACCTGCAGGCCGACACGCAAAGTACGCTGCTTAACGCGCTGTCTGATGAAGCGTATGGTCAGCGCTGGCTCTCCACCCAGGAAAGCAATGCGCTGTTCCTGGCGGGCCGCAATCTGGTAAACCAGCCGGGGAACTGGCAGGCGCAAACCACGCTGGCAGGCCAGTTCATGAGTGGTGACAAAGCGCAGAGCGTCGCGCTTAACGCCGATCAGCTTGGCGCGTTGCAGGTCACCAACACGGCACAGACCCCGCTCTGGCTGCGTCTTGACAGCCAGGGTTACCCGGATGTCGCGCCGCAGCCGTCAAGTAACGTGTTGCATATTGAGCGTCACTACCTCAACAGCAAAGGCGAGTCGATTTCGCTCTCCAACCTGAAGAGCGGCGAGCTGGTGCTGGTGTGGCTTGAAGTTTCAGCCAGCAAAACGGTGCCTGACGCGCTGGTGGTCGATCTTCTCCCGGCCGGGCTGGAGCTTGAGAACCAGAACCTGGCGAACGCCAGCGCCAGTCTGAGTAGCGCGGGTGAGGCGAGCGATCTCATCAACCGGATGCAGCAGATGGATATTCAGCATATGGAGTTTCGTGACGACCGCTTCGTCGCGGCGCTGCCGGTGAACGAAGGCGTTAACGCCACGCTGGTCTACATGGCGCGCGCCGTGACGCCGGGCACCTATAAAGTGCCCGCGCCGCAGGTGGAGTCGATGTATGTGCCACAATGGCGTTCGACCGGTGCGACCATCCCTGCGCTGACCATTAACCCCTGACAGGTGAGCTGTGATTAAAAGCCTGTGTAAAAGGCGCCGCCGCTGGATAATTCTGGCGGCGGCGCCGCTTTTATTGTGCGCTGCGCTATGGCTTGCCGATAAGTGCTGGCCGCTGCCGTTATATGAAGTGCAGCCCGCGCGCGTGGTCGTGGCCCAGGACGGCACGCCGCTGTGGCGCTTCGCCGACAAAAACGGCATCTGGCGCTACCCGGTCACCATTAACGATGTCTCGCCGCGTTACCTTGAGGCGCTGCTGAACTACGAAGATCGCTGGTTCTGGCGTCACCCCGGTATTAACCCGCTCGCGATCGCACGCGCGGCCTGGCAGGATCTGCGCTCCGGCTCGGTTGTCTCCGGTGGCAGTACGCTTACCATGCAGGTGGCGCGCCTGCTGGATCCGCATCCGCGTACCTTTGGCGGTAAGCTGCGCCAGGTATGGCGGGCGATGCAGCTTGAATGGCATCTCTCCAAAGCCGAGATACTCACGCTCTATCTGAACCGCGCGCCGTTTGGCGGCACGCTACAGGGCATCGGGGCCGCCAGCTGGGTATATCTCGGCAAACCGCCTTCGCAACTTAGCTATTCCGATGCCGCGCTGCTGGCGGTGCTTCCACAGGCCCCAAGCAGGCTCCGGCCTGACCGCTGGCCTGACCGCGCGCAGGCGGCGCGCGATAAGGTGTTGCGCCGCATGGCGACGCAGGGCGTCTGGAGTGAAAAACAGGTACGCGAGTCGCTGGAAGAACCGGTCTGGCTGGCTCCGCGTCAGATGCCGCAACTGGCACCCCTGCTCTCGCGGCGGCTGGTGACGCAACGTCGCGACACCAAAATCACCACTACGCTTGACGCCGCTTTACAGCGCCAGCTTGAAGATCTCGCGCTGAACTGGAAAGGCCGCCTCCCGGCGCGGACGTCGCTGGCTATCCTGGTGGTCGATCACACCACCATGGAAGTGCGCGGCTGGGTCGGTTCGGCGGATATCAACGATGATGCCCGCTTTGGTCATGTCGATATGGTCACCGCGATTCGTTCACCCGGTTCGGTGTTAAAACCGTTTGTCTACGGGCTGGCGCTGGATGAGGGGCTTATTCATCCGGCGTCGCTGTTACAGGATGTGCCGCGTCGCTTCGGGGATTACCGGCCCGGCAATTTCGACAGCGGTTTTAACGGACCGGTGAGCATGAGCGAGGCGCTGGTGCGTTCGCTGAACCTGCCCGCCGTTCAGGTGCTGGAAGCCTACGGGCCGAAGCGTTTTACGGCGAAGCTGCGTAATGTCGGGTTGGCGTTGCGTTTTCCGCCGACGGCGCAGCCAAGCCTCGCGGTGATCCTGGGCGGCGCGGGCGCAAGACTTGATGAGATTGTGGCGGCCTACAGCGCTTTCGCTCGTCACGGGCAGGCGGCGCGCCTGCGCGTGGTGAAGGGCGATCCGCTGGTAGAGCGTCCGCTGATGTCACCGGGCGCGGCATGGATTATCCGCCGCATTCTTGCGAACGAGGCGCAGCCGCTGCCGGACGGTTCACTGCCGCAGGTGGTGCCGCTCGCCTGGAAAACCGGCACCAGTTACGGTTATCGCGATGCCTGGGCTGTCGGCGTGACGTCGCGCTATCTGATTGGCATCTGGACCGGACGCCCGGATGCGACACCGGTCGCCGGACAGTTTGGTTTCGCAAGCGCCGTGCCGGTGCTGAATCAGGTCAATAACCTGTTACAGGCGGGGGCCGCCTCGGCGGTGCAGCAGGCGAGACAACCCGTCGATCCGCGCCCGGCTTCGGTGTCGGCAGGTACCATCTGCTGGCCGGGCGGGCAGCACTTACCGGCGGGAGACAGCAACTGCCGCCGCCGGTTATCGACGTGGCTTCTTGATAACAGCGAACCGCCAACGCTGCTTGCCGAAGGGCAGGAAGGAAGCCGGGGCATTCAGTTCCCGCTGTGGCTAAATGCGAAGGGCGAGCGGGTGGCAGCGGATTGCCCGCATGTTTCCGAAAGCCGCCTGTTGCTCTGGCCGCTGCCGCTTGAACCGTGGCTGCCGCCCGCCGAGCGGCGGGCCGCCCGCCTGCCGCCGGTTTCAGCGCAGTGTCCGCCAGTTCATCAGCAGGATCAGGTGCCGCTGCTGCTCACCGGCGTAAGCGAAGGGGCTGTGCTGAAACGACTACCAGGGCAAGCCGCGTTGTCGCTGCCGCTGCGCAGTCAGGGCGGTGGCGGACGCCACTGGTGGTTTTTAAACGGCGAACCGCTTGATAAAGAAGGCGACAGCGTGACGCTGACCTTTGATAAAAGCGGGGATTATCAGGTTTTGCTGATGGATGAAGCAGGGCAGATTGCGGCTGCACAGTTCCGGGTGGAATAAGGAAAGACGCCTGAAAAGCACGCTTATGGCATGAAGTGTTGCCGAAGCTCATATTATTTTAAAAAAATGTTATCCCCGAAGGTAGGCAAGGCTTTCGATGCTCATTATAATCGCCGCCAATTCTAAACTTGCCTGTCGGGCAAACAGAACAACTTACAGAGGTAATCATGGCAATCGAGCGTACTTTTTCCATCATCAAACCGAACGCAGTCGCTAAAAACGTTATCGGCAGCATTTTCGCGCGTTTTGAATCCGCAGGCTTCAAAATCATCGGTACCAAAATGCTGCACCTGACCGTTGAGCAGGCGCGCGGTTTCTATGCCGAGCACGAAGGCAAGCCGTTCTTTGACGGTCTGGTGGAATTCATGACCTCTGGCCCGATCGTAGTTTCCGTACTGGAAAGCGAAAACGCGGTACAGCGTCACCGTGACCTGCTGGGCGCGACCAACCCGGCAAACGCGCTGGCAGGTACTCTGCGCGCTGATTACGCAGACAGCTTCACCGAAAACGGCACCCACGGTTCCGATTCCGTTGAGTCTGCTAACCGCGAAATCGCCTACTTCTTCGGCGAAGGCGAAATCTGCCCGCGCACTCGCTAATAAGCGAAACGGCAAAGAGACATTTACATTTTATTTTCATGATGTCGCTTTAAGCCGTGGCGTCACTGCCATAGAATTTGTACAATGCTGCGCCCCGGATGAGCCTGCTCTGACCGGGGCGTTTCTTTTTTATCAACCCTCCAGAGGCCGTAACGTGTAACAACGAGGCCAGGATCGAATATGTCTGAACACATTGTCACGCCTGAGGATGCCTCAGCGGCGCCTGCTATTAAATCTGAAAAAATTAACCTCCTCGATCTGAACCGCCAGGCGATGCGCGAGTTCTTCAAAACGCTGGGTGAAAAGCCGTTTCGCGCCGATCAGGTGATGAAATGGATGTATCACTACTGCTGTGATGATTTCGATGAGATGACCGACATCAACAAAGTGCTGCGCGGTAAGCTCAAGGAAGTGGCGGAAATCCGGGCGCCGGAAGTGGTCGAAGAGCAGCGCTCTTCTGACGGCACCATTAAGTGGGCGATTGCGGTCGGCGATCAGCGCGTCGAGACGGTTTATATTCCTGAAGATGACCGCGCCACGCTGTGCGTTTCCTCCCAGGTGGGCTGCGCGCTGGAGTGCAAATTCTGTTCAACGGCGCAGCAGGGCTTTAACCGTAACCTGCGCGTGTCTGAAATTATCGGCCAGGTGTGGCGCGCGGCTAAAATCATTGGCGCGGCGAAAGTGACCGGCCAGCGCCCTATCACCAACGTGGTGATGATGGGCATGGGCGAGCCGCTGCTGAACCTGACCAACGTCGTTCCGGCGATGGAAATCATGCTCGATGATTTTGGCTTTGGGCTGTCTAAACGCCGCGTCACGCTCTCAACCTCCGGCGTTGTGCCGGCGCTGGATAAGCTTGGCGATATGATTGACGTTGCGCTGGCTATCTCCCTGCATGCGCCGAACGATGAAATTCGCGATGAAATTGTGCCTATCAACAAAAAGTACAATATCGAGACGTTCCTCGCTGCCGTGCGTCGTTATATCGGCAAATCCAACGCCAATCAGGGCCGCGTGACCATCGAATATGTGATGCTGGATCACGTGAACGACGGCACCGAGCATGCGCATCAGCTGGCGGAACTGCTAAAAGATACGCCGTGCAAAATCAACCTGATTCCGTGGAACCCCTTCCCGGGCGCGCCGTATGGCCGCAGCTCTAACAGCCGTATCGATCGCTTCTCTAAAGTGCTGATGAGCTACGGTTTCACCACAATCGTGCGTAAAACACGCGGTGACGATATCGACGCGGCCTGTGGGCAGCTGGCGGGCGATGTTATCGATCGTACCAAACGCACTATGCGCAAGCGTATGCAGGGTGAGCCGATTGCCGTTAAGGCGGTCTGACAGCGAGCCAAAAGCCGGTAAGGTCACGCGGGGAGGCTATCGCGTGACCACTTTCCGCACAGGCGCAGCGATTGCTGCGTAAAGAAGCGTGCAGGGTAAATAATTACGGTGCGTTTCTCTGTGCTTTGAGGCAGTATGTAGCGTCGCAACAACATGTTAGCTGGGGCTTTCTGGCTTATCTGGCGTTACTTAACAGACACCGGATAAAAAGCTGGCTATGGTTAACTAACGTTTCTGCTTATCGCCTGCGGCGTTATGCCGTCTGAGGCGTTAAAATACGGAAACGGGTAACGGATACGCGTTATGTGCGTGTTCGATGAGAATGATTTCGCGGTATGGGCAGACAGGGCAGCGAAACGTTGTCTTATTCCTGCCGGTGCCAGGTTCCTAATGAAAACAGTACCAGCAGTTGTAGCTAATGAATACTGAAGCCACTCACGAAGAAAATGCACCACACACCACGGGTGAGCGTCTGCGCCTGGCCCGTGAACAACTGGGACTCAGCCAACAGGTTGTGGCGGAACGTTTATGCCTGAAGGTATCGACGGTTCGCGACATCGAAGAGGACAAAGCGCCTGCCGATTTGGCTTCCACGTTCCTGCGCGGTTATATCCGTTCTTATGCGCGTCTGGTGCACGTTCCGGAAGAAGAACTGCTGCCGATGCTCGCCAAACAGGCGCCGGTGAGAACCGCTCAGGTCGCGCCGATGCAAACCTACGCGCTTGGCAAAAGCCGTAAAAAACGTGACGGCTGGCTGATGAGTTTCACCTGGCTTGTGCTTTTTGTGGTGGTCGGCCTGACAGGCGCGTGGTGGTGGCAAAACCACAAAGCGCAGCAGGAAGAAATCAGCACCATGGCGGATCAGTCCAGCGCTGAGCTGAGCCAGAACGCGGCCAACAGCCCGCAATCCGTTCCTCTGAATACCGATAACACCGCTGACGCGTCGCAGGATCAGGCGACGCCGCCTGCCGATTTGCCGTCTGGCGATACGCAGAACACCGCGTCTAACAACCCGCAGCCGACGCCGATGCCGTCGCCAAATACGGCGAGCCAGCAGCCAGTGGTGGTGCCGCCGAGCCAGGCGAACACCGACACCGCGGCGCAGCAGAATACGACGCAGCCGGCACAAAGTCAGCTGCCGGTAGGCCAGGCTTCCACTGCGCCTGCGGCGGACGCCAACGCGCTGGTGATGAATTTCACCGCCGATTGCTGGCTTGAAGTCACTGACGCGACCGGTAAGAAATTATTCAGCGGTCTGCAACGTAAAGATACTAATCTGAATCTGTCCGGTCAGGCGCCGTACCGCCTTAAAATCGGCGCGCCGTCGGCAGTGCAGATTCAGTACCAGGGCAAACCGGTGGATTTGAGCCGTTTTATCAGAACTAACCAGGTTGCACGTCTGACCCTCAATGCCGAACAATCAGTAGCGCAGTAACAGACGGGCAATGAGGGAGATTTGTCATGCATAATGAAGCGCCCATTCAGCGTAGAAAATCGAAACGGATATACGTCGGTAACGTCCCCATCGGCGATGGCGCACCCATCGCCGTGCAGTCGATGACCAATACCCGCACGACGGATGTCGAGGCGACGGTAAACCAAATCAAAGCGCTGGAGCGCGTGGGCGCGGATATCGTTCGCGTCTCGGTGCCAACGATGGATGCCGCCGAGGCGTTTCGTCTCATCAAGCAGCAGGTCAGTGTGCCGCTGGTCGCGGATATTCACTTCGACTACCGCATCGCGCTTAAAGTGGCGGAATACGGTGTCGACTGCCTGCGCATCAACCCCGGCAATATCGGCAATGAAGAGCGCATTCGTACCGTCGTGGATTGCGCGCGCGATAAAAACATTCCGATCCGCATCGGCGTGAACGCCGGATCGCTTGAGAAAGATCTTCAGGAAAAGTATGGCGAGCCGACGCCGCAGGCGCTGCTGGAATCCGCCATGCGCCATGTCGATCATCTCGACAGGCTGAACTTCGATCAGTTTAAAGTGAGCGTGAAAGCCTCTGACGTTTTCCTGGCGGTCGAGTCTTATCGCCTGCTGGCGAAACAGATCGATCAGCCGCTGCATCTTGGGATCACCGAGGCGGGCGGTGCCCGTGCTGGCGCGGTGAAATCCGCGATCGGTCTTGGGCTGCTGCTCTCTGAAGGGATCGGCGATACATTGCGTGTTTCGCTCGCGGCCGATCCAGTGGAGGAGATCAAAGTCGGTTTCGACATTCTGAAATCCCTGCGTATTCGCTCGCGCGGCATTAACTTTATCGCCTGCCCGACCTGTTCCCGCCAGGAGTTCGATGTTATCGGCACGGTGAACGCGCTGGAGCAGCGCCTGGAAGATATCATCACGCCGATGGATGTTTCTATCATCGGCTGCGTGGTGAATGGTCCGGGTGAAGCGCTGATCTCCACACTTGGCGTCACCGGCGGCAACAAGAAAAGCGGCTTCTATGAAGAAGGCGTGCGCAAAGACCGCCTCGATAACGACGACATGATTACGCAACTCGAAGCGCGCATTCGCGCCAAGGCGTCAATGCTCGACGAGAGCCGTCGTATCAGCGTGCAGCAGCTGGAAAAATAACGCAAACGTGGGAAGCGGCGTGCTTCCCGTGTATGATTGAACCCGCGAACCGCCCCAGCCACACCGGAGCGGTCTGTTTCGGGTTCATTTTTTGTATAGAAAAAGAGAATAAACGTGGCAAAAAACATTCAAGCCATCCGCGGCATGAACGATTACCTGCCGGGCGATACCGCCATCTGGCAGCGCATTGAAGGCACACTCAAGCAGGTGCTCGGCAGCTACGGTTACAGCGAAATCCGTTTGCCGATTGTAGAGCAGACCCCGTTGTTCAAACGCGCTATCGGTGAAGTGACCGACGTGGTTGAAAAAGAGATGTATACCTTTGAGGACCGCAACGGCGACAGCCTGACCCTGCGTCCTGAAGGCACCGCGGGCTGCGTGCGCGCCGGCATCGAACATGGTCTGCTGTACAATCAGGAACAGCGCTTGTGGTACATCGGCCCGATGTTCCGTCACGAACGTCCGCAGAAAGGCCGCTATCGTCAGTTCCATCAGTTAGGTGCAGAAGTGTTTGGCCTGCAGGGCCCGGATATCGACGCCGAACTCATTATGCTGACGGCCCGCTGGTGGCGAGCGCTGGGCATCGCTGAGCACGTGTCGCTGGAGCTGAACTCCATCGGTTCGCTGGAAGCGCGCGCTAACTACCGCGACGCCCTGATTGCCTTCCTTGAGCAGCACGTCGATAAGCTCGATGAAGACTGCAAACGCCGCATGTATTCGAACCCGCTGCGCGTGCTCGATTCCAAAAACCCGGATGTACAGGCGCTGTTAAACGACGCGCCGATGCTGGGCGATTATCTGGATGAAGAGTCCCGCGAACATTTCGCGGGCCTGTGCGCGTTCCTTGACGATGCCGGTATCGCTTACACCGTTAACCAGCGCCTCGTGCGCGGCCTCGACTACTATAACCGCACCGTGTTTGAGTGGGTGACCACGAGCCTCGGCTCGCAGGGTACGGTGTGCGCGGGCGGTCGTTACGACGGTCTGGTTGAGCAGTTAGGAGGCCGCGCGACCCCGGCGGTGGGCTTCGCGATGGGCCTTGAGCGCCTCGTTTTACTCGTTCAGGCGGTTAATCCGGAATTTACGGCGGATCCTGTTGTCGATATATACCTGATTGCGTCCGGCAACGGCGCGCAGTCGGCGGCAATGCAACTGGCCGAGCGGGTTCGTGACGCGCTGCCAGGCTGCAAGCTGATGACCAACTATGGCGGCGGCAACTTTAAGAAACAGTTCGCGCGCGCAGACAAATGGGGCGCGCGCATCGCGCTGGTTCTGGGCGAGGACGAAGTCGCCAACCGTCAGGTTGTGGTGAAAGATTTGCGCTCAGGTGAGCAGCAGGCGCTTGCGCAAAGCGAGCTGGCCGCGCATCTGCAGACGCTGCTGGGCTGATTTCCCGGCGACATATCGTTAAGGAGAAGGACTGCGTGGAAATTTACGAGAACGAAAACGAGCAGCTCGACGCGGTAAAGCGTTTCTTTGCTGAAAATGGCAAAGCGCTGGCGGTGGGTGTGGTATTAGGGATTGGCGCGCTCGTCGGCTGGCGTTTCTGGAACGGGTCGCAGGTCGATTCCGCCCGCGAAGCCTCGCTGCATTATCAGAATGTAATGACCGATGTGCGCGCTGACGATCCGAAAACCCTGAGCGCGGCGCAGCAGTTCGTCGCTCAGAATCAAAACACCTACGGTGCGCTGGCCGCGCTGGAACTGGCGCAGCGTTATGTGGATAAAAACGATCTCACCAACGCCGCGCAGCAGTTACAGAAGGGCCTTGAGAACACGAAGGACGAGAATCTGCGCTCGCTGATTAATCTGCGCCTGGCGCGCATTCAGATCCAGCAGAAACAGGCGGATGCCGCGCTGAAAACCCTGGAAAGCGTCAAAGGCGAAAACTGGTCGGCGATGGTGGCCGATCTGCGTGGCGATGCGCTGCTGAGCAAAGGCGATAAACAGGGCGCGCGCGATGCCTGGAGCAAAGGGGCGGATGATAAAAATTCTCCGGCGCTTGGCGATATGATGCAGATGAAAATCAATAACTTGTCCATCTGAGAGGGACCCGATGCAATTGCGTAAATTAGTTTTGCCAGCGATGCTTTCCGTCACGCTGTTAAGCGGTTGCTCACTGTTTAGCGGTGAAGAAGACGTAGTGAAAATGTCGCCGCTGCCAACCGTTGAAAACCAGTTCTCGCCGCAAGTCGCGTGGGACACCTCCGTGGGCAGCGGAATTGGCGATTTTTATTCCAACCTGCATCCGGCGTTTCTTGATGGCAACGTCTACGCGGCTGATCGTCGCGGCACGGTGAAAGCCGTTAACTCGCAGGATGGCAAAGAAATCTGGAGCATCGATCTCTCTGAGAAAACCGGCTTCTTCTCCCGTAACCGTCCGGCGCTGCTCTCAGGCGGCCTGACTGCCGTCGGCGCGCACGTTTACGTGGGCAGCGAAAAAGCGCAGGTGTATGCGCTGAACACGTCTGACGGCTCCATCGCCTGGCAGACCAAAGTGGCGGGCGAAGCGCTTTCCCGTCCGGTAGTCAGCGACGGCCTGGTGCTTATCCATACCAGCAACGGTATGCTGCAGGCGCTGAACGAAAGCGACGGCGCGATTAAGTGGACCGTCAATCTGGATATGCCGTCGCTCTCGCTGCGCGGCGAATCCGCACCGGCGTCCGCCTTTGGCGCAGCCATTGTGGGCGGCGATAACGGCCGCGTCAGCGCGGTGCTGATGCAGCGCGGCCAGATGATCTGGCAGCAGCGTATTTCGCAGGCGACAGGTGCGACCGAGATCGATCGTCTGAGCGACGTCGACACAACGCCGGTTGTTGTTAATGGCGTGGTGTATGCGTTGGCGTACAACGGCAACCTGACCGCGCTGGATCTGCGCTCCGGTCAGATTATGTGGAAACGCGAGCTGGGCTCGGTGAATGATTTCATCGTCGATGGCGGGCGTATCTACCTGGTGGACCAGAACGATAACGTGCTGGCGCTGAACGTGGAAGGCGGCGTAACGCTCTGGACACAGACGCAACTGCTGCACCGTAATCTGACCGCGCCGGTGCTCTATAATGGATCGCTGGTGGTCGGCGACAGCGAAGGTTACCTGCACTGGATGGATACCGATAACGGCCGTTTTGTGGCTCAGCAAAAAGTGGACAGCTCTGGCTTCCAGACTGAGCCGGTCGTGGCGGATAATAAAATCCTGATCCAGGCCAAAGACGGTACGCTCTACGCGATTTCGCGTTAACAGACAGGCGTAGCACAGCTAAAACGGCTCCTGATTAGCGCAGGGGCCGTTTCCTGTTTTCTGAAGCCCGTGGATTTTCTACGGGTTTAACAATGATTTATCAGTAATGAGGCTTTAAGAATGATACCTGTGGTCGCGCTGGTCGGGCGCCCTAACGTCGGAAAATCCACGTTGTTCAACCGTTTAACCCGCACCCGGGATGCGCTGGTAGCGGATTTCCCGGGGCTGACGCGTGACCGCAAATATGGTCGTGCCGAAGTAGAAGGACGTGAATTTATCTGTATCGATACCGGCGGTATCGACGGCTCGGAAGAGGGCGTGGAGACCCGCATGGCGGAACAGTCGCTGCTGGCGATTGAAGAAGCCGACGTGGTGCTTTTCATGGTGGATGCCCGCGCTGGCCTGATGCCGGCGGATGAGGCGATCGCCAAACATCTGCGCAGCCGCCAGAAACCAACTTTCCTGGTCGCCAACAAAACCGACGGTCTCGATCCGGATCAGGCCGTCTCGGATTTCTATTCGCTCGGCCTCGGTGAAATTCATCCGATTGCAGCTTCTCATGGCCGCGGCGTGACCTCGCTGCTGGAACACGTGCTGGTGCCGTGGATGGACGATGTCGATCCGCCGGAAGAAGTGGATGAAGAAGCCGAATACTGGGCGCAGTTTGAAGCCGAGCAGAACGGTGAACTTGTCGAAGAAGAAGAGGACGATTTCAACCCGCAGGATCTGCCGATTAAACTGGCTATCGTTGGTCGTCCGAACGTAGGTAAGTCCACACTTACCAACCGTATTCTGGGCGAAGACCGCGTTGTGGTCTTTGACATGCCGGGCACCACGCGCGACAGCATCTACATTCCGATGGAGCGCGATGGACGCGAATTCGTCCTCATCGATACCGCGGGCGTGCGTAAACGCGGCAAAATCACCGATGTGGTGGAGAAGTTCTCGGTTATCAAAACGCTGCAGGCGATTGAAGACGCCAACGTGGTGCTGCTGGTTATTGATGCGCGTGAAGGCATTTCCGATCAGGATCTCTCGCTGCTGGGCTTTATTCTCAACAGCGGTCGTTCGCTGGTTATCGTCGTCAACAAGTGGGACGGCCTGAGCCAGGAAGTGAAAGAAGAAGTGAAAGAGACGCTGGATTACCGTCTCGGCTTTATCGACTTCGCCCGCGTACACTTCATCTCCGCGCTGCACGGCAGCGGCGTTGGTAACCTGTTTGAATCGGTACGCGAAGCCTATGACAGCTCTACGCGTCGCGTCAGCACGGCGCTGCTGACACGCATTATGAAAATGGCGGAAGAAGACCATCAGCCGCCGATGGTGCGTGGCCGCCGCGTGAAGCTGAAGTATGCGCATGCGGGCGGTTATAACCCGCCGATTGTGGTGATTCACGGCACTCAGGTGAAAGACCTGCCGGATTCCTACAAACGCTATCTGATGAACTACTTCCGCAAATCGCTGGATGTGATGGGTACGCCGATTCGCATTCAGTTTAAGGAAGGCGCGAACCCGTTCGCCAACAAGCGCAACACGCTGACGCCAAACCAGTTGCGTAAGCGTAAGCGCCTGATTAAGCACATCAAGAAAAGTAAATAACCGAAGCGGGAGTCATCATGACTCCCGCTGTGTTTTCAAGGAGGTCTCACGTGGAATTACGTTGTCCGAACTGTCAGCACGAGCTTGAACAAAGCGAGCGCGGCGCGCATTGCTCTGCATGTCATCAGGATTACCAGGTCGAGGCGCGCTGCCCGGAGTGCCATCAGCCCCTGGAAGTGCTGAAAGCGTGTGGTGCGGTGGACTATTTCTGCCGTAACGGCCACGGTCTCATTTCCCGTAAACGCGTGGAATTTACGCTGCACGCGCACTAGTCGCAGATGCAGTCTTCGCCACGCTTCCAGAGTTCACGCAGCCCTTCCGGCGCGGCGTTTTCCGGCACCAGCAGAACGATGTCGGCGTAGCCCGCCTGATCATGCTGCGTCCAGAGGATCTGGATGCGGAAGTAGCGCTGATCGCCGCGCCCTGGCGAATCGGACTGTCCGGGCGGGAACGCCTGTGGCAGAGCCTGATGCAGAATATCGATAAGCCGTTGACGCTGCTGGGCGTTTAACTCAGCGACGGCGATACGCCGCTGACCGGCCAGGCGTGGCATATACGCCACGCCGCCTTCACGCGCCAGCTCCACGACGGCATCATCCGTCAGATCTGGCAAATCCATCACAACACCCCTGTGGTTTTCCACGCCTGTTCAATCGCCTTCGCCACGCTGTCGCCGGAGCGTTTACGCCCATGCTCGATAGTCAGCTTCGCGAAGCTGGCGAAATCCGCATTTTGCGAAAGTGAGCGGTCACAAACCGTGTCATACCACGCATAACCGGCTTTTTCCCAGGCGTAGCCGCCGATGGCTGTCGCTGCGAGATAAAACGCGCGGTTCGGTATGCCGGAGTTAATATGCACGCCGCCGTTATCCTCGCGGGTTTTCACATAGTCCTTCATGTGGCCGGGCTGTGGATCTTTGCCGAGCAGCGGGTCGTCATACGCGGTGCCTGGCTCTGACATCGAGCGCAGCCCTTTGCCGTTGATGCCTTCCGCCAGCAGCCCTTCGCCGATGATCCAGTCCGCCTGGTCTGCCGTCTGCTGGCGCTGATACTGTTTCACCAGCGAGCCGAAGACATCAGAAAGCGATTCATTAAGCGCGCCGGCCTGTTCAAAATAGATAAGCCCGGCTTCGGTTTCCGTCACGCCGTGGCTGAGCTCATGGCCTACCACGTCAATGGCGATAGTAAAGCGATTGAAGATTTCGCCATCGCCGTCGCCAAAGACCATCTGCTGGCCGTTCCAGAAGGCGTTCTGGTATTCCTGCCCGTAATGTACCGTACCGCTGAGCACAAGGCCTTTGTTGTCGAGCGAATCGCGCTTATACGCTTTCCAGAAAAAATCGTGCGTCACGCCCAGATAGTCGTAGGCTTCGTCCACGGCGACGTCGCCGTTGGATGGCGCGCCTTCGCGGCGCACAAGCTCGCCTGGCAGCGTTTCGCGGTTCTGCGCGTCATAGATATCGCGCTCCAGCTTGCCTTTGGCGGAGACATGCGCGGCAGCGGTCTCTTTGGGCTGATGCGCCATCAGGGTCTGGACGTGGGTGAGGGTCTGGCGCGCTTTCTGCTGCTGGGGCTCTGAGCCATGATCGATAATGCGGCGCAGAATATACGGGGGAATAACGGTTGGATAACGTGACTGGTTCATTAGGGTCTCCTTACACGGCAAGTGCCGTTGAAAAAACCAACACTTGCAGTATAGTTCGCGACCAGTCCGGTGCTGCTGAGGTTTATCCGGTTTTCTTTTTGCGCGTTTTTTTGGCGGGTGTAATTTGACGCACTTCGCTTTCCACCCAGCCGTCGGCAAGCCGCGTAGTCAGCATATCGCCGGGCCGCACCTGCTTCGTCGCCTTCAGCACGTTGCCATCCTGCGCCGTGGTAACGCTGTAGCCGCGCGCCAGTGTTGCAAGCGGGCTGACAGCCTCCAGATGCGTAATAGCGTTGCCGAAACGCTCACGCGTGTGGCTCAGGCGGGCCGCGACAATCTGCCCGAGGCGATACTCCAGCTGCTGAACGCGCGCCGAGGCGCGATGCAGGCGCGGCAGCGGCTGCTGCTGGTTCAGACGTTGCATCAGGCGGGTCTGACGCTGCGTTGCGTGGCGCATCCGGCTGTCCAGCGCGTTATCCATACGCTGGCGCAGGCGCATCAGCAGCGTTTGCTGGCGGGCGAGGCGCAACTGCGGGTGCTGCTGTTCAAGACGGTGATGCAGGCGCGTAAAGCGCTGCTGGCGGTTAGCCAGCGAGTAGTCCATCGCCATTTCCAGACGCTGCTGCAAGGCCTGCACCTGACGCAGCAGTTCAAGCTGGTTGCGGCTGACGATCTCGGCGGCGGCCGACGGCGTCGGCGCGCGCAGATCCGCGACGAAATCGGCGATAGTGACGTCGGTTTCATGGCCGACGGCGCTGACGACCGGAATGCGGCTTGCGAAAATCGCCCGCGCGACGCGTTCGTCGTTAAAGCTCCACAAATCTTCCAGCGAGCCGCCACCACGCCCGACGATTAACACGTCGCATTCATCACGCAGGTTGGCAAGCTCAATGGCGCGCACAATCTGCGCGGGCGCGTCGTCGCCCTGTACGGCGGTCGGGTAGATAACCACCGGCAACGACGGATCGCGGCGGCGTAAGACATTCAGCACATCGTGCAGCGCCGCGCCGGTTTTCGACGTAATCACGCCTACCTGGCGCGCCGGGGAGGGCAGCGGCTTTTTCAGCGCCGGATCGAACAACCCTTCGGCGGCGAGCTGCTGCTTAAGCTGTTCATAGCGCTGTTGCAGCAAGCCTTCACCGGCAGGCTGCATGCTTTCGACGATGATTTGATAGTCGCCGCGCGGCTCGTAGAGCGTGATATTGGCGCGCACCAGCACCTGCTGGCCATGCTGCGGGCGGAACGTCACGCGACGATTGCTGTTGCGGAACATCGCACAGCGCACCTGGGCGGTGTCGTCTTTGAGCGTAAAGTACCAGTGACCGGACGCGGGCTGAGTGAAGTTGGAGATTTCGCCGCTGATCCAGACCTGGCCCATCTCCTGCTCAAGCAGCAGACGCACGCTCTGGTTAAGGCGGCTGACGGTAAAAATTGAGGGTGTCTGAGTAAGCGGCATGTGAGCTGGATCAAATTTTAAATCAGCGGGTTATTCAATCGATAGTAACCTGCGCGCAGACCAGCGCAACCTTTTTTCGCAAAAAAATGTAGAAGCAATCGGTTACGCTCTGTATAATGCCGCGGCAATATTTTATCTGTTCTCATTCACCCCAGGTTGAGATATTGCCCATGCTACGTATCGCTAAAGAAGCACTGACGTTTGACGACGTCCTCCTCGTTCCCGCTCACTCTACCGTTCTGCCGAACACCGCAGATCTCAGCACGCAACTGACCAAAACCATTCGCCTGAACATCCCGATGCTTTCAGCGGCGATGGATACCGTCACGGAAGCGCGTCTGGCGATTGCCCTGGCGCAGGAAGGCGGCATCGGCTTTATCCACAAAAACATGTCTATTGAGCGCCAGGCGGAAGAAGTTCGCCGCGTGAAAAAACATGAATCCGGCGTCGTGACTGACCCGCAGACCGTCCTGCCGACCACCACTCTGCGTGAAGTGAAAGAACTGACCGAGCGCAACGGCTTCGCAGGCTACCCGGTTGTGACCGAAGAGAACGAACTGGTTGGTATCATCACCGGGCGCGACGTGCGCTTTGTGACCGATCTGAACCAGCCGGTCAGTGTTTACATGACGCCGAAAGCGCGCCTGGTGACCGTTCGCGAAGGCGAATCCCGCGACGTCGTGCTGGCGAAAATGCACGAAAAACGCGTTGAGAAAGCGCTGGTCGTGGATGAGAGCTTCCACCTGCGCGGCATGATCACCGTAAAAGATTTCCAGAAAGCCGAACGTAAACCGAACGCCTGTAAAGACGAGCAGGGCCGTCTGCGCGTCGGTGCGGCGGTGGGCGCGGGTGCCGGTAACGAAGAGCGTGTTGACGCGCTGGTTGCCGCAGGCGTTGACGTGCTGCTGATTGACTCTTCTCACGGCCACTCCGAAGGCGTGCTGCAACGCATTCGCGAAACCCGCGCGAAATACCCGGATCTGCAAATCATCGGCGGTAACGTCGCAACGGCCGCAGGCGCGAAAGCCCTGGCGGACGCGGGTGTCAGCGCGGTGAAAGTGGGCATCGGTCCTGGTTCTATCTGTACCACCCGTATCGTAACCGGCGTGGGCGTACCGCAGATCACCGCCGTGGCGGACGCGGTAGAAGCGCTGGAAGGCACCGGTATTCCGGTTATCGCGGACGGCGGCATTCGTTTCTCCGGTGATATCGCCAAAGCGATCGCGGCGGGCGCAAGCGTCGTGATGGTCGGCTCTATGCTGGCCGGCACGGATGAATCCCCGGGCGAAATCGAACTCTACCAGGGCCGCGCGTATAAATCCTATCGCGGCATGGGCTCGCTCGGCGCGATGTCCAAAGGCTCTTCCGACCGCTATTTCCAGACCGATAACGCCGCTGACAAGCTGGTGCCGGAAGGCATCGAAGGCCGCGTGGCGTATAAAGGCCGTCTGAAAGAAATCATCCACCAGCAGATGGGCGGCCTGCGCTCCTGCATGGGGCTGACCGGTTGCGCTACGATCGACGAACTGCGCACCAAAGCGGAATTCGTACGCATCAGCGGCGCGGGCATTCAGGAAAGCCACGTTCACGATGTGACCATCACCAAAGAGTCTCCGAACTACCGTATGGGTTCTTAATTTTCTTCGCCCGGCGTTCGCGCCGGGCGTTTACTTTGTATCAGCTACTTTCTGGAAAACGCGTCAATGACGGACAACATTCATAAGCATCGTATCCTTATCCTCGACTTCGGTTCTCAGTACACCCAACTGGTGGCCCGCCGCGTGCGTGAGCTGGGCGTTTACTGTGAACTGTGGGCCTGGGACGTGACGGAAGAGCAAATCCGCGGCTTTAATCCGAACGGGATTATCCTTTCCGGCGGCCCGGAGAGCACCACTGAAGAAAACAGCCCGCGCGCGCCGGAATATGTCTTTAACGCCGGTGTGCCGGTGCTTGGCGTTTGCTACGGTATGCAGACCATGGCGATGCAGTTGGGCGGCCATGTGGAAGGTTCTAACGAGCGCGAATTCGGTTATGCACAGGTAGAAGTCAAAACCGACAGCGCGCTGGTGCGCGGTATTGAAGATGCGCTGAGCGCCGACGGCAACCCGCTGCTGGATGTCTGGATGAGCCACGGCGATAAAGTGACCGCCATTCCGTCTGATTTCGTGACCGTCGCCAGCACCGAAACCTGTCCGTTCGCGATCATGGCGAACGAAGAGAAGCGTTTCTACGGCGTGCAGTTCCACCCGGAAGTGACTCACACCCGTCAGGGCCTGCGTATGCTGGAGCGCTTCGTGCGCGACATCTGTGAGTGTGAAGCGCTGTGGACGCCGGCGAAAATCATCGACGACGCGGTTGAGCGCATTCGTCAGCAGGTGGGTAACGATCGCGTGATCCTGGGCCTCTCCGGCGGCGTGGACTCCTCCGTCACCGCCATGCTGCTGCACCGCGCGATTGGCGACCGTCTGACCTGTGTATTCGTTGATAACGGCCTGCTGCGCCTGAACGAAGCCGAGCAGGTGATGGATATGTTCGGTGACCATTTCGGGCTTAACATCGTTCACGTTCCGGCGGAAGCGCGCTTCCTCGACGCGCTGGCGGGCATCGACGAGCCGGAAGCCAAACGTAAAACCATCGGCCGTGTATTTGTGGAAGTGTTCGACGAAGAAGCGCTGAAGCTGGAAGATGTGAAATGGCTGGCGCAGGGCACTATCTACCCGGATGTGATTGAATCTGCGGCGTCTGCCACCGGCAAAGCGCACGTGATCAAATCTCACCACAACGTGGGCGGCCTGCCGAAAGAGATGAAAATGGGCCTCGTCGAGCCGCTCAAAGAGCTGTTTAAAGACGAAGTGCGCAAAATTGGTCTGGAGCTGGGCCTGCCGTATGACATGCTCTATCGCCACCCGTTCCCGGGGCCGGGTCTCGGTGTGCGCGTGCTGGGCGAAGTGAAAAAAGAGTACTGCGACCTGCTGCGCCGCGCCGACGCTATCTTTATCGAAGAGCTGCGCCGTGCGGATCTGTACGACAAAGTGAGCCAGGCATTCGCGGTGTTCCTGCCGGTGCGCTCTGTCGGCGTCATGGGCGATGGCCGTAAGTATGACTGGGTCGTCTCACTGCGTGCGGTCGAAACCATCGACTTTATGACCGCTCACTGGGCGCATCTGCCATATGATTTCCTGGGCCGCGTTTCCAACCGTATTATCAATGAAATCAACGGCATTTCCCGTGTGGTTTATGATATCAGCGGTAAACCGCCCGCGACGATTGAGTGGGAATAAGTCTCATTTGAAACCATGCTGTACCACTATGTAAAGCCCGCATAATGCGGGCTTTTTTTCGCGTGCGCTGATGACTCCGGGAGAAATGTTAATACCGTGCCGGTTTGTCAGTGAGTACGCCATCATGAAAAGACGGTGTTGCTCCGGCGCAACGATTGGCCTGTGAATGGCATCGTAACGGCTTAATGATACGCGCGGCTGCATTCCATCTCAGAGCCCGTCAACGCAGCACCCGGAAAGTCTCACGTATATGCCCGGCGAGAGTAGTCGGGTTTTCCATCGCGGCGAAGTGACCGCCACGTTCAGCTTCTGCGAAAAATTGCAGGTCGGCGAAACGCGCCTGTGCCCAGCGCCGGGAGAGGCGTAGTAATTCGCCGGGAAACATGCTCACACCTGCCGGAACAGGCATGACCGGGGCAGGGCCTTGCCGTTGCATCTCGTTTCTTCCTTCCCAATAGAAACGAACGGAGCTTGGTCCGGCATTCGGCAACCAATAGAGCATAACGTCATCAATCAGGGCGTTGATGTCGATGACCTGCTCAGGTTCTCCTGCGCTGTCGGACGCGTCCTGAAAGAGGGCGTATATCCATGCGGCCAGGCCAACGGGGGAGTCTGACAGGGCAAAGCCTATCGACTGGGGACGGGTACTTTGCACCTTCATATAGCCCGAAAGCTCACGCTCGTAGCGTTGAGCATCAGCCAACATGCGCTGCTCTTCAGGTGTGGCCTGTGCGATTTCATCCTGGGTTGGCTGGTACATCACCATATTCAGATGAATACCCACAAGACCCGGCGGACGCATATGCCCAAGTGCAGTGGTGACGGCTGCGCCCCAGTCCCCCCCCTGGGCGGCCCAACGCTGACCGTATCCCAAACGTTCCATGAGCTGTGCCCAGGCTCTGGCTGTTTTAGCTACGCCCCAGCCAGGTGAAGAGGGTTTATCACTAAAACCAAAACCCGGAAGCGAAGGGATAACTAAATGAAACGCATCGCAGGCTTGTCCGCCATAGGCTGTCGGGTTGGTAAGCGGTCCTGTCATCGCCCTGAATTCAAGAATGGAGCCCGGCCAGCCATGCGTCATCAACAAGGGAAGGGCGTCGGGGTGCGGGGAGCGAATATGCAGAAAGTGTATGCCGAGGCCGTCGATTTCGGTTCGGCTGCTGTTCCACTCATTCAGTTGGGTTTCAGTGATGCGCCAGTCATACGCGTTTTGCCAGTGTTCAACCAGAGCGCGAAGCCGTTGGAGTTGTGGCCCCTGGCTATGGTCGGATACGGTTTGCGGATCAGGCCACCGGGTTTGCGCCAGACGTTCAGCCAGGTCATCAAGCTGTGCCTGCGGAACGTGAATAGGGAAGGACTCGACAGAATGGGGCATCGTTTAATTCCTTGCGTAAGTATGGGCCAACGTGTCGTTGAAATGCCGCGCCAGGCTGCGCAACAGGCGCATCGCCTTCAGGTAACGCCAGAAATCCGCCATTCAGAATAGTAGTGACAGCAATGTCGACCGTATTAAGCCTGGCGGCAACAGCGCGGCTCAAAGCCTGCGGATCGTCCTGTAAAACAGCTTTAATCGTAATGCGTCTGTATGTCTGACTTGTGAACCTGGAGGGCTCTGTATGCGCGTAAGCGGCAGAGATCCCGATCCCTTTTCGCGCCCGCGATAGCGATGTGTAACGCAGTTGAACGACCCACCAACTTCCTGATGTAACGGGTGAAATGCCAGTTCTCATAGTGAGAAAACGGGACACCGAGCTCGGTTAACGAATAAACAACACCCGGTAAGTTGTAGACCATGATGGTGGCTGCGTCCAAAACCCAAAGTGATAATCAACAAGGCGCAAGTGGTGGATAGATCGTACGGCACATAGGCCAGATGCGAGAAATATCGTCTGGACGCTCGCTCTCTATTGTTGTCAGAAGCAGAGACTAACGCGAGGAGAACGCGCAATGGCACCAGTCAATCCCGACAAAATATTTCCATAGTAAACGTTAATGATATTATTTTGATGCCGTGTATTAAGCCTGTAAAAGAGCGCGGACGACGTTTATTCAGTTAAATAATCGCTCTTTTACGCAGTCACTGCTTATATCTCAAAGGCGAACCTTCCACATCCCGGAAAAGGTCATTATGGAAGCCAACCCGTAAAAATCAGAATAATTTTCTTTAATTCATCATCAGTGGGTAATGGTGTGGACGTTGATTGTGAATCTTGCAACCCGGCCTGTAGCCTCGCCATTGTTTCCCTGCCCAGTTCCGGGAGCGTGTCATTACGTCGTAAGCTATCACACAGCCGTATTGCGCTGTCATATATCACATCGTAGTGACGTTTCTGATCTTCCATGAGTTGAATTTCAAAAGCACGAATGCTGTCGGCAACGAGGTTATCATCAAGCTGCTGTTTGACACGTAACTCCGTCTGGTAGAGGAATATCAGGTGTGCACGCAGGCAGTGGCTGCGCAGTTGAATGTGCGGCATTTTGTCAGTCAGCCAGTCCGTCGAATCATTCGTAAGAGATGGAAATCGGCGTAAATATTCAAGCGCTTGTAAGTGGTAGAGTCCAACATAAATTGCGCGTAGTACTTTTATGAGATCATCACCGTCATTGAGGCCTTCCATCAGTACAAAATCTGAGGCGAAGACGTCACAAAACACTTCTTCTTCAGTTTGGGGCTGAGCTAATGAGGACAGCTGTGCTTGTCTGTAATACCGCCCTTCCTCAGATTCATATTCAAGCCTGAGATCGCGAATAGCAGCTTTGAGATTCTGGTGATGCCGCGCTGCAGAAGGCGCTTTGCGCATCGACCGAAGGATCGTCTTAAGCGGTCTTCGCGTTACCTGAGCCTGATGCTGAATAAGGAATTGCACATGCTCGCGTATAACCGGCATGAGCGCAGGATTTGAAAAAATACGATGCCCGAACTCGTGATAAAGCAAGAATCGCTCGTGGGTTTTCGTTAACACGTTGCGCCAGGTGTAGTCTGAAGATCTGGAACGTAATACTTCACGCGAGGAGTGATACGCCGCAGCACAATGTAACGCATTAGCTAACTGTCCAGCATCAACAAGTCGCTCTGCCAATACTTTGTGAAAGTAGACAAGCGATGGATGGGCATCCTCCGCCTCAATGAAAAGCCTGTTCAGCATATTCATCGTTTGACCCAGATACTGATCGTAAATCAACCAGACCATGCCGGATATGGTGATGTGTTCAACCCTGCGTGACGATGAATACACGACCTTGACATCAAGAGGCAACCCCAATTGCTCTGCTATAGACTTCAGGCGCAGTATTGTTGTTTCATATAATTCGGGGTTAGCCCTTACTGTGTCGTTGAGACGCGTAGCTGAGATGAGACGGTCAATCGGCGACGTTTTATTCATCGGCTATTTGCGGGGCTGGTTGTCAACTTTACTGTTGAGGATATCCATAAGCGTTTTTTCGCTCACCCCGCTGATCTCAGTACCATCCACAATGACGCGTACATGTTTCCTGGCGGCAATCTGTGCCAGGACAATTTTGACGATACCGTTGATCACCAATGGGCCCAGCGTCATCACCGCCGTAAAAAGTTGAACACCATCAATACCCTGGTGCTCTGAAGAAAAACCATCAGCATCTTTGCTAAGTGTTTCTAATTCTTCCAAAACCTGCACATCGGACACCTCAATCGCAATTTCAGCCATTCTCTTCCTCATGAAAAATGTTATGCAAGTTAAAAGTCAGCCATGGGGTTAATTACACGCTGAGTCATGGCATGGAGGTGCGCGAAGGAGTGCGCAGTAGCAGATAAGTCTATAGGGTTTATCTTATAGACTGCAATCTACATAGATCAGGAGGGGGGAGTACATTGCAATACGCCGACTCTTGTGCATAGAAAGGTAGATTAACTTTTATCTGGTATAATTTTCTCATGTTATCAAAAACTATTTTGTGCAAGGCAAAGTTAATGACGGATTATTTCGTGGTGGATAATCGCAAATAATACCTCGCCCCTGCCATAGAGCGGATAGACGATATTGAGTTGAGGCTGATTCAGAATTTATGAGACCGTTTTAAGACGTTTGTTTGAAGAAATAACCAATGTTATCAGGCGAGTACATCTAAATTTCAACGAGCATGCTTCTGATTTTATACGAGCATATTTTCATTATCTTCCTCGTCATGCATTTCCCGCAGAGACTCAGACATTCTTATCGGGAGATAATCCCGGCATGAGCGAATATCAGGATAAATATCGGCGGATTGCCACGACTGCAATACCATCCGTCTTCGGCTCTGCACTGCATGTGCGATTAAACGTTATTGCCGGGGTTATTACCCGTCACTACTCATCCGTTCATCAGCGCTTATTACGCCGCGGTTTTCAGAATATCCGAAACGCCCGTAAATCATCGATTGCGGGCGTTTTCTGGCGTCGCAAGGGAAGCTTAAGACACTAGCGCTGCTGCTGTTGCTGCGAGGAGGCGTCGAGAGGCATGCTGATTTGCTGGGCCTGGACTTTATCCTGGTGGTGATACCACGCGCCGATGGCGGAGTAGATAAAGCGACCAAAGAAGAAAAGAAAACTGATAAGCAGTACAATACGGGTCATTCGACCGTTGAATCTGTCCCGTCTTCGTATGCTGGTGGCCTGTGACACGCCTTTACCCTTCAGGTTTACCCGTCAACTGCGGGCGACGTAAATATTAAGGCACAGCGAGCCGAAGAGGTCAATTATTCATCATGTAAATTTCCGTACGAATCTGCCGGGGCTGATTTTTATCAATGGATTTAAGCATTTGATGCATAACGCGATAAGAGTCTTTTTCTGCAAATGCCGGTTCGCGTATGGTGCAGTTGCATTACTTGATGTATATCAAAAGAAAGCGGTTTCCTGTGGCTAAGATTGGCTAACCGCGCCGCGTCCGGCTCAGGTCTGTCGCGCTTCTCAACAGCCAGGTCGGATGCCTGCCTGAAATTCTTGCCCGGGAACGGGACCCTGGTATCGAGCATCTATGTTATCGGTTGAAACACTCAAGAAAAATAAAGATCAGTGGTGGGCTCTGCCGCTGGTGTTACCGCTGTTGTTATTACCACTCGCCCGCGCAGGCAATACTTACGTGCATATCGAAGGCGGTCTGGTGGTGCTTTATTACCTGCCGCTGTCGCTGTTTAGCGCCTTTCTGATGATTTATGGCCGTCGCGCGCTGCCCGGCATCGGCCTTGGCATCGTTGTCTATTATCACCGCAATGTGGGGGGGTTAGATCTCTCTGTCACGCTGCTGAATTTCTTTATCCCGATAACGCTGAGCTGGGCAGGCTACCGTATTTTCGCGCCGGGCCAGCACGCGGTTTCGTGGTGGCATTCACGCAGCGGCGCGCAGCGTATGTTCTGGCTGGTGTTCTTTAACGCCTCGGTCTTTATGCTGTTTTACCAGATAGCCGCGTTTCTCGGGCTCTATGAACGTCCAACGTCACTGACGGGCGATAATCCTTTTACCGTATTGACGCTTATCAGCTATCAGGCCGTACTGGTCGGCTGCCTTACGGGGATGCCTTTTTTCTATCTGCTGATTCGCGTGCTGCGCCACCCGCGCTATCTGAAGAGTTTTCTCTCGCAGGCGCGTGCCCAGCGCGATAAGAAAGTCAGCAAAATCGAAGTGGTTGTCTGGCTCGGCGTGATTCTGTTCCTGCTTGGCTGTCTGGTGCAGCCGACGGGCGACAGCAGTTCGCTGTTCAGTACCACCTATACGCTTTCATTACTGTTGCCCGTGATGCTCTGGGGCGCGATGCGGTTTGGCTATTTCTTCATCACCACCGTCTGGACGCCGGTGCTGGCTGTGTTATGTCATTTCTATTATCTCTACTTCCCGTCGGTACCCGGCTACGAAACCCAGATGGTGGTCAATACCTCCAGCTATGGCGTCTTTTCGCTGGTGATTGTCTTTATGGCGCTGACTGCCACCCGCCAGCGCACGATGCATCTGCGCGGCCGTCGTCTGGCGTTAATCGATCCGTTAAGCCATATGCCGAATCTGCGAGCGCTGAACCGGGATCTTGGCAAAGCCCCCTGGTCGGTGCTGTGTTTTATGCGTATTCCCGAGCTTGAGCTGCTCGGGCGAAACTATGGCGTCATGCTGCGCATTCTCTATAAACAGCAGATGGCGGCGTGGTTGCGCCAGATCCTGCTGCCGGATGAGCTGGCGTACCAACTTTCCGGGCACGATTTAGTGCTGCGTATTCACACGGAATCGTATCTTGAGCGCATTGACGCGCTGGATAAACGCGTGCGACAGTTCCGCTTTATGTGGGATGGCATGCCGTTACAGCCGCAGGTGGGTATCAGTTACAGCTTTGTGCGCTCGCCGGTCACGCATCTGCATTTGTTGCTTGGTGAAATGAGCACCATGGCGGATCTGTCGCTTGCCACCAATCAGCCCGAAAGCTTGCAGTGTCGTGGCGCAAACCACGTGCAGAAAGCTGTGAAGCTGAAAGTGGATATGCTCAACCGCCTCCAGCAGGCGCTGGATAATCATCATTTCCGATTGATGGCGCAGCGTATCGAAGGGATGCGCGGCGACAGCTACTACGAAATTCTGCTGCGTATGCGCGGTGATGACGGCGAACTGATTGCCCCGGAGAATTTCCTGCCCGTGGCGCATGAGTTCGGCCTCTCGTCGCGCATTGATCTGATGGTGCTGGAAAGCACGCTGCAATTTATGGATGAGTGGCGCGAACAGCTGCCAGGCAGCCGTTTCTCTATCAACCTGACGCCTGCCACAGTCTGTCGCGTGCCGTTTCCGGGCGAGGTCCAGCGGCTGCTGGCGCGTTATCACATTGAGCCCTGGCAACTGATTTTTGAAATCACTGAAAGCCAGTCGTTCACGAATGTGGAACAGACGCAAATGACGCTTTCGCGGCTGCGAGCAATGGGGTGTCGCATTGCAATTGACGATTTCGGCACCGGTTACGCCAGCTACGCGCGGCTGAAAAACATCAATGCCGATATTTTAAAAATCGACGGTAGTTTTATTCGCAACATCGTGACCAGCAGCCTGGATTACCAGATTGTCGAATCGATGTGCCATCTGGCGCGGATGAAAAATATGCAGGTGGTGGCGGAGTATGTGGAAAGCGAAGAGATCAAAAACGTCGCTTGTTCGCTCGGTATCGACTATCTGCAGGGCTATGTGATTGGTAAGCCGCAACCGCTGGAGTCGCTTATCGCGGCGAAGCCCCAAGCGCAGGCATAAAAAAAACGGTGAGCCAGGCTCACCGTTTCGTGTTTCAGGCGGCCACTTCCGGGCTCGCTTCTTCTTCAATATTCAGCTTCCAGCCGGTAACGCCTTCCCAGTACTGCTGCTCACGTTCGAGATCCAGCAGCACCAGCGCGTTCTGGCTGAACCAGTCGTGCGGGAAACGCAGCGTCCAGTGATTCTCATCGGTATTCAGCACCAGCGTCGGCGGTGTGGTGGTCGCCTGACGCTGATTGTTCAGCAGCACGCCAAGGCGCAGCAGCTGGATGAGCGGCAGGAACTGCTTTTTCTTGTACAGCGTAAAGCGCGGCAGCTCGTCGAGCTTAATCGCCTTACGGTGATAGCGCACCAGCGTCGCCATCATCATTTGCTGCTCCTGATTAAAGCCCGGCAGATCGCTGTTCTGAAGGATATACGCCGAATGGCGGTGCAGGCCGCTGTGGTTAATGCCAAGCCCGACCTCATGCAGCATCGCCGCCCATTTCAGGAGCGCCGCCAGCGACGGGTTCGCAAGCTTAGGGTTTTGCTGCTCCCACTGCTCATACATCAGCATGGTGGTATCCAGTACCCGGTGTGCCTGTTCCCTGTCGATATGGTACTGATTGGCGAGGCTCTGCGCGGTGCGAATGCGGATATCCTGATGGCGGAAACGGCCTTCCATCTCATACAGCACGCCTTCGCGCAGCGCGCCGTCTGAGAGACGCAGCTCGCGGATCGCCAGCGCGTCAAACACGCCGCAGAGAATAGCCAGCCCCGGCACGAAGACGACTTTGCGCTCTTCCGACAGGCCCGGCAGGGTAAGCGCGGAGAAGTGGCCGAATTTCAGCACTTCATCGCGCAGCATATCGAGGCGATCCGGCGTGATAAAACCGTCTTTTTCGCCCATCTCTACCAGCACTTCATGCGCGGCTTTGATGGTGCCGGAAGCGCCCAGCGCCACGGTCCAGCCTTTAAGGCGATACTGCCAGGCGAGGCTTTCAAGCTTTTGCACGGCGGCGAGACGCGCGCGGCGGAAATTATCCGGCGTTATCTCACCGTTCGGGAAGAAATGCTGCCCGAAACTGACGCAGCCCATGCGGCGGCTTTCCACCAGTTGCGGCTCGAAATCTTCGCCGATCACCAGCTCCGTCGAGCCGCCGCCGATATCGATAACCAGCTTACGCCCGCGCTCTGGCTGCGTATGTTCCACGCCCATAAAAATCAGGCGCGCTTCTTCATTGCCGGAGATAATTTCAATCGGGTAGGGGATAACCTTTTCCGCGCGACGCAGGAAATCCGTCGCGTTAGCGGCCTGGCGCAGCGTGTGGGTGCCCACGATGCAGACTTTCGCCGCGGAAAACCCCTGCAGGCGCTCGGCGAACAGGGAGAGGCAGGCGAGGCCGCGCTCCATGGCCTCTTCGCTCAGCATATTATTTTCGTCCAGCCCATCGGCCAGGTGTACGCGCTGTTTCAGACGACCAATGATTTGCATGGCGCCATCCACCACACGGGCAATCACCATATGGAAGCTGTTAGAGCCGAGATCGACCGCAGCAAATTCCTCCGGTCGTGGAGCATCAGAAGTTATCGGCATAGATTATTCAGGCTGTTCCAGAGATTTTATGTAATCGTAAATCGCCAATTGTGCGCGAACTTTGCGGCGATTACCACGCGGCACATAGCGATTACTCAGTTCTTTGTCCACATAACGGGCCTTCACCGTATCACTGAACAGGATATCAATGATATCCAGAATGCGCTGTTTCAGGCGCGGGTCCAGCAGCGGCGCGGCGACTTCAATGCGGTAGTCGATATTACGCGTCATCCAGTCGGCAGACGACAGATAAACGCGCTTATCGCCGCCATTTTCGAAAATATAAACCCGGTCATGTTCGAGATAGCGGTCAACGATACTGATGACCTGAATATTGTCGCTCAGGCCTTCCAGCTGCGGGATAAGCGAGCACATGCCGCGAATCAGCAGATTCACTTTTACGCCGGAGCCGGACGCCGCGTAGAGCCTGTCCACCAGCCCTTTATCGACGAGATTATTAAGCTTAAGCGTAATCCCCGACGGCAACCCTTGCTGCGCGTTGGCTATCTCCTGATCGACCATTTCATAAAGCAGGCGGCGCGAGTTTTGCGGCGACACCAGCAGGTAATCGAAACTCACCGGGCGGTAAGGGTTCTCGATAAAGTTAAATACCCGGCGCACTTCGTTGGTGATGCGCGCATCGGCGGTCAGCAGCGAGTAGTCGGTATAAAGACGCGCGGTTTTCTCGTTAAAGTTGCCGGTGCCGATATGCGCGTAGCGCACCACGTCGTCACCCTCTTTACGCGAGATGAGAAACAGTTTGGCGTGGATCTTAAGGCCCGGCGCTGAGAAGATCACATGTACGCCCGCTTCGGTCAGGCGTTTCGCCCAGTGAATATTCGCCTCTTCATCAAATCGCGCCTGCAATTCCACCACGACGGTCACTTTTTTGCCGTTGTGGGCGGCGTGGATCATTGAGTCGATAATGCGCGAGTCTTTCGCCACGCGATAAATATTGATTTTGATGGCCAGCACGCTCGGGTCAAACGAGGCCTGGCGCAGCAGTTCCAGCACATGCTCGAACGTGTGATACGGGTAGTAGAGCAGCACGTCGCGCTCGCGAATGGCGTCAAAGCCGTTGCGGAATTGATCGAACCAGATGTGGCGCAGGCGCGGCAGCGGTTTGTTGATCAAATTCGCTTTGCCGACATTGGGGAAACTAATGAAATCTTTAAAGTTATGGTAACGCCCCCCCGGCACGATGGAGTCATAGCGGGAGATAGAGAGCTTCTCGCGCAGCATCTGCACCATCGCGTCCGGCATGTCGCGCTGGTAAACGAAACGCACCGGCTCGGCGGTGAGGCGCTGCTTGAGGCTTGAAGACATCAGCTCCAGCAGGCTCGATTCCATCTCATGCACCAGATCGTATTCCGCGTCGCGCGTCATTTTCATGGAATAGGCGTTCAGCGCGTCGTAATCGAAAAAGCCTTTAAAGATATCATCCAGGCAGAAGCGCAGAATGTTATCCAGCAGGATCATCGGCTTGCGGCGGCGCGGGGTTTCGGGCGGAAGATTCACGAAGCGCGGCACTTTATCCGCCGGGATCTCCAGCAGCGCGTAGCGAATAGATTCGCCGCGAATGATTTCGACCGCCAGATAGGTGTAATCGTCTTTCAGAAACTGCACCAGATCGGTGTCGCGATTAATCAGCGTCGGGGTGACGTGCTGGCGCAGATAGTGTTTGAAGTAGTGGCGCAGCCACACCTGTTGATTTTCAGAAAGCTGGCGTTCGTTAATCAGAAAGATTTGGTTGCGCGCCATCTCCAGCAGCAGATCGTTATACAGGCCGTCGAACTCCTGATCTGCCTTCAGCACCCGCGACTGGATCTTGCCCAGCAGGTGGCGCGAATGGGAGTTAGAACCCTGCTCTTCGCTGATGATAATGCGCCGCTTAAGCTCGGCAAACCGGACCTTATAAAACTCATCAAGGTTGTTAGAGTAGATGCCCAGAAAGCGCATGCGCTCAATCAGCGGGTTAGATTTATCCGCCGCTTCCTGCAATACGCGTTCGTTGAACGATAACCAGCTCAGTTCTTTTTCGATATAAAGCTTTTCCTGACCCATTACTACTCACACTCCGGTTGATTAACTCGGGACGTGGCAAATCCGTCTCGGGGTTATTATGGCGAGCTTTGTCATGCTCTGTCCAACTGTGCCAGAAAAGTATGACAGTTATCCGCAGGCTTACGAGAAAGCGGCAAAAAAGCCTGTGAAACCGTGATGTTGGCGGGCAAGTTTTCCGTGCCGATGACGGAATTAACGCCAGACGAAAGAAAAAATAAAGGGCCTCGCGGCCCTTTAATCATTCGTCAGAAGCGTAACCCTGCGGCGGGAGCGGCTGCCCGTCCAGCCAGGCGCGGCCTTCGCGCATCGCGAGACGGTCCTCGACAAACCAGCTTACCACCAGCGGGTAGATGGCGTGCTCTTGCGCCTGAACGCGCGCGGTGACGTCCTCTTCGCTGTCGCCGGGAAAGACCGGAACGCGGGCCTGTAAAATCACCGGGCCGCCATCCAGCTCGTCCGTCACAAAATGCACCGATGTGCCGTGCTCTTCATCGCCGTTGGCGAGCGCCTGGCGGTGCGTATGCAGCCCCGGATATTTCGGCAGCAGGGAAGGGTGAATATTCAGCAGCCGTCCTTCATAGTGCGCCACAAAGGCCGGGCTCAGAATACGCATATAGCCCGCCAGCACCACCAGATCCGGCGCGTAGGCGTCTATCTCCTGCATCAGCTCGCGGTCAAACGCCTCGCGGCTGGCAAAATCAGATGCGCTTAACGCATGCGCGGGAATGGCGGCCTCGCGCGCGCGTTCAAGGCCGAACGCGTCGGCCTTGTTGCTGAAGACGGCGCTAATCACGCCGTTGATTTTCTTCTGCGCGCAGGCGTCGATAATCGCCTGCAAATTACTGCCGCTGCCGGAAATCAGCACTACGATGCGCTTCATTACGCAATAACCACGCGTTCCTGGGCATCGGAGGCTTTGATCGCGCCGATTTTCCATGCGGTTTCGCCGAGGCTATTGAGCAGCGCTACCGCGTTATCCGCTTCTGCGGCTGGCAGGGCGATGACCATACCAACGCCGCAGTTAAAGGTGCGGTACATTTCATGACGGCTGACGTTGCCCGCCTGCTGTAGCCAGTTGAAGACCGCCGGCCACTGCCAGGAGGCTTCATCAATCACGGCCTGGGTGTTGTCCGGCAGCACGCGCGGAATGTTTTCCCAGAAGCCGCCGCCGGTCAGGTGGGCGATGGCATGGACTTCAAGCTTCTCAATCAGCTCCAGCACCGGTTTTACATAGATGCGGGTAGGGGCCAGCAGGTGATCGGCGAGCGGTTTGCCGTCAAGCTCGGTGGTTTGCGGGTCCGCGCCGCTCACTTCAAGAATTTTACGCACCAGCGAGTAGCCGTTGGAGTGCGGACCGCTGGAGGCTAGCGCGACCAGTACGTCGCCATCGGCGACTTTCGAGCCGTCGATAATCTCTGATTTTTCCACCACGCCGACGCAGAAACCGGCCACGTCGTAATCGTCGCCGTGATACATGCCAGGCATTTCCGCCGTTTCGCCGCCCACCAGCGCGCAGCCGGATTGCAGGCAGCCTTCGGCGATGCCGTTAATCACGCTTGCCGCGGTATCCACATCCAGCTTGCCGGTCGCGTAGTAATCGAGGAAGAACAGCGGCTCAGCGCCCTGTACCACCAGATCGTTAACGCACATCGCCACCAGATCGATGCCAATCGTGTCGTGACGCTTCAGATCCATCGCCAGACGCAGCTTGGTGCCGACGCCGTCCGTCCCGGAGACCAGCACTGGCTCGCGGTATTTCTGCGGCAGCGCGCAGAGGGCGCCGAAGCCGCCCAGGCCACCCATCACTTCCGGGCGACGGGTTTTTTTCACGACGCCTTTGATTCGGTCGACCAGAGCGTTACCAGCATCAATATCAACACCGGCATCTTTATAGCTGAGAGAGGTTTTGTCGGTCACTGCTAAAGTCCCCACGCGGTTGCGGTTGGTGGTAGTAGAGAAAACGCGGCAATTCTAACAGTCCAGGCAAACGTTTGCGAGCCCTTGTTGCGTTGAATAAAACACACTAATAAGATGACTGACTTCTGTTCGGTTGATCCCGATCAAGCCCATTACGTATGGCGCGGCCCGCAAAAAGCGGTATAATCCGGCGATTTTTTTGTGGCTGCCATCTTGCTGGGGAGAAAGAGAATGAAGATCGTTGAAGTGAAACACCCGCTGGTTAAACACAAGCTGGGCCTGATGCGCGAGCATGACATCAGCACCAAGCGTTTTCGTGAACTCGCCTCTGAAGTGGGCAGCCTGCTGACCTATGAAGCCACAGCCGATCTGCTGACGGAAAAAGTGACTATCGAAGGCTGGAACGGCCCGGTGGAAATCGAGCAGATCAAAGGCAAGAAAATTACCGTAGTGCCTATTCTGCGCGCCGGTCTTGGCATGATGGAAGGGGTGCTGGAGAACGTACCGAGCGCGCGTATCAGCGTGGTCGGCGTTTACCGTGATGAAGAAACCCTGGAGCCGGTGCCGTATTTCCAGAAGCTGGTTTCTAATATCGACGAGCGCATGGCGCTGGTTGTCGACCCGATGCTGGCGACAGGCGGTTCGATGATCGCCACCATCGACCTGCTGAAGAAAGCGGGCTGCACCAGCATCAAAGTGCTGGTTCTGGTTGCCGCGCCGGAAGGCATCAAGGCGCTGGAGAAAGCGCACCCGGATATCGAGCTTTATACCGCGTCTATCGACAAGGGGCTGAACGAGCACGGGTACATCATCCCGGGCCTCGGCGATGCGGGCGATAAAATATTTGGTACGAAATAAACGTTAAGCCGACTTATTAGTCGGCTTTTTTTTGGTCCCACACTTAACACATCACACATCAACACTCTTGAGGAAAACGCTATGACGCGCCGTGCTATCGGGGTAAGTGAACGTCCGCCGCTCTTACAGACTATCCCGCTTAGTTTGCAGCACCTGTTCGCCATGTTTGGCGCAACCGTGCTGGTGCCCATCCTGTTTCATATTAACCCGGCCACCGTACTGCTGTTTAACGGCATCGGCACGCTGCTGTATCTCTTTATCTGTAAAGGCAAAATCCCGGCGTATCTGGGCTCAAGCTTTGCCTTTATCTCGCCCGTGTTGCTGTTGCTGCCGCTTGGCTATGAGATGGCGCTCGGCGGGTTTATCGTCTGCGGCGCGCTGTTTTGCATCGTGGCGCTGATTGTCAAAAAAGCGGGCACCGGCTGGCTCGACGTGATGTTCCCGCCTGCGGCGATGGGTGCCATCGTCGCGGTTATCGGCCTGGAACTGGCGGGCGTTGCGGCCAATATGGCGGGCCTGCTGCCTGCGGAAGGCCAGACGGCGGATTCCACCACAATCACTATTTCGCTGGTAACGCTGGCGGTCACGGTGTTTGGCTCGGTGCTGTTCCGCGGTTTTCTCGCGATCATCCCGATTCTCATCGGCGTGCTGGCGGGCTATGCGCTCTCCTTCGCGATGGGCGTTGTGGATACCACGCCGATTGCCAATGCCCACTGGTTTGCGCTGCCGACGTTCTACACGCCGCGCTTTGAGTGGTTTGCCATCTTCACCATTCTGCCCGCAGCGCTGGTGGTCATAGCCGAGCACGTCGGGCACCTGGTGGTGACGGCGAACATCGTGAAAAAAGATCTGATCCGCGATCCGGGCCTGCACCGCTCGATGTTTGCGAACGGTTTCTCGACGATGATTTCCGGTTTCTTCGGCTCCACGCCGAACACGACCTATGGCGAAAACATCGGCGTTATGGCGATCACCCGCGTTTACAGCACCTGGGTTATTGGTGGCGCTGCGATCATCGCGATTTTGCTCTCCTGCGTTGGCAAACTGGCGGCGGCGATCCAGATTATCCCGGTGCCGGTGATGGGCGGCGTTTCGCTGCTGCTCTACGGCGTGATCGGCGCATCCGGTATTCGCGTACTGATTGAATCTAAAGTGGATTATAGCAAGGCGCAGAACCTGATCCTGACGTCAGTCATCCTGATCATCGGCGTCAGCGGCGCGAAAGTGCATATTGGCGCGGCCGAGCTGAAAGGCATGGCGCTGGCGACGATTGTCGGCGTGGCGCTGAGCCTGATTTTCAAACTTATCAATGTATTGCGCCCGGAAGAGACGGTGCTTGACGCTGACGAGCACGAAAAATCGCCGCACTGATCAGCCTGCCGGGCGGCGCTGTCGCCCGGTTCAACAGCGAAGCGATTGTGTGATAGACTCAATGCGTTTTTTCGTATGTCCTTGAAGAGGTCCTTCTGAACACACCGGCACAGCTCTCCTTGCCGCTCTGGCTGCCCGATGACGAAACGTTTGCCAGCTTCTGGCCGGGCGACAACCCCTCTTTATTAGCCGCACTCCAGACGATGCTGCGCCACGACCGCAGCGGCTACATCTATTTCTGGTCGCGAGAGGGCGGTGGGCGCAGTCATCTGCTGCATGCCGCCTGCGCTGAGCTTTCGCAGCGCGGAGACGCGGTTGGTTATGTGCCGCTCGATAAACGCACCTGGTTTGTCCCGGAAGTGCTGGAGGGCATGGAGCAACTCTCGCTGGTGTGCATCGATAATATCGAGTGCATCGCAGGCGATGAGCCCTGGGAAATGGCTATCTTCAATCTCTATAACCGCATTCTGGAATCGGGCAATACCCGGCTGCTCATTACCGGCGACAGGCCGCCGCGCCAGCTCAACCTGAAGCTGCCCGATCTCGCCTCGCGCCTCGACTGGGGGCAAATCTACCGGCTCCAGCCGCTCTCGGATGACGATAAGCTCCAGGCGCTGCAGCTGCGCGCCCGGATGCGCGGTTTTGAACTGCCGGAAGATGTGGGGCGTTTTCTGTTAAAACGGCTCGATCGTGAAATGCGCACGCTGTTCCTGACGCTCGATCAGCTCGATCGCGCCTCGATCAGCGCCCAGCGCAAGCTAACGATCCCGTTTGTAAAAGACACGCTCGGGCTGTAAAACCGTGTCAGAAAGAAGAACGCCGCGAGGAGTGCCCGCGGCGTTTTTTTTAGAGGATCTCCAGCACCTGCTCCGGCGGACGCCCCAGTCGCGCTTTGCCGTGGCTAATCACAATCGGGCGCTCAATCAGTTTCGGGTTGTCCACCATTGCCTGAATCAGCGCCTCTTCGCTGAGCGATGGGTCAGCCAGATTCAGCGTTTTGTAGAGATCTTCTTTCGTGCGCATCAGCTCGCGCGCCTGGCTGAACCCGAGCTGGTTCAGCAGCGTTTTGATTGTCGCGGCATCCGGCGGCGTCTCCAGATACAGCACGACATCCGGCTCAATGCCGCGTTCGGTCAGCAGGCTCAGGGTTTCGCGGCTCTTTGAGCAGCGCGGGTTATGGTAAATCGTCACGTCCCGGGACATGGTCTCTCCTGTTACATTTTTTCGTAAGGGCGGAAGCGCTGTTGCAGCTGGCGGATCTGATCGATACGGGCGTCATAACGCGCCTGTTGCAGACTGCCGAGCTTCACCTGCGAACTGGCGCTGCTAAGCAGCGTGATTGCCTGATCGAGTTTACCCAGAAGCGCCATCACTTCGGCGCGCGCCGCCAGCTCCTGATCGCGATTGCCGAGCGCCGCCTGCGCCTGCGCCAGCAGATCCCAGCCGTTGGTGTCATCCGGCCAGGTAAAGGTGTAGCGGTTAAGGATAGTCACCGCCTGCGCCGGCTGGCTGCCTTCCAGATACGCGTTAGCAAGGTTCAACTGCAACACCGGATTGGTTTTCAGATCCGGCGTGCTTTTCAGACGGTCAATCGCCTCCTGCGCTTTGTGTTCGCCAAGCGAAATATCGGTGGCGAGGTCGAGATACCATGCATTGTCCGGCTGCGCGCGCAACAGCGGTTCCAGCTGCTGGCGGGCTTCGGCGAAGCGTTTATCCTGCATCGCCTGCAGGGCGCGGCCATATTGCGCGGCGTGTTGTTCGCGCTGGTTGCCTTTGGCGAGCGAATCCAGAATATCGCTGGTGAGCTGGTTACGCCCGGAGTTATACATGCCCAGCGTGCGCACTTTCGCCATGTAGAACGCTTCAGAGGATTGCGATACGACGGGGCGCATCTGGTTCGCGCGGTTACGGGCATCCGACAGACGGCTTTCCGGCAGCGGGTGAGTCAGCAGAATTTCCGGCGGGCGCGTGGAGTAGCGCGCCTGGTCGAGAAGTTTCTCAAGGAAAGTCGGCATCGCCTGCGGATCAAAGCCCGAGCGTTGCAGCACCTGAATACCGATGCGGTCAGCTTCCTGTTCATTCTGTTGAGTAAACGTGATAACGCCCTGCTGTGTACCGGCGAGCGTGCCGGTGAGCGCCGCCATACCCGCCTGCGGGCTTGCCATCGCGAGCAGTATTGAGCCGAGCGCGCCGACCCAGGTGAGCGGGGCGCTGCGCTTTTGATCTTCCATCGCGCGCGCCAGGTGACGCTGGGTGACGTGGGAGATTTCATGCGCCATTACCGAGGCGAGCTGGCTTTCGTTATCGGCATACCGAAACAGCGCCGAGTGCAGCACGACGTTGCCGCCGAAAAAGGCGAAGGCGTTAATTTCGTCGTTATTAATGAGATAGAAGTGGAAAGGGGTTTTTACCGAATCGGCGTGCGATACCAGGCGCATACCCAGCCCGTTGATATATTGCACCAGCAGCGGGTCGTTAATCAGGGGCGCGCTGCCGCGTAGCTGACGGACGTAGTAATCGCCCATCTGTAACTCCTGACCGATAGAGAGCGTGCTGCCCGCCGAGGTACCCATATCCGGCAAACCGTCGGCCGGGTCCGCTGCAAAGGCGGGCGCAAGCTGGCCTGCCAGCATGCCGCCGATAAGCGTTGCAACCAGTGTCGTTTTCAACTGCCTGAACATAGCCTCTTTCCCGTCTGTATAGAGTCTCTTTTGACCCGCCCGGCATCGCTTTGTTCAGTCCGCGCGCCCGGCTGGGAAGTCCGTTTTACAAATGCGTCGGGAAATCATATTCATCCGGCAACGGGTTGTCTTGCGGGGGGCACAAAAATCACGGTCTTTTTTGTGACATTTCGATACAATTCGCCCTCACGCCCGTGCCGTCACCCGTGAGGGAAGGTTTTTATGCTTGAAATGTTAACCCAGTGGTATCGTCGTCGCTTCAGCGATCCGGAGGCGATAGCGCTGCTGGCGATTCTGGTCGCTGGTTTTTGTATCCTCTTCTTCCTGCATGGTTTGCTGGCACCGCTGCTGGTCGCTATCGTTCTTGCCTACCTGCTGGAGTGGCCGACGTCGCGGCTGCAACGCATCGGCTGTTCACGTGGCCTTGCCGCAACGCTGGTGCTGGTGCTCTTTATCGGTATTGTTCTGGTCATGGCGTTTGTTGTGGTGCCGGTGGCCTGGCAGCAGGGAATTAACCTGATCCGCGATATTCCCGGCATGCTCAATAAGCTCTCCGATTTTGCGGCGACGCTGCCGAAGCGTTTTCCGGCGCTGATGGACGCGGGCATTATCGACGCCATCGCCGAAAATATGCGCACCCGCATCATCACGCTTGGCGATTCGGTAGTGAAATATTCGCTCGCCTCGCTGGTGGGCCTGCTGACGCTTGCTATCTACCTGATTCTGGTGCCGCTGATGGTGTTCTTTTTAGTCAAAGATAAAGAACAATTGCTGAACGCGGTGCGGCGTGTGCTGCCGCGTAACCGCGGTCTCGCAGGGCAGGTGTGGGTGGAGATGAATCAGCAAATTACCAATTACATCCGCGGCAAAGTGCTGGAGATGATTGTGGTGGGTGTCGCGACCTGGATAGGTTTCCTGATTTTCGGCCTTAACTACTCGCTGTTACTGGCGGTGCTGGTCGGCATCTCAGTACTCATTCCGTATATCGGCGCGTTTATGGTGACTATCCCGGTCGTGTGCGTGGCGCTGTTTCAGTTCGGCATGGGCACGGAGTTCTGGAGCTGCTTTGCGGTCTATCTGATCATTCAGGGGCTGGATGGCAACGTGCTGGTGCCGGTGCTGTTCTCCGAAGCGGTCAATCTGCATCCGCTGGTGATTATTCTCTCGGTGGTGATTTTCGGCGGGCTGTGGGGCTTCTGGGGGATTTTCTTCGCCATTCCGCTGGCGACGCTGATTAAAGCGGTGGTTCACGCCTGGCCGGAAACCACGCCGACGGCGCAAGAGTAACGTCATACAGGCCGGGCAGGCGTTGCGCCTCCCGGCAATGTGACGTCAGGCGTGTTCTTTCAGCCAGGCCAGCACCACATCGTGGTGATTGCTGGTTTTGAAATCATTGAACACATGCTCGATTTTTCCTTCGGCATCGATCAGAAAGCTGATGCGATGAATGCCGTCGTAGGTTTTCCCCATAAAGGATTTTTCACCCCAGACGCCAAACTGGTCGCTCACCTGATGATCTTCATCCGAGAGCAGCGTGAAATTAAGCAGCTCTTTTTCAGCGAAACGCGAGAGCTTTTCAGGTTTATCGGTGCTGATGCCAAGCACTTCCACACCCGCTTTTTTCAGGTCATCCATGTTATCGCGCAGCCCGCATGCCTGGACGGTGCAGCCCGGCGTCATGGCTTTGGGATAGAAATAAACCAGAACACGCTGTCCCTGGAAGTCGGTCAAATTTACTTGTTCACCGTCCTGATCGGGCAAGCTAAATTTCGGTGCGATATCACCGGCTTTCAGTGGATTCATCACTACACTCCATCCTGTTCATCTTGCTGTGGATAATTAACCACGCTAATAGTGCCTTGCGCGCCCAGCTCTGTACAGAGTTGACGGAAAGGCTGTTCGATAATCGTCGCATCCTGTGAAGCCGGACTGTGCGCCGTTATCTGAATATAGAGCTGTGCGGACTTATTTTCCTGCGCAGGCTGCGTGCGCGAGATAAGTTCAGCGATATTCATGTCGTGGGAATGGAACAGTTCGGTGAAGCGCTCAATCAAATGCGGCGAATCTTCCACCTCGACCTGCACCCAGACGGATGCCGGCATCGCCTGGCGAGGACGGGCGGTGGTGCGTTTCATCACAATCAGCAAATCCAGCTCGGCGCCCTTGAGCGGCAGCGTGGATTCAATCAGCGTAATCGCGTTCCAGCTTCCGGACAGCAGCATGATGAACGTGAACTCCTCTCCCAGCATCGCCAGACGGCTATCTTCGATATTGCAGCCGCAGCTGCTAACGTGACGGGTGATAGTGTTAACGATACCCGAGCGGTCGGCTCCCAGCGCGGTAATCACCAGATAATGGGGGGATGAGGATGTCAAACCTGTGCTTCCTGTTGAAACGATGAATTATTCCTTAGGAAACCATAAAAAAATCCGCCATACAACCGCATAGCGCGCCCTGGCCGCTTGCTTTTATTACGGCACCAAACGTACCATTGAGGCTCTTGTTTGCACAGAGGATGGCCAATGTTCACGGGAAGTATTGTCGCGCTTATCACGCCGATGGATGAAAAAGGTAATGTCTGCCGGGCGAGCCTGAAAAAACTGATTGATTACCATGTCGCTAACGGAACGTCGGCGATTGTATCGGTAGGGACGACCGGGGAATCCGCCACGCTCAGCCATGACGAGCATGCTGATGTGGTGATGATGACGCTGGAACTTGCCGACGGCCGCATTCCGGTTATCGCAGGCACGGGCGCGAACGCCACTTCCGAGGCCATCAGCCTGACTCAGCGTTTCAACGACAGCGGCATCGCAGGCTGTCTGACCGTTACGCCGTATTACAACCGTCCGACCCAGGAAGGCCTGTTCCAGCATTTTAAAGCTATCGCAGAGCATACCGACCTGCCGCAGATCCTCTATAATGTGCCGTCCCGTACCGGTTGCGATATGCTGCCGGAGACGGTAGGTCGTCTGTCAAAAATTAAAAATATTGTCGGTATCAAAGAAGCGACCGGGAACTTAAGCCGCGTTCACCTGATCAAAGAGCTGGTCAATGAAGATTTCGCGCTGTTAAGCGGCGATGACGCCACGGCGATGGATTTCATGCAGCTTGGCGGCCACGGGGTGATTTCTGTTACCACCAACGTCGCCGCGCGCGATATGGCCGATATGTGCCGGCTCGCGGCGGAAGGGAAGTTTGACGATGCGCGCATCATCAATCGTCGCCTGATGCCTTTGCATCATAAATTATTTGTCGAACCCAATCCTGTCCCGGTGAAATGGGCCTGTAAGGAATTGGGACTTGTGGCGACCGATACGCTGCGCCTGCCAATGACGCCGATTACCGATGCCGGTCGCGACATTGTTGGCTCCGCGCTTAAGCATGCCGGCCTGCTGTAAAGTTTAGGGAGATTTGATGGCTTACTCAGTACAGAAGTCGCGTGTGGCGAAAGTAGCAACCGTATCGCTGGTGATGCTGCTCGCCGCCTGTAGTTCCGATTCGCGCTACAAGCGTCAGGTGAGCGGCGACGAGTCCTATCTGGACGCGGCTCCGCTGGCAGAACTGCACGCGCCGGCCGGTATGATCCTGCCGGTGCAGAACGGCGACTATAACATCCCGACCCCGCGTACCAACGGCCCGGTTGGCAAACAGCTTGATATTCGCCCGCCCACACAGCCGCTGGCGTTGGTCAGTGGCGCGCGTACGCAGTTCACGGGCGACACCGCGACGCTGCTGCTTGAAAGCGGCCGCAACGGTGCGCTCTGGCCGCAGGTGGTCAGCGTCGTGCAGTCGCTCAATTACACCATTGAAAAACGCGACGACGCCGCTCAGACGCTCAACACCGACTGGGTACAGTGGAACCGCGCCGATGAAGACCAGCAGTATCGCGGTCGCTATCAGGTCAGCGTGAAGCCGCAGGGCTATCAGCAGGCGCTGGTGGTGAAGCTCGTCAATCTTGAGCAGGATGGCAAACCGGTGGCGGATACCGCCTCATTGCAGCGTTACAGCGCCGAAATGCTGAACGCCATTGCCTCCGGTCTTGATAAAAACGAAACCGCGCGTCAGAACGCCGCCGATAACCGCAGCGCGTCGCAAATCGACGTCACCAGCGGTTCCGACGATGTTGGCCTGCCGGTACTGGTGGTGCGCGCGCCGTTCAACGCCGTCTGGAACCGCCTGCCGGATACGCTTGCCAAAGTGGGCATGAAAGTGACCGACTCCACCCGTTCAACGGGCAGCGTCGCCGTGACCTACAAAGCGCTGTCTGACAGCGACTGGCAGGCGCTGGGCGCACGCGATCCGGGCCTCTCTAACGGCGATTATAAACTTCAGGTCGGCGATCTCGATAACCGCACCAGCCTGCAGTTCATCGACCCGAAAGGCCATACGCTGACCCAGTCGCAGAACGATGCGCTGGTAGCCGCCTTCCAGGCTGCATTCAGCAAGTAATACGCAGGGCCGGATCACTCCGGCCCTTTTTTCTGTGGTGGACGCAAACGTGTGCGTCGCCAGAAAATGGCAAGTTTTGTGATAAATCCTCAGGCCGCGCGAGCGGTCACCATACCTGGAGTAATAAAGATGCAAAAGCAAGCTGAGTTGTATCGTGGCAAAGCGAAAACCGTATACAGCACGGAAAACCCGGATCTGTTGGTGCTCGAGTTCCGCAATGATACGTCAGCAGGCGACGGTGCCCGCATTGAACAGTTTGACCGTAAGGGAATGGTGAACAACAAGTTTAACTATTTCATTATGAGCAAACTGGCTGAAGCGGGTATCCCGACGCAAATGGAACGGCTGCTTTCTGATACCGAAGCGCTGGTGAAAAAGCTCGACATGGTGCCGGTGGAGTGCGTTATCCGCAACCGCGCGGCGGGCTCGCTGGTGAAGCGTCTCGGCATTGAAGAGGGCATCGAACTCAATCCGCCGCTGTTCGACCTGTTCCTGAAAAACGACGCGATGCACGATCCGATGGTTAACGAATCCTACTGCGAAACGTTCGGCTGGGTGAGCCAGGAAAACCTCGCGCGCATGAAAGAACTGACCTATAAAGCCAACGACGTGCTGAAAAAGCTCTTTGACGACGCGGGCCTGATCCTGGTCGACTTCAAGCTGGAGTTTGGTCTGTTCAAAGGTGAAGTGACGCTGGGCGATGAGTTCTCGCCGGACGGCGCGCGTCTGTGGGATAAACAAACCATGGACAAAATGGACAAAGACCGCTTCCGTCAGAGCCTGGGCGGCCTTATCGAGGCCTACGAAGAAGTCGCGCGTCGTCTTGGCGTAAATCTCGACTAAGCTTTTCCTTCGCATTTTCGCAGGGTATGGCTCTCATACCCTGCGCCTTCCCCCGTTTTCTTATGGTAAAGCGCGCCTGAACCACCTACGATCATTATCATAATAATTGAGAGTGATGAGGTCAGAGTATGCGTTGGCAAGGACGTCGCGAAAGCGACAACGTCGAAGACAGAAGAAACAGCAGTTCGCCGATGATGGGCGGGCGCGGATTCCGCCTGCCTGCCGGGAAGGGCGGGCTGGTACTGCTGGTGGTTGTGGTGGTCGCCAGTTATTACGGTGTCGATCTCACCGGGCTTCTGACCGGCGGCGCGCCGGTCAGCCAGCAGGCGTCGCGCTCCATCAGCCCGAACGACGACGAAGCGGCGAAATTCACCTCGGTGATTCTCGGCACCACCGAAGAGAGCTGGGGCCAGCAATTCCAGAAAATGGGCCGTACCTATCAGGAGCCGAAACTGGTGATGTACCGCGGTGCCACCCGCACGGGGTGCGGCACTGGCCAGTCGGTGATGGGCCCGTTCTACTGCCCGGCGGACAGCACCGTGTATATCGATCTCTCTTTCTATGACGAAATGAAAGAGAAACTTGGCGCGGGCGGCGATTTCGCGCAGGGCTACGTCATCGCGCACGAAGTGGGTCATCATGTGCAGAAGCTGCTCGGCATTGAGCCGAAAGTGCGCCAGCTCCAGCAAAACGCCTCTCAGACCGAAGTGAACCGCCTCTCGGTGCGCCTTGAGTTACAGGCGGACTGTTTTGCGGGCGTCTGGGGCAATGCGATGCAGAAAGAGGGCGTGCTGGAAACCGGCGATTTGCAGGAGGCGCTGAACGCCGCGCAGGCGATCGGCGATGACCGCCTTCAGCAGCAGAGTCAGGGGCGCGTGGTGCCGGACAGCTTTACCCACGGTACGTCCGATCAGCGCTACAGCTGGTTTAAACGCGGTTTTGACAGCGGCGACCCGGCCCAGTGCAACACCTTTGGCAACGCGCTGTAACGCAGGCAGGTTGACGTGAATGACAGTCTCGCCACGCTGACGGCGCAGATGGCGGCGGCGGGAATCCGCCGCATGTTAGTGTTAAGCGGTGATGAAACCTGGAGCTCACAGCAGGCGCGACAGCTGGCGAACGCTCTGCCCGGCGACTGGCTGTGGGTAGGCACCGCGCCGGAGATGGCGCTCAACGGCGCGCCTGGCGCTATCAATACGCTGCTCGGGCGCGAATACCTGCATGCGGTCTTTGATGCCCGTAGCGGTTTTGACGCTGCGGCGTTTGCCGCGCTCGCAGGCACGCTGAAAGCGGGCAGCTGGCTGGTGCTGCTGACGCCGCCGTGGCAGGCCTGGCCCACGCGCGTGGATAACGATTCCTGCCGCTGGAGCGACAGCCGGGAGCCCATCTCTACCCCGCATTTTATCCATCATCTTCAACGGCTTTTTCTTGATGATCCTGATGTTATCTGCTGGCGTCAGGAGCAGCCGTTACCGTTAAGCCCGTCTGCGCCGCGCCCGCGCTGGCACCCGGCCTGCGGTGAGCCGCAACAGGAACAGGCGCGGCTATTGGATGAGTTATTAACCACCACTAATGGCGTGACGGCAATCACCGCCGCGCGCGGGCGCGGTAAATCGGCGCTCGCTGGCATGTTTATTCGCGCGCTGCCGGGCAGGGCGCTGGTGACCGCGCCGTCGCGCGCCTCGGCGGAGGTTATCGCCGCGCACGCGGGCGAGAAATTTGTCTTCATGGCACCAGACGCGCTGCTGGCCGCGCTTGAGGATGGCACGCTCGCGCCCTGCGACTGGCTGGTTATTGATGAAGCCGCGGCGCTCCCTGGCCCGGTGCTGCAAAAACTGGTGCGGGCGTTTCCCGCCACGCTTCTGACCAGCACCGTACAGGGCTATGAAGGCACCGGGCGCGGTTTCGTGCTGAAATTCTGCGCGGGCATCGACGGCCTGCGCTACCGCACGCTGAGTACGCCGGTGCGCTGGGCGCAGGACGATCCGCTGGAGCGGCTGGTCAGTCAGGCGCTGCTGTTTGAGGATGATGATTTCGCCCGCACGCCCGCAGGCGACGTACGCTTTTATTCTGTTTCGCAGAACGACTGGCAAACCCGGCCCGACCGCGCGGCCGCGCTGTACCAGCTGCTGGCGGGCGCGCACTATCGCACGTCGCCGCTCGATCTGCGCCGGATGATGGATGCGCCGGGGCAGTCTTTTCTCGCCGCCGAGGCGGGCGGCGAGACCGTCGGCGCGCTGTGGTTAGTGGCGGAAGGCGGTCTTGATGCGGCGCTGAGCCAGGCGGTGTGGGCCGGTTATCGCCGTCCGCGCGGCAATCTGGTGGCGCAGTCGCTTTCGGCGCACGGCGGCGATCCGCTCGCGGCCACGCTTGTTGGCCTGCGCGTTAGCCGCGTGGCGGTGCATCCGGGCCGCCAGCGCGAAGGCATTGGACGCCAGTTGATTGAGCAGGCGCGCGCACAAGCGCCTGAAGGCTGCGACTATCTTTCCGTGAGTTTCGGCTATACGCCTGCGCTGTGGCGCTTCTGGCAGCGCTGCGGTTTTACGCTGGTGCGTTTTGGCAGCCATCGCGAGGCCAGCAGCGGCTGCTATAACGCGATGGCGCTCGTGGCGCTGAGTGCGGCGGGCGCGCGGCTCGTGCGTGAAGAACACCAGCGGCTGGCGCGCGATGCGACGCTGCTTCAGCGCTGGGTGGATGAAACGCTGCCGCTAACGCCCGCACCCCAGGCTACCCTTAATAGTGATGACTGGTTAGCGCTCGCAGGATTCGCGTTCACGCATCGCCCGCTGGAAACCTCTCTCGGCCCGCTCTACCGGTTGCTTGAGGCAAGCCCGCAGACGTTACAGGCGCTGCGCGGGCGGCTGGAGCTGCAAATGCCGGTAGATGCGCTCTGCCGTAAGCTCGGGCTTTCCGGGCGTAAGGCGTTGCTTGCCGCGCTGCGTCAGGAAACCGCGCTGGCGCTGGACGCGCTTGATGCGCCGCGTGCCGCGACCTTAAACGCGCAACTAATGCAATGGCAATTTTTCCACTAAGTCCATCAATGAATTGCGATGGTCATCTGTTCAGGCCGGCGTAAACTGGCTGTAACCCATGAAGGAGAGTGCCATGAGACATGATCATTTTGTGGTTCAGAGCCCTGAACTGCCTGCCAGACAACTGCTGCTGCTGTTCCACGGCGTCGGGGATAACCCGGTGGCGATGGGCGAGATAGGCAGCTATTTCGCGCCACTGTTCCCGGATGCGCTGGTGGTGAGCGTGGGGGGCCCCGCGCCGAGCGGTCCGGCACCCGGCAGAGAGTGGTTTTCCGTGCAGGGCGTCAGCGAATCCAACCGCCAGCAGCGGGTGGATGAAATTATGCCCACCTTTATCGACACCGTGCGCCACTGGCAGCGCGAAAGTGGCGTTAGCCCGGCCGCCACGGCGCTGATCGGCTTTTCGCAGGGCGCGATTATGGTGCTGGAAGGGGTGAAAGCCGCGCCTGGTCTGGCTTCTCGCGTTATTGCGTTTAACGGACGCTTTGCTGAGTTGCCGACGACGGCGTCGACCGCCACCACGGTGCATCTGATCCACGGCGAAGACGATGAGGTGATCGATTCCCGCTACGCTCAGGCGGCGGCGGATGCGCTGCTGCGCGCCGGTGGCGACGTCACGCTCGATATCGTTGAAGATCTTGGGCATGCGATCGATAACCGCAGCATGCAGTTAGCGCTCGATCATCTGCGCTATACCGTGCCGAAGCACTATTTTGATGAGGCGTTAAGCGGCGGTAAGCCTGGCGATGACGATGTGATTCAGATGATGTAACGCGGAGTGCTCCGTCAGGCGGGCTGCCTGACGGAGAGTACAGCGGAATAAGCAGGCGCTTACTTCTTCTTCGGCCAGTCGTCTTCGTCGTCCCACTTATCGTTAAAATCGCGGTGGGGCGGCAGTTCCGGGCGGTTGTCCATAAACTTCTTATGATCCACCCGTTTTAAATCTTTAATCACGTTCAGCAGGACGCCGAGCAGAAACACCAGCACCAGCACCCACCAATATTTTCCGAGCCATTCCATGACGTTATCCTCGTCTTGTGAGCGCGCGTCAGGCGACGAGCTGCTCCATAATGCGTTGATACATACGGGCCAGCAGCTGCAGGTCGGACGCTTTCACGCATTCGTTAATCTTGTGAATCGTCGCGTTGACCGGCCCAAGCTCCACCACCTGCGCGCCCATGCGGGCGATAAAGCGTCCGTCGGACGTGCCGCCGGTGGTCAGCAGCTGCGGTTTAATTTCATTATAGTGGTGAACGGCGTTCACCACCGCATCGACCAGTTTACCGCGCGCGGTTAAGAACGGCTGGCCGGAGAGCCACCAGTCCAGCGTGTAGCGCAGCTGATATTTCTCCAGCAGCGCCACGACGCGCTGTTTAATCATCTCGTCGGTCAGCTCGGTGCTGAAGCGGAAGTTAAACTGTACGTGGAGATCGCCCGGAATCACGTTATTGCTGCCGGTGCCCGCCTGAATATTGGCGATCTGCATGCTGGTCGGCGGGAAAAATTCATTGCCGCGATCCCACTCAATACCGACCAGCTCATTGAGCATCGGCGCGGCGCGGTGTACCGGGTTATCCGCCAGATGCGGATACGCCACGTGGCCCTGCACGCCGTGAATGGTCAGGTTGCAGGTGAGCGAGCCGCGACGGCCATTTTTCACCACGTCGCCGACCACTTCGCTGCTGGAGGGCTCGCCCACCAGGCAGTAATCGAGACGTTCGCCGCGCGCCATCAGCGCTTCGACCACTTTCACGGTGCCGTTCGTGGCGCTCGCCTCTTCATCAGAGGTGATCAGAAACGCCAGACGCCCGCGATGGTGCGGATGCTGCGCGACAAAACGCTCCGCCGCCACCACCATCGCCGCCAGCGAGCCTTTCATGTCCGCCGCGCCGCGGCCAAACAGCATCCCGTCACGAATGGTCGGTTCAAACGGCGGATTGATCCAGCGCTCGACATCGCCCGCCGGCACCACATCGGTATGCCCCGCGAAGGCCAGCGTCTCGCCGGTGCCGCGCCATGCCCAGAAGTTCTGCGTGTCGCCGATGTTCATCGGCTCAACCGTAAACCCTACGGCCTGCAGCCGCTCAATCAGCAGCGCCTGACAGCCCGCGTCATCGGGGCTCAGAGAAGGGCGACGAATTAGCTGCTGCGTCAGCTCAATAACCGGGCAAGACATAACACTAGACCTCGTTAAAATAGTGCTGGTAGGTGGATTCACTGAAACCAAGCAGCATAGGCTTACCCGGCGCGCAGAGCAATGGTCGTTTGATGATTGCCGGCATTTCCAGCATCAGCGCGGCCGCGCTGTCGGCGTCGGTAATTGCCGCGCGTTGCGCCTCGTCGAGTTTACGCCATGTGGTACCGCGAGTATTCAGCAGCGTCTCCCAGCTCAGCTCAGCGATAAATTTATGCATCATTTGTGCATCAAGGCCGTCGGTACGGTAGTCGTGAAAGTGATAATCAACGTGATTATTTTCAAGCCAGCGGCGGGCTTTTTTAATGGTGTCGCAGTTTTTAATGCCGTACATCACGACCATAATTGAATCCTTTTGTCCAAAATCGGTCCAGTTAAACAAATTATCCGAACAGATAATAGGGTAAACAATAGCCTGCTAATATAACGCATCACTGACAATTATGGTTAGCGTATATATCCCTGTTCGTGCATTTTGAATAATTTTTCATCGGTGGCGCAGACCATTCCGCTGGTTAATTCGCGGAATTGATATTTTTTATAAAAAGCGACCTTATCTAAAACTGCATAGATAAAAACTTTACCAAAAGGTAAAAGCGTTGCGAGGATCTCGTCCATTAATTGATTCCCGAAACCGCGGCCCTGATAATCGGGATCGACAACAATATCGGCGACGTAACTTGACCATGTCAGATCGCTAATCGCATGCGCGGTCGCGACCAGCTTTTCCTCATGAAATCCGTACCAGCAGAAGGTGCTATTGCGGTAGCAGCGTTCGACCTCCTGCGGGTCGCGCGCGCCGAGTCCCGCTCGTTCAATCAGCGTCGCCAGCGCATGCCAGGTTGCCTCTTTTTCAGTAAAAAATTCCCGAATATTGCCAGCCGTCACACAACAGAAAACTTATCCTCGTCATAGTGAACTGTAAGCCGATAACAAATACATGAGGGAGGCTTATCAATTCGATTGGTTAAATTGTCTTCACTCCGCGTCATTATTTTTGTACCATGCAAACAATAATAAGAGAGGTCATTATGATTGAACATGAACTGGGGAACTGGAAAGATTTTATTGAAGCGATGCTTCGTAAATAAGTCCAGCAATAAGCAAGAGCACATCGCTTTAATAGACACACAGCAGTGATTCCACTCACTGAACATACCAAAAGGCGACCGTTAAGGTCGCCTTTTTCTTTTCAGGGTTATTCTTCCGGCGCAGGCTTAAGCGGAAAACGTCTGCGGATCAGCACAAAAAACAGCGGCACGAAGAAAACTGCCAGCAGCGTTGCGGAGATCATCCCACCCATCACGCCGGTGCCCACCGCGTGCTGGCTGGCAGAGCCTGCGCCGCTGCTGGTCGCCATCGGCAAAACGCCGAAGATAAACGCCAGCGACGTCATTAAAATCGGCCGCAGGCGCTGGCGGCAGGCATCGAGCGTCGCGGCGATAAGCTCGTGGCCTTTGCTGTTCATCTCATTGGCGAATTCGACAATCAGTATCGCGTTCTTGGCGGAAAGCCCGATGACCGTCAGCAGCCCCACCTGGAAATAGACGTCGTTCTCAAGCCCGCGCAGCCAGGTGGCGAGCAGCGCGCCAATTACGCCGAGCGGCACCACCAGCATGACCGAGAACGGCACCGTCCAGCTCTCATACAGCGCCGCCAGGCACAGGAACACGACCAGCAGCGAGAGCGCGTAAAGGGCAGGCGCCTGCGAGCCGGAAAGCCGCTCCTGGTACGACATCGCCGTCCACTCCAGGCCAAAGCCGGTCGGCAGCTGGCTCACCAGTTTCTCCATCACGTCCATCGCGGTGCCGGTACTGACGCCCGGCGCCGCCTCGCCGACAATCTCCAGCGCTGAATAGCCGTTGTAGCGCTCAAGGCGCGGCGAGCCGGTTTCCCAGCGCGACGTCGCAAAGGCCGAGAACGGCACCATCGCGCCCGCCTGGTTGCGCACATACCAGCGCGTAATATCTTCCGGCAGCATCCGGTATTTCGCGGCGGACTGCACATAGACCTTTTTCACGCGCCCGCGATCCATAAAGTCGTTCACATAGCTTGAGCCCCACGCGGTTTGCAGCGTGTCGTTAATATCGTCAATGGAAACGCCTAGCGCCTGGGCTTTGCGCTGATCGATGTCTATCTGCAACTGCGGGCTGTCATCCAGGCCGTTGTGGCGCACGCGGGTCAGCGCAGGCTCCTGGCTTGCCATGTCCAGCAGGCGATCGCGCGCCTGCATTAGCGCGTCATGCCCAAGCCCGGCGTGATCCTGAAGCTCCATATCAAACCCGGCGGAGCTGCCAAGGCCGCTGATGGCAGGCGGGCTGCTCGCGAACACGCGCGCCTCTTTAATATGGCGAAAAGCCTGCGTGGCGCGCTCAATGATGGCATCCTCGCTGCCGGTATCCGGGTCGCGATCCTCCCACGGATTCAGGCGCACAAACATGCGCGCCACGTTCTGACCGTTGCCGCCGGGGCCGGAGCCGACGGTCGCGAACACCGAGGCGACGTTGGCTTTTTCTTTCTCAAAGAAATAGCGCTCCACCTGCTGCACCACTTTCAGCGTCTGCTGCTGGGTGGAGCCGGAGGGCAGCTGGACCGAGGTCACAAACATGCCGCGATCTTCCTGCGGCAGAAACGACGTGGGCAGGCGTAAAAAGAGAAACACCATACCGCCGAGCAGCAGGGCGTAGAGCAGAATCCAGCGCAGGCTGCGCTGTAAAATTTTTCCTACGGCGGATTCATAACGCAGCGCGCTGCGCTCAAAGGTGCGGTTAAACCAGCCGAAAAAGCCGCGCGAACCGTGGTGTTCGCCTTTTTTCAGCGGCTTAAGCAGCGTGGCGCACAGGGCAGGGGTGAGGATCATCGCGACCAGCACCGACAGCACCATCGATGAAACAATCGTGATGGAGAACTGGCGGTAAATCGCGCCGGTGGTGCCGCCGAAAAACGCCATCGGGATAAACACCGCCGAGAGCACCATGGCGATACCCACCAGCGCGCCCTGGATCTGGCCCATCGATTTACGCGTGGCGGCGCGCGGCGACAGCCCTTCGTCGCTCATGATGCGCTCGACGTTTTCCACTACCACGATGGCGTCATCCACCAGCAGGCCTATCGCCAGCACCATCGCGAACATCGTCAGGGTATTAATGCTGTAGCCGAAGCTGTAGAGCACCGCGAAAGTGCCTAGAAGCACCACTGGCACCGCGATGGTCGGAATCAGCGTGGCGCGGAAATTCTGCAAAAAGAGATACATCACCAGAAACACCAGCGCGATCGCTTCAAGCAGCGTCTTCACCACGTCGGTAATCGAGGCTTTCACGAACGAAGTGGTCTCATACGCGACTTTATATTCCAGCCCGTGCGGGAAATAGTGCGACAGCTCGTCGAGGCGGTTGAGCACCAGTTGCGCCGTTTCCATCTCGTTCGCGCCTGAGGCGAGCTTCACGCCGAGCCCCGAGGCCGCTTTGCCGTTATAGCGGCTCAGATAATCATATTTCTCGGCCCCCATTTCGACGGTTGCCACGTCGCCAAGCGTGACGGTCGAGCCGTCCTGATTCACGCGCAGCGTGATATCGCGAAACTGCTCCGGCGTCTGTAACAGCGACTGCGCGTTGATGGTGGCGTTCAGCGCCTGATTATCCACAGACGGCGTGCCGCCGAGCTGGCCGACCGCTATCTGGCTGTTCTGCGATTTAATCGCTGCCACCACATCCGCCGTGGTGAGCTGAAAGCTGGTGAGCTTGTCCGGGTCGAGCCAGATACGCATGGCGTACTGCGAGCCGTAAGCGTCGATATCCCCGACGCCGTTGATACGGCTGAGCGGCTCCTGAATATTACTCGCCACATAGTCGGCGATATCCTGTTTATCCATGCTGCCATCGGTGGAGACAAACGCGATAGTCAGAATGTTGGTATCCCCGGTTTTGCGCACCGTCACGCCCTGCGTCTGTACGGCCTGGGGGAGCTTTCGCAGCGCGGATTGCAGCTGGTTTTGCACCTGCTGGACCGCTTCATCCGGGTCGGTGCCTGCCTTGAAGTTCAGCGTCACGGTCGCCTGGCCGGTGGCGCTGCTTTGCGACGACATATACATCAGGTTATCGAGGCCGGTCATGTTCTGTTCGATAACCTGCGTAACGGTATTTTCCAGCGTCTGGGCGGAGGCGCCAGGGTAGTTTGCCGTGATGCGCACGTTAGGCGGCGCCAGTTCGGGATATTGCTCAACGGGAAGTGAAAATATCGCCAGTGTGCCGGTCAGGCAGATGAGAATTGCCAGCACCCAGGCAAAAATCGGGCGATCGATAAAGAAATTCGCCATGCGAGTCGGGACCTCTTAAATGCTTAGCGTCGTTATTATTGGTAGCCGCAATCACTGTAGCCTCAGGGCACACAACAAACGTGGAGAAAATAAGGAGATAATGTAAATTATCTCGCGCGACGCCGCGCAGACCCTTACGCGCTCCGGGATCCCAGAAACAGGACGGTCGCCGCGACGCGCGAACGCACGTTAAGTTTGCGCAGTAAATTGCGAATATGCACTTTTACCGTTTCTTCCGAGATCTGTAACGCCGAGGCAATCTGCTTATTGGAGAGCCCGCGCGCCACTTCCTGCAACACGTCAAGCTCGCGCCCGGTCAGCAGCGCAAACGGCGCGTCGCGTTGCTCATCAGGCTTGCGCGCGAGTAGATACGCCTGCACCTGCTCGCTGAACGCGCCAGCACCCGCCGCACCAGCCCGGATGGCCTCCAGCAGCGCTTCCGGTTCGCTGTCTTTCAGCAGATAGCCGTCAGCGCCCGCATCGGTCATGGCAAAAATATCGCTTTGCGCATCAGAGACCGTCAGTACGATAATCCGTGCGTTCACGCCGTCGCGGCGCAGTATCGTCAGCGTATCCAGCCCGCTTAAACCCCGCATATTCAGATCCAGCAAAATGACGTCCGGGGAAAGCGCCCGCGCCTGCGCTATCGCTTCTTCGCCGCTGCCTGCTTCGCCCGTCACCCGAAACCGCGCATCGGTTTCAAGCAACTGTCGCAGGCCGCGACGCATCAGCGGGTGATCGTCAACGATAAGAACGTGCCAGGGGATAATTTGCGACATGCTTACTCCGCTCTTGTGGGTTTTTTCTGCGTTGCGGCTGGATAAACCATAGCCTGTGCGTAAGCTTAACCGCCAGACGCCGCCGGCAATGGGCAGAATACCGGAAAAAGCGCCGTTATTCCGGCGACGCGCCGGGGGCGACAAATGGCGTTTCGGGTCGTACTATTCACCCCACACCAGGCGTTTATGGAGTCGCTATGTCGTTAAATGTCGAACTGATAAAAGATAAAATTCTCTCGGAAAACTACTTTGTTCTGCGCAATATTACCTACGATCTGACGCGAAAAGATGGCGAAGTGGTCCGCCACAAGCGCGAAGTCTACGATCGCGGCAACGGCGCTGCCGTACTGTTGTATAACCGCGAGAAAAAAAGCGTCGTGTTGATCCGTCAGTTTCGCGTCGCCACCTGGGTTAACGGTAACCCGGACGGGATGCTGATTGAGGCGTGTGCGGGGCTTCTTGACGATGACGAGCCGGAAGTCTGCATTCGCAAAGAGGCCATCGAGGAAACCGGCTACCGCGTGAACGCGGCGGAGAAAGTCTTTGAGCTTTATACCTCCCCCGGCGGCGTTACCGAACTCATTCATCTGTTCATCGCGGAATATGACGATGCCTCACGCGCGAACGAAGGCGGCGGCGTAGAAGATGAAGAGATAGAAGTGCTGGAAATGCCCTTCAGTGAAGCGTTGGAAAAAGTCAGACAAGGCGTGATTCGCGATGCGAAAACGGTGCTGCTGCTTCAGCATCTTCAGCTACGCGGAATAATGGACTGATTTCCCTCACAATAAGAGGCGGTATTATGGATATTGCTATCCGATAAATCCGATTGAGCCGCCCGTGCAGGGCAACGAAGATAGGCGCGTTTCTTCTACCGCTGTTTACGCCCGGGATACGCGCCGTTCATGCTTTTTCGTCTGCTGTCACTCTTTAGCTGTTCTTTGCTGCTCGCCTCGCCGCTCTGGGCTGCGCCCGCGCAGAAGATTTTTAGTGACTGGCAGGTGACCTGCAATAACCAGAATTTCTGCACGGCCCGTAACGTCGGCGGCCATCAGGATCTGGTGATGACGCTGTCGCGCAGCGCCGGTGCGAAACCCGACGCGTCGCTGCGCATCGAGGCGGGCAAACCGGAGGCCGCCGTGAATAAAGCACCGCCGCTTGCCCCGCGTCTCCTGCTGGATGGCAAAACGCTGGTGCCGGCGGGCAGCAAATGGCGTGATATGCCGCGCCGCCTGATGACGGACGACCCGACCACCATTATCGATTTTCTCGATCAGATTAAAGAATCGTCGGTCATTACGCTGAAAGACGGGCCGGGGCGTTTATCGCTCGACGGGCTGAAAGCCGCACTGCTGTTTATCGACGCCCAGCAAAAGCGCGTCGGCAGCGAAACCGCGTGGATCAAAAAGGGCAACAACCCGCCGCTCAGCGTGCCGCCTGCGCCTGCTATCCGGGGCGTCAAAATCACCAACCCGACGCCGACGCCGCTCTCTCACGACGAGCTGAACGAACTGCTCGATTACGGTACCTGGCGGATGACCAACAGCCAGTGCTCGCTCGACCCGATGCGCCGCGAAGTGCGTATTTCCGCGCTTACTGACGACACGGCGCTGATGATAATCAGCTGTGAAGCGGGTGCTTACAACACGGTGGATCTTGCCTGGCTGGTGTCGCGCCAGAAGCCGTTTGCCTCGCGCATGGTGCGCCTGCGCCTGCCGTTCCTGCCTGCCGATAAAGAGCAAGAGCTGGAACTGATGAACGCGAGCTTCGATGAGAAAACCAAAGAGCTGACCACGCTCTCCAAAGGCCGCGGCCTCGGCGACTGCGGCGTCGCGACGCGCTGGCGCTTCGACGGCCAGCGGTTTCGCCTGGTGCGTTACGCCGAAGAGCCAAGCTGCGACAACTGGCACGGCCCGGACGCCTGGCCAACGCTCTGGGTGACTCAATAATCCCGCTTCTGGCGGCGCGCGTTTTTGCGTATATTCCTGTGGCTTAACATAACCAATAACAATGGCAGGGAATGTATGGCTTACACACAGGGGCTGCGCGCGGTTCTAGGGCTGGCGCTGGCAGGGCTTGCGCTCAGCGTCAGCGCTGCGATGACACCGCAGGACGAGCGCGACGCGAACGCGCTGGTCGCGCGCTGGAACGATTTTAAAAATCATCCTTCCGCCCAGGCAGGCGTGGCGCTTTATGGCGAACAGGTAAGCTGGTACGGCAAAGTGCTTACGCGCGACGCCGTTATCCAGGAAAACGCCGCCTTCGTGCAAAAACATCCGCACTACGCACAGGCCATCATCAGCAATATCACGCTCACCGAACAGGACGGGCAGCCGCTTGCCGTACAGGCCACGTTTGTGAAACAGGCGGGGCTTGAGCCGCAAACGCCGCGCAACTACCCGGCGCAGCTCACCTTAACGAAACAGGCCGCAGGCTGGCGCATCAGCGAAGAAACCGACTGGATAACCGAGGCGAATCGCCAGAAAACGCGCGATTACCGTCTGGCGGGTGGGCGGTTTAACGGCACGGCGAAAAGCTACGCCTGGCTGACGGCGCATGACCCGAAAACCAACGGCGTCTGCGATGAGAGCGGTGACTGCGAGTGCCAGCTCTGGAACAGCGATCCGGCCATCAAACCGGCGTCCATTCCCTCCTGCATCGGCGGCGGTGTCGAGACGCTCTCACACCTTGACGACAGCGGACGCGACCGCGCGCTGATTTATCCCGAATGGTGGAGCAGCGCCTGGCGGGCGACCTATCTCTATGACGTGCAGCAACAGCAGTGGGTAAAAGCGATTCCCTCGTTTTCCATGAACCTGAACGTGCAGGAAGATGTGGACGGCACATCGCTGGTAGCGCGCGACCCGCAGCATCCGGGGCAGGTGATTGTGGCCGAGGCGAAATGGGATGAGAAAACGGAAGATATTGTGATAAACAAAAGCGCCGAGACGCTGAACGTCCTGAAATAAAACCGCGCCGGAAATAAAAAAGCCAGCCCGTTAAGGCTAATTTAAAACCCTTGCGCCGAGGAACGAGAGGCACCCGTTCGATCCTGTTTGCTTGCAGGCGAGTTCTGCCGGGCTGAATCCGGAAATAATCATTTTACGTGGGATAATTTCAGCATTTTTATCCCACAAAATAGTTGTGGTTAACGCAATAATTCCATTTTTCATGCTTAAAGGAACTAAGAATGAACTGGAATAAAGACGTTGCTATTTCGCATCTCCGGTCCCGCGCGCTCGGTCATTCACATAACGAATGTGCGACCTTTACAAGGGAGGCTATAGCTGCTGGCGGCATACGGCTGGAGAGAACGCTAAACGCAAAAGATTACGGGCCTGCATTACTGCGCGCTGGATTTCATGAAGTCCCGCCGGGCTCAACATTATTGAGCGGTGATGTTGCTGTGATTCAGCCGTATCCCGGAGGGAACCCGAGCGGGCATATGACAATGTATGATGGCACGCAGTGGATCTCCGATTTCAGGCAACGCAGTATGTACCCGGGCCCAGGGTATCGCGCCGCCCAACCGGCTTTCAAAATATACAGGATGAATTGATGCGAGCTGCAATAGTGTTATGCGCTTTCTTGCTCTCCGCTTGCGCAGTTAAGCCGGAACAGAGCGCGCCGACGCGAGTACATTCTTTTTATTCTACTTATCTGATGTCTCTTACAAGTAGCGACAATCAATATTCGCCGTCTGATTTGCGCGAATATGTTTCTGCCGACACGATCAAGAGACTGGAGGATATCGAGTCGATATCAGAACAAGACCTGATTGGCTCGGATTACTTCGCTTATGCACAGGACTATGATCCATCATGGATATCGGCGCTAACTGTCGGTGCCGCCAGGCCGTTCATGGGGGGCGAGGTAATGTCGGTATGGATTGGCAGGGAGGGCGGGAAAAAATTAGAGCTGGAAGTGTTTGTTCGTCGGGAGTCAGACATCTGGAAGATATACCGAGTCCGTGATGTCACCGATAACTATGAGCATCCAATATTTAACGCCGGCGCCATCGCTCGCGCGAAGTCTGCTGCTCAAGGCGGCCTGTAAAGAATAACCCCAGTCATCTGCCGTAATGCCGCTCACTTAAGCTTTATGTGATTTAAAGCTGAACGGATAACGAAATCCATATCGTGTGCAGTCATAAAAAAGCCAGAATCAGGAAACTGACTCTGGCTTATTTCTTACTGGCAGGATCGTTCAGGTACGCTTAAACGATCGGCGTCAGCCCGTTAAGGCTGGCTTATTTGCCGAGCACTTTGCGGGCTTTTTCTACCACGTTTTCGACGGTAAAGCCGAAGTACGGGAAGAGTTTCTCCGCGGGCGCGGATTCGCCATAGCCGGTCATGCCGACGATAGCGCCCTTCAGGCCGACATATTTGTACCAGTAGTCGGCGATGCCCGCTTCCACCGCCACGCGCGTGCTGACGTCGGACGGCAGCACCGATTCACGGTAGGCTTCATCCTGCGCGTCAAAGACATCAGTCGACGGCAGCGATACCACACGCACCGCCACGCCGTCGCCACGCAGTTTTTCTGCCGCCTGAACGGCGATTTCCACTTCCGAACCGGTGGCAATCAGGATCAGATCCGGTTTGCCGCCCGCGTCTTTCAGGATATACCCGCCGCGCGCCACATCTTTCAACTGCTGAGGCGAGCGCTCAATCTGCGCCAGATTCTGACGAGAGAGGATCAGCGCCGTCGGGCCGTTATGGCGCTCGATAGCGGCTTTCCACGCCACCGCGGTTTCCACCTGGTCACACGGACGCCAGGTGCTGAAGTTCGGCGTCAGGCGCAGGCTTGCGAGCTGCTCCACTGCCTGGTGCGTCGGGCCGTCTTCCCCTAAGCCGATAGAGTCATGGGTGTAGACCATAATCTGCCGCGCCTTCATCAGCGCCGCCATGCGCGCCGCGTTGCGGGCGTATTCGACGAACATCAGGAAGGTGGCGGTGTAGGGCACAAAGCCGCCGTGGTGGGCGATGCCGTTGGCGATCGCCGTCATGCCGAATTCGCGCACGCCGTAGTGAATGTAGTTGCCCGCCGGATCTTCTTTCAGCGATGTCGAGCCCGACCAGATAGTCAGGTTGCTCGGTGCCAGATCCGCCGAGCCGCCCAGCAACTCCGGCAGTACCGGGCCATAGACGTTCAGCGCGTTCTGGGACGCCTTACGGGAGGCGATTTTCGCCGGTTCCGCCTGGAGTTTTTCGATGTACTCCTGCGTCACCTGCTGCCAGTTTTCCGGCATTTCACCGCCCATACGGCGGTTAAACTCGGCCGCCAGCTCCGGGTAAGCTTCCTGATACGCGGCGAATTTCTCGTTCCAGCTCGCTTCAACCTGGCGGCCTTTTTCCTTCGCATCCCAGCCTTTGTAGACTTCATCCGGGATTTCGAACGGCGGGTAGTTCCAGCCGAGCTGTTTACGGGTCAGCGCCACTTCTTCTTCGCCAAGCGCCGCGCCGTGGGACTCCTCTTTGCCCGCTTTGTTCGGCGAGCCGAAGCCAATGACGGTGCGACAGATAATCAGCGACGGTTTATCGGTAACCTGTTTCGCCTCTTCAATGGCGCGCTTGATAGCCTCTGGATCGTGGCCGTCAATCTCATGCACTACGTGCCAGTGGTAGGCTTCAAAACGTTTGGCGGTGTCATCGGTAAACCAGCCCTCGGTCTCGCCATCAATGGAAATGCCGTTGTGATCGTAGAAGCCAATCAGCTTGCCAAGACCCAGCGTGCCCGCGAGCGAGCAGACCTCATGGGAGATACCTTCCATCAGGCAGCCATCGCCCATAAACACATAGGTATTGTGATCGACAATCTCATGGCCCGGGCGGTTGAACTGCGCCGCGAGCGTTTTCTCGGCAATCGCCAGACCCACGGCATTCGCGAGTCCCTGACCGAGCGGCCCGGTGGTGGTTTCCACGCCCGGCGTATAGCCGATTTCCGGGTGGCCCGGTGTTTTGGAGTGCAGCTGGCGGAAGTTTTTCAGCTCTTCCATCGGCAGGTCGTAGCCCGAAAGATGCAGCAGGCTGTAGAGCAGCATTGAGGCGTGGCCGTTGGAAAGAATAAAGCGGTCGCGGTCATACCACGTCGGGTTTGTCGGGTTGTGCTTGAGGAAATCGTTCCACAGCACTTCGGCGATATCCGCCATCCCCATCGGCGCACCGGGGTGACCGGATTTCGCTTTCTGAACCGCATCCATGCTCAGCGCACGGATGGCGTTGGCTAAAAGCTGACGAGACATGTTTCTCTCCATGGCAAAAGTTAAAGTTTGGCGGCAAGCAGATCTTCAAGTGAACGCTGGTCAACCGCGAACTGGCGAATGCCTTCGGCCAGTTTTTCGACCGCCATCGCGTCCTGGTTATGCTCCCAGCGGAATTCGGCTTCGGTCATCGGCTGCGGACGGTTAAAGCCCTGGGATGCCGGGATAAGCTTACGCGCCACCGGCGCATCGCTCTCCTGCAACTCTTTCAGCAGGTTAGGGGAGATGGTCAGACGGTCGCAGCCCGCCAGCGCCAGGATCTGCTCGGTACGGCGGAAGCTCGCGCCCATCACGATGGTCTGGTAGTTATGCTGCTTGTAGTAGTCGTAGATGTTACGCACCGACTTCACGCCGGGATCTTCATCGACCACATACGGGTCCATCGGTTTGCGGGTATTGTACCAGTCATAGATACGGCCCACGAACGGGGAGATGAGATACACCCCCGCTTCGGCGCAGGCGCGCGCCTGGGCGAAGGAGAACAGCAGCGTCAGGTTGCAGTGAATGCCTTCTTTTTCCAGTTCTTCTGCGGCGCGGATACCTTCCCAGGTAGAGGCGAGCTTAATCAGAATGCGCGATTTATCGATGCCCTGTTCCTGATAGAGCTCCACCAGGCGACGCGCTTTAGCGATGCTTTTTTCTTTGTCGAATGACAGGCGGGCGTCCACTTCGGTTGAGACGCGCCCCGGAATGCTTTTCAGAATTTCCGCACCCACATTGACGGCCAGTTTGTCGCTCGCTTCCGCGACCTGCTCTTTTTGCGTGCTGCCGCGTTTTTTGCCGTATTCCAGCGCATCGGTGAACAGATGCTGGTAATGCTCAAGGCTTGCGGCCTTCAGCAGCAGGGAAGGGTTGGTGGTCGCGTCCTGAGGCTGATAGTTACGAATGGATTCAATATCGCCGCTGTCGGCGACTACCGTTGTGAATTGTTTAATGCCATCGAGTTGGTTCATTTTGCTACTCCTTGAAAAGCAAAGATTTTATGGGGCGCTGTCAGTGTCGCCCGCCGGGATCTCATCAGGGACATAACAAAAAAGCATAGCAGACGCGCATAGCAATGCTTTCCCGAACCGGCAACATCGCTGCTATAAATTGATAACATCAAAGGGTTGCATGACTCAGAGTTTGGCGGTCTTCAAAGTTTAGCCGCCGCTAACGGGCGATACTGACGGCCTGGTTAAACGAGCGTGCGACACGCCGCTTCATACCCTGCAAAAGAAAAAGGATCAGTAAAATGGATGAGCAACTAAAACAGAGCGCCCTCGATTTTCACGAATTCCCGGTCCCAGGCAAAATTCAGGTTTCTCCGACCAAACCGCTGGCGACCCAGCGCGATCTGGCGCTCGCCTATTCGCCAGGCGTAGCCGCGCCCTGTCTGGAAATCGCCGCCGACCCGCTGGCCGCCCATAAATACACCGCACGCGGCAACCTTGTGGCGGTTATCTCCAACGGCACCGCGGTGCTGGGGCTTGGCAATATCGGCGCACTGGCCGGTAAACCGGTGATGGAAGGCAAGGGTGTTCTGTTTAAGAAATTCGCCGGTATCGATGTGTTTGATATCGAAATCGACGAACACGATCCCGATAAAGTGATTGATGTGGTGGCGGCGCTGGAGCCGACCTTCGGCGGTATCAACCTGGAAGATATCAAAGCGCCGGAGTGTTTTTATATCGAGCAGAAGCTGCGCGAGCGCATGAACATTCCCGTGTTTCATGACGATCAGCACGGCACCGCCATCATCTGTACCGCCGCGGTGTTAAACGGCCTGCGCGTGGTGCAGAAAAACATCTCCGACGTGCGTCTCGTGGTTTCCGGCGCGGGCGCGTCCGCCATCGCCTGTATGAATCTGCTGGTGGCGCTTGGCATGCAGAAGCACAACATCGTGGTGTGCGATTCCAAAGGCGTTATCTACAAAGGCCGTGAAGAGAACATGGCGGAAACCAAAGCCGCTTATGCGATTGACGACAACGGTAAGCGCACGCTGGGCGAAGTGATCGAAGGCGCGGATATCTTCCTTGGCTGCTCCGGCCCGAAAGTCCTGACCCAGGAGATGGTCAAAAAAATGGCGGATTCGCCGCTCATTCTGGCGCTCGCCAACCCGGAGCCGGAAATCATGCCGCCGCTCGCCAAAGCGGTGCGTCCGGATGCGATCATCTGCACCGGTCGTTCGGATTTCCCGAACCAGGTGAACAACGTCCTCTGCTTCCCGTTTATCTTCCGTGGCGCGCTGGATGTCGGCGCGACCGCCATCAACGAAGAGATGAAGCTCGCGGCGGTCCATGCCATCGCTGAACTGGCACACGCCGAGCAGAGCGAAGTGGTGGCCTCCGCGTATGAAGATCAGGAGCTGTCGTTCGGGCCGGATTACATCATTCCGAAACCGTTCGATCCGCGCTTAATTGTGACTATCGCGCCTGCGGTGGCGAAAGCGGCGATGGATTCCGGCGTGGCGACCCGCCCGATTGAGGATTTCGACGCATATAAAGACAAGCTCACCGAATTTGTCTACAAAACCAACCTGTTCATGAAGCCGGTCTTCAACCAGGCGCGCAAAGATCCGAAGCGCGTGGTGCTGACCGAAGGCGAAGAGCCGCGCGTGCTGCACGCCACTCAGGAGCTCATTACGCTTGGGCTGGCGAAGCCGGTGCTGGTGGGCCGTCCTGGCGTTATCGAGATGCGCCTGAAAAAACTCGGTCTGCAAATCGAGGCGGGCAAAGATTTCGAGATCGTGAATAACGAGTCGGACCCGCGCTTTAAGGAGTACTGGAACGAGTATTACAACATTATGAAGCGCCGTGGCATCACGCAGGAGCAGGCCCAGCGCGCGGTGATTGGCAACAGCACGGTGATTGGTGCCATCATGGTGCACCGCGGCGAAGCCGACGCGATGATTTGCGGCACGATCGGTGATTATCATGAGCATTTCAGCGTGGTTCAGCAGATTTTCGGTTATCGCGACGGCGTGAAAGCCGCGGGTGCGATGAACGCGCTGCTGCTGCCGAGCGGCAATACGTTTATCGCCGACACCTACGTGAACGACGATCCGACGCCGGAACAGCTGGCGGAGATCACCGTCATGGCGGCGGGAACGGTGCGTCGTTTCGGGATCGAGCCAAAAGTGGCGTTGTTGTCGCATTCCAACTTTGGCTCTTCCGATTCGCCTGCCGCCAGCAAAATGCGCGAAACGCTACAGCTGGTGCGTGAGCGCGCCCCGGATCTGATGATCGACGGCGAGATGCACGGCGACGCGGCGCTGGTGGAGAGTATCCGCAACGATCGCATGCCGGACAGCCCGCTGAAAGGCTCGGCCAATATCCTGATTATGCCGAATGTGGAAGCGGCGCGTATCAGCTATAACCTGCTGCGCGTATCAAGCTCCGAGGGCGTGACCGTGGGGCCGGTGCTGATGGGTGTGTCGAAACCGGTGCATGTGTTGACGCCGATCGCCTCGGTTCGCCGTATCGTGAATATGGTGGCGCTGGCGGTGGTCGAAGCACAAACCAACCCGCTGTAATTGGTTAACGGCGGGTGCGCAGGCTTACCCGCCCTACAAGGGAAAGCGGTTGTTCGTGGTGTTGGTAGGGTGGGTAAGCGCAGCGCACCCACCATTTTTCCAGCCGCACCCGCCATTCACCCACGCTCACCGCCGCCCGAGCGGCACCACCAGCGGCGTACCCGCCACCGGATCCTCAATAATCATGCACCGTAACCCGTAAATCGCCTCGATAAGCGCCGCGTCCACAATCTTTGACGGCGCGCCTTCGGCGATAATCTTCCCGTCCCGCAACGCAATCAGATGATTCGCGTAGCGGCACGCCTGGTTCAAATCGTGCAGCACCGCGGCAAGCGTATACCCCTGATCGCGGTTAAGCGTACAGAGCAGTTCCAGCAGATCGATCTGATGGCTGATATCAAGCCAGGTGGTCGGCTCGTCGAGCAGCAAAATCGAGGTCTCCTGCGCCAGCACCATCGCAATCCAGGCGCGCTGGCGCTGGCCGCCGGAGAGCGTATCGACACTCTGGTCGGCAAGCGCGGTCACGCCGGTCGCCGCCATCGCCTTTTGCACCGCGCGCTCGTCCTCGTCGCGCCAGCGGGTAAACAAAGGCTGATGCGGATAACGCCCACGCGCCACCAGCTCCGCAACGGTGATATCCCCCGGCGCGCTGGCGTTCTGCGCGAGCAGGCCAATGCGCCGCGCCACCTCTTTGGTGGCGAAGTGCTGAATAGCCTCGCCATCGAGGCGCACCTGCCCGCCGAGCGGCTTCATCAGACGGCTCAGCGTGCGCAGCAGCGTCGATTTGCCACAGCCGTTCGGGCCGATAATCGCGGTAAATTTGCCATCGGGGATCGCCACGTTCAACCCGTCGGCGACGCGAAAATCGCCGTAACCCAGCGTCAGCGCTTCGCCGGTTAAGCGTGAAGTCATAGTCATCTCCTGCGTGACTCCTGTATCAACAAGGCGATGAGATAAATGCCGCCGAGGCAGACGGTGACGGTGCCCACCGGCAGCTGATAAGGCGTGAACAGATACTGAGCGCACAGGTCAGCAGCCAGCAGCAGCAGCGCGCCGCACAGCGCCGCCTGCGTCAGCCCAAAGCGCGCGGTGCCGCTTAACCGACGCGCGATATGCGGGGCCACCAGCGCCACAAAGGAAATCGGCCCGGCCATCGCCGTCGCACCTGCAGTCAGCACCACGCCGGTCAGCATCAGCAACAGGCGGGAGCGTTCCACCGCCACCCCCAGCGCGCAGGCGCTGTCGTCGCCCATCTCCAGCAGCCGCATCCGGCGCACCAGCAGCGCGCTCGCCAGTAGCGCCAGCACAAGCAACGGGGCGGCGGGCAGCGTTTTCCCCCAGGTAATGCCGTTCAGCGAACCGGCGTTCCACAGGCCCGCGGACAGCGCCGTCTCAAGCGACGCCTGCAGCAGCAGCCAGGTATTGAACGCCACCAGCATCGCCCGCACCCCAATGCCGATAATAATCAGCCGGAAAGTGTCAATGCCGTTGCGCCAGGCGAGCAGCCAGACGACAAACGCCGTCAGCGTGCCGCCCGCGATGGCGGCGAACGCGATAGCGGACTGATGCTGGCCTGTGAGCACCATCGCCACCAGCACGCCGCTCCACGCGCCGGTGTTGAAGCCCATCACATCGGGGCTGCCTAAAGGGTTGCGCATCAGCGACTGGAAAATCGCGCCGCTCACGCCGAGCGCGGCACCCAGCAGCAGCGCCATCGCCACGCGCGGCAGCCGCCATTCGGTTACGATAAGCGAAACATTGCGCGGCGCGTGGCCGGTCAGCGCGTCCAGCACCTTACGGGCTTCAAGCGTTACCGCGCCCTGCGTCAGCGCCCAGAGGCCAAGCCCGGCGCACAGGCTCAACATCAGCAGGCAAAAGAGCCCTAAACGGGGGGAAACGGATCTCATAACGCGCCTCCGCCGCGCCGCTGGCGCACCAGATAAATCAGCGCGGGCGCGCCGATAAACGCGCTGACCACCGATACCCGCAGCTCGCCCGGCACTACCAGCCGGCCAATGATATCCGCGAGCAGCAGCAGCGACGGCGTGGCGAGCAGCGTTACCGGGAGCGACCAGCGGTGATCCGCGCCCACCAGCCAGCGCGCCAGGTGCGGCATCATCAGGCCGATAAAGGCGATGGGGCCGACCACGGCGGTGGCGCTGGCGCACAGAAGCGTAATGGCGACAAGCCCTAGCACCTGCGTGCGCGCCACGCGGCTGCCGAGCGCCGTCGCCGTGTCGGCTCCCATACTGAGACTGTTCAGCGCGCGCCCCAGCAGCAGCGCGATAACCGCGCCCGTGAGCACGAGCGGCGTAATGGCTTTAAGCGTCGTCAGGGTACGGATATCAAGCGAGCCTGCCTGCCAGAAGCGCAACTGGTCATACACCGTCGGGTTTAAGAGCGCGATACCGCCGGAAAGCCCTTCCAGCACCGCGGCCAGCGCCACGCCCGCGAGCGTCAGGCGCACCGGGCTAAGCTGTCCGCCCCCCGCGCTGCCGGTAAACGCCACGATGAGCGTGGCGACCAGCGCGCCGCACAGCGCCAGCGCGAGAACAGGCAGGGGATCGCTCACGCCCCACAGCGCCGCGCCTAGTACAATGGCGAAACTGGCACCGGCGTTCACGCCTAACAGGCCGGGGTCGGCGAGCGGGTTGCGGGTCAGCGTTTGCATCAGCGCGCCGGCAAGCCCGAGCGACAGCCCGGCGACAATCCCCGCAAGGGTGCGCGGCAGGCGTGCATCAAGCACGATGGTGCAGTCCGCCTCGCGGCAGGTGCCGGTGAGCGCGTCCATCACAAGAGAAAAGGGCAGGGATTTGGCGCCCACCCGCAGGCTGAGGGCGGCCATCAACAGCAGCAATAACAAGAGACACAACAGGACAACCATCCTGGAGGAAAGGCGCGAGGCCGACATAACGCACATCCTGGAATCGATAATGATAGTTATTATCACTCTTATCTGGCTATGTTAGCATGGCCGTCCCGTTATCCGGCAAGGAAAATTCGCGTTAAGGCCCTGTAATGAACCGACATTCGCTGTTACTGAACCTCTCGTTACTGAAAACTCATCCCGCTTACCGCGCCGTCTTTCTGGCGCGCTTTATCTCCATTCTCGGTCTTGGTCTGCTTGGCGTGGCGGTGCCGGTACAGATCCAGACGCTCACCGGCTCGCCTTTTCAGGTGGGGCTTGCGGTCACGCTGACGGGGGCGGCGATGTTTATCGGGCTGATGACGGGCGGCGTACTGGCCGACCGCTACGAGCGCAAAACGCTCATTCTGCTGGCGCGCTCCACCTGCGGCCTCGGGTTTATCGGGCTTTGGATCAACGCCATGCTGCCCGCGCCGTCGGTTATTGCGATTTACGCGCTCGGGCTGTGGGACGGGTTTTTCGGGGCGATCGGCGTGACGGCGCTGCTGGCGGCGACGCCCGCTATTGTCGGGCGTGAAAACCTGATGCAGGCGGGGGCGATTACCATGCTGACGGTGCGCCTGGGTTCGGTGATTTCGCCGCTGCTCGGCGGCGTGCTGCTCGCCTGGGGCGGCGTGGCATGGAACTACGCGCTGGCGGCGCTCGGCACCTTTCTCACGCTCCTGCCGCTGCTGACCCTTCCGGCGTTGCCTGCGCCGCAGATGCAGCGCCAGCATCCGCTGCGCGCGCTGGCCGACGGGCTGCGCTTTCTCGCGGCAAGCCCGGTGGTGGGCGGCGTGGCGCTGATCGGCGCGCTGCTGACGATGGCGAGCGCGGTGCGCGTGCTCTATCCGGCGCTTGCGAACCACTGGCAGATGGCGAGCGGCGAAATCGGCGTATTGTACGCCGCCGTGCCGCTTGGCGCGGCGCTCGGCGCGCTCACCAGCGGCGGGCTGGCACACGCGCCACGCCCGGGCCGCACGCTGCTGCTTTCATCCGTGCTGGCGCTGGCGGCGGTGAGTGTGTTCAGCCTGATGCCGTTCTGGCCGCTGGCGTTTATCTGCCTGACGCTGTTCGGCTACCTGAGCGGCGTGAGTTCGCTGATTCAGTATCAGCTCATCCAGACCCGCACGCCGGATCACATGCTCGGGCGCATCAACGGGTTGTGGACGGCGCAAAACGTGACGGGCGACGCCATCGGTGCGGCGGCGCTCGGTGGGATGGGCGCGTGGCTCTCGCCGGTAAGTGCGGCGAGCGTGGGCGGGACAGGGCTTGCGATTATTACCCTTGCGCTGGCGCTGCTGCTGGCGGAACTGCGCTGTCTACGCCAGCCGCCGCCGGAACCCGCGCCGCATTAAAAAAGGGGCCATCCGGCCCCGTTTTTTATTGTTTGAACAACGCTTCAAGCCGTTTCAGCAACAGGCTGGCGCTGTAGTAATCGAGCCGGAAGGTTTCGGTGCCAAGCGCGTAAACGCGTTTATTTTTCACCGCCGACAGGTGGGCCAGCAGCGGATCGCGCATCAGCGCCGCCGCGTCTTTATCATCGGCGGCGAACAAAAACAGCGTCTCGCCGTTCAGCCCCGCCGCCAGATTTTCTCCGCCGAGCTGAATAATATCGTGGCGTTTGCCCATGCTGGTGAGGCCGTGTGCGGCGGGCGGCGGCGCGAGCGTAAAGCCGAGCTGGCCGAGCAGTTTCCCCTGCGCCGATTCAGCGGTCCAGAGATTCGCGCCGTGCGCGGCGGGATTATAAACCAGCGCGCTCACGGGTTGCGGCGGCAGCGCCATCTGCGCTTTCGCCTGCGCGAGCTGCTGATCGAACTGCGCAATGCGCGCGGCGGCCTGCTTCTCATGGCCTGTTATCTCGCCAAGCTGCGTTAACAGCGCCTGCCAGCTTTTGTCGTCGTAATTGATGATTAATGTCGGCGCGATAGCGGAAAACTGTTCATACAACGCCTGCGCCGAATCGCCGCCGGTCGCGCTCACCAGAATCAGATCCGGCATCTGCGCGGCGACAGCTTCAGCGTTTGGCTCGCCGATGTACAGCCGCTCAACATGACGCGCTTTGGCGATATCACCCCACTGGCGCAAAAAACCCTGGTCGTCGGCGACGCGGTTGCCGGGCGACGTCGCGCCGCTCGCCACCACCGGCGCATCAATCGCCAGCAGCGAACCGGTCAGCGTGACGCTGGTGGAAACAATGCGCTGCGGCGCTTTTTCAAGCGTATGTACGCCGCGGCTGTCGGTCACCTGACGCGGCCACGACGCCGCCTGTGAGACTGAGGATATTCCTAAAACCAGCAGGCTGGCGACGAATGCGGCGCGCAGGGCGGAAGTGAACGTCACGGCAACAATTCCTGTACGATGATTTAATAATGCTTCTCATTTTCATCATTTGCCGACAGGATGCAAGCGCCGCTGTCGCCTCTGTTTCGCCCCTGTGGTTGACATCCCCGTCATTTCGCCTTAGGTTACGCCTCCAAATACAAATGATAACAATTATCAGTTCACTTTTTTGGTACAGGAGGAGCGCATGGACACGTCACTGGCCGGGGAACGCTGCGACGCTGCCGCAACCCTTTCATCTGACAGTTTTTTCTTCATGTCGCCTTATCGCAGCTTCACCACCCGCGGCTGTTTTACGCGGCTGGAGACGCCCGCAGTCGACGGCGCAGAGCGTTATGGCGTCTTTCAGACCGCGCTGCGTAACGCGTTCGACAGCGCCCGCAGGCAGGGCATTGCGCGCCCCATGATCGTTGGCGCTATTCCGTTCGATACCCGCAAACCCTCTGCGCTGTTTATTCCTGAAAGTTACAGTGACACCGCGCGCAGCGGTTATTCGCTTATCGACAACAGCGCCGTGCCGCGTGTGATGAGCCGTGAGGCGCTCCCGGATGAAGAGACGTTTATGGCGATGGTGGCGCGCGCCGCCGCGCTGACCGCGACGCCTGCGGTCAGCAAAATCGTGCTCTCCCGCCTTATCGACATCACCACCGAACAGGCTCCGGACAGCCTCGCGCTGCTGGCGCGTCTGGTGGCGCAAAACCCCGCGAGTTTTAACTTTCACGTGCCGCTGCCGGACGGCGGCGCGCTGCTCGGCGCAAGCCCGGAACTGCTGCTGCGCAAAGATGGCAATACGTTCAGCTCGCTGCCGCTGGCGGGCTCCGCGCGCCGCCATGCCGACGCGGCGCAGGATAAAAGCGCAGGCCAGGCGCTGCTCTGTTCGGCCAAAGATCGCCATGAACATGAACTTGTGACGCAGGCAATGCGCGACGTACTCGCGCCGCGCAGCCAGCGCCTTGCGATGCCGGGCGCGCCTGAGCTGATTACCACGCCGACGCTCTGGCATCTCGCGACGCCCGTCGAAGGCGAAACGCGCTTTGCGGATGACAACGCGCTGTCGCTCGCCTGCCTGCTGCACCCGACGCCCGCGCTGAGCGGTTACCCGCACGAGGCGGCGAAAGCGTATATCGCTGAGCTGGAGCCGTTCGATCGCGAACTGTTCGGCGGGATCGTTGGCTGGTGCGATGCCGACGGCAACGGCGAGTGGGCGGTGACTATCCGCTGCGCGCGTTTGAGGGAAAACCAGGTGCGGCTGTTTGCGGGCGCGGGCATTGTTTCGGCGTCCGATCCAGCTTCCGAGTGGCGCGAAACCGGCGTCAAGCTCTCCACCATGCTCCACGTTTTAGGTCTTCACTGAGGTTTTACGCATGACGATCCCTTACACCCGCTGGCCGGACGATCTCGCCGCACGCTACCGCGCCCGCGGCTACTGGCTTGACCTGCCGCTCACCGATATTTTAAGCCGCCACGCGCAGAGTGCCGCGACGGCGCTTATCGACGGCGAGCGCCGCTACAGCTACCGCGAGCTGGACGCGGCAGCCACACGTCTTGCGGGCGCGCTGGCGCGTCGCGGGCTTCAGCGTGGCGATACCGCGCTGGTGCAGCTTGGCAACGTGGCGGAGTTTTACATCGTGTTCTTCGCGCTGCTGAAAATCGGCGTGGCGCCGGTTAACGCGCTGTTCAGTCATCAACGCACCGAGCTTGACGCGTACGCGCGCCAGATTGCCCCCGCGCTGCTGATTGCCGACCGCGAGCACGCGCTCTTTAGCGACGACGCGTATATCACGGCGCTGAAAGCACAGTGTTCGTCGCTGCGGGTAACGCTTCTGCGTGGCGACGGGCTGGACGCGCTCATTTCAGCGCCGACGACGGATTTCACGCCCACGCCGTCCGCCGCCGATGAAGTGGCGTTTTTCCAGCTTTCCGGCGGCAGTACCGGCACGCCGAAGCTCATTCCGCGCACGCACAACGACTACTACTACAGCATTCGCCGCAGCGTGGAGATTTGTGAATTCACCCGCGAAACGCGCTACCTCTGCGCGCTGCCCGCGGCGCACAACTACCCGTTAAGCTCCCCCGGCGCGCTCGGCGTCTTCTTCGCCGAAGGCTGTGTGGTGCTGGCGCGCGACCCGAGCGCGACGCTCTGCTTCCCGCTTATCGAAGCGCACCAGATTAACGTCACCGCGCTGGTGCCGCCCGCCGTCAGCCTCTGGCTACAGGCCATTCAGGAGTGGGGCGACAACCGCCAGCTGGCATCGCTGAAACTGTTGCAGGTCGGCGGTGCAAGGCTTTCCGACACGCTCGCCGCGCGCATTCCGGCGGAAATCGGCTGCCAGCTTCAGCAGGTGTTCGGCATGGCCGAAGGGCTGGTGAATTACACCCGCCTGGACGACCCGGACGAGCGCATCTTCACCACCCAGGGGCGACCGATGAGCCCGGATGATGAAGTCTGGGTAGCCGATGAAAACGGCAATCCGCTGCCGCGCGGTGAGACAGGACGGCTGATGACGCGCGGCCCTTACACCTTCCGCGGTTACTACAACAGCCCTGAACACAACGCCAGCGCTTTTGATGAGAACGGCTTTTACTGCTCCGGCGATCTGGTGGCCATCGATGAGCAGGGTTACATCACCGTTCAGGGGCGCGAGAAAGATCAGATAAACCGCGGGGGCGAGAAGATCGCCGCGGAAGAGATCGAGAACCTGCTGCTCGGCCACGAGGCCATTGTGCATGCGGGGCTGGTCTCGATGGATGACAGCCTGCTTGGCGAAAAAAGCTGTGCGTATATCGTCACCACCCGCCCGGTCAGGGCGGTGGAGATCCGCCGTTTTTTACGCGAGCTGGGCGTCGCCGATTTCAAACTGCCGGATCGCGTGGAGCGCGTCGATGCACTGCCGCTCACGCCGGTCGGCAAAGTAGATAAAAAACAACTGCGTCTGTGGCTGGCCGCGCGTCAGCCCGTCTCTGAGTAAGGAAAGAAGATGGCTATCCCAAAACTGAACGCCTATACGCTGCCCACGGCGGCGGATCTCCCGCAAAATAAAGTGAGCTGGGCGCTGGAGCCGCCGCGCGCGGCGCTGCTCATTCATGATATGCAGGAGTATTTCCTTAACTTCTGGGGCGAAAACTGCCCGATGATCGAGCAGGTGGTGGCGAACATCGCCGCGCTGCGAGCGTACTGTAAGGCGCAGGGCATTCCGGTTTATTACACCGCGCAGCCCAATAATCAGAGCGACGCCGACCGCGCGCTGCTGAACGACATGTGGGGGCCGGGGCTGAATAACCATCCGGAGAAACAAAAGGTGGTTGCGGCGCTGGCACCGGATGCCGACGACACCGTGCTGGTGAAATGGCGCTACAGCGCGTTTCACCGCTCGCCGCTTGAGCACGCACTGAAAGAGACGGGCCGCGATCAGCTCATCATTTGCGGGGTGTATGCGCACATCGGCTGCATGATTACCGCCACCGACGCGTTTATGCGTGATATTCAACCGTTTATGGTGGCCGACGCGCTGGCGGATTTCAGCCGGGATGAACACCTGATGGCATTGAATTACGTCGCGGGCCGCGCCGGGCGCGTGGTCATGACCGCCGATCTGCTGCCTGCCAGTGAGCCGGACGCGCCGGGCAGCAAAGCAGCGCTGCGTGCGCTGGTGCTGCCGCTGCTGGATGAGTCCGACGAGCCGGAAGATGACGAAAACCTGATCGACTACGGTCTCGACTCGGTGCGCATGATGGCGCTGGCGGCGCGCTGGCGCAAAGTGCATGGCGATATCGACTTCGTGATGCTCGCGAAAAACCCGACAATCAATGCCTGGTGGGCGCTGTTAAGCCGGGAGCCGCAGGCATGACGCTCGATTTCCGGGGGAAAAACGTCTGGGTAACGGGTGCGGGCAAAGGCATCGGCTATACCACCGCGCTGGCGTTTGCCGCGGCGGGCGCGAAGGTGACCGGTTTTGATCTCGTGTTTCCACTGGCTGACTATCCGTTCGCGTGTGAAACGCTTGATGTGGCGGACGCCGCGGCGGTGGCGGGCGTTTGCGAGCGGTTGCTCGGCAATAACCCGCGCCTTGACGTGCTGGTGAACGCCGCGGGCATTCTGCGCATGGGCGCGACGGATGAACTCTCTCCTGGCGACTGGCAGCAGACGTTCGCGGTAAACGTGGGCGGCGCGTTTAACTTCTTTCAGCAGACGATGGCGCAGTTTCGTGCGCAGAAGGGCGGGGCTATTGTGACGGTTGCTTCCGACGCCGCCCATACGCCGCGCATCGGGATGTCGGCGTATGGCGCGTCGAAAGCGGCGCTCAAAAGCCTGGCGCTGACCGTGGGGCTGGAGCTGGCCTCCTTTGGCGTGCGCGCAAATCTGGTGTCACCGGGTTCGACCGACACCGATATGCAGCGCACGCTCTGGAAAAGCGACGATGCCGAACAACAGCGCATTCGCGGTTTCGCGGAGCAATTTAAGCTCGGCATTCCGCTTGGCAAAATTGCGCAGCCGCAGGAGGTCGCGAACACCATCCTGTTTCTCGCTTCGGAGCTCGCAAGCCACATTACGCTGCAGGATATCGTTATCGACGGCGGCTCGACGCTTGGAGCATAGATGATCTGGAAACGACACATGACGCTTGAGGCGCTGAACGCGACCAGTGTCGGCACGATGGTGGAACATCTCGGGATTGTTTACACCCGTCTTGGTGACGATCTGCTGGAGGCGACGATGCCGGTTGATACGCGCACGCATCAGCCGTTTGGTCTCCTGCACGGTGGCGCCTCCGCGGCGCTTGCCGAAACGCTCGGCTCGATGGCCGGTTACCTGACCACTCGCGACGGGCAGTGCGTGGTGGGCACCGAAATCAGCGCGTCTCATCATCGCGCGGTGTCGCAGGGGCAGGTGCGCGGCGTCTGCCAGCCGCTGCATCTGGGGCGCCAAAGTCAGTGCTGGGAAATCGTGATTTATGACGAACAGGGGCGGCGCTGCTGCACCAGCCGGTTAAGCACGGCGATCCTGGGGTAGATTTTTGTGTAGTGGGTGCGCCTTCACATCTGGCGGGTGCGCTTCGCTTACCCGCCCTACAAAAGCCCGGTTCACAAAGGATGTAGGGTGGGTAAGCGAAGCGCACCCACCATTGCAGAAGGCGATGGTCTGTATCTTGATGAGCGGCGAATATATACGCTCGGTGAACGGTTCCGTTCGCCGACACGCTGTCTTTCTCTGCCGCCTTTCCTCACGCGAACGTGTTAAGGGGGCTCGCCGCCGCCCCCTTAACAATCCCGGCTCGCGGCCAAAGGGCAGCCGCCGGGAAACCCCCACGTATCGGCGTGCAATTTCGGAAATCTTGTTTTCGTAGGGCGGGTAAGCGAAGCGCACCCGCCATCATCACGTGATCCCGCTAGCAGACTCACGTAAATCCCTGCCGCCATCCCGCGTTTATCGGGTGGCTAAGTTGTTAAATTCATTTTGGTGATATAGAAACAAAATGTAACACCTGTGTTTCACTCACTGTTTCACTGAATGGATAACTATTATGACGAACTCAGGGAAATACCTTATTTGGGCAGCGCTCTCCGTGGTGGGTGCGTTTGCGCTGGGCTATATCGCGCTTAACCGCGGCGAACAGATCAACGCGCTCTGGATCGTGGTCGCTGCCGTCTGTATCTATCTCATCGCTTACCGTTTTTATGGTCTGTATATCGCGAAAAAGGTGCTGGCCGTCGACCCGACGCGCATGACGCCTGCGGTGCGCCATAACGACGGGCTCGATTATGTACCCACCGATAAAAAAGTGCTGTTCGGTCACCATTTTGCGGCAATTGCCGGTGCCGGGCCGCTGGTTGGGCCGGTGCTGGCGGCGCAGATGGGGTATCTGCCGGGCATGATCTGGATCCTCGCAGGCGTTGTACTGGCAGGGGCGGTGCAGGATTTCATGGTGCTGTTTGTCTCCACCCGCCGTGACGGGCGCTCGCTCGGCGAACTGGTGAAAGAAGAGATGGGCAACACGGCGGGCGTCATCGCGCTCGTCGCCTGCTTTATGATTATGATAATCATCCTGGCGGTGCTGGCGATGATTGTGGTGAAAGCGCTGACCCACAGCCCGTGGGGCACTTATACCGTCGCCTTTACCATTCCGCTCGCGCTCTTTATGGGCATCTATATTCGTTATCTGCGGCCAGGACGCATCGGCGAAGTGTCGGTCATCGGCCTCGTGATGCTGGTGTTTGCGATTGTTTCCGGCGGGTGGGTGGCAGAGAGCCCGACCTGGGCGCCGTGGTTTGATTTCACCGGCGTGCAATTGACCTGGATGCTGGTGGGCTACGGTTTTGTCGCGGCGGTTCTGCCGGTCTGGCTGCTGCTGGCGCCGCGCGATTATCTCTCCACCTTCCTGAAAATCGGCACTATTGTTGGCCTCGCCATCGGCATTTTGATCATGCGCCCGACGCTGACGATGCCCGCGATGACCAAATTTATCGACGGCACTGGCCCGGTCTGGACCGGTAACCTGTTCCCGTTCCTGTTTATCACGATAGCCTGTGGCGCGGTGTCGGGCTTCCATGCGCTCATCGCCTCCGGCACCACGCCGAAAATGCTCGCCAATGAAAATCAGGCCTGTTTCATCGGCTATGGCGGCATGCTGATGGAGTCGTTTGTCGCGATCATGGCGCTGGTGTCGGCCTGCGTTATTGACCCCGGCGTCTATTTTGCGATGAACAGCCCGATGGCGGTGCTGGCACCCGCAGGCACGGCGGATGTGGTCGCGTCGGCCGCCCAGGTGGTGAGCGGCTGGGGTTTCCAGATAACGCCGGATACGCTTAATCAGATCGCGAATGAAGTGGGCGAGCAGACGATTATCTCGCGTGCGGGCGGCGCGCCGACGCTTGCGGTCGGTATGGCGTATATTCTCCACGGGGCGCTCGGCGGCCTGATGGATGTCTCGTTCTGGTATCACTTCGCCATTCTGTTTGAGGCGTTGTTTATCCTGACGGCGGTGGATGCGGGCACCCGCGCCGCGCGCTTTATGCTGCAGGATCTGCTGGGCGTGATTTCGCCGGGCCTCAAGCGTACCGATTCACTACCCGCGAACCTTCTGGCGACAGCGCTGTGCGTGCTGGCGTGGGGCTATTTCCTGCATCAGGGCGTGGTGGATCCGCTTGGCGGTATTAACACCCTTTGGCCGCTGTTTGGTATCGCTAACCAGATGCTGGCGGGCATGGCGCTGATGCTCTGTGCGGTGGTGCTGTTTAAGATGAAGCGTCAGCGTTATGCGTGGGTAGCGCTGGTGCCGACCGCGTGGCTGCTGGTCTGTACGCTGACAGCCGGCTGGCAGAAAGCGTTCAGCCCGGATAACAAAGTGGGCTTCCTCGCCATCGCCAATAAGTTCCAGGCGATTCTGGACAGCGGCACCATTCCGCCGCAGTACACCGAGGCGCAACTGAGCCAGCTGGTGTTCAATAACCGTCTTGACGCGGGCCTGACCATTTTCTTTATGGTGGTCGTCGTGGTGCTGGCGGTGTTCTCGATTAAAACGGCGCTGGCGGCGCTGAAGCAGGATAAACCGACTGCCAACGAGACGCCGTATGAGCCGATGCCTGCCAGTGCGGAGCAGATAGTCGCGCAGGCGAAGAACGCGCATTGATTGAGGCGTGGGGAACGGTAGGTGCCGGTAAGGTGGGGGGTGGAAAGATGGGCCGGGCAGGTGGGTGCGCTAACGCTTACCCACCCTATGTGCGACTACCGCGCTATTTGTTGTTGTAGGGCGGATAAGCGAAGCGCTCCCGCCGTGCTTTCAGGAATGGCACATATCGTCGGGCGGGTAAGCGAGGCGCACCCGCCGTGATTTCAGGAATGGCACATATCGTCGGGCGGATAAGCGGAGCGCACCCGCCGTGATTACAGGAATGGCACACATCGTAGGGCGGATAAGCGGAGCGCACCCGCCGTGATTACAGGAATGGCACACATCGTAGGGCGGGTAAGCGAGGCGCACCCGCCGTGATTACAGGAATGGCACATATCGTAGGGCGGGTAAGCGTTAGCGCACCCGCCGTCCAGAACCCGGCCACGGGTCACAATGAATCAGAGCCAACGCGTAAGGATAAATAAATGTTCGATACCCTCGCCAAAGCCGGTAAATACCTCGGTCAGGCCGCGAAAATGATGGTTGGCGTGCCCGACTACGATAACTACGTCGAGCATATGCGTGTGAACCACCCGGACCAGACGCCGATGACTTATGAAGAGTTCTTTCGCGAACGCCAGGACGCCCGCTACGGCGCGAAAGGCGGCGCGAAATGTTGCTGAGCGCCGTACCTCAACGGTAAAGGATTAGCTGTTCTGGCTGGCAGTCATACAGCGCTGCCAGTTTTTCGCGGGTGCGTTTTTGTGGACGTGAATCCGGTGATTCCAGCTGAGAAACGGCGGACTGACTGATACCGAGTTTTTCCGCCACGTCCTGTTGGGAAAGGCCGCGCCAGATGCGCCAGGCGGCCTGTAAGCTCACGTTCTGCTCGACGGAAATCCCCACCACTTCATGCGGCACGGTGACGTCGTTTTCATCGCTCATTTCAAAAGGTAACGGCATGAGCGTTTCGTTGTCTTCAAGCTGCGTGAGCAGCGATAAGTAAAGCTCATAAGGGATAACGACATATTCTGGTTTCCCTTCTTTATCGTGAATCACCTGTGCATTAAACATAGCGCCACCCTGATTTAGTTAAGGTACGTGGTTGTCGTTCTGCGTTTGACTTCCATGATAAGGCAGATAACCGGCACGCCCTGACGGCGTTCAAAAATTACCCGGTAATCTCCCACCCGCAGCCGGTAGCGAGCCTGACGGCACGCCAGTTTGACGATATCCAGTCTCGTTTGGCCGGGAGACGCTATCGCCGCGACTTTACTCACAATGGCTTTTTGGTCGTTCTGGCTAATGGCCTGCAACTGCGCAATCGCCCGCTTCGTCCATCTGATCTCCATGTGGTTCCCTCACTTTATCCGTTTCCTTTTTATAAGTAAAATATAAGAATATAAGCTTTTATCCGAAAAGCGTTTTCTTATATGGCAACGTTAAACCCGGTCAGGGTACAGGGGAAGCAGCAGGGAAAGATTCTTCGTGACGTCTCGCAAAAACGCCTTCCGAAGAAGGCGTTGTGTGGGATCAGGCGGGGGTTTCTTCCAGGCGCTGGCGTTTACGCAGCGACGGAAACAGGCGCATCCAGAGCCCGACGACCACCAGCGTGCCGATACCGCCGATGGCCGCAGCAGGCACGGTGCCCAGTAGCGCTGCCAGCATGCCGGATTCAAATTCGCCAAGCTGGTTCGAAGTATTGATAAATATCGAGTTCACCGCGTTCACGCGGCCTAGCATCTCGTTGGGAGTATCGAGCTGCACCAGCGCGCCGCGGATAACCATGCTCACCATATCAAACCCGCCTGTTGCGAAGAGGGCGATAAGCGACAGCCACAGGTGGCTTGATAGCGCAAACACCAGCGTCGCCACGCCAAAGCCCGCTACCGATAAGAACATAATCATCCCGACATGTTTCTCAAGCGACCGGCGGCTCAGCCAGAAGCCCACCAGCAGCGCGCCCACGGCAGGTGCGGCGCGCAACAGCCCCAGCCCCCACGGACCGGTGTGCAAAATATCGTGCGCGTAAATCGGCAGCAGCGCGGTAGCGCCGCCCAGCAGCACGGCAAAGAGATCGAGCGAAATCACGCCCAGCACGTCCGGGCGCTCGCGAATAAACTTCACGCCTGCAAAGAGCGTGGCGAGACTCGCGGGCTGGCGCGCAGGCGGAGCCTGTTCATAGCGCAGGCGGCTCACCATCACGACCGAAATGAGATACAGCACGGCGGTCAGCGCATAAACCACCTGTGCGCCGAAGACATACAGCAGGCCGCCCAGCGCCGGGCCCATGATCATCGCCGCCTGGCTTGATACCGCGCTCGCCGCCGTGGCGCGAGCGAGTAGGGAAGGCGGCACCAGCGCCGGCAGCATCGACTGCAACGACGGCGCTTCCATTACTTTGGCGACGGAAATGATAAAAATCAGGCCGAGGATAATCTTCACATCGGCGAGATGTGCCGCGGTGGCGGCGGCCAGCGCGGCGATGGCGAGCCATTCCACCAACTGGCCAATCAACACCACCCGGCGGCGATCGCGCTGATCGGCAATGTGCCCTGCCCAGAGCGCCAGCGTGATAGAGGGAAGAAACTGCACCAGGCCTATCAGACCGAGATAAAACGCGCTGTGGGTGAGGGCGTAAATCTGCCAGCCCACCACGATAGACAACATCTGGAAACCGAAGCCGGAGCAGGTACGCGCCAGCCAGAACGCGACAAACGAGCGGTGCGCCATCAGCGACGCGCCGCCATCAGAGTGTACAGAAGCCATAAACCATCCCGAACGTATAAAAACGCGGCGTGAAAGAATAGTTATCGCCGCGTGAGCGAGGTTTAAGCCTACAGGGATTTCGCAAAAAGTGGCATCGCACCCTGTGCGATTTAGTTAGCGAGCGAAGGTTTCCACTTTTTCAAAGGCCGCGCGCAGCGTCACGGGCGACAGCGCCACCGGCAGGGCGTGAATGGATTCCACCGGGCGCAGCGTGTGGGCGATGACACGGTCCAGCTCCGCCGCGTTATGAATATCGACATCCAGCTCTGCAAGCGTGGTGGGCAACCTGAAGCGCCGCCAGGCGTCAATCAGCTGCGTCAGCACCTCGTCCTGGCCGAGCAGAGCGCTCTGTACCAGGATGCCGTAAGCCACTTTGGTGCCGTGCAGATATTTTTCCGTCTGCGGCAGCACGGTCAGGCCGTTATGTACCGCATGCGCCGCCGCCACGCGCGTATAGCGCTCGCCAAACCCGCCGACCATGCCGCCGCCCGCGATAATGGCATCCACCACATCGCGGAAATCCTGCGTGAGCGCGCCACGATGCTGACAGGCGAGCGCCGCTTCGCTCTGCTCCAGCAGCACGTCACGAATGGCGAGCGCGGCGTTGAGGCCGAGCCGCACGGTGAGCGGCAGGGTGGCGGGCGCAGGCGCCAGCACCACGGCTTCATACCATTTGGCGAGCGTGTCGCCGATGCCCGCGAGCAGATATTCCGCCGGCGCGCGCAGGATAATCTCCGGCTCCACCAGCACCAGATGGTTGGCGTCGTCGAAAATCTCAAAATGCAGCGCCTGACCAGCGTCGTTGTACCAGACGGAGAGCGGCGTCCAGGCAGCGCACGTGGCGGCGATGGTCGGAATGGCGACCACCGGCAGGCCGAGACGTCGCGCCAGCGCTTTGGCGGTATCCAGCAGCGCGCCGCCGCCAACGCCAATCACCACCGCCCGATCGTCACCCGCCTGGGCCGCAAGCGCGCTGACATCGCTTTCGCTGCAATGCCCGCGAAACAAAATCCGCGTAGCGCCGGGGGCGTCAATGGCGTCTGAGAGAAAAGGGCGCGCGGCGGCAATAGCGCGTTCGCCATAGACCCAGACGGCGCGCGCGAGTTGCGCCGGGGTGTAGAAATCGTGGAGTCGCGCCAGGGCGCCTGGGTGGGAGTAATAATTTGCCGGGCCGGGAACCACGCGGATGTCGGTATCGCTCATGAGAGTTGTCCTTGTCTTTTTTACCATCCTGCCACAGAAAGCCGTCCGGACGTCTAATTATTGTCGTCCTCGCGCATGCAATCTTTTCACATTGACAGCGAAACGCAGCGGCAACCTGAAAAATTCTAATGTTACGTCCAGACATCTGGACGGCTAATAATTTTTTGCTTTATCTTATGCCGATTCATTCATTGCAAGCGGATATATCCGCGTGAATGATTGCCTTAGCTGATTAATCATTCATGTGGAGACGGCCTGCTATGTCCCTGAACCAGTGCCTTGAGATGCGCGCGATATCCCTGGCCTTTAGCGGCTTTCCGGCGCTGACGCAGGTGGATTTCACCCTGCGGGCAGGCTCCGTACACGCGCTCACCGGCGCGAACGGTGCCGGAAAATCGACGCTGATGGCGGTGCTCTCCGGTGCCTGGGATCACTATCAGGGCCAGATCCTGCTGGATGGCGAACCCGTACACATCCGCTCGCCGCGCGACGCCAAAGCGCTCGGCATTCATCTGGTGCAGCAGGAGGTGGACGCCGCGCTGGTACCGGGGCTGAGCGTTGCGGAAAACATTATGCTCGACAGCCTGCGTGAACGCGGCCTGCGCTACCGCTGGGGCGAAACCCGCCGCCGCGCCCGAGCGGCGCTGGCGCAGCTTGATGTGGAAATGGACGTTAACCGCCGCATCGACAGCTGCTCGCTTGCCGAAAAACAGCATGTGCTGCTGGCGCGCGCGCTTTCGCATCACTGCCGTTATCTGATCCTTGATGAACCGACCGCGCCGCTCGATCAGCACGAAAGCGAACGTCTGTTCGCAGTGGTCAGACGCCTCCAGGCACAGGGCATGGGCGTGGTGTTTATCTCGCACCGTATTCATGAGCTGAAAGCCATCTGCGACACCCTGACGGTGCTGCGCGACGGCAGGCTGATTGAGAGCGGGCCGATGGCGTCGCTCTCCGGCCCGCAGATTGTCGAGAAAATGCTGGGGCATGCGCTCGACACGCTCTACCCGCCGCGCCGCCCGACGCCTGAAAATGCCGTATTGCTGGCGGTGGACGGGCTGCATGACGACACGCTGCTACAGGACATTTCGCTGCGCCTGCGCAAAGGGGAGATCCTGGGCATTGCCGGGCTGGCGGGGGCCGGGAAAACGGAGCTGTGCAAGGCGCTCTTTGGCGCGAGCAAAAGCACGCTGCGCCAGGGCGAGCTTGCGGGGTGTCCGTGGCGGCCCACCGATCCTGCGGATTCGGTGGCGCGCGGGCTGGCGCTGGTGCCGGAAGAGCGACGCAAAGAGGGCATTTTTATCGACGAGCCGATCGCCATGAATCTCGCCGCCAGCGCCGACGGCAGCTTTACCCGCTGGGGGCTGTTTGGTCACCGCGACGCCTGGCGCTGGGCGCAGGAGGTGATTTCGCGTCTCGGCATTCGCGCCAGCGGGCCAGGGCAGCGGCTGCGCAGGCTTTCCGGCGGCAACCAGCAGAAAGTGGCTATCGGCAAATGGCTGCGCGGCAATAGCGACGTGCTGATTTTCGACGAGCCGACAAAAGGCGTGGACGTCAAAGCCAAAACCGATCTGTTCAACCTGATTGACGGGCTCGCCCGCCAGGGCAAGGGCATTATTTACGCCTCCGGCGAGTTTGCCGAGCTGGTGGGCCTGTGCGACCGCATTTGCGTGCTGTGGGACGGGCGCATTGTGGCGGAGCTGGATGGCCGTGACGCCAGTGAAGAAACCTTATTACTCTATTCCACCGGAGGAACCCCCGCGTGAGCAAGGCCGCAACCCTGAAAAGCACGCCATCGGCGCGCCACCAGCTGTTTGAGTTTTTCTATAAGTGGGGGATGTTGCTGACGGTCGTAGCGCTGGTCGCGCTGTTCGGCATCGCCTCGGACAACTTTCTCGATCCGTTCAACATCATCAACATTCTGCGCTCTATCGCCATCGTGACGGTGATCGCCATCGGCGTCTCCATCTCGCTGACCATCGGCGGGTTCGATCTCTCGGTGGGCTCGACGGCGTCGCTGGCCAATGCGCTGGTGATCTCGCTGTTCGTCTGGCACGGCTTCGGCACAACGGAGGCGATTGTCATCACGCTTGCGCTCTGCACGCTGGTCGGGCTGTTTAACGCGTTTCTCATCGTGGTGCTGAAAATCCCCGACATGCTCGCCACGCTTGCCAGCCTGTTTGTGATTCAGGGCGTCGCGATGACCTACAGCTACGGCGGTTCGATCACCCAGAACATGGTTCTGCCGAGCGGCGAGATGGCGGAGGGCGTGATTCCTGATGCCTTCAGCCTGCTCGGCCAGGTGCCGGTTATCGTGATTGTGATGCTGGTGGTGACGGTCGTGGCGCAGCTTGGGCTGTCGCTGACCACCCACGGGCGGCGCATGTATGCCATCGGCGGCAACCCGGAGGCGGCGCGCCTCTCCGGCATTCGCATCACGCGCTACAAAGTGGCGGCGTATGTCATCGCCTCGCTGCTGGCGGGCCTTGGCGGCATTCTGCTTGCTTCGCGCATTGGCTCCTCGCAGGTGAACGCGGGCAGCGGTTATCTGATGGACGCCGTCGCGGCGGCGTGGATTGGCTTTTCGCTGGCCGGCTCCGGCAAACCGAACGCGCTCGGTACGTTAGTGGGCGCGGTAATTCTGGGCGTGCTCTCCAACGGCCTGGTGATGCTCTCGGTGCCGTATTACGCAATGGACATTATCAAAGGGCTGGTGCTCGCTGGGGCGCTTGCCATCACTTACATCCAGCGACGTTAATCACAGACAGGGAAATAAACAGAATGAAAAAACTGACGCTCTCTTTACTGACGCTGGGCCTGCTCTCATCGCTTCCCGGTTTCGCCGCCACGCCCGCGCCGGTGCCGGACGCCATCGCCAGTCACAACGGGCCGGTGCGCATCGCCGTTATCCGCAATTTAGGGTCGGATGACAACACCACGCAGTTTGTGGCGGGCGCGATCCAGGAAGGCAAAAAGCTCGGCTTTAAGGTCAGCACCTTTTTAAGCAACGGCGACGACGCGAAATTTCAGGATTTCGTCAATCAGGCTATCAGCCAGAAATATGACGGCATTATTCTCTCTCAGGGGCGCGATCCGTACTCCACCGAACTGGTGAAGCGTATTGTGGACGCGGGCATCAAAGTCTCGGTGTTTGATACTGCCGTGAAAGGCGAGATCCCGGGCGTCACCGTCACGCAGCAGGACGACGCGTCGCTCACGCAGCTCTCCGCAGGCCAGCTGGTGAAAGATTTCAACGGCAAGGCGAACATCATTAAGCTCTGGGTGGCGGGCTTCCCGCCGATGGAGCGTCGCCAGGCGGCGTACCAGGAGATCCTGAAGCAAAACCCCGGCATTAAAGAGCTGGAATCGATAGGCGCAGTCTCGTCAGACGTGCAGGGCGATACCGCCAACAAAGTGGGCGCGGTGCTGGCGAAATACCCGAAAGGCCAGATTGACGCCATCTGGGGCACCTGGGACGCCTTCAGCCAGGGCGCTTACAAGGCGCTGAAAGAGAATGGCCGCACCGAGATCAAGCTCTACAGCATCGATATCTCCAACCAGGATTTGCAACTGATGCGCGAAGCGGGCAGCCCGTGGAAAGTGAGCGTGGCGGTCGATCCGAAGCTGATTGGCGCGATCAACGTGCGGCTTATCGCCAATAAAATCGCCGGTGAGCCGACGCCTGCCACCTATGATTTTAAAGCCGCGGCCATCCCGCAGGCGTTGCTGGCAAGCCAGAGCGGGCCGGTGAACGTGGCGGCGCTCGGTAAAATCATTCCGGGTTGGGGCCAGACCGAGGATTTCATCGCGCCGTGGTTTGCGACGCTTGAAGCGAAGCACAAATAATGGCGACTTATTTACCGCGCCCGGACTACAGCCGCAATATGCGGCTGATTGGCCACTCCGACCAGGGCGGCCGCCCGGACGGCGTGCAGGTGATGGTGCACCGGGGCTTTGCGTATATCGGCCATATGGTGTCGCAGGGTTTTTCCATCGTTGACGTGCGCGACCCGAAAAACCCGACAGCGGCGGGCTATGTGCCCGCGCCGCCCGGCACCTGGAACGTGCATCTCCAGGCGCACGATGACCTGCTGCTGGTGATCAACGCCCGCGATCTCTTTGCCGACGCACGTTTCGCCGATGAAAAAGTCTATTACACCCGTTCGGTCGGCGAGACGGTGCGCGATGTCCACGACAAAGGCTGGAGCGCGGGGCTTCGCGTGTTTGATATCGCCACACCCGATAAGCCGCGTGAAATCGGCTTTCTGCCGCTTAACGGCATCGGCATTCACCGCATCTGGTATGTGGGCGGGCGCTGGGCGTATGTCTCGGTGCTTCTCGATGGCTTTACCGATTACATTTTCCTCACCATCGATCTTGCCGACCCGCGTAAGCCTGAAGTGGCGGGGCGCTGGTGGCTGCCGGGGATGCATCAGGCGGCAGGGGAAACGCCCGACTGGCCCGACGGCAAACGCTACGCGCTGCACCATGCGATTATCGCGGGCGATACCGCCTACGGGAGCTGGCGCGACGGCGGGCTGACGATTCTCGATGTGAAAGACCGCAGCCAGCCGAAACTAATCAGCCACCGTAACTGGAGCCCGCCGTTTGGCGGCGGCACGCACACCGCGCTGCCGCTGCCGGACCGCTCCCTGCTGGTGGTGCTGGATGAAGCCGTGCTGGATAACCAGCAGGATGGCGAAAAGCATATCTGGCTGTTTGATATTCGCGAGCCGTCAAATCCGGTGAGTATTTCGACCTTCCCGCAGCCGGATGAAACCGACTACGTGGCGAAAGGGGCGCACTTCGGGCCGCATAATCTGCATGAGAATCGCCCCGGCAGTTTTGTGAGTTCAACGCTGATTTTCGCGACCTGGCAGAACGCGGGCGTGCGTGCGTACGATATCTCGAACCCGTACCGGCCAGTGGAGACCGGCGCGCTGGTGCCCGCCGCGCCAGAGCGAATGATGGATACGCGGCCCGGACGCCCGCAGGTGATTCAGTCATGCGATGTGTTTGTCGATGCGCAGGGGATTATTTACAGCACGGATTATAACGGCGGGTTGTCGGTGATTGAGTATCAGGGGTAGGGGCATCGCGCGGTAGGCGGCATGACGGCGGGTGCGCTACGCTTACCCGCCCTACAGGGCGGGGGAGATATGGTGGCGGGTGCGCTGCGCTTACCCGCCCTACGGGAAAGAAGGTCGAAACTGGGTTTGTAGGGTGGGTAAGCGTAGCGCACCCACCGGGGGCAATTACCCGTACTGCCGCACGCGGGCGATAAACTCGTCGGCGTTTTCAATGCGCGGAGCAAGAAGGATCAGCGCCTTGCCAAGCCCGATGGCGTGGCGCAGGCACGACAGCTTCATCTCTTCATCCCGAATGGTATCGATATCCGCTACATGCGACAGGCCGACGCTTCGGCGGATAAGCTCCGTACCGGCAAAACCAATGGCGTCCGCCCATACCTTCTTCAAAAACTCGCTGGCGTAGCCAGGCTCTGCCAGCGCCGCGTCGCGGGTTTTCTCGCGCGCCAGCATCTGGAAACGCTCGGCGAAGGTGTGCCACAGCGTGGCGATATCGATAAGGCGCTGCTCACGCGCGTCGGCGGCTTCGCGAATGCCGAACTGGCCCGGCGCGCCGCAGTAGTTCAGCAGCAAGTTGCCGATGGCCGTTCCAACGTCAAAGCCCACCGGGCCGAAATACCCGAACTCGGCGTCGATCGCCTTCAGGCTGCCGTCGGCGACAAAAATCGAGCCGCTGTGAATATCGCCGTGCAACAGCGCTTCGGCATGAGAGAAAAAACGGTGCTTAAGCGCAGCCACGGCGCACTTCAGCGCGGCATCGTCGCGCAGCGCGGCGACGTCGGCCTCAAGTTCAGCCGGGTAGTTATTGCGCTCATGAACCTGATACGGATCGTTAAAGAACAGATCTTCGGTGATCTCACACATCTCCGGGTTGATAAAGCGCGCCACTTCGGCCTTTTTCGCATGGGGATGCAGATAAAAATCACTCGTGTGAAACAGCGTCTGGGCCAGATATTCGCCAAGCTGGCGGGCCGCCTGTGGGTAATGCACGCCATTGATGAGTTCGCCGCGCCAGATGCGGTGATCGGAGAGATCTTCCATCACCATAACGGCAAGCGTGGGATCGTAATGATGAATTTTTACCGTGTGCGCCGGGCAGTGCTGATAGTGCGCCACCAGCGTCTGGGCTTCGAGGCGCGCGCGATCGAGCGTCAGCGGCCAGGATTCCCCCACGCAGCGCACATAGGGCAGCGCCTGTTTGACGACAATTCGGCTGACGCCCTGTTTATCAAATATTTTAAAGACCAGATTGAGATTGCCGTCGCCGACCTCCTGCGCGCTCACCAGCTCTTCCGGCGCGCTGAGTCCGCCAAATTGTTGCGCATAAGCCACCGCATCGCTGGCCGTAAAGGTTCGGTATTGCGACATTGCTGATATCCTCATTCAATCTGGTTATAAAGACGTACGGACGTCTATACATCTGGATTTCATCCTGACACAATAGAACACAATAACGCAACAAGGATTTAACGCATGCAGACACTTCAGACGACCAGCCTGCGGGTGGTGGATAACAAGCTCTGGATCCTCGACCAGCAGGCGCTGCCGCAGCAGAAAAACTGGCTGCCCGCCGATAATACAGAGGCGCTGGTGGGGCACATTCACGCGCTGCGTGTGCGCGGCGCGCCGTTGATTGGGCTTTCGGCGAGCCTGCTGCTGGCGCTGCTGGCCGAACATGGCATGACGCGCGACGCGCTCGGCCAGGCGCTGGAGGTACTGCGTGCAGCACGGCCCACGGCGGTCAACCTGATGAATAACCTTGACCGCATGAAACAGGCCCTCACGCAGCCGGATTTCGTGGCGGCGCTGGGCGCGGAAGCCTTACGTCTGGTGCAGGAAGACCGCGAGCTGTGCGAGCGCATCGCGCGCGCCGGGAGTGAACTCGTGAAGCCTGGCAGCCGTTTGCTCACCCACTGCAATACCGGCGGGCTCGCGACGGCGGGCGTCGGCACGGCGCTGGGCGTGATTGCGCGCGCGCATGAAGCGGGCAAGGTGGCGAACGTGTGGGTTGATGAAACCCGGCCGCTGTTGCAGGGCGGGCGCTTAACCGCCTGGGAGCTTGGCGAGCTTGGCGTGCCGTATCAGCTGATTACCGATTCGATGGCGGCGAGCCTGATGGCGCAGGGGCAGGTGGACGCCGTCTGGGTGGGTGCGGATCGCATCGCGGCCAATGGCGACGTGGCGAATAAAATCGGCACCTATTCGCTTGCCGTACTGGCGAAATTTCACAACGTACCGTTTTACGTGGCGGCCCCGCAGACCACGCTCGATCCGGCGTGCCCGAACGGTGCGGCGATCCCGATTGAGCAGCGCGCAGCGGCGGAAGTGACCGGCGTGGCGGGCAGCTTCGGCGCGGTACAGTGGGCGCCGGAAGACGCGCGGGTCTATAACCCGGCATTTGACGTCACACCCGCCGCGCTGATTAGCGGCTGGGTGCTGGACAGCGGCGTGGTGACGCCGGAGGATGTGGCGAACGGGCGTTTCGCCGGGTAAAAAAGGCGTCCGCGCGAGGCGGACGCTGCGTTATTTCACCCAGTCGCGCACCGGCAGGAAGTCGCGGTACAGCGCTGCTTCCGGGCTGTTTTCTTCCGGCTGATAGCCATATTCCCAGCGCACCAGCGGCGGCATCGACATCAGTATCGATTCGGTGCGACCGCCGGTTTGCAGGCCAAACAGCGTGCCACGGTCCCACACCAGGTTGAACTCCACATAGCGGCCGCGACGATAAAGCTGGAATTCGCGCTCGCGCTCGCCCCAGGGCAGCGCTTTACGGCGTTCCACGATAGGCAGATAAGCCTTGAGATAGCCGTCGCCCACCGCCTGCATAAACGCAAAGCAGGTGTCGAAATCGGGCGTATTCAGATCGTCAAAGAACAGCCCGCCAATGCCGCGCGCTTCCTGGCGATGCTTCAGATAGAAATAGTCGTCGCACCACTTTTTATAACGCGGGTAGACGTCATCGCCAAAAGGCGCGCAGAGATCCCGCGCGGTGCGGTGCCAGTGCACCGCGTCCTCTTCAAAGCCGTAAAACGGCGTTAAATCGAAGCCACCGCCAAACCACCAGACCGGATCGGCACCCGGTTTTTCGGCAATGAAAAAACGCACGTTGGCGTGGCTTGTCGGTACATACGGGTTGCGCGGATGCACAACCAGCGACACGCCCATCGCCTCAAAGCTGCGGCCTGCCAGTTCCGGACGGTGCGCGGTGGCGGACGCGGGCATCGCGTCGCCATGCACGTGGGAGAAGTTGACGCCCGCCTGCTCGAACACCACGCCGTCGCGCAGGACGCGGCTACGTCCGCCGCCGCCGCCTTCGCGCTGCCAGGCGTCTTCGACGAAATCATCGCCATCCACCGCCGACAACTGCTGGCAGATACGGTCCTGTAAATCGAGCAGGAAAGCTTTTACGCGCTGAATATCAGGTGCCATCGTTAGCCTCGTTTCGAGTGGGCTTTGTGATTATCAAACCAGTTGAAATAGCTGATGACCCCATTGGCGATGGCGGTCGCTATTTTCTGGCGGAAGGCGGCCGTGCCCAGCAGCTTTTCTTCCTGCGGGTTGGTGATAAACGAGGTTTCCACCAGCACGGACGGGATCGACGGTGATTTCAGCACCACGAACGCCGCCTGTTCCGTGTTGCGGCTGTGCAGGCGGTGAACCGGTTTTATCTGGCGCAGAATATGCGAGCCGAGCGTCAGGCTATTTTTAATGGTGTCGGTCTGCACCAGATCGAACAGCACCTGTTGCAGATAGTGATCTTTATTTTTGACCTTGCTGCCCGCCACGTCGTCGGCGGCGTTCTCGCGCTCGGAGAGGTATTTCGCCATGGCGCTACTGGCACCGCGGTTGGAGAGCGCAAAGACCGACGCGCCCGCGGCGCTGGGGCTGGTAAAGCCGTCGGCGTGAATCGACATAAACAGATCCGCGCCATGCTTGTGCGCGATTTCAACCCGATCGTAGAGCGGGATGAAGGTGTCATTGCTGCGCGTCAGTTTGGCGTCGATGCCGTGGGCGCGCAGAATGGCGCGCACGTTTTTCGCGATGGCGAGCACGACGTGTTTTTCTTTCGAGCCGTTATGGCCGATGGCGCCGGTATCAATGCCGCCGTGGCCCGGATCGAGCATCACGAGGCGGCGCGCGCCCGCTTTTTTCGCTTTAGGCTTGCTGTGGCTGTTACGCGTGCTGAGCGCCGGGCTCTCTTCTTTCGCCAGCGCCTGGTTAAGACCGGTCAGCGCCAGCGCGGCAAGGCCGGTACGCAGCAACTGACGTCGCGAGGTGAGTTTTTTTAAGGGTTTGAAAGTGCTCATGCGTCCTGACTTCTGATTTTACTGTCCTGGAGTGTTATAACCTGGCGTAACGGGGTGGAACGACACCCTGTTGCAACAAAAGTTTTACTATTCATTTCAGGGCGTGATGATTCATCAGTATGCCATTTTCAACGAACTTTTGCCGAAGATATTGGCTATTGGCGCCGGTAGCGCCATAATCGGAGTTTTTACGCCACAAAAGACGGGGAATACCATGGAGATACGCGTTTTTCGCCAGGCCGACTTTGAAGAAGTCATTACCCTGTGGGAGCGCTGCGATCTGCTGCGTTCGTGGAACGATCCTGAAATGGATATCGAACGTAAACTTAACCATGACCCGGATCTTTTCCTGGTGGCGGAAGTGAGCGGCGAAATCGTCGGCTCCATCATGGGCGGCTATGACGGCCATCGCGGTTCGGCGTATTACCTGGGCGTACACCCGGAGTTTCGCGGCCGCGGCATCGCCAACGCGCTGTTAAACCGGCTGGAGAAAAAACTCATCGCGCGAGGCTGCCCGAAAATCAATATCCAGATCCGCGAAGAAAACGACGTCGTGCTCGGCATGTACGAGCGGCTGGGCTATGAACATCAGGATGTGATTAGCCTTGGCAAACGGCTTATCGAGGATCAGGAGTATTGATAACCTTTTCACCCGGCCGCGGCCGGGTGAACCAGGCGTTTAGCCTTTGGTGATTTTCTTCACGTCGATTTCGACGGAGTTCCAGTCTTTATCCACTTCACCTTCGATGCGCACTTTGTCTTTCGGCGTGACGGTGACGCCATTCCAGACGTGGTCGTCGATGTCTACGTTGACGGTGCCGCTGGCGTCGCGGAACTCATAAAGCTCTTTACCCATCTTGCGCACGATGTTGCCTTCCAGCACCACCCACGCGTCATCGCGCAGGTTTTTCGCTTCGCTGACGGTCGTGCTTGCGGCGTCCGGCCCCTGGAAACCGCCTTTTGTGGCCGTCGCGCTGGCGCTATTATCCGGGCCGGAGAAGCCGCCTTTCTGCGCCATCACGGGCGTCGCTGACAGCGCGCAAGCGGCGATACACAGAGCGATAAGCTGTTTTTTCATTTCCATCTCCTTGGGTTAGGTACGACGAAGACCTTTCTTCGTCGGATAAGACAAGACATAATTTTGGATCTAATACCGAAAGAGTCCAGGGTTTATACGTGTATTTACCTTCCGATTACGACAGCCGCGGCTGGCTTAAACTCCCGTTGCTGTTCTGGGCGGTGCTGTTATTGCAGGCGCGCACCTGGGCGCTGTTTGTGCTGGCGGGCGCGTCGCGCGGGCAGGGCGAGGCATTGCTGGGGCTCTTCTACCCTGACCGTCAGAGCTTCTGGCTGGGGCTGGCTGCTGGCCTGCCTGCGTTGCTGACGTTTCTATTAAGCGGGCGGCGGCACGATTTCCCCCGCCTGTGGCGCGGCGCGCGTTATCTGTTAATGCTGACGCAGGCCGTAATGCTGCTATCGCAGGCGCTGCTGCTCTGGCGCGATACGCCGGGCGGCATCGCGCTGGCCCTGCTCGTGCTGGACGCCTGGGCGCTCTGGCTGCTGGCCTCGCATCGCCGACTGCGTGCCTGTTTTGAAACACCACAGCCCTGAACGGCACTTTTTGCCGTCTTTACGCTCCAACGAGACATTGTCGACTGATAAAAGGAACCGGGATGAAGAAATTGCCTTTGCTGCTCTGTGGAACGTCGCTGTTACTGGGTGGCTGCTCAACGCTCTCTAACGTTAACTGGTCAAAGGCGGCGCCCTGGCACTGGTTTGACGGGTGGGGATCGTCGCTGGAAGTCACCGAAAAGGGCGTCGGCGATATCACTGCCGAGACGCCGCTGCAGGAAGGCGCGATAAGCGAGGCGTTGGGCGACGATTATCGCCTGCGCAGCGGCATGCGCGCTAATGGCGGCACGATTGTGCGCTACTCCGAAGCGATGAAAGAGAACCAGCTGGCGCTGGTCATTGACGGCGAAAACGGCACGGTGAGCCGCATCGACGTGCTGGATAAAGCGATTCCTGCAGACAACGGTGTGGAGATCGGCACGCCGTTTGGCGATCTCTATAAAAAAGCGCAGGGCGTCTGCCAGAAAGCCAACGCGCCGGATGATGAGGGCGTGGAGTGCAAAGCGCCTGACAGCGAGCACATCAGCTATGTGTTCAGCGGTGAATGGCGCGGCCCGCAGGAGCTGATGCCGCCGGATGACACGCTCAAAGGCTGGACGCTGAAAAAGATTATCTGGCGTCGCTGAGTCTTGCGTAAACGCAACGCCTGAACCGCGAAATCGGGTACAATACGCCCGGTTTTGCCACCCGGTGGCAGCGGTTTATCAGGAGGAGTGATGTCTGTGGTTCAAAGCGGCATTTTGCCGGAGCATTGTCGTGCGGCTATCTGGCTTGAGGCGAGCGTTGATGAAAGCCAGCGTGAGGCGCTGCGCGCGGCGAGTAAAATTTTCGCCGATAAAGTCGCGACCTTTCAGGCGCAGTTTCCCGAGGCGAATCTTGGCGTTGTCGTGGCGTTCGGCCACACCCTTTGGCGGGCGCTGACGAAGGATGACAGCGCAGCGGAGCTGAAAGACTTTGCGCCGCTTGGTAAAGGGCTCGCGCCCGCGACGCAGCATGACGTGCTGATCCACATTCTCTCTCTGCGTCACGATGTGAATTTCTCCGTGGCCCAGGCGGCGCTGGAGGCGTTCGGCGACGCGCTGAAAATCGAAGAGGAAACTCACGGTTTTCGCTGGGTGGAAGATCGCGACCTGAGCGGTTTTGTCGATGGCACCGAAAACCCGGCGGGCGAAGAGACGCGCCGCGAAGTGGCGGTGATTCAGAACGGCGTCGACGCGGGCGGCAGCTACGTGTTCGTGCAGCGCTGGGAGCATAACCTCAAACAGCTCAATCGTATGAGCGTGCCGGATCAGGAGATGATGATAGGGCGCACCAAAGTCGCTAACGAAGAGATCGACGGCGACGTGCGTCCTGTTACGTCGCATCTTTCACGCGTTGATCTGAAAGAAGACGGCAAAGGACTGAAGATTGTGCGCCAGAGCCTGCCTTACGGCACGGCCAGCGGCGTGCATGGCCTTTACTTCTGCGCCTATTGCGCGCGACTCTATAACATCGAACAGCAACTGCTGAGCATGTTCGGCGATACCGACGGCAAGCGCGACGCCATGCTGCGCTTCACGCGTCCGGTGACCGGCGGCTACTATTTCGCGCCGTCGCTGACCCGCCTGCTTGCCCTTTAATTCCCTTCGCGCGCGGCCTTACGGGCCGCGCCGTCACGCCTTTCGTCTTATATCCTTTTGCGCTTGCAAATCACTAAACGGTATATAAAAGCGGTATAGCTTTCTCACCCGTATAAATACACTGATGGCTCGATCGTTATCACATTTATAAGGTGCAAAATGGCCGTGAAATCAGTGAAAAAAGCATGGGGCGCGCTGGCGATTTCTCTGCTGATGGCGGGTTCCGCGCAGGCGACTGAACTGCTTAACAGCTCTTATGATGTTTCGCGCGAGCTGTTCGCTGCCCTGAACCCGCCGTTTGAACAGCAGTGGGCGAAGGAGAACAACGGCGACAAGCTGACGATCAAACAGTCTCACGCAGGCTCCTCAAAGCAGGCGCTCGCGATTTTACAGGGCTTAAAAGCAGACGTTGTAACTTATAACCAGGTGACCGACGTTCAGATCCTGCATGACAAAGGCAATCTGATCCCGGCCGACTGGCAGGCGCGTCTGCCGAACAATAGCTCGCCGTTCTACTCCACCATGGCGTTCCTGGTCCGTAAAGGAAACCCGAAGAACATTCACGACTGGAATGACCTGGTGCGCCCGGACGTGAAGCTGATTTTCCCGAACCCGAAAACCTCCGGCAACGCGCGCTATACCTATCTGGCGGCCTGGGGCGCGGCGGATAAAGCCGACGGCGGCGATAAAGCCAAAACCGAGCAGTTTATGACCCAGTTCCTGAAAAACGTTGAGGTGTTCGACACCGGCGGGCGCGGCGCGACCACCACGTTTGTCGAGCGCGGCCTGGGTGACGTGCTGATTAGCTTTGAATCGGAAGTGAATAACATCCGTAATCAGTACGCCAAAGAAGGCTACGAAGTGGTCGTGCCGAAAGTGAATATCCTGGCGGAGTTCCCGGTGGCGTGGGTCGATAAAAACGTGAAGGCCAACGGCACGGAAAAAGCGGCCAAAGCCTACCTGAACTGGCTCTACACGCCACAGGCGCAGCAGATTATCACCAGCTATTACTACCGCGTGAATAACCCGCAGGTGATGGAATCGCTGAAAGATAAATTCCCGCAAACCGAGCTGTTCCGCGTGGAAGACGCCTTCGGCCAATGGCCGGACGTGATGAAAACCCATTTCGCGAGCGGCGGTGAGTTCGACAAGCTGATGGCGGCGGGGCGTAAGTGATGTTTGCTGTGTCTAAACGCGTGCTGCCGGGGTTTACCTTAAGCCTCGGCACCAGTTTGTTGTTTGTCTGCCTTGTCTTGCTGCTGCCGCTGAGCGCGCTGGTGATGCAGCTCTCCCAGATGACCTGGGCGCAGTACTGGGACGTGATTTCTAATCCGCAGGTGGTGGCGGCGTACAAAGTGACGCTGCTCTCCGCGGCGGTTGCTTCGCTCTTTAACGGCGCGTTTGGCCTGCTGATGGCCTGGATTTTAACGCGCTACCGTTTTCCGGGCCGCACGCTGCTCGACGCGCTGATGGATCTGCCGTTCGCGCTGCCGACCGCCGTGGCTGGCCTGACGCTCGCCTCGCTGTTCTCGGTTAATGGTTTTTACGGCGAGTGGCTGGCGAAGTTTGATATCAAAGTGACGTATACCTGGCTTGGCATCGCGGTGGCGATGGCGTTCACCAGTATTCCTTTTGTCGTGCGTACCGTTCAGCCGGTGCTCGAAGAGCTGGGCCCGGAGTATGAAGAGGCGGCGGAAACCTTAGGTGCTACCCGTCTGCAAAGCTTTCGTAAAGTGGTGCTGCCGGAGCTTTCGCCGGCGCTGATGGCGGGCGTGGCGCTCTCCTTTACCCGCAGCCTCGGCGAGTTCGGCGCGGTGATTTTTATCGCGGGCAATATCGCCTGGAAAACCGAAGTAACCTCGCTGATGATTTTTGTTCGTTTGCAGGAGTTTGACTACCCGGCCGCGAGCGCGATTGCCTCCGTGATTCTTGCCGCGTCGCTGCTGCTGCTGTTTGCGATTAACACGCTGCAAAGCCGGTTTGGACGCAGGGTGGTGGGACACTGATGACGATGATGACACAGGCGCGCGAAGGCGCGCGCATAAACTGGGGTAAATGGCTGCTTATCGGCATCGGGATGCTGCTGTCGGCGTTTATTCTCGTGGTGCCGATGGTCTATATCTTTGCCAAAGCCTTTTCCGACGGCCTGATGCCGGTGCTGGAGAATATCGCTAACCCGGATATGCTGCACGCCATCTGGCTGACGGTGCTGATCGCGCTGATTACCGTGCCGGTTAACCTGGTCTTCGGCACGCTGCTGGCCTGGCTGGTGACGCGCTTTAATTTCCCCGGTCGTCAGCTGCTGCTGACGCTGCTGGATATTCCTTTTGCCGTCTCGCCTGTAGTAGCGGGGCTGGTGTATCTGCTGTTTTACGGTTCCAACGGCCCGCTCGGCGGCTGGCTGGACGCGCACGATATGCAGATTATGTTCGCCTGGCCCGGCATGGCGCTGGTAACGATATTTGTGACTTGTCCGTTCGTCGTGCGCGAACTGGTGCCGGTGATGTTAAGCCAGGGCAGCCATGAAGATGAGGCGGCGATTTTGCTGGGCGCTTCGGGCTGGCAGATGTTCCGCCGCGTGACGCTGCCGAATATTCGCTGGGCGCTGCTCTATGGCGTGGTGCTGACTAACGCCCGCGCCATCGGCGAATTCGGCGCGGTGTCGGTAGTGTCCGGCTCTATTCGCGGCGAGACGCTGTCGCTGCCGTTACAGATTGAACTGCTGGAGCAGGACTACAACACCGTCGGCGCGTTTACCGCCGCCGCGCTGCTGACGCTGATGGCGATTCTGACCCTGTTTTTAAAGAGTGCGTTGCAATGGCGCCTGAATAATCAGGAGAAACGCGTGCAACAGGAGGGAAATCATGAGCATTGAGATTGCCAATATTAAGAAGTCTTTTGGTCGCACCCAGGTGCTGAATGATATCTCTCTGGATATCCCTTCCGGCCAGATGGTGGCGCTGCTGGGGCCGTCCGGCTCCGGGAAAACCACGCTGCTGCGCATTATCGCCGGGCTTGAACACCAGACCAGCGGGCAGATCCGCTTTCACGGCACCGATGTGAGCCGCCTGCATGCGCGCGAGCGTAAAGTCGGGTTCGTGTTCCAGCATTACGCGCTGTTTCGCCATATGACGGTGTTTGACAACATCGCGTTCGGCCTGAGTGTTCTGCCGCGCCGCGAGCGTCCGAACGCCGCCGCGATTAAACAAAAAGTGACGCAGCTTTTAGAAATGGTGCAACTGGCGCATCTGGCCGACCGCTATCCGGCACAACTTTCTGGTGGCCAGAAACAGCGCGTGGCGCTTGCGCGTGCGCTTGCCGTTGAACCGCAAATTCTGCTGCTCGATGAGCCCTTCGGCGCGCTTGACGCCCAGGTGCGTAAAGAGCTTCGCCGCTGGCTGCGTCAGCTGCATGAAGAGCTGAAATTCACCAGCGTCTTCGTGACCCACGACCAGGAAGAGGCGATGGAAGTGGCCGACCGCGTGGTGGTGATGAGCCAGGGCGATATCGAACAGGCCGATGCGCCAGAGCAGGTGTGGCGTGAACCGGCGACCCGCTTCGTGCTTGAGTTTTTAGGCGAAGTGAACCGGCTCAAGGGCACCGTGCGCGGCGGGCAATTCCACGTCGGCGCGCATCGCTGGCCGCTCGGCTTTACGCCTGCATACCAGGGGCCGGTGGATCTGTTCTTACGCCCGTGGGAAGTGGACGTGAGCCGCCGCACGAGCCTTGATTCGCCGCTGCCGGTGCACGTGCTGGAAGTCAGCCCGAAAGGCCACTACATGCAGCTCGTGGTACAGCCACAGGGCTGGTATGACGAACCGCTCACCGTGGTGCTGCGCGAGGAATACGTGCCGCAGCGCGGCGAGCGGCTGTTTGTCGGCCTGCAGCATGCGCGCATTTACCACGGTAATGAGCGTATCGAGACGCGCGAGAATATTGCTCTGGCGAAGTCTGCCTGATAGCTTATTGCGCAGGTTTATCGCCCGGTGGCGCTACGCTTGCCGTGCCGACAGTCATCACCGCATTTTCCTGGCCGGGTAAGCGAAGCGATACCCGGCTTTTTTATTGAGTAAACATCGTGAACACACTCGAACAAACGATCGGCAATACGCCTCTGGTGAAGCTCCAGCGCCTTGCGCCGGACAACGGCAGTGAAATCTGGGTCAAACTCGAAGGCAATAACCCGGCGGGCTCCGTCAAGGACAGGGCGGCGCTGGCGATGATTAGCCGCGCCGAAGCGCGCGGTGAGATTAAGCCCGGCGATACGCTGATTGAAGCCACCAGTGGTAATACCGGCATTGCGCTGGCGATGATCGCCGCCGTCAAAGGGTATCGTATGACGCTGCTGATGCCCGATAACATGAGCATGGAGCGCAAGGCGGCGATGCAGGCCTATGGCGCGAAGCTGGTGCTGGTGAGCCGCGAACAGGGAATGGAAGGCGCGCGCGATCTCGCCTCTGAAATGGCGAAACGGGGCGAAGGGATTATTCTCGATCAGTTCAATAACCCGGATAACCCCTGGGCGCACTATACGACCACCGGGCCGGAGATCTGGCGCCAGACTGAAGGACGTCTCACGCATTTTGTCTCCAGCATGGGCACGACCGGCACCATTACCGGCGTCAGCCGCTTCTTACGTGAGCAGGCCAAACCGGTGACCATCGTTGGCTTACAGCCGGAAGAGGGCAGCAGTATTCCGGGTATTCGCCGCTGGCCCGCAGAGTATCTGCCTGGGATTTTCGACCCGTCGCTGGTGGATGAAGTGCTGGATATTCATCATCGTGATGCGGAAAGCACGATGCGTGAGCTGGCGCGTAAAGAAGGCATTTTCTGCGGCGTCAGTTCCGGCGGCGCAGTATGCGGCGCGCTGCGCGTGGCGCGCGCGAACCCGGGGGCTGTCGTGGTGGCGATTATTTGCGACCGGGGCGACCGCTATCTCTCCACAGGCATCTTTAGCGAAGAAAACAGCTACAGCCAGGGCGCGGGGATTTAACGCCATAACGGCGGGCATAAGCCAGATGGGGATTTCAGCCGCCGCGTTTTCGGTAACCCATCAATATCCAGTAGCAGGGCGGTCAGGAACGGTCAGAAGAAACGCCGGTGGCGCATGGTTTGGTGAAGCCCGCGGTTAAGTGCAGGAATAAAAAAATGGCGCCTTGCGGCGCCATTTTTGTACACGAGTCAGTCTTATTTCTTGATACGGATTACCGGCGTTTCACCGACGGTCACGCTACCAGAAAGCTTGGTCAGCTCTTTGATTTCGTCCATATTGGAAATAACAACCGGCGTCAGCGTGGATTTTGCTTTCTCTTCCAGCAGCGGCAGATCGAATTCGATAACCGGATCGCCTTTCTTCACGCGCTGGCCTTCTTCAGCGATGCGTTTGAAGCCTTCGCCTTTCAGCTCAACGGTATCAATACCGAAGTGGACGAACAGCTCAATGCCACTGTCCGATTCGATAGAGAAAGCGTGGTTAGTTTCGAAAATCTTACCGATGGTGCCATCAACCGGCGCAACCATTTTGTTACCGGTCGGTTTGATAGCGATGCCATCACCAACGATTTTCTCTGCGAACACTACATCCGGCACGTCTTCAATATTAACGATTTCACCAGACAGTGGAGCAACGATCTCAATGGTTCCGGTGTCGCTATTGCCTTTATCACCGAACAGTTTACTAAATAACCCCATTAGCCTTCTCTCCTAAGCAGTAATTTGGGCCGCATCTCGTGGATTAGCAGATTGTTTTTTCTTCAATGAACTTGTTAACCAGCGTCATTAACTCGTCCGTTGTCGGTTGAGCAAGAGCCTGCTCTGCTAAAACCTTCGCATCTTCGAAGTTCGTGTTACGGATAATCTTCTTAATGCGCGGGATAGAAATGGCACTCATACTGAATTCATCCAGACCCATCCCCAGCAACAGAAGTGTAGCACGTTCGTCGCCAGCAAGCTCACCACACATGCCGGTCCACTTACCTTCAGCATGAGATGCATCAATAACTTGCTTGATGAGGTTCAGGACAGACGGTGACATCGGCTGGTAAAGATGCGATATCATATCATTACCGCGGTCAACCGCCAGGGTGTACTGCGTCAGATCGTTGGTACCAATACTGAAGAAATCGACTTCTTTGGCGAGGTGGCGCGCGATGGTCGCGGCAGCCGGGGTTTCTACCATGACGCCGATTTCAATCGTTTCGTCGAAAGCTTTGCCTTCGTCACGCAGTTCTTGTTTGAAAATCTCGATCTCTTTTTTCAGCGCGCGCACTTCTTCAACCGAAATAATCATCGGGAACATGATGCGCAGTTTGCCGAACGCGGAGGCGCGCAGGATGGCACGCAGCTGATCGCGCAGGATCTCTTTACGATCCATCGCGATGCGGATTGCACGCCAGCCGAGGAACGGGTTTTCTTCTTTCGGGAAGTTCATGTACGGCAGCTCTTTATCGCCGCCGATGTCCATGGTACGCACGATAACGGCCTGCGAGCCGCACGCTTCAGCAACGGCTTTGTAGGCCTGGAACTGCTCTTCTTCGGTTGGCAGAGAATCGCGGTCCATGAACAGGAATTCGGTACGGTAGAGGCCTACGCCTTCTGCGCCGTTACGCTCGGCGCCTGCGACATCGCGCACGGTGCCGATGTTCGCGCAGACTTCAACCTGGTGGCCGTCAAGAGTGATAGCTGGCAGATCTTTGAGCTTCGCAAGCTCTGCTTTTTCTTCAGCAACCTGAGTCTGAATCGCGCGCAGGGATTCAATCTCTTCGTTCGTCGGGTTAACGTAAACTTTGTTGTTAACCGCATCGAGGATCAGGTAGTCGTCGTTTTTCACCTGAGTGGTGACGTTGCCGGTGCCCACAATCGCTGGCAGCTCAAGGGAGCGCGCCATGATGGAGGTGTGGGAAGTACGGCCGCCCAGATCGGTAATAAAGCCCAGCACCTTTTTCAGGTTCAGCTGTGCGGTTTCCGACGGGGTTAAATCGGCTGCCACCAGAATCACTTCGTCCTGGATGGAGCTTAAATCAATGATGGCCAGGCCCAGAATGTTGCGCAGCAGACGCTTACCAATATCGCGCACGTCAGCGGCGCGTTCTTTCAGGTATTCATCATCCAGCTCTTCCAGGGCGGTCGCCTGACCTTCGATAACTTCATGCGCTGCCGCGTCGGCAGTGATGTGCTTATCTTTAATCAGGGCTATGATTTCCTGCTCCAGCTCTTCATCTTCCAGCAACATGATGTGGCCTTCGAAGATAGCTTCCTTTTCTTCACCGAAAGTTTCGCCGGCCTTGATCTTGATAGCTTCCAGCTGAGCGGAGGCTTTGGCGCGACCACTCAGGAAACGTTCTACTTCCTGATCAACCTTATCGGCAGAAATTTTTTTCCGGTCGATGACAATTTCATCTTCTTTCAGCAGCAATGCTTTGCCGAAAGCGATACCCGGAGACGCTAAAATGCCTGAAATCATAACCCTACCTTACTTGTGACTGATTTTAATAAGAACCCGGAACTTACTCGAGTTCAGCCATCAGTTTTACCAGATGCTCTACTGCTTTCTGCTCATCTTCGCCTTCTGCGGAGATGGTCACAACGGTGCCCTGAGTCAGGCCCAGAGTCTGCAGTTTAAACAGGCTTTTTGCGCTGGCGCTTTTGCCGTTGGAAGTCACAGTGATCTCGGAGGTGAAGCCTTTCGCTTCTTTTACAAACTGAGCAGCAGGGCGGGTATGCAGACCGTTCGGAGCGGTAATAGTCACTTCTTGCTGGAACATTGTATTTCCCCAACTTATAGGTTTAGTTTGTGGAACTAAAGTCTAGCCTGGCGGCGTGACTTTAGCCTGTATTGTTAGCGTCGGCGTAACGGAACGCAGCACGGATGCCAGAACCACGAAAAACGCATGGCTTTTTGTTCCATGCGGCTCGCGTTTCGCTCGTCATTAATCATTATGACGCGATCGAAGTAGCATAACCAAATCGTTAAATCGATTCAGCACACATCAATTCGCCTCAGGATTAATTTCACGCATCGAAATAATTGCTGGTTAAATACCAGACCCGGTCGATCCAGGCAATGCCATACAAGACAAAAGTTTGATGCACGCCACAAAAAAGCACCCCTTTGGGTGCTTTTTTGCGCATATTTAACAATCTGGCATCACTGTTGCAGTTCTTTCTCAGTGAAGAGATCGGCGAACAGCGCGGTGCTTAAATAACGCTCACCCGAGGATGGCAGGATAACCACAATATTCTTATTGGTAAAGGTTTCATCTTCCTGAAGCTTGAGCGCAGCGGCAACGGCGGCACCGGAAGAGATACCGGCCAGAATCCCTTCTTCTTCCATCAGGCGGCGCGCGGTGGAGATGGCTTCTTCGTTGGTGATACCGATAACTTTATCGATCAGTTTGAGATCCAGGTTGCCTGGAATAAACCCTGCGCCGATGCCCTGAATTTTATGCGGGCCTGGTTTTAGCTCCTGACCTGCGATGGCCTGGGCGATTACCGGGGAATCGGTCGGCTCAACCGCGACGGTAATCAGCTCGGTTTTACCCTTGGTATTTTTGATATAGCGGCTCACGCCGGTCAGCGTACCGCCAGTACCGACGCCTGCGATAAATACATCAACCTGGCCGTCCGTATCTTCCCAGATTTCCGGGCCGGTGGTTTTTTCGTGAATCTCCGGGTTAGCCGGGTTGCTGAACTGCTGCAACAGCAGATATTTCGACGGATCGCTTGCGACAATCTCTTCCGCTTTCTGGATAGCGCCTTTCATGCCTTTAGCGCCTTCGGTCAGTACCAGATTTGCGCCCAGCGCTTTCAGCAGCTTACGGCGCTCAACGCTCATGGTTTCCGGCATGGTCAGCGTCAGCTTATAGCCACGGGCTGCGGCGACATACGCCAGCGCGATGCCGGTGTTACCACTGGTCGGCTCGACCAGCTCCACGCCCGGCTTCAGTACGCCGCGCTTTTCCGCATCCCAAATCATATTGGCACCGATACGGCACTTAACGCTGAAGCTTGGGTTACGTGACTCCACCTTCGCCAGAATGCGTCCGTTACCGATGCGGTTCAGTCGAACCAGCGGCGTATGGCCAATAGTCAACGAGTTGTCTTCAAAAATCTTGCTCATAGCCCGTCCTTAACTGTATGAAATTTGGGAACCGCACCAGCATACCCGCTCACCGCGTGTGAGGAAGTAAGGATTTCGTATATCGTTATACTCGTGCGAAATAATGCTTAAGAGTATGGAATAAGCCCGGCTATATGCCAGCCGGACTAGCGCCAGCTCGCATGTTTACCGCGATAACAATCCACCCACATCGCCGTTGCGCCGCAAACCGCGACGGGCATAATCGCCAGATTCAGCACCGGGACCAGCGTAAAAAGGCTGACCAGCGCGCCGAACTGCATATTTAAGCCTTTACGCTCACGCAGCGCCGCGCGCATGGTTTTAAACGGCACTTTATGGTTGTCGAACGGGTAGTCGCAGTACTGGATAGAGAGCATCCAGGCGCTAAACAGGAACCACAGCACGGGGGCGACGGTCTGGCCAATACCCGGAATAAAGTAGAGCAGCAACAGCACCAGCGCGCGGGGCAGATACCAGGCGAGCTTTTGCCATTCGCGTTTCATAATGCGCGGCAAATCTTTCATGATGCCGAGAATACCGGTATCCGGCGGCGTGGCACCGGTGAGGCGTGCTTCCAATTGTTCCGCCAGCAGACCGTTAAACGGCGCGGCTATCCAGTTCGCCACCGTCGAAAAGAAATAGCCGAAAACAAGAACAATGGAGATAACCGCGAGGGGCCAGAGCAGGTAATTAAGCCACTGCAGCCAGTCCGGTACATGAGACATGAGCTGCGGGATCCAGTTATCGAGGCGGGTAAACAGCCACCAGAACGCGCCGCCCATCAGCAGGAAGTTGACCAGCAGGGGAAGGATGACGAAGCGCCGAATGCCGGGCTGGCTTATCAGACTGAATCCTTCTGAAAGGTAGTACAGACCGCTGCGCGAACCCGCGCCTGTCGTTGAAACCATAGTTCCGCAAAGCTCCTTATTAGCCTCCCCGAACCGGGGCCCGGTTATCTTAACCGAGAGGGAAATTTGCGCCACCCGAGAAATGGTCGAAAAAACAGCAAAAAGCACGATTTCTTTCATCTTTCTGTCCGGAAAACCGAGCGCGCACTTGCACTTGCCGTAATGGGCAAATACTCTTAGTGAGTAAATGTTTGCCGTCATGGCAAGGTGTTAGAACAACAGAGAATATAATGATGCAGGATTTGCGTCTGATATTAATCATTGTTGGCGCGATCGCCATAATCGCCTTACTGGTGCACGGTCTGTGGACCAGCCGTAAGGAGCGTTCTTCTATGTTCCGCGATCGTCCGATGAAGCGCATGAAATCGAAGCGCGATGAGGATGAAGACGAAGACGACGTCGATGAGCCGGATGATGACGGCGTTGGCGAAGTTCGCGTGCGCCGCAGCGCGCCGGCGCCGGAAAGCGCGCCTGCTCGCCAGCCTCAGCATAACTATCAGCCGCCTTACGCGCCTTCGCAGCCGCGTCAGCCTGTTCGTGAGCCGGTCGAGCCGGAGCCAGAAGTGGCTTACAGAGAAGCGCCGCAAGCGCCCCTGCATCAGCCGCAAGAACCACAGCCGGTTCGCCAGACCGCGCCGCAACCGTCGCAGCCCGCACCGGCACAGCCTGCCATGCGCCAGCCTGGGCCGCAGCCGGTCGCCGAGCCCGCGCCACAGCCCGAGCCGGTTGCTGAGCCTGCCCCCGTGAGCGCCCCGGAAAAACCGCAGCCGAAAGAAACCGTTATTATCATGAATGTCGCGGCACATGCGGGCAGCCAGCTGAATGGTGATGTGTTATTCAACAGTATTCAGCAGGCCGGTTTTAAGTTTGGCGACATGAATATTTTCCATCGTCATCTGAGCCCGGACGGCAGCGGCCCGGTGCTGTTCAGCCTGGCGAATATGGTTAAACCCGGGTCGTTTGATCCGGAAACCATGACCGATTTCACCACGCCGGGTATCACCATCTTTATGCAGGTGCCAGGCTTTGGCGATGAACTGCAAAACTTTAAACTGATGCTGCAGTCGGCGCAGCATATTGCCGATGAAGTCGGCGGCGTGGTGCTGGACGATCAGCGCCGTATGATGACGCCGCAAAAGCTGCGTGAATATCAGGACAGAATTCGCGATGTGAAAGAGGCGAACGGTTAACCGCCCGCCGTTAAGTTTTCTCCCCTAACCCCCGCCTGTCGGGGGTTTTTTATCATTGATGGTGCGTTATGGAATCAATCGAAGAAAAACTGACTCAACTGCGAACCACGCTTCGCCATCATGAATTTCTCTACCACGTTATGGACGCGCCGGAAGTGCCGGACGCCGAATACGATCGCCTGATGCGCGAACTGCGCGCGCTGGAAGAAGCGCATCCGGAGCTGGTGACGCCCGATTCACCCACTCAGCGCGTGGGCGCAGCGCCGCTGACCGAGTTCAGCCAGGTGCGACATGAAGTACCGATGCTGTCGCTGGATAACGTGTTTGACGAGGCGAGTTTCCTCGCATTCAACAAGCGCGTGCAGGATCGCCTGAAAAGCACTGACGCGCTGGTGTACTGCTGCGAGCTAAAACTCGATGGTCTGGCGGTCAGCCTGTTGTATGAAAATGGTCTGCTGGTCCGCGCCGCCACTCGCGGCGACGGCACCACCGGCGAAGACATCACCCTCAACGTGCGCACCATTCGCGCCATTCCGCTGAAGCTTCGTGGTGACAACATTCCGGCGCGCCTCGAAGTGCGCGGCGAAGTGTTTCTGCCGCAGGCGGGCTTTGAAAAGATTAACGAAGAAGCCCGGCGCACCGGCGGGAAAGTTTTTGCGAACCCGCGTAACGCGGCGGCAGGTTCGCTGCGTCAGCTCGATCCACGCGTTACGGCCAAACGACCGCTGACGTTTTTCTGTTATGGCGTCGGGCTGCTGGAAGGCGGCGAACTGCCGCGCAGCCATATGGAACGTCTGCAACAGTTTAAAGCCTGGGGGCTGCCGGTGAGCGAGCGTATTCGTCTCGTGAAAACGCCGGAAGAGGTGCTGGCGTTTTACCATCAGGTTGAGGCCGACAGGCCGACGCTCGGGTTTGATATCGACGGCGTGGTGATTAAAGTCGATTCGCTCGAGCTTCAGGAGCAGCTTGGCTTCGTAGCGCGTGCGCCGCGCTGGGCCGTGGCGTTTAAATTCCCGGCGCAGGAGCAGATGACGACCGTTCGCGACGTGGAGTTTCAGGTCGGACGTACCGGCGCTATCACGCCGGTGGCGCGCCTTGAGCCGGTGCAGGTGGCAGGTGTGCTGGTGAGCAACGCGACGCTGCATAACGCCGATGAGATAGCGCGCCTTGGGTTGCGCATCGGCGATAAAGTCGTCATTCGCCGCGCGGGCGATGTGATCCCGCAGGTGGTCAATGTGGTGCTCTCAGAACGCCCGGAAGAGACGCGGCCTGTGGTCTTCCCGGCGCAGTGCCCGGTCTGCGGCTCGGATGTCGAGCGCGTTGAAGGCGAGGCCGTAACGCGCTGCACCGGCGGGCTTATCTGCGGCGCGCAGCGTAAAGAGGCGCTCAAGCATTTCGTCTCGCGCCGCGCGATGGATGTGGACGGCATGGGCGATAAAATCATCGATCAGCTGGTTGAGAAAGAATATGTCCATACGCCTGCCGATCTGTTCCGTCTGACGGCGGGCAAACTGACCGGGCTCGATCGTATGGGGCCGAAATCGGCGCAAAATCTGGTCAATGCGCTGGAAAAAGCCAAAGAAACCACCTTCGCGCGTTTCCTCTATGCCCTTGGCATCAGGGAAGTGGGGGAGGCGACCGCCGCCGGGCTTGCGGCGCATTTCGGCACGCTGGAGGCGCTGATTAACGCCTCGATTGACGATCTGCAAAAAGTACCGGATGTCGGCATCGTGGTCGCCACGCATGTGTTCAACTTCTTTGAAGAAGAGAGCAACCGCGCTGTCATTCACGATCTTACCGAAGAAGTAGGCATTCACTGGCCCGCGCCGCAGGTGGTGAAAGCCGAAGAGATAGACAGCCCGTTCGCCGGGAAAACCGTAGTGCTGACCGGGACGTTAAGCCAGATGTCGCGTGATGACGCCAAAGCGCGGCTTGCCGCGCTGGGCGCGAAGGTGAGCGGCAGCGTGTCGAAGAAAACCGATCTGCTTATTGCCGGTGAAGCGGCAGGCTCCAAGCTTGCGAAAGCGCAGGAGCTGGGCATTGAGGTCATCGATGAGGCGGAAATGCTGCGTCTGTTAGGTGAGTAATATGGAAAAAGAGCAACTCATCGCTATCGCCAATACGGAAATGCCGTTTGGAAAATACAAAGGCCGCCGGCTTATCGACCTGCCGGAGGAGTACCTGCTGTGGTTTGCCCGTAAGGATGAATTTCCCGCTGGCAAACTCGGCGAGCTGATGGCGGTGACGCTGCTTATCAAATCAGAAGGGCTGGGCCACCTGGTTCAGCCGCTGAAAAAGCCCTGAAAAAACGGCGCGAACCTTCGCGCCGTGATTTTTCCTGCCATTCCACCATGGCCCTGTTACCGGCCGGTGAGAACGTGTTCTTATACGTAGATGTCAATCTGATGGTCGCCGGAAGCCTGCTTCACGGCTTCCAGCTGCTTGCTTTCCTGTTTTTTCTGCGCCTGTTCAGCCTGCTCACGCTGCAACTGAGCCAGCTGCGCCTGCAGCATTTTGATCTGGTTTTGAATAAGCTGCTGTTGTTTCTGCTTCTCTTCCGCGCTGCCTTCGCTGGTCGCGAGATCTTTAAGCTTGGTTGTGAGCTTAGTGATCTGCTGGGTCAGGCGGGCAATCTGCGACGCGATATCATTGCCGGTGGGCGCGCTGCTGCTGTTCGTCTGTACCGATGGGGTTGAAGCAGTAATGGTCGTCGACATCATGTTCTCCTTTTTTATAAGCCTGGAGAAGGTATCGGCACCGCAACGGGAAAACTGAGTGTTCAACGGATAAATCGTGGATAAAAGCGAAGCAGGGCGGGTGAATACGAAAAGAACGTGAGCGATGAGAATAACGCGCATAGCAAAAAGGCGCCTTTAGGGCGCCTTTTTACATTGGTGGGTCGTGCAGGATTCGAACCTGCGACCAATTGATTAAAAGTCAACTGCTCTACCAACTGAGCTAACGACCCGAAGTGGTGGGTGATGACGGGATCGAACCGCCGACCCCCTCCTTGTAAGGGAGGTGCTCTCCCAGCTGAGCTAATCACCCACTTCGGTACTTCTGTTACTAATGACAAGAAATTCGCTGGCGAGAAAGTGGTGGGTGATGACGGGATCGAACCGCCGACCCCCTCCTTGTAAGGGAGGTGCTCTCCCAGCTGAGCTAATCACCCACTTCTCATTTCTTATCTACACGGCGGGAACCACTTAGAGTGGTGGGTGATGACGGGATCGAACCGCCGACCCCCTCCTTGTAAGGGAGGTGCTCTCCCAGCTGAGCTAATCACCCCCGCTGTGTGGAGTCGCATTATAGGGAGAGTTGAAAATGAGTCAACGCCTTTTCCAAAGTTTTTGTTTGTTCGTCGTAAAATTAGACAGTGCGCTGATTTTATGGTCGTTAAGGTATGATTTCTCAACAGATAACGCCGGAAAATAAGGGGTGGAAGGTATCAACATTGAGGAATCAGCGCACGGTGGTAGAATATTGCCCACTTTGTCACTCCCTGGCATGTGCCGCTTAATGGCATTGTTTAACACTAAGGCCAATCAATGAAAATCAAAACCCGCTTCGCGCCAAGCCCGACCGGCTATCTGCACGTCGGTGGCGCCCGTACCGCTCTTTATTCCTGGCTTTTCGCCCGCAATCAGGGCGGCGAATTTGTGCTGCGTATCGAAGACACCGATCTTGAGCGCTCCACGCCGGAAGCCATCGAAGCCATTATGGATGGGATGAACTGGCTGAGCCTGGAGTGGGATGAAGGCCCGTATTTCCAGACCAAACGCTTCGATCGCTACAACGCGGTCATTGATGAAATGCTGGCGGCGGGTACGGCGTATAAATGCTATTGCTCGAAAGAGCGTCTGGAAGCGCTGCGCGAAGAGCAAATGGCGAAGGGTGAAAAGCCGCGTTACGACGGCCGCTGCCGTCACAGCCATGAGCATCACGCGGACGATGAGCCCTGCGTCGTGCGTTTTGCGAACCCGCAGGATGGCTCCGTCGTGTTTGACGATCAAATCCGCGGCCCGATTGAGTTCAGCAACCTTGAGCTTGACGATCTGATTATCCGTCGTACTGACGGCTCCCCGACCTACAACTTCTGTGTGGTGGTAGACGACTGGGATATGGAAATCACGCACGTGATCCGTGGCGAAGACCATATCAACAACACGCCGCGCCAGATCAACATTCTGAAAGCGCTGGGCGCGCCGGTACCGTTGTACGCGCACGTCTCTATGATCAACGGCGATGACGGCAAAAAACTCTCTAAACGTCACGGCGCGGTGAGCGTTATGCAGTATCGCGACGACGGCTACCTGCCGGAAGCGCTGCTGAACTATCTGGTGCGTCTGGGCTGGTCCCACGGCGATCAGGAGATCTTCTCTCGTGAAGAGATGATTAAATTCTTTACGCTTGACGCGGTCAGTAAATCGGCGAGCGCGTTCAATACCGATAAACTGCTGTGGCTGAACCACCACTATATTAATACGCTGGCACCGGAATATGTGGCGACGCATCTGCAGTGGCATATCGAGCAGGAAAATATCGATACCCGCAACGGTCCGCAGCTGGCGGAGCTGGTGAAACTGCTGGGTGAGCGCTGCAAAACCCTTAAAGAGATGGCGCAAACCTGCCGCTACTTCTACGAAGATTTCAGCGAGTTCGACGCCGATGCGGCGAAAAAACACCTGCGTCCGGTCGCGCGTCAGCCGCTGGAAGTGGTGCGCGATAAACTCGCGGCCCTGACCGACTGGACTGCCGAAAACGTGCACCACGCCATTCAGGCCACGGCTGATGAGCTGGAAGTGGGCATGGGTAAAGTCGGTATGCCGCTGCGCGTCGCTGTGACCGGGGCAGGGCAGTCGCCGGGCCTGGATGTGACAGTTCACGCGATTGGCAAATCCCGAAGCGTGGAACGTATCAATAAAGCGCTGGCGTTTATCGCCGAGCGCGAAAACCAGCAGTAATAAAAAAGCCGGCGCAGCCGGCTTTTACTTTTCGTCGCGAAGGCCGAGCCTTTTCACCAGGCCCGCCGCTCCTTCTTCGCTGATGAGTTCGCTCAGGCGCGCCTGCTCCTGTGGGCTCAGCATCTCCAGCGTGCGAATAAACTGTGCCATCATCTCGTTATCCCAGGTCACGTAGGGCGCAGGGGTCTCTTCAATGCGGTTATAAAGATGCGCGGAATAGCGCAGCTTATCGGTAGCAAGGAAATAGTCATACACCTGCTGCGTGATAAGAATTAACAGCGCGCCGCCTTTACGCCCTTTAAGCGGAATGCGCTTCCAGCCATACTTTCGCGCCCAGCGGCTGATGGCCTGGGCCGTGTAGCCTGACAGCTCGCCCAGTTCTCCCGCTGTCATCCAGCGTGTAAATTGGTTCATGCGTTAATCCGTATGGCGAATATCCAGACGCTGCAACAGTCCGGCGATGCCTTCGCGCAGCAGTAACGAGGTCAGCTGTTTTTGCTCTGACTGGCTCATCTCTCGCAATGAATTTAGCAGCAGATTTTCCAGCGGCGCGTCGACCGTGGCTGTGTAAGGGGCCACGTTGTCAGAGACGCGGCGGGCGCTGCGGATAAATGACAGCACCTCTTCATCAATATGAATAACGCGCGCTTTACCGCCCTGCACGCCTGGCTTCGGCGATGTATGCCAGCCTTCTCTACGCACCCACTTATTGATCGTCTGGCGGCTATATCCGGTATAGTGCGCCAGCTCGTCCGGGGTCATTCGATCCTTGACCATGACTAATCCTTACAAAATGTAAACCTGTTAGTAGTTAATCGTACAAGAACACAGTACATGAAACTGTGACGTGAATAACTACAGCGTATCGGGAGAACCGCGTTTTTGGAACCTTTTTGCTGCCTTTTTCGGCACTTGAAAGGCAAAGATGAATTTGGCGTTGACACTGTCCGGTGGAATTCTTATTATCCCGCCCGTCAACGCGACAAGGTGTTCCGACGGGGCTATAGCTCAGCTGGGAGAGCGCTTGCATGGCATGCAAGAGGTCAGCGGTTCGATCCCGCTTAGCTCCACCAAACCTACATCCCATCAGGTTTGGTCAGTAACACTAAAATCTCGTGGGGCTATAGCTCAGCTGGGAGAGCGCTTGCATGGCATGCAAGAGGTCAGCGGTTCGATCCCGCTTAGCTCCACCAAAATTGAAACCCTCGCTTAATAGCGGGGGTTTTTGCTTTCAGGGTCTTGCGCGCGGTTCGCCACTGACGGCTCGTGCTTTGTTCTCTGCCATTTCCTTGCCAGCCCGTCGAAAGGTTTTTATTATTAAAGTCTGTACGACACGCCGCCCTGATGCCTGAGAAGCTCCCTATGAATGCTCGCTACGGTTTGCGTAAGTCAGGCATCGCGTTATTGCTCTGCGTCCTGCTGTTGCCGCTAGCGCGCCTGTTATCTCCCAAAGCCATTGTCGATGGCGCGGGAATATATTTAACGTTTTTACCGCTAAGCCTGATGCTGGCGATGATTTATCTTTTCGGTCGCTATGCATTATTCCCTCTGGTCATCACTTTTTTATTTTTTTATGGCTGGTTTTTCCCGTTAAATAGCCAACAACTGCTGGCGTTTATCGCGAGTTTTTTATTACCGGTGATTCTGACTTGCGCTATTCTTCGCGCGTTAAAAGGCCCGCGCTGGCGCTTTGCGATCTCCCGTCACAGTACCGGGCTGCGGCTATTTCTGCCCGGTCTGTTAGCCCCTTGCCTGATAAAGTTTTTAATGGTGGTTTCAGGCTACTGGCTTGATTATCCAGAGGTTATTTCATCTTACTTTGGTGAAAGCACCTCGTTTTATAGTGTTGTCACCGTGCAGGGGTTAATGGCGGCCTCGGTCATTTTTGTCGATATTTTTTATTATCCCGTTCGTATGGCGTTAAGCCCGGCTTTTGCGCGGGCTTTCTGGCATCGTTGCGTTATTCCGCTGCTGGCACCTGAAAAGAAAGTGCTGGCCGCAGGGTGGTTTGCGGGCGTCTTCATTCTGCTGATACTCTTCCTGCTGCCCTTTAAACTTTTTTTAATTTCGATCTATACCCTTCCGGTCATCTTTGTTTTATTTACCGCTGGGATTTTCCTTATTGGTCCGGTGTTAATTACGCTGTTGTGGTCTTTTTCATTGTTATTATTACTGGGCAGCAGCAGCAACTTTTTACCGGCTGAAAAAAACGGCTTTTTACTGGCGTTTATGCTGTCTGGCTTTATTGCATTTACGGTTTCAATGCGTTTCATGACGGTCATTTTTAACAAGAGTGAATGGATGAAACGGCAGTACCGTATGCTCGCCTTGACCGACCCGCTTACCCGCCTGCCGAACCTGCGTGCGCTGGAGCGGCACCTGCAAGGCATCTCCGGGGGCGCGCTCTGCTGCCTGCGCGTCGCTAATCTTGAGTTTCTGAGCCGTCACTATGGCCTCATGATGCGCATTCAGTGCAAAAAAGAGGTCACGACGCTGCTGCTGCCCTGGCTTAACACCGGTGAGAAAGTCTTTCAGTTGCCCGACAGCGACCTGCTCATTTATCTGGCAGGCCCCGAGCCGCAGAGCCGGTTGCGCCACCTGGTGGATTTGCTGAACAGCAAACGCATCCAGTGGAATGGCGCACAGCTTGAACTCGACTATAGCGCCGCCTGGGCACCCGTGCCTCGGGCACAGACACCGGAAGAGCTCTACCGCACCATTGGGCAACTCAGTTATCTGGCAGAGGTTGCTGGCCCCGGCGATCCGGTCGTGGCGCTGGAGAGTCGCAGTCAGGGGCTTTCCGGGCAAACCAGCGAGCCGGTGCTTATGCTGCAGAAAGTCAAACAGGCGCTTTCAGAAGGGGGCGTTACGCTGTTTGCACAACCGATACAAAACGCACAAGGAGAGGGGTATGCCGAGATCCTGGCGCGCCTTGAGTGCGATGGCGAACTCATCATGCCCGCCAAATTTATTCCTCTTATCACCCGATTTAATCTCAGCGCGCGTTTCGATATGCAGGTGCTTGAGAAACTCCTTATTTACCTGCATACCCACCCGCAAACGCGCCCTGGCGCGCGCTTCTCCGTTAACCTGATGCCCTTAACGCTGGAACAGCAGGGCATCGCTCAACAGGCTATCGCACTGTTTGAGCGCTACCGGGTGCCCATCAGCGCGGTGATCCTGGAGGTAACAGAAGAGCAGGCACTCTCCGGCTCGGAAAACACCGTTCAAAATATTTCGCTGTTGCAGGCGCGAGGGTTTTGCATCGCCATTGATGATTTTGGGACCGGTTACGCTAACTTCGAGCGGCTTAAAAATTTACAGGCTGACATTATTAAAATCGACGGCTGTTTTATACGTAACGTGGTGAGCAATACCTTTGACGCGCTGGTGGTGAAATCGATTTGCGATCTGGCTAAGGCGCGTTCGCTGACTGTCGTGGCAGAGTTTGTGGAAACGCCTGCGCAGCGCGATCTGCTCTTCGCGCTCGGCGTGGAATATATTCAGGGCTATCTGCCGGGGCGGCCAGAACGGCTTGAGTGCGAGGCATAAAAAAACCGGGGCTTGCCCCGGTTTTTAAGTATCGTTTTGATTACAGCACGAGTGCGGCGATGGACGCAGAGAGCACGCTCACAAGCGTAGAGCCGTACACCAGCTTCAGGCCAAAGCGGGAAACCACATTGCCTTGTTCTTCGTTCAGGCCTTTGATAGCGCCAGCGATGATGCCGATAGAGGAGAAGTTAGCGAACGACACCAGGAATACCGACAGAATGCCTTCCGCGCGCGGAGAAATTGTGCCTGCCAGTTTCTGCAAATCCATCATCGCGACGAATTCATTGGAGACCAGTTTAGTCGCCATAATACTGCCGACCTGCAGCGCTTCGTTAGCCGGCACGCCCATCACCCAGGCAACCGGGTAGAAGATGTAGCCCAGAATACCCTGGAAGGAGATGCCCAGCACTGCGGCGAACAGCGCGTTCAGACCAGAAATCAGCGCGATAAAGCCAATCAGCATCGCGGCTACGATAATCGCCACTTTGAAACCTGCCAGAATGTACTCGCCCAGCATTTCGAAGAAGCTCTGCCCTTCATGCAGGTTAGACATCTGCAAATCTTCTTCATTCTCAACGCGGTACGGGTTGATGATGGAGAGGACGATAAAGGTACTGAACATATTCAGGATCAGCGCCGCCACCACGTACTGCGGTTTCAGCATGGTCATGTACGCGCCGACGATAGACATGGACACCGTGGACATCGCAGTTGCGGCCATGGTGTACATACGGTTGCGTGACATTTTGCCGAGAATATCCTTATAGGCGATAAAGTTTTCTGATTGTCCCAGAATCAGCGAGCTTACCGCGTTAAAGGATTCCAGTTTACCCATACCGTTCACTTTAGAGAGAACCGTACCGATAGCCCGGATAACAATCGGCAGTACGCGAATGTGTTGCAGAATACCGATTAACGCAGAGATAAAAACGATAGGGCAAAGCACTTTCAGGAAGAAGAATGCCAGACCTTCATCGTTCATTTTGCCGAAGACAAAGTTTGTCCCTTCATTAGCAAAGCCGAGCAGTTTTTCAAACATATCGGCAAAGCCTTTAACAAAGCCCAGGCCAATATTTGAATTAAGGAAGAACCAGGCCAGCAGCACTTCAATCACCAGCAGCAGGCCAATATAAGGCAGACGAATTTTTTTGCGGTCATGACTGACCAGCAAAGCAAGCAGCGCTACAACGGCGAGCGCCAAAACGAAATGAAGAACGCGGGACATATTTGCTCCAAATATGAGGCAGGTTTAATTTCCGTGCACATTCTATGCAACAACCATTTAGAAAACGAGATCTGCAACACACTATAGTTACGTCATGTGACCAAACGCTAAAAGAGTGATCAAACATACAAAAATGTTATGTTGCGTAAAGCAGTGAAAGGTTATCTTTTGCTGCTACACTTTTAACATACGTGGGCGCACGGCAAAGAATTTTCCGCGTATTCCTCGATCTTAACCCACCTTTCATTGATTTCAGCTATCAGAGCCATTAAGGATTGTCCGGTTTAATGAACTTGATAATCATTCTCATTTTGGTAGCATGAAACATAGCAAAGGCTATATTTCAGAGGCAGAGCATGAACCACACTCGCGTTGAGCAAAATCGTGGCCGTACAGCGCGGAAGTTAAGGCTGGCGCTGATGGGGCCAGCTTTCATCGCTGCCATTGGCTATATCGATCCGGGTAACTTTGCGACCAATATTCAGGCAGGCGCGAGCTTTGGCTATCAGCTGTTGTGGGTCGTCGTCTGGGCGAACCTGATGGCGATGCTGATTCAGGTACTCTCGGCCAAGCTTGGCATCGCGACGGGCAAAAATCTCGCCGAGCAAATTCGCGATCACTATCCGCGCCCGGTTGTCTGGTTTTACTGGGTGCAGGCGGAGATCATCGCGATGGCGACCGATCTCGCGGAATTTATTGGCGCGGCGATAGGCTTTAAACTCATTCTTGGCGTATCGCTTCTGCAGGGCGCGGTACTGACGGGTATCGCCACGTTTCTGATCCTGATGCTGCAAAAGCGCGGGCAAAAGCCGCTTGAGAAAGTCATCGGCGGGCTGCTGCTGTTTGTGGCGGCGGCCTATATCGTCGAGCTCTTCTTCTCACAGCCGAAACTGGCGGAGCTCGGCAAAGGGATGCTGATCCCAAGCCTGCCGACGTCCGAAGCGGTGTTCCTGGCCGCAGGCGTGCTGGGGGCGACCATCATGCCGCACGTTATCTATCTGCACTCGTCGCTCACGCAAAACCTGCATGACGGCTCGCGCAAAGAGCGCTACTCGGCGACCAAATGGGACGTGGCGATCGCCATGACCATCGCCGGTTTTGTGAATCTGGCGATGATGGCGACCGCGGCGGCGGCGTTTCACTTTAGCGGCCACACCAAAGTGGCGGAGCTTGATCAGGCGTATCTGACGCTCGAACCGCTACTGAGCCACGCGGCGGCGACCATTTTTGGGTTAAGTCTGGTAGCGGCGGGTCTCTCTTCCACAGTGGTGGGCACGCTGGCAGGCCAGGTAGTGATGCAGGGGTTTGTACGCTTCAGTATTCCGCTCTGGGTGCGTCGCGCGGTCACCATGGCGCCGTCGTTTATCGTTATTCTGATGGGGCTTGATCCGACGCGTATTCTGGTGATGAGCCAGGTGCTGCTGAGCTTTGGTATCGCGCTGGCGCTGGTGCCGCTGCTGTTCTTTACCAGCAATAAAGCGCTGATGGGCGAGCTGGTCAACACGCCGTGGGTGAAACGTACCGGGTGGGCGATTGTCGTGCTGGTGGTGGCGCTGAATATCTGGCTGCTGGTGGGCACGGCGCTTGGGTTATAGCGACGTAAAAGACGTAAAAAAGGCAGGCGCTAAGCCTGCCTTTTTTGTGATGTAGCGTGTGAAATCAGTGGTGATGCCCATGTCCGCGGCCATGTTTACCCCAGCCGCGACGGTCGTCGCGATCGTTCCAGCCTTCACGATAGCCGCGTTCATACGCCCGGCGGTCATCCCAGCCGCGATGTTTATCCCATCCGCGGTGCAGGCCATTGTCATGACGCCACCAGCGGTCGCCGCGCCACTCATAATGGTTACGCCAGTAGTCGCGGTCGCGCCAGCGGCCGCCGTCCCAGTAGTTACCGTAATTGTCGCGATCGCCAATTTGTAATTTGATGGATGGCAACAGGGTGATTTCACCAGCGCTGGCGATAAGCGGCGCGGTGCCCGCCAGTAACGCTGCTGCAAGAATCAGTGACCTGAACATACTTATCTCCTTCACGATCGGGGCCGTAGTGGCCTGTTGCAGTAATATTACGGACCTGTAAATCCCTGCAGCATCGCTCCGACTCTGAAAACAGGTATGACCGCACTTTTTGCTAAAGCAGCGTTACCTGATGCACTATGCGATTATCGCCTCGATCGCCTGCCGCTCTTCGGCGGAAAAGCCCCGGTTTGCCAGCATTCCCACCGCATCGTCTATCTGGCTGGTCTTGCTGGCGCCAATCAACACTGACGTCACTTTCTCATCGCGCAGCACCCAGGCGAGCGCCATCTGTGACAGTTTCTGCCCGCGCCGTAGGGCGAGATCGTTCAGCTTGCGCACTTTATCGAGTTTCTCAGGCGTGATCTGATCCGGGTTCAGGAAACGGCTGCCGCTGGCGGCGCGCGAATCTGCCGGAATGCCGTTCAGGTAACGGTCCGTCAGTTGCCCGCCAGCCAGCGGCGAGAAGGCGATACTGCCGACGCCTTTTTCCTGCAAGAGATCCAACAGGCCATCCTCTACCCAGCGCTCAAACATCGAATATTTGGGTTGATGGATAATGCACGGCGTGCCGAGCTGCGCCAGCAGATCGATAGCCTCGCGCGCGCGGTCCGCCGGGTAGTTAGAGATGCCGACATACAGCGCTTTACCCTGACGCACGATATGGTCCAGCGCGCGCATAGTTTCTTCGAGCGGCGTCTCCGGGTCCGGGCGGTGGTGATAGAAAATATCGACATATTCAAGGCCCATGCGCTTCAGGCTCTGGTCGAGGCTCGAAATCAGGTATTTGCGCGAGCCCCAGTCGCCGTAAGGGCCGTCCCACATCGTGTAACCCGCTTTGGTGGAGATGATCAGCTCGTCACGGTACGGCAGAAAATCCTCTTTCAGGAGGCGACCAAAATGGCTTTCGGCGGAGCCCGGCGGCGGCCCGTAATTATTGGCGAGATCAAAATGGGTAATGCCGAGATCAAACGACCGGCGCAGCAACTGGCGGCTGGTCTCGACCAGCGTGGCGTCGCCAAAGTTATGCCACAGGCCGAGAGAAATGGCCGGGAGCTTCAGGCCGCTGCGTCCGCAACGGCGGTATTCCATAGTGGCGTAGCGCGCCGGATCTGCCTGATAAACCATGCTTCTTCACCTCTGTATGTGGTTACTGCACTGTGAAATTATCGAATTGAGTGACTCACCCGTACCGCAAGTGTATACGTTTACACTCAACGCGAAAGCTGACAGCCTACACGCCCGACGCGCGTAAATCTTGCTTGCCACCGCTTTTTGCTGCCGCATTCTGGACAGCGATCACACTTCATTAATACTCACTACAGGTCCCTGAAAAAGGATGGCAAAAATGCCAGTTCACTATTGTATTGCCGATTATCTGTTGGATCGTCTGGCAGGATGTGGTGTTAAGCACCTGTTTGGCGTACCTGGAGATTACAATCTGCTGTTCCTCGATAACGTCATTGCCCACCCGCGTATTACCTGGGTCGGCTGCGCGAATGAGCTTAACAGCGCTTATGCCGCCGACGGGTACGCCCGCTGTAACGGCATCGGCGCGCTGCTGACGACCTATGGCGTCGGCGAACTCAGCGCGCTCAACGCCATTGCCGGTAGTTACGCTGAGGCGGTGCCGGTGCTGCATATCGTCGGCGCGCCGTGTCAGTCGGCGCAGTGCAAGGGCGAAGTGCTGCACCACACGCTGGGCGATGGCGATTTCCATCACTTTATGCGCATCGCCCGCGAAGTGACCGCAGCCCAGGGCTGGCTCACGCCCGCGAACGCCTGTAGCGAAATCGACAGGGTAATAGCGGAAATGCTGCGTACCCGTCGACCCGGTTATCTGGTGCTGCCCACCGATGTGGCAAGCGCGCCGGCGGTTGCGCCTGTAAACGCTATCACCGTGCCACGCCCGCAGGGCGACGACGCGCAGCTGGCCGCATTTCGTGAGGCGGCGCAGGCGCGGTTCGCCAGCGCCGGACGCGTGGCGTTGCTGGCGGATTTTCTGGCCCAGCGCTTCGGCGTGCAAAACGCGCTGCATCAGTGGCTGGACGACACGCCGATGCCGCACAGTTCGTTGCTGATGGGCAAAGGTGTGCTGGATGAAACCAAACCCGGTTTCACCGGGACCTACAGCGGCGCGGCGAGCGATCCGGCGGTCTGTCAGGCCATTGAAGAGGCGGATCTCGTTATCTGCGTTGGCGTGCAGTTCGCCGATACGATCACCGCCGGGTTTACCCAGCGTCTTACGCGCGATCAGACCATCGACATCCAGCCCTGGGCGACGCGTGTAGGCGACCGCTGGTTCAGCGGGATCGCGATGGATCAGGCGGTAGCGATTCTGCATGACATCGCCAGACGCCACAGTGCGCGCCTGCCGCCGCCGGACGTTGCGCCGCCTGTAGCCAAACCCACCACCGCAGGCGCGCTTAACCAGCAAAACTTCTGGCCGCTGATTGAGACGTTTTTACAGCCGGGCGACATCATCGCCGTCGATCAGGGCACCGCCGCGTTTGGTGCCGCCGCGCTGCGTCTGCCCGCTGGCTGTGATTTTCTGGTGCAGCCGCTCTGGGGCTCAATAGGCTACGCCTTGCCTGCTGCGTTCGGTGCGCAGACGGCCTGCCCGAACCGCCGCGTGGTGCTGATCACCGGTGATGGCGCGGCGCAGCTCTCTATCCAGGAAATGGGCTCTATGCTGCGCGATGGTCAGGCGCCGGTGGTTATCGTGCTCAATAACGACGGCTACACGGTGGAGCGTGCCATCCACGGCGCGACGCAGCGTTATAACGACATCGCTCCGTGGCAGTGGACGAAACTGCCGCACGCGCTGCATGCCGACAGCCAGGCGCAAAGCTGGCGCGTCAGCGACGCGGCGCAACTCAAAGAGGTGCTGGAGCGTCTCTCGCGGCCCGAGCGGTTGTCGTTAATTGAGGTGATGCTGCCGCGCGACGATGTGCCGCCGCTGCTCGACGCCGTCAGCCGTGCGCTGGAGGCCCGCAACGGCGCGCAGGACGAATAAGCGCCTTTCGGTACAGAAGATGCTGAAACGTTCAAGGTAATCTGTGATGTAAGTCTCTAAACGCGGGGCACTTATGCTATGGTCATTGTTGTTCAGGCGCCGTGAATTTAGAGTGTGCCAAGATTATTTTGTATTTAGCGGAGCAGCAACAGAATGACCAAATATGCTTTGGTGGGAGACGTAGGCGGCACCAACGCACGCTTAGCGCTGTGCGACGTAGACAGCGGCGAGATTCTCAAGGCGAAAACCTATTCCGGCCTTGATTATCCGAGCCTGGAAGCGGTGGTGCGGGTGTATCTGGAAGAGCATAACGCCACGGTGACGGATGGCTGTATCGCCATCGCGTGCCCGATTACCGGCGACTGGGTGGCGATGACCAACCACGTCTGGGCGTTTTCTGTCGCCGAAATGAAAAAGAATCTCGGCTTCGATCATCTGGAAATTATTAACGATTTCACCGCCGTTTCTATGGCGATCCCGATGCTCAAAACCGACCATCTGATCCAGTTTGGCGGCGGCGAACCGCAGCCCAATAAACCGATCGCCGTTTATGGCGCGGGCACCGGGCTTGGCGTGGCGCACCTCGTGCATGTGGATAAACGCTGGGTCAGCCTGCCGGGCGAGGGCGGTCACGTCGATTTCGCGCCGAACAGCGAAGAAGAAGCAATTATTCTTGAACAGCTGCGCGCCGAAGTCGGGCACGTCTCCGCCGAGCGCGTGCTCTCAGGGCCGGGGCTTGTGAATCTTTACCGCGCGATTGTCAAAGCCGATGGCCGTCTGCCGGATAATTTGCGTCCGAAAGACATCACCGAACGCGCGCTGGATGACAGCTGCACCGATTGCCGTCGCGCGCTGTCGCTCTTTTGCGTCATCATGGGCCGTTTCGGCGGCAACCTGGCGCTGACGCTCGGCACTTTCGGCGGCGTCTATATCGCAGGCGGTATCGTGCCGCGCTTCCTGGATTTCTTCACCTCCAGCGGTTTCCGCGGCGGGTTTGAAGATAAAGGCCGCTTTAAATCTTATGTGCAGGATATTCCGGTCTATCTGATTGTTCACGACCAGCCGGGGCTGCTCGGCGCGGGCGCGCATCTGCGCCAGACGCTCGGACAGACCCTCTGAGAAAAAGGCGCCGCGCGGCGCCTTTTCTTTTTCCCTCACAGCCGCATCAGCTGGCGGAATGCTTTAACCCGGCTGCGGCTCACCGGCACCTGAAAATCGAGATCGCGCAGGCGCAGCACGTAAGTGTTGTTAAACCACGGCTCAATCTCACGGATTTTATTGAGGTTCACGCAGTAGGAGCGGTGGCAGCGGAAGAAATGCGCCTCCGGCAGACGGCTGCAAAACTCAGTGATATTCATCGGCATCACATACGCTTCTTTGCGCGTATAGACGAACGTCATCTTCTCGTGCGCTTCGGCATAATAGATATCGTTAATATCGGTGACGATAATCCGCTCATCCTTGATGAGATTAATGGTCGCGTTCTCTCGCCCGGCGGGAGCGGCGGCGTGCGGCGCGCTCTGCTGCGCAAAGGCGGCTTCCAGCTTTTGCAGCATGCCGATAATGCGCGACTCTTGATACGGTTTCAGAATGTAGTCAAAAGCTTCCAGTTCGAACGCTTCTACCGCGTGCTCTTTCCAGGCGGTGATAAATACGATAAACGGCTTGCGGGCGAATTTACTGATGTTCTGCGCCAGCAATACGCCGTCCAGCGACGGAATATTAATATCGAGAAAATGGCGTCCACATCGTGCTGCTGCAGATATTTCAGCACATCCAGCCCGTCTTCGAACGTGGCGACCACGTCCATCTGGCTGTGCGTTTTAATCAGCCAGTTCAGCTCCTGCTGCGCGAGGACTTCATCCTCAACGATAATGACTTTCATCGCATTCTCTCTCTACAACAGCATTGCAGCGTCAGGTCGCGGCGGTTGATTGGGCACGTAAAACGCAATCTCGGTGCCTGGCTCCAGACGGCGAATGTGCAGCCCTTCGCCATATAACAGCTTCACGCGGTGATGCACGTTAATCAGCCCGATTTTATTGACCGGCATCTCGTTGGTATCCAACTGTTCGATAATGTGTGGGGCGATGCCGTGGCCGGTGTCGCGCACCGCGATCCGCACCCGGCTGCCGCTTTGCGCAATGCTAATCGTCACCACGCCTTTGCCGCGGCACGGCTGGATGCCATGCACAATAGCGTTCTCCACCAGCGGCTGAATAAGCAGGCTGGCGACGCGGCAGTTCACTTCGTCGTCGATATCGTAAATCACGGTCAGCTTGTCGCCAAAGCGCGCCTGCTCAATCGCGATGTAATCCTTAATCTGGTACAGCTCCTTTTTGATATCAATCTGCTCGTCGTCGTTCAGTTCAATGTTGTAGCGCAGGTAGCGCGAGAGATTAAAAATCAGCTGGCGCGCGGTGTCCGGGTTCAGGCGTATGGAAGATGAGATCGCGTTCAGCGCGTTAAACAGAAAATGCGGGTTGATTTTGCTCTGCAGCGCGCGCAGCTCCGCTTTGTTCGCCATCTCGCGTAACTGCTCGGCGCGCGACACTTCAAGCTGTGTGGAGATAATCTGCGACAGGCCAATGGCCATCTCCTGTAGCGACGAGGTGATTTGATGCGCGTGGCAGTAGTAGATTTTCAGCGTTCCGGTGACGACGCCTTTCTCCCACAGCGGGATCACCAGCATGGAGTGAATCTCCGGCGTGCGGTGGGCTTCGTCATTATTTTTAATGATGATTTTACCGTAACGGAGAGCCTGCTGCGTGGTGGGGCTTAGCGCGTCGCTGTTATCCTGATAGTTATGCTCGCCGACGCCGACATAGGCCTGCACCTTTTCAGTATTGGTGATGGCGACCGCGTCGGCGTTGATATCGCGGCGGATAATGTCGCACACCTGGCGCAGGGATTCGCTGTTCACATGGCGAAACAGCGGCAGCGTTTTGTTGGCGATATCCAGCGCCAGTTTGGCCTGACGCGCGGCGCTGGCCTCTTTCTCGCCCTCGACGCTTCGCACCAGCAGCACAATTAATCCAATCGATACCGTCCCTAAAATCATCGGCACGCCAATTTTCGAGACGATATCCAGCCCGAGCGCCGTGGTCGGCGCCCAGACCACCACCAGAATCATGGTCAGCGTTTCGCACAGCATGCCGCCGAGAATACCGGCGCGCCAGTGCTGCGCTTTCGGCACCCGGCGGCTGATAAAGCCGGAGATCACACCCGCGACGATGCTGGTGATAAAACAGGGAATGGCGGTGATGCCGCCGATATCAATCAGGTAACGGTGCAGCCCGGCGATAATGCCGGTAATGATGCCGACCCACGGGCCGAAAAGAATACCGCCGGACATCACGGCGATAATGCGCACGTTCACCAGCGAGCCTTCCACCGGCACGCCGGACCACGTACTGAACAGCGCGAACATCGAAAAGATCGCGGTGACCGCCAGCAACTCTTTCGGCGTGTGGGCGCTCTTATGCAGCAGCTCGCGGAACAGCCGCAGGCGAATCAGGAAAAAGAGGCAAATCAGCATTAGCGCCGCGCGGTCGAAGACCGCCAGCAGCATGTCGAAAATCTCGTGCACGGAAAACCCGAAGTCTGGCAGGAAAGCGCACATGATAGAAAACCTGACGGCCCTTGACCAGCCGCCAGGTGTTGCCGGTTATGCGCCTTTGAGCTGTTCGCGTCCGGCAGGGGTCAGATCCGCTTCGGTGGCGCGTCCGCTGAAATCGATTTCGAAATCATCCGGCGCGAAGTCCGGCGGCGAACGGCCTTCCACAAACGCCGGCCACTGGCGCTTCAGGTAGGCGTCGTTCTTCTCACACCACGGCGCGGCGGCGATATACATCACGTTGCTGTCAAACTCGCCCTGATGCTCGTTTTCCACGGCGTGAATAACGTCGCAGTGCCAGAAGACAGTATCGCCCGGCTCCATATCGGGAATTGAGGAAATCCCGGTCAGTAAAAGGGGATGCCAGCGTTCGTTAATGGATAACGCGCGGCCAGGCTTCGCCTCGCACAGTGAATCCTCCGGCACATCGTCCTGCAACGCGCGCAGCAGGATATACGCCATCGCGTTGGCCACCGGCAGTAGCGTCAGCGTACCGCCGTGCTTGCGCTGCTCGGAGAGCGCCGTCCAGCCCTGAAAGGTGCGGAACATCGAGCAGACGGCAGGTGAGGGGATCTCCCGCGCCTCGACGCGGCCCTCGGCTTCAAACGGGTTGTAGCGCTGCCACTCGCCGCTAAAGACGTGACGGTAAACGTGACGGAAATTTTCATCAAGCCAGCGCTCCACCGAGCCGCCATCCACATGCGGCGACAGGCCAAGCGACGACGAGCGCGGCGGTCGGCGGCGGGTGCGGTCGGCGTACGTCACCACGCGATTCGGGTCGAAATGCTGTTTGCCGTGGCTCTCCGTCTGCCAGAGATTATTGAGAAACACCTGCGCGGCTTTCATACGCTCGTGCTGGCGCGCCTCCACCTGCGGCTTCGACCAGTAAATGCCGTAAATTTGCGGCTTACTGTCGGCAAGCGTGCCGAAATAGTTATCTTCCGCCGCGTTCTTAAGCTTTTCGACAAAATCGTTTCGTTCCAGGTAATCGCCAATCTCCTGGTTCCAGGCGCGCGCCTGGTTTTCCGGGAAGACGCCTTTAATCACGCAGCAGCCGCGCTCGCGGATGCGGGCTTTCTGCGCGTCGCTGATGCGGCCATTAAGGATGTCGTCGGCATGGATCTGCGGCACCGGGCTTTCGCCGCGCGCGGTTTCGCTTTTGATGGTGACAATCTGGCGCGCGATATCGGCTTCCAGTTCGGCAAACACGGCCTGATAGTTCGGCAGCGCCGCACGTAGCTGCTGTTTTATCTCGCGGATAGCGGCGGGAAGATCGGGAATGTGCAGGGTCATAGCGTGTACTCCGGCAATCGGGAACAGGGGTTATTGTTTTGTTGCGTCGAAGTTAATATAGCTACGCCTCATCAAATAAAATAGGGTTAACTTTCAAATGAAAGTTCCCGTTTTTTGTTCCGTAAATTATTTTTGCGATTGCCTCTCGACAGCAGAAAATTTTCCAGGCTATGTTCTTAAAGCCGCATCAGCGGCAGCGTCGCTCGGACGGTCCGGGCGCTTACGTCACATCGAGGAACCTATGGCTGACTTCAGTCCCAAACGCCGTTTTTCGCGTATCGAACGCCTTCCCCCTTACGTTTTTAACATCACTGCTGAGCTGAAAATGGCTGCGCGTCGGCGCGGCGAAGATATTATCGATTTCAGCATGGGCAACCCGGACGGCCCCACGCCGCCGCATATCGTTGAAAAACTCTGCACCGTGGCCCAGCGCCCGGATACGCACGGTTACTCCACCTCCCGCGGCATTCCGCGCCTGCGCCGCGCCATTTCGCGCTGGTATCAGGAGCGCTACGAGGTGGAGATCGACCCGGAAACCGAAGCCATCGTCACCATCGGGTCGAAAGAGGGGCTGGCGCACCTGATGCTCGCCACGCTCGATCACGGCGACACGGTGCTGGTGCCGAACCCAAGCTACCCGATCCACATCTACGGCGCGGTGATTGCCGGCGCGCAGGTGCGTTCGGTGCCGCTGGTGGAGGGCGTGGATTTCTTCAACGAGCTGGAGCGGGCGATCCGCGAAAGCTACCCGAAGCCGAAAATGATGATTTTAGGCTTCCCCTCGAACCCGACGGCGCAGTGCGTGGAGCTGGAGTTTTTCGAGAAAGTCGTGGCGCTGGCGAAGCGCTATGACGTGCTGGTGGTACACGATCTTGCTTACGCCGATATCGTCTATGACGGCTGGAAAGCGCCGTCCATCATGCAGGTGCCGGGCGCACGCGATGTCGCCGTGGAGTTCTTCACGCTCTCGAAAAGCTACAACATGGCGGGTTGGCGCATCGGCTTTATGGTCGGCAATCAGGAGCTCGTCAGCGCGCTGGCGCGCATCAAAAGCTACCACGACTACGGCACCTTTACGCCGCTCCAGGTGGCGGCCATCGCAGCGCTGGAAGGCGATCAGCAGTGCGTGCGCGATATCGCTGAGCAGTATAAACGCCGCCGCGACGTGCTGGTGAAAGGGCTGCACGAGGCGGGCTGGATGGTCGAATGCCCGAAAGCCTCGATGTATGTCTGGGCGAAAATCCCGGAGCCTTACGCGGCGATGGGCTCGCTGGAATTTGCCAAAAAGCTGCTGCAGGACGCGAAAGTCTGCGTGTCGCCGGGGATTGGTTTTGGCGACTACGGCGACACCCACGTGCGTTTCGCGCTGATTGAAAACCGCGATCGCATTCGCCAGGCGGTGCGCGGCATTAAAGCGATGTTTCGCGCTGACGGGCTGTTACCGGCAAGCGCGAAGAGCGCCGCGGCGCAGGACGCCGAATAAAAAAACAGGAGCCAGTGGCTCCTGTTTCTTTTTACTCAGGTGTTTTACTAAATCATCAGGGCAAACGTGCCGGCCCACAACAGTAAAATCACCGATACGCCCATAAAGAAATATTTCACGTTACATCGCTCCGCATGTCTTAAAACACGCCTGAATCAATACGCAAGGTCACAGTATACAAAGTTGACGCCGCAGCCGAATCACTTTGGGACTATTCCCCAATCCGGCTGCCACTCTCTAAAATCGTGCGCGTCAAATGACGTCAGCGGGCGCTAATGTAATCCTTTATTTCAGAGGTGACAAGCGACACGCGGGCTCGTTAAAAGAATTTTTTTCATACTGCTTTTTTCCTTAAAAAACAATTAAAAAGAAATTAATTACGGGGCGTAACTCCCGCTTCCAGGCGCTTGCCAGCAGCTTCGCTGACTGCCATTCTGGAAGGGGTAAAAAAACAGGAGCAGCAATGAAAATCAGCAAGGCAAATGCGGAACATTATCTGTGGGGCGGTGACTGCGATGGCTGGCATCTGGTCAAAAACCAAAACCTTAGCGTTATCCATGAGCGGATACCCGTCGGGCGGGCGGAACAGCGCCACTATCACGAGCAGTCGCGCCAGTGCTTTTTTGTGCTGAGCGGCGTGCTGACAATGGCGCTGAACGGCGAGCGCGTGACGCTTACGCCTGGCGAGGCGATAGAAATTCCGCCGCTGGCACCGCACCAGGCGCGTAACGACGGGCATGAGGCGGTGGAATTTCTGGTTATCTCCCAGCCGACCACGCGGGGTGACCGGGTGGATCTCACAACCAGCCCGAACGCTTAAGCTTCCAGTAAAGCAAATAACAGACGGCAATGGTGCCGCCGATGGTCACCGGATAGCCGAACGCCGAGCGTATCTCCGGCATATTTTCAAAGTTCATGCCGTACATGCTGAAGATGACCGTCGGCACCACCAGGATCGCCCCCCAGCCTGCGAGCTTTTTCACCACCTCGTTTTGCTGCACCGTCACCAGCGCCAGATTCACATGCATGGCGCTGGTCAGCATTTCACGCATATCCTCGGCATCCATCACCACGTGATGCGCGTGATCCTGCACGTCGCGCAGGTAAGGGCGCAGCGTTTTCGGCACGATATCTTCATGCAGGCGAATCAACTGGTTGCAGATTTCATCCACCGGCAGCGCGGCGTTACGGATAGCCAGCAACTGACGGCGCAGCGTATAAACCTGCTGCACGGCCTGTTTGTCAAACTCGGTGCGGAACATCGTGTTTTCCATCTCGCCGATGCGGCTGGTGAGCGACGAGGTGATTTCCAGATAGTTATCGACGATAAAATCGAGCAGGCAGTAGAGCGCGTAGCCCGGCCCGATGGCCAGCATGTCGGGCTTTTCCTCGGCGCGGGCGCGAATGGGCGCATAGCTTTCGGAGGCACCGTGGCGCACCGTTATCAGAAAGTTTTTGCCGATAAACAGATGCGTTTCGCCAAATTCAATCTGCTCCTGGCGGTTCATCCACGCGGTTTTCACCACCATAAACAGCGATTCGCCATACTGTTCGATTTTAGGGCGCTGATGGGCGGTGAGCGCATCTTCGATGGCGAGTTCGTGCAGGCCGAACTCCTGCTGGATGATATGCATAAACGGCGCGTCGGGCTGCCACAACCCCAGCCAGATAAAGGCGTCAGGATCTTCAATCGCTTCGCTGATATCTTCGAGGTTAATCACTTCCGGCTTTTTGTCGCGCCGGTACACCATACTGTTAACAATCATTTTCTCATCCCTGGCGGTACGCTTATCGGGTAACTATAAACACCGCGCGTGCCGTCTTCCTCTTTTTCGCGTCAATTCAGGCGATTCTGGCGCTCAGAACATCTCCACCAGGCGGCGCACCGACGGCGAGCGCTCAAACTTACGCCAGGCCAGCGCGATATCGGTTTTTAGCATCTGATCGCTTAACCGGTGAAACGTCACCTCCGGGTGCCCGATGCACTGCATCGACACAGGCACCAGCGCGAAGCCAAACCCGGCCGCCACCATGCTGAGTGAGGAAGAGAGCTGCGACGCCTGCTGGCTGTCGGCAGGCGCAAGCCCCGCGCGCAGGCAGGCGTTAAACACCAGTTCATAGAGCCCCGGCGCCACTTCATGCGGGAAGAGAACCAGCGGTGTGCCGACCAGCTCGCTCAGCGCCACTTCATCGCGCTCGCTCAGAGGATGACTGCGGTGCAGCGCGGCCACCATTGGCTCCACGTCAATCAGACGCAGGTTAAACGCTTTGCTGCTCTCGCACGGCAGGCGGACAAACGCGGCGTCCAGCAATCCTTCCTGCAAATCGTGCATCAGCGAGGCCATATTGGCCTCCTGTTGCAGCAACGTAATCGCCGGATAGCGGTGCTGAAATTCATGCAGCAGGGAGAAAATACGCGGATGAAAAGCATTAGAACTGCTGATACCGACCGACAGCGTGCCGTTGACGCCGCGCGCGATGCCGCGGGTTTTCTCCAGCGCCGCGTCGCTAAGCGCCAGTATCTGGCACGCGTCCTGATAAAAGGCCTCGCCGGCCTCGGTAAGTTCCACGCCGCGCGTCAGGCGACGCAGCAGCGGCGTGCCCACTTCGCGCTCAAGGCGCTGGATCTGCTGACTGAGCGGCGGCTGAGATATACCCAGTAATTCAGCGGCACGGGTGAAGTGTCGCGTCTGGGCTACCGCCACGAAATAACGCAAATATCGAAGTTCCATATCAAATACGACTCAAACCGGGATGCTTTCTATATTGGAACCCTGCGCTGAATCGCGTCAACATTTGATTAATCTTTCTTACGAAATATGAGTGAGGATCAGTGCGATGAGCCATGCAACCGATTGTTCTTGCGAGGAAAGCTTGCTGGAAACCGTGCGGGCGCTGCGGGAAAAAGATACAGAATGTGTGATATATCAAACATCCATGATGAGCGCATTGCTCAGTGGGGTTTACGAAGGAAATACCACCGTTGCTGATCTCCTGACCAAAGGCGATTTTGGCCTTGGCACCTTTAACGAACTGGACGGCGAATTAATTGCCTTCAGCCATGAGGTTCACCAGCTGCGCGCCGACGGCAGCGCCCGTAAAGCGCAGCCCGACCAGAAAACACCGTTCGCGGTAATGACCTGGTTTAAACCGCATTACCGCCAGCGCTTTGACCGGCCGATGAGCCGCCAGCAAATCCACGACGTGATCGACCGACAGGTGCCGTCCGACAACGTTTTCTGCGCGCTGCGCATCGACGGCCACTTTCGCCATGCCCACACCCGCACCGTACCGCGCCAGAAGCCGCCGTACCGCGCGATGACCGACGTGCTGGACGACCAGCCGGTATTCCGCTTCGACGGCCGCGACGGCGTGTTAGTCGGGTTCCGCACGCCGCAGCACATGCAGGGCATTAACGTCGCGGGCTACCACGAACATTTCATCACCGACGATCGTCAGGGCGGCGGGCACCTGCTCGACTACCAGTTAGAGCACGGCGTTCTCACCTTCGGGGAGATCCACAAACTGATGATCGATCTGCCGTCGGACCCGGCGTTCCTCAACGCCAACCTGCATCCCGACAATCTTGATGCGGCCATCCGCTCGGTTGAAAACTAACAGTCAGAAAGGGGAAATATCATGGATAACGAAAACCGGATGCGCCAGTGGGCGCACGGCGCTGACATGGTGGTCGGCCAGCTTGAGGCCCAGGGCGTAAAACAGGTCTTCGGCATTCCCGGCGCGAAAATCGATAAAGTTTTCGACTCCCTGCTGGATTCCAGCATCCAGATTATTCCGGTGCGCCACGAGGCGAACGCGGCGTTTATGGCTGCCGCCGTCGGGCGTATCACCGGCAAAGCCGGGGTCGCGCTGGTCACCTCCGGGCCGGGGTGCAGCAATCTCATCACCGGCATGGCGACCGCCAACAGCGAAGGCGACCCGGTGGTCGCGCTCGGCGGGGCGGTGAAGCGCGCGGATAAAGCGCGCCAGGTGCACCAGAGCATGGATACCGTGGCGATGTTCAGCCCGGTCACCAAATATTCGGTTGAAGTCTCGTCCTCGGACGCTATCGCCGAAGTGGTTTCCAACGCCTTTCGCGTGGCGGAGCACGGCAGACCGGGCAGCGCCTTTGTCAGCCTGCCGCAGGACATCGTCGATCAACCGGCGCAGGGCAACATTCTGCCTGCGGGCAACGCGCCGAAACTGGGCCCAGCGCCGGATGCGTGTATCGACCACGTCGCCGGGCTGATTCGCAATGCCAAAAACCCGGTCATCCTGCTGGGCCTGATGGCGAGCCAGCCGGAGAACAGCCGCGCGCTGCATCGCCTGCTGGAGAAAAGCCATATTCCCGTTACCAGCACTTATCAGGCGGCGGGCGCGGTCAATCAGGAGCACTTCACGCGCTTTGCGGGCCGCGTCGGGCTTTTCAACAACCAGGCGGGCGACCGCTTGCTGCATCTGGCGGATCTCATTATCTGCATCGGCTACAGCCCGGTGGAATATGAGCCTGCCATGTGGAACTGCGGTAACGCGACGCTGGTGCATATCGACGTGCTGCCAGCGTATGAAGAGAGCCACTACGCGCCGGAAATCGAGCTGGTGGGGGATATCGCGGGCACGCTGGAAAAACTGGCCGGGCGCATCGAGCAGCCGCTGGTGTTAAGCGACCGCGCCTCTGAAATCCTGATCGACCGTCAGAACCAGCGCGAGCTGCTGGCGCGCCGGGGCGCGCAGTTAAACCAGTTCGCCCTGCATCCGCTGCGTATCGTGCGCGCCATGCAGGACATCATTAACAACGACGTGACGCTGACCGTAGACATGGGCAGTTTCCATATCTGGATCGCCCGCTATCTCTACAGCTTCCGCGCCCGCCAGGTAATGATTTCGAACGGTCAGCAGACCATGGGCGTGGCGCTGCCGTGGGCCATCGGCGCATGGCTGGTGGATCCGTCGCGCAAAGTGGTTTCTGTTTCCGGCGACGGCGGTTTTCTGCAATCGAGCATGGAGCTCGAAACCGCGGTGCGCCTCAAAGCCAACGTGTTGCACATCATCTGGGTGGATAACGCCTACAACATGGTGGCGATTCAGGAAGAGAAAAAATACCAGCGGCTTTCAGGGGTGAGCTTCGGGCCGGTGGATTTCAAAGTTTACGCCGAAGCATTCGGCGCGGCCGGGTTCGCGGTGGAAAGCGCGGAAGCGCTGGAGCCGACGCTGCGCGCCGCGATGGATGTCGACGGGCCGGCGGTGGTCGCCATTCCGGTGGACTACAGCGATAACCCGCTGCTGATGGGCCAGCTCCATCTCAGCCAGATTCTCTGACTTACCAAAAGGAACGGATTATGAAAAAAGTAGCACTGGTTACCGGCGCAGGGCAGGGGATTGGTAAAGCCATCGCCCTGCGACTGGTCAAAGACGGTTTTGCGGTCGCGATTGCCGATTACAACGCTGAAACGGCCAATGCCGTGGCGCAGGAAATTAACGAGCAGGGCGGCAGCGCCGTGGCGGTGACCGTGGATGTGTCGAAACGCGACCAGGTGTTCGCCGCAGTAGAGCAGACCCGTAAAGCGCTCGGCGGCTTCGATGTTATCGTCAACAACGCCGGCATCGCGCCGTCAACGCCGATTGAGACCATCACCGAAGAGGTGATCGACAGGGTCTACAACATTAACGTCAAAGGCGTTATCTGGGGCATGCAGGCGGCGATTGAAGCGTTCAAAGCCGAAGGCCACGGCGGGAAAATCATCAACGCCTGTTCGCAGGCGGGCCACGTCGGCAACCCGGAGCTCGCGGTTTACAGCTCCAGTAAATTCGCGGTGCGCGGCCTGACCCAGACCGCCGCGCGCGATTTAGCGCCGCTCGGCATCACCGTCAACGGCTTCTGCCCGGGCATTGTAAAAACCCCGATGTGGGCGGAAATCGACCGTCAGATCTCAGAAGCCGCCGGCAAACCGCTCGGCTACGGCACTGAAGAGTTCGCCAAACGCATCACGCTTGGTCGCCTCTCTGAGCCGGAAGATGTCGCCGCCTGCGTTTCGTTCCTGGCAGGCCCGGATTCCGACTACATGACCGGTCAGTCCTTGCTGATCGATGGCGGTATGGTATTCAGTTAATTCTTATCATCTATCTTTTCGGACATGCCGAAAGCCCACCGTTACTGCGGTGGGTTTTTTTATGGCGAGGTAAAGCGGGTTTTTTAGGGGGATTATGGTGTTATCGTGGCGATATTCCCCGTAAACGAGAACGCATTATTGAAGTAAGATTTTCGACGCCATAAATTCACCACAGCAAAGATTTCCGAACAATAAAAAGCCCCTTTCGGGGCTTTTAAATAAAGACGTGTAGCGTTTATACCAGGCGCTCAATAATACCGATTTGCCCGCAGCAAATGACAGTATTTAGTCTTTGCTCTGCAACAGGAAGCGATACATCAGGCCGCCCACTACGCCGCCCACAATCGGTACGAGCCAGAAAACCCACAGTTGCTGTAAAGCCCAGCCGCCCTGGAAAATAGCGACAGCGGTGCTTCGCGCTGGGTTCACCGACGTGTTGGTGACAGGAATGCTGATGAGATGAATCAGCGTCAGGGCGAGACCAATCGCCAGTGGCGCAAATTTCGCCGGCGCGTTTTTATCCGTTGCGCCATGGATAATTAGCAGGAAAAACGCCGTCAGTACCAGCTCAGTCAGGATGGCAGCCGAAAGGCTATAGCCATCCGGCGAGTGTTCGCCATAGCCGTTGGCGGCAAAGCCGCTCGCGACGGCGTCAAAGCCCGGTTTACCGCTGGCAATCGCATACAGCACGCCCGCCGCGGCAATACCGCCAATGACCTGGGAAATGATGTAAGGAATGACATCCTGAAAGGTAATACGTCCACCCGCCCATAAACCCAGCGTGACGGCCGGGTTAAAATGACCGCCGGAAATATGCCCTACGGCATACGCCATGGTCAGGACGGTCAGACCAAACGCCAGCGCAACCCCCGTAAAACCAATGCCCAGCTCAGGATACGCGGCGGCAAGCACCGCGCTCCCGCAGCCTCCAAACACCAGCCAGAATGTGCCGAAAAATTCAGCCGCACTTTTTCTCAACATATTATTTGTCCTTATTTACGCTATGACCGTTACGTATTTATTTAACGGCGGAATATCATAGCGTTTAAAATAAATAACGGAACCAGGCGCTATTCTTAATCAGGGGTGAAATGTTGTCAGTTGTGAAAATATGATGATTTTTTGTGAATTAAATAAAAGCATATTGATGTTGTGTTAGGGAGGTGTTGAGTTTGCGTGTGATTTAAAAGGAAATATTGAAGGGCGCGCAATATACAGCCTGCTCCATGAGTGAGTGGTAAAAGTATAATTGCTTAAACTTTTAGGCGTGAAGGCTTAAATATATGTTCTGATGTGGGTCTTAATAATATTAAGATCTCCTCTAAAAAATGACTGCTATGGCCAGGCTTTACAGAAAGCCTCATATTCGGTGTTAAGCTCAAATATTTCAAAATCTGAAAATATCTCACAGGCTGACAACTCCTGATAGCGCGGTACTTTGTTCTCTTCTATAATTTTGTTATAACGGTTTTTCAGGCCTGAGACGAGTTCGGCAGGCATATCGTTAGGATTAGAAAAATCATTTTTAGTGCAAATCAAATGAAACATTGCAGCTCTTAATGGGTGTAACGATAAACGTGTATGGTTTTCAGCTAAGTAATCCATTGCATAGGAATTATGATTATCTGACAGAAGCAGTCTATCCAGGCAAAAGGATTTGAAAAGTCCATTCTTTATAAACGTCGATTCTACTATTTTCTTTCTGAAATACATTGATGCTTCTATATCGATCATATCAAGCTTACTCAGATAACGATCAGCCTCTTCTGAACCTTCATCTTCGCAGTCAGGGTTGAAATAATATGGATCTATATAGCCCTTTGTAAGGTAAAAAGCTAAGCCATCAATAAGTGTGTTTTTTAATTTCTGAAGTGAGTCATTTGTATCTAATCTGGCAGGATAACAAATCGCTAAACGGGCGTGGCGATAAAAATGGAATGAATAAGGATATCTTGTCTTATACATTTAACATTATCCATAAAACAGTAATACAATAAATGACATTATTAATGATGAATTTTGTGCCTTTTGACGTTGTGTGTCAATTAAGTCACTTTTAGTGGTGTTAAGTAGTAACGAAAGTAATAATTTTAGCGCCTACAGTGTGCATGTTGAGACAGATTATCTTTCTTCATCCGAAATTTCCCATGCATAAAGCTGGTATACGGCAAGTAGAAATGGGAACGAAAAACCAGTGCCATGTCTGATTGTAAGCGAAAGGTGTCGGAAGTGGGCGAACTATGAAATGGCGTCCCCTGCAGGAATCGAACCTGCAACTAGCCCTTAGGAGGGGCTCGTTATATCCATTTAACTAAGGGGACGAGGCGGCGTCAGTATACCGATTTTTACACCGCCGTTAAGGGCTTAGCCGCCTGTTCGGTTAAACAATCGCCACCGTCAGCGTTTTTGTGAACCGCGCCCGGTTTCGTTTTCACGCGCTGCCTTTTCCTTTTTCAGGCGCGCTTTTTCTTCCGATTTCTTCTTATTGCTCATGTCGTTACGGATCTGCGCATGGCTTAACAGCGCGAAGATAAACGTACCGCCGATAATGTTGCCCGCAAGCGTCGGCAGGGCGAACGGCCAGAAGAATTCGCTCCAGTGAATGGTGCCGTTAAACACGAGATAGAGGATCTCGACGGTGCCGACCACGATATGCGTTGTGTTGCCGAGCGCGATAAGCCAGGTCATAAGGATAATCACCACGATCTTCGCAGCACCCGCAGACGGGAACATCCACACCATCGTCGCGATGATCCAGCCGGAGATAATCGCGTTCGCGAACATTTCCCCTGGCGTGTTGTGCATGACTTCCATGCCGATGGTCACAAACGCGTCGCGCGTTGCCTCGTCAAAAATCGGCATAAACTCAAACGCCAGCGCCGCGAGGCCGGTGCCGATGATATTACCGAGCAGCACCACGCCCCAGAGCCGCAGCAACAGCCGCATATTGGTGCCGGTCGGGTTCTGCATCACCGGCAGCACCGCCGTGACGGTATTCTCGGTAAAGAGCTGCTGGCGCGCCATGATGACGATGATAAAGCCAAAGGTGTAGCCGAGGCTTTCCAGCAAAAATCCGCCAGGAATGCCTTCCAGGTGGACGTGGAAAATACCTTTGGCCAGCAGCGACGCGCCCATCGACAGCCCGGCGGCGATGGCCGACCAGAACAGCGCCATCGCGTCGCGCTCCATCTCTTTCTCGCCGTCCTGGCGGATGTGCTCGTGGATGGCCATCGCGCGCGACGGCAGTTCCTCTTCATCCACTTCTATTTCTTCTCCGCTCTCTTTTTCTTCACTTTCGACTTCCAGCTCATCCGCCTCGCCGATTTTTTCCTCGCCAGGTTTGCTCATTATGTACTCCAGTCAAATAAGGGAATGCATTAAGCGTAGCGCGTCGGCGGGTATTATCAGGAAAAACAGATAATTCCCCTGCGTGATGAATATTTTGCGAGGCATCGCGCAGGGTTTCGCCGCCTGCACAGTCCGCGGGGTGGCCGCGCCATTGCCCTGTGGTACTATTCCCGACTCGCCTGAAAGGAGCTGTCCCATGTTAGAAGCCCGGAATCTTGCCTGCCTGCGCGACGAGCGGTTGCTATTTCGCGCGCTCTCGTTTCGCGTGTCGCGGGGCGAGATTGTGCACCTGACCGGCGCGAATGGGGCCGGGAAAACCTCGCTGTTGCGCCTGCTGATCGGGCTGGCGCGCCCGGAAGAGGGCGAGGTGTACTGGCGCGGCGAACCGCTGGCGCATCAGCGCTCTGCCTTTCATCAGGAATTGCTGTGGCTCGGCCATCTGCCGGGTATCAAAGCGGCGCTTACCGCCGATGAAAATCTCGCGTTTTATCACCCACTGACCCGGCGCGAGGCGCGCTGGCAGGCGCTTGCCGCCATCGGGCTTGGCGGGTATGAAGATCTTCCGGTTGAACAACTCTCAGCAGGCCAGCAGCGCCGCGTGGCGCTGGCAAGATTGTGGCTTAGCGAAGCATCACTGTGGGTGCTGGATGAACCGTTGACGGCGCTTGATGCCGCAGGCGTGGCGACGCTAATGGCGCGTCTTGAGGCGCACACGAAACGCGGCGGGGCGGTGATAGTCACCACTCACCAGCCGCTGGCGCTTACTGGTGCCCACCGCACATTACCCCTGACGCCGGAGCCCGCCGCATGATGGGCCGTATTATCCGCCGCGAGCTGCGTCTCGCCGCGCGTCACCAGGCTGAGCTCCTCAACCCGCTGTGGTTTTTTCTGGTGGTGATTGTGTTGTTCGCGCTTGGCGCAGGCCCGGAGCCGCAGCTGCTCGCGCGCATCGCGCCAGGCGTGGTGTGGGTGGCGGCGCTGCTCGCCTCGCTGCTGGCGATGGACCGGCTGTTTCGCGACGACGCGCGCGACGGCGCGCTCGAACAGCTCATGCTGTTGCCAACGCCGCTGCCGGTGGTGGTTATCGCGAAAGTGACCGCTCACTGGGTGGCGACCGGGCTGCCGCTGGTCGTGCTCTCGCCGCTGGCGGCGCTGCTGATGGGACTGAACGGCTATGCGACGCTGACGCTGATGCTGACGCTGTTGCTTGGCACGCCGACGCTGAGCTTTTTCGGCGCGCTGGGCGCGGCGCTGACGGCCGGGCTGCGCCGCGGCGGCATCCTGTTGAGCCTGATTATTCTGCCGCTCGCGATCCCGCTGCTGATTTTCTCCACCGCCGCGGTGGATGCCGCCGTGATGCAGTTGCCGGTCGGCGGGTTTTTCGCGCTCTGCGGCGCGTTTTTAACAGCAAGCGTCACGCTAATGCCGTTCGCGACGGCGGCGGCGCTGCGTATCACTATTCAGTAAGCCCGGTTTCGCGGGCGATAATTTTATGTGAGCAATAGCATGTGGAAATTCTTACACCCCTGGGCGCGGCCTGAACGGCTTTACGGCCTCTGCCAGCGGCTCACGCCGTGGTTCGCGTGGCCGGGCGCCATGATGCTCGCGACGGGCTGTATCTGGGGTTTTGTTTTTGCGCCGCCCGATTACCAGCAGGGCGACAGCTACCGCATCATGTATCTGCACGTTCCGGCGGCGATGGGATCGATGGGCATTTACGCCTCAATGGCGGTCGCGGCGTTTATCGGGCTGGTGTGGCAGAACCGGGCGGCCGACCTGGCCGTGATGGCGATGGCCCCGGTGGGCGCGGTCTATACCTTTATCGCGCTTGCGACTGGTTCCGCCTGGGGGAAACCGATGTGGGGCACATGGTGGATCTGGGATGCGCGGCTCACTTCCGAGCTGGTGCTGCTGTTTTTATACGCGGGCGTCATCGCGCTCTGGCACGCCTTTGACGACCGCCGCCTCGCGGGCCGCGCCGCGGGCGTACTGGTGCTGGTGGGCGTGGTGAATCTGCCCATCATCCACTACTCGGTGGAGTGGTGGAATACGCTGCATCAGGGCTCCACCAATATGCAGCAGAGCATCGACCCGAGCATGCGCGCGCCGCTGCGCTGGAATATCGCCGGTTTTCTGTGCCTGTTTGTGACGCTCACGGTGATGCGCCTCGGCAACCTGTTGTTGCTTCAGGAGCGCCATCGCCCGTGGGTGGCCGCGGTGCTGGAGAAAAAATCATGACCGCCGCGTTAACCACATTTTTCCTGATGGGCGGCTACGCCTTTTACGTCTGGCTGGCGGTGGCGATGACGGTGCTTCCGCTGGCGCTACTGATAGCGCATACGCGTCTGGCGCGCCGTGCGCTGCGCCGGGATATCGCGAAACGTCAGGCGCGCGAGCGCCGACGTCAGGGCGCGGAGGTGTCGCGATGAACCCGCGTCGTAAAATGCGCCTGTGGGTCGCGCTTGCGGTGCTGGCAGGCCTCGGGCTGACGATGGCGCTGGTGCTCTACGCGCTGCGCGCCAATATCGATCTCTTCTATACGCCGGGTGAAATTCTCTACGGCAAAGGTGCCTCGCAGGAGAAACCGGAGCCGGGCCAGCGGCTGCGCGTCGGCGGCATGGTGATGCCAGGGAGCGTGAAGCGCGACAGCCGGAGCCTGAAGGTGAGCTTTCGTCTCTATGACGCACGCGGCGTGGTCGATGTGGATTACGACGGCATTCTGCCCGATCTGTTTCGTGAAGGGCAGGGCGTGGTGGCGCAGGGCGTGCTGGGTGACGATCATCGTATTCACGCCCGCGAAGTGCTGGCGAAGCATGACGAAAACTACACGCCACCGGAGGTGAAAGCGGCGATGGATGCCAACCACACGCGTCCGCCGCAGGCGTATAAGGACAACCGCCCATGATGCCGGAAATCGGTAATTTCTTGCTGTGCCTCGCCGCAGGCCTCGCGCTGCTGCTCACACTCTGGCCGCAATGGGGCGCGATGCGTCAGGCACCGCGGCTGATGGCGCTGGCGCGCCCGCTCGCCTGCGCGCTTTTCGCCTGCCTGCTGGGCGCGTTTCTCATCCTCGTGCATGCCTTTGTGGTGAACGATTTCACGGTGCTCTATGTGGCGAGCAACTCCAACACCGAGCTGCCGGTCTGGTATCGCGTGGCCGCGACCTGGGGCGCGCACGAAGGCTCACTGCTGCTGTGGGTGCTGCTGATGGGCGCGTGGACGTTTGCCGTTGCGATGTTCAGCCGCGCCATGCCGCAGGAGGCGATCGCCCGCGTGCTGTCGGTGATGGGCGGGATTAATTTCTGCTTCCTGCTGTTTATTCTGCTGACCTCAAACCCCTTCACGCGCACACTGCCGGAATACCCGATTGAAGGGCGCGATCTCAATCCGCTGCTGCAGGATATCGGGCTGATTTTCCATCCGCCGTTACTGTATATGGGCTATGTCGGGTTTTCGGTCGCGTTCGCCTTTGCCGTGGCGTCGCTCTTAACCGGGCGGCTCGACACCGCCTGGGCGCGCTGGTCGCGCCCCTGGACGCAGGCGGCGTGGGTGTTTCTGACCATCGGCATTGTGCTTGGCTCCGCCTGGGCCTATTACGAACTCGGCTGGGGCGGCTGGTGGTTCTGGGACCCGGTCGAAAACGCCTCGCTGATGCCGTGGCTCGCAGGCACCGCGCTGATGCACTCGCTGGCGGTGACGGAAAAGCGCGGCAGCTTCCGCGCCTGGACGGTGCTGCTCGCCATCACCGCGTTTTCGCTCTGTCTGCTCGGCACATTCCTGGTGCGCTCCGGCGTGCTGGTCTCTGTGCACGCGTTCGCCTCCGATCCGGCGCGCGGCATGTTTATTCTGGCGCTGCTGGTGATTGTTATCGGCGGCTCGCTGCTGCTCTATGCCTTGAAAGGCGGTAGCGTCAGGGCGCGGGTGGGCAATGCGCTCTGGTCGCGCGAGAGCTTTCTGCTTGGCAACAATATTCTGCTTATCACCGCCATGCTGGTAGTGCTGCTCGGCACGCTGCTACCGCTGGTGCATAAGGCGCTGGGGCTGGGGTCGATTTCCGTCGGCGCGCCGTTTTTCAATGTGCTGTTCAGCGCGCTGATGGTGCCGTTCGCGTTACTGCTCGGCGTCGGGCCATTGGTGCGCTGGCGGCGCGATGAGCCGCAAAAGCTGTGCCGTCGCCTGCTGGTGGCGCTGGTCGTTACGCTCGCGGCCTCGCTGATGCTGCCCTGGCTTTTGCAGGACAGCATTAACGCGATGACGGTCGCCGGGCTGATGATGGCGGTCTGGGTGCTGGTGTTAACGCTGATGGAGCTGCTTGAGCGCGCCACGCACCGTCATAGCCTGTGGCACGGGCTGGGGAAATTAAGCCGCAGCCAGTGGGGGATGACGCTCGGGCACGTGGGGCTTGCGGTAACGGTTATCGGGATCGCGTTCAGCCAGAACTACAGCGTGGAGCGCGATGTGCGCATGACGGCGGGCGACAGCGTTGATATTCATCATTACCGCTTTGTGTTTCGCGAAGTGCGCGACGCGCAGGGGCCGAACTGGCGCGGCGCGGTCGGGATTATCGATGTGCTGCGCGACGGTAAACCCGAGGCGACGCTGCGCGCCGAAAAGCGCGCCTATAACAGCAACCGCGTGGTGATGACTGAAGCCGCCATTGACGGCGGGCTGACGCGCGATCTCTACGCGGCGCTCGGTGAAGAACTCAATGACGGCAGCTGGGCGGTGCGGCTTTACTACAAACCGTTTGTCCGCTGGATCTGGTACGGCGGGCTGCTGATGGCGTTCGGCGGGCTGCTTTGTCTGCTGGATCCGCGTTACCGACTGAAAAAAATCCAGGAGGCCGCATGAGACGCCGCATTTTACTAATCCCGCTGGCGCTGTTTCTGCTGCTCGCCGCCGTGCTGTTCTGGCAACTGAAGCGCAACGCGGCGGGGGACGATCCGTCTCAGCTCGAATCCACGCTGGTGGGCAAACCGCTGCCCGCGTTCCGGCTCGCCGCGCTTGATGACCCAAGCGTGACCTACGATCGCGCCGCTCTCCTGAACGGCAAACCGCTGCTGCTTAACGTCTGGGCGACCTGGTGCCCGACGTGCCGCGCCGAACATCAGTTTCTCAACGGCCTGGCCGCAAAGGGCGTGCGGATCGTCGGGCTTAACTATAAAGACGATCGCGCTAAAGCCGTGGCCTGGCTCAATACGCTCGGCAACCCTTACGCGCTGAGCCTGTTTGACGGCAGCGGGATGCTGGGGCTGGATCTGGGCGTTTATGGCGCGCCGGAGACGTTTGTTATCGACGGGCGCGGCGTGATTCGCTATCGCCACGCGGGCGATCTGAATGACCAGGTGTGGCGTCAGGACGTAAAACCACTGTGGGATGCGCTGAATCAGGAGGTCGAGCCGTGAAACGTTTGTTAAGCCTGCTGGCTGGCCTGCTGCTGGCGTGTCATGTTTCTGCCGCCATCGAGGCGTACCCTTTTCAGAACGAGGCGCAGGAGCAGCAGTTCCGCGAGCTGACCAGCGCGCTGCGCTGCCCGAAATGCCAGAACAACAGCATCGCTGATTCCGGTTCGATGATCGCGGCCGATATGCGCCAGAAAGTCTATGAGCTGATGCAGCAGGGTCAGAGCCGCGAGCAGATTGTGGCGTATATGGTGGCGCGCTACGGGAATTTCGTGACCTACGATCCGCCCGTCACGCCCGGCACGATCCTGCTCTGGCTGCTGCCCGCGCTCTTTGCGGCTGGCGGCGTAGCCGTACTGGTGGCGCGCGCGCGCCGTACGCGCCGGGAGCTGCCCGCGCTTGACGAAGACGAACAGGAGCGGCTGCGCGCGCTACTGAATGAAGAAGGAAAACGCCCGTGAGCGCGTTAATTATGGTTATCGTGGTCCTGCTGGTGGGCGTTGCGGCGCTGGTCTTCTGGCCGTGGCGCGAGCGCGGCGCGCTCAGCCGCGATGCGCTGAACCGCACACTCTATTACTCGCGCCTGCGGGAGCTTGACGAGGAGCCGCACGAGGCCCGTCAGGCGCTGGTGGTGGAGTTACAGCACAGCCTGCTGGCGGATATTCCCGAGCCGCGCGGGCAGAAAACGAGTCATACGGGTAATGGTGCGTTGCTGGCAGGCGTGCTGCTGGTCGTGGCGGTGAGCGGCGGGCTGTTCATGGCGACGCATAGCCTTAAACAGGTGAATGACTGGCAAGCGGCGGTGAGCGAGACGCCTTCACTGGTGGCGCGCGTGATGGATCCGCACGCAACACCGCTCACGGTGGAGGAGCTGACGCGCCTCGGGCTTGGGCTGCGCACGCGTTTGCAGGAAGAGCCCGGCAACGGCGCGGGCTGGGCGATGCTAGGGCGCATCGGTATGGTGCTCAATAACGCCGATACCGCCACAGAAGCGTTTAAACGCGCCTGGCAGCTCAATTCGCAAAGCATCGAAGCGCGGCTCGACTATGCTGAAGTGCTGGCGCGCTCGCCGCAGCCGGACGATAACCGCCTCGGCGAGCAAATGCTAAAAGACGTCGCGGCGCAGGCACCTGATAATCTGCGCGCGCAGGGGCTGCTTGCCTTCAGCGCGTTTCGCCAGCAGCGCTATACGGAGGCGATTGCCATCTGGCAGTCGATGCTGACGCGCCTGCCGCCGGACGATGCGCGCCGTGCGGCGGTCGTGCGCGGCATTGCGCAGGCGCGCGTGGACAGCGGCATGGACAACGCGAGACTGGCTGTTAAAATCACGCTCTCACCCGTTTCGAAAAAAGCCTTGCCAGATAAAGGGATACTCTTTATCAGCGTGACGGATGGCGCATCAAACGTACCGGTGTTGGTGAAAAAATTGCCGCTGGGTCATTTTCCGCTGACAATTACGCTTGATGACGCTGACGCGATGCTCCCGGACAGGGGGCTTGAACACGTCACGCAGGGCATTGTGAAGGTGCATATTTCCCGGGACGGCAACGCGGCCGTACAACCCGGAGACTGGACAGGCGAGCGCCGCTTCACCACGCTCAACCCGGCAGCGCCGGTGGACGTCCTGGTCGCACCTTCGCCATCAGGAGCGGGTTAGTTACCATTTACAGGGAGACTGCTATGAACTTTCGCCTTACCGGGCTTGCGCTGGCGGCCACGCTTTTAGTGGGCTGCGCCAGTTCATCAGAGCCGCAGCAAGGGCGTTCCGACCCCTTTGAAGGGTTCAACCGCACCATGTTTACTTTTAACTATGACGTGGTGGACCCTTATGTGCTGCGCCCGGTGGCTGTTGCCTGGCGCGACTACGTGCCACAACCGGCGCGCAACGGGCTGGGCAACTTCACCAGCAACCTTGAAGAACCCGCCTCAATGCTTAATAAATTTCTGCAGGGCGACCCCTACCAGGGGATGGTGCACTTTACCCGTTTCTTCCTGAACACCCTGCTGGGGATGGGCGGTTTCATCGACGTGGCCGGTATGGCGAACCCGAAACTGCAGCGCGAAGAGCCGCACCGTTTCGGCAGCACGCTTGGCACCTATGGCGTCGGTTACGGGCCGTATGTGCAGTTGCCGTTCTACGGCAGCTTTACGCTGCGTGAAGATGTCGGCGATATGGCGGACACCACTTATCCGGTTCTCTCCTGGCTGACCTGGCCGCTGTCGCTCGGCAAATGGGCGGTGGAAGGCGTTGAGACCCGCGCGCAACTGCTCGATTCCGACGGCCTGCTGCGCCAGTCTTCCGATCCTTACATTCTGGTGCGTGAGGCCTATTTCCAGCGTCACGACTTTATCGCCAACGGCGGTAAGCTTAAGCCAAATGAAAACCCGAACGCGCAGGCGATCGAAGGCGATCTCAAGGATATCGATTCGGAATAAGACGCCGGATGCGATCATTCTTAAGGTAAATAAAAAAAGCGGGCCGAGGCTCGCTTTTTTATTTCCGAACGATAAGGCGCAATAAAAAAGGCGAGCCGCAGCTCGCCTTTGTCGTGACAGAGCAATCAGAAACGGTAGTTAAAGTTCACGCCATACAGCCACGCTTTACCTTCAGATTTGAAGGTGTACGGGCCTTCGGTGAATTCCACGTGCTGGCCGTGCATGTAAGAAACACCGGCATCGACAGAGGCGTCTTCATTGAAGGCGTAAGTGGTACCGGCGCTCAGCCACAGACGGTCCTGGTCAGGAATGGAAATAGAGCGCTGCTGCTCTGGCACCGGGCTGTCATCAAAGGCGATACCGGTACGGAAGGTCCAGTTGTCGTCCATATAATAGGTGGTGCCGAGAGCGATGCGGTACGCGTCTTTATATTTCTCTTCTTTCTTAAACAGGGTGTCGCCGTTGCTGTTGGTCGCTTTCAGCTCCTGGAACTGGCTCCAGCTGGTGTAGGTCAGGCTGTAGTGAATCGCCCACTGCGGCGCGATACGGTTATAACCAGACACTTCCCACATTTCAGGCAGGTTCAGGGTCAGCGAGCCGCCGGTGGTTCTGCCACCCGTGCCGTAAGGCAGGCCGAGGCCCAGCGCGGCGTTAACAGGGTTAAGGGCTGCCGGCAGGCTGCTCTTATAGTCGCCGTCGAAGTCGATTTTCACTTCAGAGCGGTAGGTCAGGGAGTAGCGGTTGTTCTTATCCAGTTCATACAGGATACCGGCATTCCAGCCAAAGCCCCACTCGTCGCCCTTCAGGTGCGCAATCTGGGTGTCGCTGTTAATACCGCCTGCAGCCGCGCCAAGCTGTGCCGCTGTCTGTGGATCGATCTTGCCGGACTGCACGAGTCCCGGTAAGCCGCCTGCGATGATTTGCGGCAGATCGCCCGCGTAACGCTCGATCTTGGCGCGCGCATACACGGCGTCGAAGCCCAGGCCGAAGCTCCAGTGGTTATCGAGACGATACGCGCCGCTGAGGTTCAGGTTGAGCGTTTCGAGATCGGTTTTACCGCCGACAGAACCTGCGGCATAGCTGTTGCTATATTCGGTGGCGAGGCCGTAGTTGGAGGTGACGGACGCCCCCCAGCCAAACTGCTCGTTGATCGGCGCGACAAAGTGCAGGTTCGGCACCCAGGCGGTCGGCGCGATGTTATCGGCGTTAAGGCTACGTCCCGTCGGGGAACGGCCAGACACATTCACATCCGGGTCGACGAAAATCGCGCCGCCGGAGAATGTCGGGCGATCGAACATGGTAATCAGCGCCGGGTTACGGCTGACGTTGCCCGCGTCATCCGCAATAGCGCCTTCCCCGGAATAGGCGCGGCCCAGACCGGAGGCAGAGAATTCGTTTAACTGGAAACCTGCGGACCAGGCCTGAGAAGACACGATTGCCACTGCGACTGCTAAAGCAGATTTGGTAAACAGGGTTTTCTGGCGCATGACCATAACCTCATCCATTTATTTTTATTCAAATAATGTTACGTGACGTAACAGGAGCGCGGAGTGTAGGGTCTGAGGTACGGCATGGAAATCAGACCAGTGGCGAGAGTATAGGTCCGACCAGCAGAGATGTTGCAAGTATGTTTATAAGTTTTTTCAATTGTGATCTAAGAAACGCGATCCGTTTAGCAAAATTTTGGGGTTCAGAAATTCATCAATCTGGTGATTATTGTTTTAGATCATTTTTAAGTGTGATTTCGGTCACTTATAAGCGTAAACGGGAAGAACAGGTAGAGCGGTGGCGGCGCGGGGCGTAAAATAGCCTTATCCCTTTTCAGGAAATACAGAGGAAATCACCATGACCAAATGCAGTGCTGATGAAACCCCGGTTTGCTGCTGTATTGATGTAGGCACCATTATTGATAATACCGACTGCGTCGCCTCTTACAGCCGCGTGTTTGAAAACCGCGCCGACGCCGAAGCCACGCTCGCGGCCCTCACCGCCAAAGCGCGTGAAGTCGAATCTGAGCCGTGCCAGATCACACCGCGCTTTACGGAAGAAGCCGACGGCGTGCGTCTGGATATCGATTTTGTTTTCGCCTGCCAGGCGGAAACCGTTATTTTCCAGTTAGGTCTGCGTTAATCCCTCCGCTTACGCCCCGGCACTCCGGGGCGCATTTCTTGTTACGTAATTCGTGTTTTGCCTCGCAATTTTTCCTTTATGTGATTGGCTGAATGTAAAATTCTGGTTAAAACTGTTATCAGGTCAGACCACTTAATTCATCTTTAGCCTTTTCACAGGGGAACGTTATGAGTCAGGCACTACCGCTGGTCACCCGGCAGGGGGATCGCATTGCCATTGTCAGTGGATTGCGCACGCCTTTCGCCCGTCAGGCAACGGCGTACCACGGCGTTCCGGCGGTCGATCTCGGTAAAATGGTGGTCGGCGAACTGCTGGCCCGCAGCGAAATCCCGCCTGAAGTCATTGAACAGCTTGTTTTCGGCCAGGTGGTGCAGATGCCGGAAGCGCCCAACATCGCGCGCGAAATTGTGCTCGGCACCGGCATGAGCGTCCATACCGACGCCTACAGCGTTAGCCGTGCCTGCGCCACCAGTTTCCAGGCGGTGGCGAACGTCGCCGAAAGCCTGATGGCGGGCACTATCCGCGCCGGGATCGCCGGCGGGGCCGATTCCTCCTCCGTGCTGCCGATTGGCGTCAGTAAAAAACTGGCGCGCACGCTGGTGGACGCGAATAAAGCCCGCACCGCCGGACAGCGACTGAAGCTCTTCTCGCGCCTGCGTCTGCGTGACCTGCTGCCGGTGCCGCCCGCCGTGGCGGAATATTCCACCGGGCTTCGCATGGGCGACACCGCCGAGCAGATGGCGAAAACGCACGGCATCACCCGCGAACAGCAGGACGCGCTGGCGCATCGTTCGCACCAGCTGGCGGCGCAGGCGTGGGCGGAAGGCAAATTGCGTGAAGAAGTGATGACCGCTTACACGCCGCCGTACCGCGAGCCGCTCAGCGAAGACAACAACATCCGCAAAACTTCGTCGCTGGCCGATTACGCGAAACTGCGCCCGGCATTTGACCGTAAACACGGCACCGTGACCGCCGCGAACAGCACGCCGCTCACCGACGGCGCGGCGGCGGTCATTCTGATGACGGAATCCCGCGCCCGCGAGCTTGGCCTGACGCCGCTCGGCTATCTGCGCAGCTACGCTTTTACCGCGGTCGATGTCTGGCAGGACATGCTGCTGGGCCCGGCCTGGTCGACCCCGCTGGCGCTCGAGCGCGCCGGACTGACGATGGCCGATCTCACGCTTATTGATATGCATGAGGCGTTCGCCTCGCAAACGCTCACCAACCTGAAGCTGATGGCGAGCGACCGCTTCGCCCGCGAGGTGCTGGGCCGCAGCCAGGCTACCGGTGAGGTGGATGAGAGCAAATTTAACGTGCTCGGCGGCTCTATCGCTTACGGGCACCCGTTCGCGGCCACCGGCGCGCGAATGATCACCCAGACGCTCAATGAACTGCGCCGCCGCGGCGGCGGTTTCGGGCTGGTCACCGCCTGCGCGGCGGGCGGGCTCGGCGCGGCAATGGTACTGGAGGCCGAATAATGGAATCGACATCCGCATTTAATTTACAGATGCGCCCGGACAATGTTGCGGTGGTCACCATCGACGTGCCGGGCGAGAAAATGAACACGCTGAAGGCGGAGTTTGCCCGCGACGTCCGCGCGATTGTCAAAACGCTGCGGGAAAACCGCGATCTCGCGGGCGTGGTATTTATCTCCGCCAAGCCGGATAACTTTATCGCCGGTGCGGATATCAACATGATTGCGCACTGCCAGAGCGCGCAGGAGGCCGAAGCGCTGGCAAGCCAGGGCCAGCAGATCATGGCGGAGATCCACGCGCTGCCGGTGCATGTGGTGGCGGCTATTCATGGCGCGTGCCTCGGCGGCGGGCTGGAGCTGGCGCTTGCCTGCCACAGCCGCATCTGTACCGATGATGTGAAAACGCTGCTCGGGCTGCCGGAAGTGCAGCTTGGGCTGCTGCCGGGCTCCGGCGGCACGCAGCGGTTGCCGCGCCTCGTTGGCATCAGCACCGCGCTTGAGATGATCCTTGCGGGCAAACAGCTGAGGCCGCGTCAGGCGCTGAAAGCCGGGCTGGTGGATGATGTGGTGCCGCAATCTATTTTGCTGGAAGCCGCTGCCGAACTGGCGAAAAAGCGCCGTCCCGCGCCGCGCCGTCTGCCGGTTCGCGAGCGTTTGCTCGCAGGCCCGATTGGCCGCGCGCTGCTGTTTCGCATGGTGACCCAGAAAACGCATCAAAAAACCCACGGTAACTATCCGGCGGCGCAGCGCATTATTGACGTGGTGCGCACCGGCCTTGAGCAGGGCAGCGCCAGCGGTTATCAGGCCGAGGCCCGCGCCTTTGGCGAACTGGCGATGACGCCGGAATCCGCCGCGCTGCGAGGGCTGTTCTTCGCCACCACCGAGCTTAAAAAAGAGACCGGCAGCGAGGCCGCCCCGCGCGCGCTGCACTCGGTCGGTATACTGGGCGGCGGGCTCATGGGCGGCGGGATCGCCTATGTCACCGCCACCAAAGCCCGGCTGCCGGTGCGTATCAAAGACATCAGCGAAAAAGGCATTAACCATGCCCTGAAATACAGCTGGGATCTGCTTGAGAAAAAAGTGCGTCGTCGTCATCTGCGCGCCAGCGAGCGCGACGCGCAGATGGCGCTCATCTCCGCCAGCACCGATTACCGTGGGTTTCACGAGCGCGATATCGTCGTGGAAGCGGTTTTCGAAGATTTAACGCTCAAGCAAAAGATGGTCGCAGAGATCGAGGCGCATACCGCGCCGCATACGATTTTCGCCTCTAACACCTCGTCACTGCCTATCGGCGATATCGCCGCAGGTGCTACACGCCCGGAGCAGGTCATTGGCCTGCATTACTTCAGCCCGGTGGATAAAATGCCGCTGGTGGAAGTGATCCCGCACGCGGGCACCAGCGCGGAAACCATTGCCACTACCGTTCAGCTTGCCAAAAAACAGGGCAAAACGCCGATCGTGGTGGCCGACTGCGCCGGATTCTACGTTAACCGTATCCTGGCGCCCTACATCAATGAGGCGATGCGCTGCCTGATGGAAGGGGAGAGCATTGAGAAAATCGACGAGGCGCTGGTCAAAAGAGGCTTTCCGGTGGGGCCGATTCAGTTGCTTGATGAAGTGGGCATTGATGTCGGCACCAAAATTATGCCGGTGCTGGAGCGCGCTTACGGGCCGCGATTCAGCGCGCCGGGAGACGCCGTTGCAGCAATTTTGAATGACGATCGCAAAGGCAGAAAAAATGGCCGCGGTTTCTATCTTTATCCGGCGAAAGGGCGTAAAAGCAAAAAACAGGTTGACCCTGCGGTTTACGGGCTTATTGGCGTTAAACCCGGCGGGAAACTGAGCGGCGAGGAGATTGCCGAGCGCTGCGTCATGATGATGCTTAACGAGGCGGCGCGGTGTCTGGACGAAGGTGTGGTGCGTTCCGCGCGAGACGGTGATATCGGCGCGGTGTTTGGCATCGGTTTTCCGCCGTTTCTTGGCGGCCCGTTCCGCTATATGGACACGCTCGGCGCGGCGGCCGTGGTGGCGACGCTCACACGTCTTGCCACCCGTTATGGAGACCGTTTTACCCCGTGCGACAGGCTGTTGCGCATGGCGCAGACCGGACAAACATTTTGGCTCGCGGGGAACCCGCAAGCTGAAATGACGGTCTGATATAAGAACGTTCCTGATATCGAAAACGCAGCGCTGGCTAATTTGTAAACAGTGATTGACTATACTTACGTCAATAAGGTAAAAAACAGCGTTTCATTCGAAGTACGGATCAGGCACAATGCCCGACCGCCAGACGATACCCTTAAAAAGCGCGTTGCTTTTTAAGCTCTCGCTGGCGCTTCTGGTCAACAAAAGCGGTGCAATATGCAAGTTTTTATCATGCGTCACGGCGACGCAGCACTCGATGCCGCCAGTGATTCGGTTCGTCCTCTGACCGCGTGCGGTTGTGATGAATCCCGTCAAATGGCGACCTGGTTAAAAGGTCAAAAGGTGGATATCGAACGTGTTCTGGTGAGCCCTTTCCTGCGAGCCGAACAGACACTGGACGTCGTGAAAGAGGCCATGAGCCTGCCTGTCAAAACCGAAGTCCTGCCGGAGCTCACGCCGTGCGGCGATGTCGGTCTGGTGAGCGATTACCTCCACGTTCTGGCCCGTGATGGCGTCAGCGCGGTCATGGTTATCTCCCACCTGCCGCTGGTCGGTTATCTGGTGGCGGAACTCTGTCCTGGCGAAACGCCGCCGATGTTCTCTACGTCCGCTATCGCCTGTGTGACGGTTGAAGGCGACAACGAGAAGGGCATCTTTAACTGGCAGATGAGCCCCTGCAATCTCAAAATGGCGAAAGCGATTTAACGTAAGCCTGAACCATAAAAGAAAAGAGCCGCTGATGCGGCTCTTTCTGTTTCTGCAATACAGGCGGTGTTTAAGGCAACTGCGGCGGCTGCCACTCTTCCACTTCGATTAACACCAGCAGCGCGGCGTCGCCGCCATACTCTTTCGGCGCCTGATGAAAGGCCATCACGTGCGGGTGCTGGGCCAGCCACAGCGGCGTCTGCTGTTTGAGAATATGTTTACCGTGGCCATGCATCACGCAGGCGCAGAACACGTGTTCGCGGCGGCAGGCGGCGATAAGCGCGCCCAGCTCCTGCTTGGCCTGCATCTGCGTCAGGCCGTGGAGATCGAGAAACAGCTCGGGCGAGTAATCGCCGCGGCGCAGTTTTTTCAGCTCGAAATGATCCACGCCGGGGCGCACATAGCGCATCGGCCCGTCGCTATTTAAAAGCGGCTGGAATTCATCAGAAAAATAGTGGCTCGCGTCCACCTGCTCCTGCAACAGGCGTTTTGGCGGCACCTCGCGCAGCTTTTTACGCGCGGGCGGATGCACGATGGTGTCCTGTTTCAGCTCGCGCGTTCCGCTCATCAGCGCGCGAAACAGCGACTTTTCTTCTTCGCTTAGCGATGGCTTCTTTTTCATCTTCTTCTCTTCTTTCTCTTTGCGCAGGCAGTGTACCCGAGTTTGGCGCGCCGCCAAACAAAAGCCATTTTTCCGGGATGACGCGCCGGTTGCTGATTTATCGCCGCCTTCATGGCAAACTAGCCGCCGAATTTAACGCGGAGCGTCATGCGGAGGGCAGTGTGGATAAAATTTTCGTCGATGAGGCAGTCAGTGAACTGCATACCATTCAGGATATGTTGCGTTGGGCGGTGAGCCGCTTCAGCGCGGCCGGCATCTGGTATGGTCACGGCACGGACAACCCCTGGGATGAGGCCGTGCAGCTGGTGCTGCCGTCGCTCTACCTGCCGCTCGATATCCCGGAAGATATGCGCACCGCGCGCCTGACCTCCAGCGAACGTCATCGTATCGTGGAGCGGGTGATCCGCCGCGTTAACGAGCGTATTCCGGTGGCGTATCTCACCAATAAAGCCTGGTTCTGCGGCCATGAGTTTTATGTCGACGAGCGCGTGCTGGTGCCGCGTTCGCCGATTGGCGAGTTAATCAATAACCGCTTCGCCGGGCTTATCGACCACGAGCCGCAGCACATTCTTGATATGTGCACCGGCAGCGGCTGTATCGCTATCGCCTGCGCCTATGCCTTCCCGAACGCGGAAGTTGACGCGGTGGATATCTCTGCCGACGCGCTGGCCGTGACCGAGCACAACATTGAAGAACACGGGCTTATCCATCACGTCACGCCGATCCGCTCTGACTTGTTCCGCGACCTGCCGAAAGTGCAGTACGACATCATCGTCACCAATCCGCCGTACGTGGATGAAGAAGATATGTCCGATCTGCCGAACGAATATCGCCACGAGCCGGAACTCGGCCTGGCGGCGGGCAGCGACGGGCTGAAGCTCGCGCGCCGCATTCTCGCCTGCTCGCCGGACTACCTGACCGACAACGGTATTCTGATTTGTGAAGTCGGTAACAGCATGGTACATCTGATGGAGCAGTACCCTGACGTGCCGTTTACCTGGCTTGAGTTCGACAACGGCGGCGACGGCGTCTTTATGCTGACCAAAGCGCAGCTCATCAGCGCCCGCGAACACTTCAGCATCTACAAAGATTAACAACAGGCGGGCGCAGGCCCGCTGAATCATAAAAACACCACAACGACACGACAACGGAGCCGTGATGGCAGGCAACACTCTTGGACAACTCTTTCGCGTAACCACTTTCGGCGAGTCGCATGGTCTGGCGCTCGGCTGCATCATTGACGGCGTGCCGCCGGGCATTGCGCTGAGCGAAGCCGACCTGCAACACGATCTCGACCGCCGCCGCCCTGGCACCTCCCGTTACACCACGCAGCGCCGCGAGCCGGATCAGGTGAAAATTCTCTCCGGCGTGTTTGAGGGCGTGACCACCGGCACCAGCATCGGCCTGCTGATTGAAAATACCGATCAGCGCTCCCAGGATTACAGCGCGATTAAAGATGTGTTCCGTCCAGGACACGCCGATTACACCTACGAACAGAAATATGGCCTGCGAGATTATCGCGGCGGCGGTCGCTCGTCCGCGCGTGAAACCGCCATGCGCGTGGCGGCAGGTGCCATTGCCAAAAAATATCTGGCGCAAAAATTCGGCATCGTCATCCGCGCCTGCCTGACTCAGATGGGTGATATTCCGCTGGAGATCAAAGACTGGGCGCAGGTGGAGCAGAACCCGTTCTTCTCCCCGGATGCGGATAAGCTGGAAGCGCTGGACGAACTGATGCGCGCGCTGAAAAAAGAGGGCGACTCCATCGGCGCGAAAGTAACGGTGGTGGCTGATAACGTGCCGCCGGGTCTCGGCGAGCCGGTGTTTGACCGTCTCGATGCCGACATCGCCCACGCGCTGATGAGCATCAACGCCGTGAAAGGCGTGGAGATTGGCGAAGGCTTTGGCGTCGTGGCGCTGAAAGGCAGCGAAAACCGCGATGAAATCACCAAAGAGGGTTTTCAGAGCAACCACGCAGGCGGCATTCTCGGCGGCATCAGCAGCGGCCAGCAGATTGTCGCGAATATCGCGCTGAAGCCGACCTCCAGCATCACCGTGCCGGGCCGTACCGTTAACCGCTTTGGCGAGGAAGTCGAGATGATCACCCGCGGGCGTCACGACCCGTGCGTGGGTATTCGTGCCGTGCCGATCGCCGAGGCGATGATGGCTATCGTGCTGATGGATCACCTGCTGCGTCACCGCGCCCAGAACGCGGATGTCACCACCACGCTTCCTCGCTGGTAACGTCATGAAAAAACTCTGCTTAGCCTTGCTGGCGCTGCTTTCCTGCAGCGCGGCAAGCGCCGCCACGCCGTGGCAGAAAATCACCCAGCCGATCCCGGGCGCGGCCCAGTCGATCGGCACCTTCTCCAACGGCTGTATCGTCGGCGCGCAGCCGCTGCCGATCGAGTCAGAGCACTATCAAATCATGCGCACCGACCAGCGCCGCTATTTCGGTCACCCGGAGCTGGTGCGCTTTATCGAGCGCCTGAGCAACCAGGTGAGCGAGTTGCAGCTCGGAACGGTACTGGTGGGCGATATGGGAATGCCTGCGGGCGGACGCTTCAACGGCGGCCACGCCAGCCACCAGACGGGCCTCGACGTCGATATTTTCCTGCAACTGCCGAAAACGCGCTGGAGCGCGGCGCAACTGCGTCGCCCGCAGGCGCTGGATTTAGTCTCAAGCGACGGGAAATCGGTGGTGCAGTCACTCTGGAAGCCGGAGATCGGCGGGCTGATTAAGCTTGCGGCGCTTGATGATGAAGTGACGCGTATTTTCGTAAACCCGGCCATCAAACAGCAGCTCTGCCTGGATGCCGGGCCGGATCGCGACTGGCTGCGCAAAGTGCGTCCGTGGTTCCAGCATCGCGCCCATATGCACGTGCGTCTGCGCTGCCCGCCGGACAGCCTGGAGTGCGTGGAGCAAGACCCGCCGCCGCCGGGCGATGGCTGTGGTGAAGAGCTGCAAAGCTGGTTTAAGCCTGCGGCACCTGGCAGCAGCAAGCCTGAGAAAACCACGCCGCCGCCGCTGCCGCCGTCGTGTCAGGCGCTGCTCGACAAACACGTTCTTTAATACCGACTAAGGATGGCCGTGATGGACTGGTTTATGGTTTCGCCGCTGTTGCTGACAGCGCTCTTTTTTGTCGCGATGCTGGCAGGGTTTATCGATGCCCTCGCGGGCGGCGGCGGGCTGCTGACCGTGCCTGCGCTGCTGGCGGCGGGTATGTCGCCTGCCCAGGCGCTGGCGACCAATAAACTCCAGGCCTGCGGCGGCTCGCTGTCGGCCTCGCTCTATTTTATCCGCCGCGGCGTGGTCAGCCTGCGCGACCAGAAGCTCAACATCCTGATGACGTTTATCGGCTCGACCAGCGGCGCGCTGCTGGTGCAGCACGTGCAGTCCGATATTCTGCGCCAGATCCTGCCGGTGCTGGTAATTGCCATTGGTCTCTATTTTCTGCTGATGCCGCGCCTGGGCGAAGACGATCGCCAGCGCAGGCTGTATGGCCTGCCGTTCGCGCTGGTGGCGGGCGGCTGCGTCGGCTTTTATGACGGCTTTTTCGGCCCCGGCGCAGGCTCGTTTTACGCGCTGGCGTTTGTGACGCTCGCCGGTTTTGGCCTCGCCAAATCCACCGCTCACGCGAAAGTGCTTAACGCCACGTCTAACGTCGGCGGTTTGCTGCTCTTCATCATTGGCGGCAAAGTTATCTGGGGCACCGGCTTTGTGATGCTCGCCGGACAGTTTCTCGGCGCGCGCTTAGGCTCGCGTCTGGTATTAAGTAAAGGACAGCGCCTGATCCGCCCGATGATCGTTATCGTGTCGGCGGTGATGAGCGCCAAATTGTTATATGACAGCCACGGACAGGAGATCCTCCACTGGCTGGGGATGGCGTAATGCGTGAACACCACTATCAGGATTTAATTACTATTTTCGACGGCTGTTTTGCCGGTGATTTTAATACCCGTCTGATTAAAGGCGACGACGAACCGATCTATCTTCCGGCAGATGCCGATGCGCCTTATCACCGCGTGGTGTTCGCACACGGCTTTTATGCCAGCGCCCTGCATGAGATTTCGCACTGGTGCATCGCGGGGAAAGCGCGGCGCGAGCTGGTGGATTTTGGCTACTGGTACTGCCCGGACGGGCGCGATGCGCAAACCCAGAGCCAGTTTGAAGACGTCGAAGTCAAACCGCAGGCGCTGGAGTGGCTGTTCTGCGTGGCGGCGGGCTTTCCGTTTAACGTCAGCTGCGACAATCTTAACGGCGATTTCGATCCGGATCGCATCGCGTTTCAGCGCCGGGTGCACGCGCAGGTGATGCAGTATCTGACCAACGGCATTCCCGAACGTCCGGCGCGCTTTATCGCGGCCTTACAGGATTTTTACCAGACGCCGCCGCTGGCGGCGCAACAATTCCCATGGCCGGAAGACTTGTGCTAATCGCCATGTTATTAACCGAGGAAAACGAATGATTGCCGAATTTGAAGCACGTATTCTGGCGCTGATTGATGAGATGGTGGAGCACGCGAGCGACGACGAACTGTTCGCCAGCGGCTACCTGCGCGGACACCTGACGCTTGCCGTCGCGGCGCTGGAGCAGGGCGACGACCACTCGCCGCAGGCGGTATATACCAAAGTGACCAACAGCCTTGAGACGGCGATCCACGCGGGCGAGCTTTCGCCGCGCGACCAGGCGCTGGTGCTGGGCATGTGGGACAACCTGTTCCAGCAGGCGAAGCTCAACTAAGCCTCACAGCCTGCGCGCCGCCCGGCGCGCAGGTTTTTTAGCGTTTACGCTTTCAGCCACGTCACCTGTTCGACATTACCGCATTAACCCGCCGCACGCCCCTTGAGAAGCTTACGCACCCACAGCCGGTTGGGATTCAGCGCGGCGAGCGTCGCGCCATCAAGCGGCAGCGGTTCGCCGCTCATTTGCGAGGCTAAAATCTCAGCGGCCAGCGGCGCGCTGCACAGCCCGCGCGAGCCGAGCGCGCCCAGCACAAAGAGATTCTTGAGCACCGGCGCGGGCATGACCGTCTCCGGCGCGCTGGCATCCTGGGAAAGTGTCGCGTAATCGCGAAGCGTCGCGGCGTAATCCGGCGCGTTGCCGACCATGGGCAGATGATCGCGTGTGGCGCAGCGTACCCCGCAGCGCGCGTCGCCCGCGCTCACGTCCACCTCCTGCGCCCAGCTGGCCGCGGGCAGGCAGTCGATAAGCCGCTGGCGGTTGCGCTGCTGGTCTTCCTCCTGGTAGCGCATTTCGCTCACGCCGCGGTGATAGCTGGCGCCGATGCAGTGCATCGCATTCGCCGGGTTTTGCGGCGTCAGGTAGCCGTCATAACAGAGCACCTGGCGCAGCGCGCCGAGGCCCGGCGTGGTGGGAATATGGCTCACCTGGCCGCCGACCGGGTAGACCGGCAGCTTTTCGGTTTGCGGGAAGCCGCTGAGCTGGTGCCCGTTCGCCAGTACCACGGCGGCGTGGCGCGCCTGCGCGCCGTTCGCGAAGTCGAGTTGCCAGTCCAGGTCTTCCCGATGCAGCGCGCTCACCCTGTGCCCGTAGTGCACCCGCAGGCCGTGCGCCTGCGCAAGTTCCAGCACGCCTGCAGTCAGTTGCGCCGGGCAGAGCCAGCCGCCCTGTGGATATTCAATGCCGCCACAGCCCGTCTCCACGCCACAGCGTTCGCGCACTTCTCGCGCGTCAACGCCGCGCGCCAGCGTGTCCGGCAGGGCGAGCTCCAGCATCTGGTTGATTTTCGTCTGGCTCTTTTCATCCCAGCCAAGCTGCGTCACGCCGCACCAGTCTTTATCGAAACTGACCGGCAGCGCGTCATAGAGCCTGCGCGCGAAGGTAAAGGCCGCCGGGAAGAAGGCGGCCAGCGCGGCGTCATGATGGCTTAACAGAGGATAGAGCGCGCCCTGGCGGTTGCCCGATGCCCCCTGCGCCGGTGCGTCATCCGCGCAGTAGAGCGTGACCTGCCAGCCACGCCTCTGTAAGGCGAGCGCGAGCAGGGCACTGGCGATACCGCCACCGATAATCGCCACGTCTTTATCACCACTCGCCGGACGACGCGCATACCAGGGCGCGCGGGCAGGCGGCGGCGCGTCATGGCTGAGCGCGCCTGTCAGCATTTCGCGCTTGCGCCCGAATCCTTTGCGCTTCACCACGTCAAACCCGGCCTCAATCAGCCCGCGGCGCACAAAGCCTGCCGAGGTGAATGTCGCGAGCGTACCGCCGGGGCGGGCGAGGCGCGCCATCGCAGTAAACAGGCCTGGCGTCCACATTTCCGGGTTTTTCGACGGCGCGAAGCCATCCAGAAACCAGGCGTCTACCTGGCGGTTGTGCGTGTCATCCAGCGTATCGACCAGTTCGTTGATATCGCCAAGCCAGAGATCGAGCGTCACGCGTCCGCCATCCAGCACCAGCCGCTGACAGCCCGGCAGCGCCATCGGCCACTGTGCCTGGAGCTGTTGCGCCCACGGCGCGAGTTCCGGCCAGTGGGCGTGCGCGCTTTTAAGATCGGCAGACGTCAGCGGGAATTTTTCAAAACTGATGAAGTGCAGGCGTTGCAGCGTAGCGTCCGGGTATGCGTCGCGAAACGCCGCGAACGCCTGCCAGAGCGTCAGGAAATTCAGCCCGGTGCCAAATCCGCTTTCGGCGACAATAAAGCTGTCACGCGGGTGTGACATAAAGCGTTCAGGGAGCTGATTACCGTCCAGAAAGACATAGCGGGTCTCTTCCAGACCGTCATCATTGGAAAAATAAACGTCATCAAAATCTCGGGAAACAGGTGTACCCTCATTATTAAACGTCAGGCTGGCGGGCTGTATGGCGATAGGTTTCACGTAAATGGCTCGAATGACAGGCAGTCGCACGATCTTAGCGAGCCCGGTCAGACATCGCAAATTTCTTGCCAATCTGGCTGATCGGACTTGTTCGGCGTACAACTGTACGCTATCTTGCGACACGACAACTTACTTAGCGTACTCGAAGAGGTATTGAATGAAACGTGCAGTAATTACTGGCCTGGGCATCGTTTCCAGCATCGGTAATAACCAGCAGGAAGTCCTGGCATCCCTGCGTGAAGGACGCTCGGGGATCACTTTCTCTCAAGAATTTCTCGACGCAGGTATGCGCAGCCACGTCTGGGGCAACGTGAAGCTGGACACCACCGGTCTTATCGACCGTAAAGTGGTGCGTTTCATGAACGACGCCTCTATTTATGCTTATCTCTCCATGCAGGAAGCGATTAAAGACGCTGGTCTGCCCGACGAGGTGTATCAGAACAACCCGCGCGTCGGTATCGTGGCCGGCTCCGGCGGCTCGTCTAAAGCCCAGGTGTTCGGCGCTGACGCGATGCGCAGCCCGCGCGGCCTGAAAGCGGTCGGCCCTTACGTGGTGACTAAAGCGATGGCCTCTGCGGTTTCCGCCTGCCTCGCGACCCCGTTTAAAATCCACGGCGTTAACTACTCCATCAGCTCCGCGTGTGCGACTTCCGCGCACTGCATCGGCAACGCGGTTGAGCAGATCCAGCTTGGCAAACAGGACATCGTGTTTGCGGGCGGCGGTGAAGAGCTGGGCTGGGAAATGGCGTGTGAATTCGACGCGATGGGCGCGCTCTCCACTAAGTACAACGAGACCCCGGACAAAGCGTCCCGTACCTATGACGCAAGCCGTGACGGCTTTGTCATCGCAGGCGGCGGCGGTATGGTCGTGGTAGAAGAGCTGGAACACGCGCTGGCGCGCGGTGCGCACATCTATGCAGAGATCGTCGGCTACGGCGCAACCTCCGATGGTGCCGACATGGTCGCACCGTCTGGCGAAGGCGCGGTGCGCTGCATGAAGATGGCGATGCATGGCGTGGATACGCCGATTGACTACCTGAACTCCCACGGTACGTCTACGCCGGTTGGCGACGTGAAAGAGCTTGGCGCTATTCGTGAAGTATTCGGCGATAACACGCCGGCTATCTCCGCGACCAAAGCGATGACCGGCCACTCGCTGGGTGCCGCAGGCGTTCAGGAAGCTATCTACTCGCTGCTGATGCTGGAGCATGGCTTTATCGCGCCGAGCATCAACATTGAAGAGCTGGACGAGCAGGCGAAAGGCATGAACATCATCACCGCGCCGGTTGAGCGTGAGCTGACGACGGTAATGTCCAACAGCTTCGGTTTTGGCGGCACCAACGCCACGCTGGTTATGCGTAAATATCAGGCGTAACGTCTCTTTAAAAGAAATGGAGCCGAAAGGCTCCTTTTTTTATATTTACTCTCCGCCTTTAACATTTCTTGTTTCTTTATCCGAAACAGGCTTAATCTCCTCCTCCCTGTAGTTACTGACATCTCTCCTGTCTTATTAAGAATAACCTTTTGATTTAATAGTTTTAAACACTATTCATTCTTAAGATGTGTCGTTTCATGAAAATCCTTATTTAACCATGGATTAAACTTTTCTGTTTTTATTTAATTTAACTTAAGTCGTAAAAAATATATTTATAATAATTCTAACCTGCTGATAAATATAATTTAGTTTAATGAAAATGCCTTTATTGGCTTCTTTCTTAAAGTTATGGCATTTTTTGACGATATATCAGTATATATCTGAGTAGCCGTTTTCTTTGCATTAACGGTAACTCGTAGCGGAAACGCATATCACATAATGCCATTCTCAATCTTTTCAAAAAGATAAGAGTGAAGGACGCAGCATAAAAGAAATCCGAAATCAGTTTGCGGAATTCAGGGAATAGTTGTTTGCCTCTCACGAGGCCTTGCCAGCCGGGGAAACCAACCATGCCCACAGACGTATCTCTGGGTAAAGGGACTTTTTTGACCACAGGAAAAGTGATTCCACTTATTATTCTGTCCTGCTCAGGGGCTGCCTCTGCCAGCGCAAAGAAGAATGCGGATGATACTTTCACGTATGTCCCCTCTGTGGCGGCAGCGGATGTCGTCACGCGCACCAACTATAACCGTCCGCTGTTTATTACCAGCGCCGCGACGGCGCGCGCGGCAGGCATTAACGGCGCCGGGATAAAAGTCGGCGTGGCGGATACCGGTATTCTGACCACGCATCCGGCGCTGCTGGGGGTGGTGAAAGGCACGCTGAACTATGTCGATCCGAAAACCAATAATCTGAGCGTGGGCGATGTGCGCGGCCACGGCACGATGGTCGCCCAGACGCTCGCGGGCCGCGCCACAGGCCTGTTCACCGGCGGTACTGCGCCGGGCGCGACGCTTATCAGCGCGCGTATCATTCCTGATGTCGCCAATACCCGGCAGAGCCTGAATTTCGGGCAGATTAACTACGATCTCGCGCGTGCAGGCGCGAAAATTATCAATAACTCCTGGGGTATTCCTGACTGGAACCCGACCAGCACTGCCACGACTACCTATTTTGTAAACGCCTGGAAGCCTTTTATCTCGTCGTATAACGGGCTGATTGTGTTTGCGAGCGGCAACGATGGCGCGGCGAATCCGGTAGGCGTTGCGAAACTGCCATCGCTGGCCCCCGCCTCCGGGCTGGATAAGGGCTGGCTGGTGGCCACGGCGGTCGACACCTTTAACCCGAGCTATATCGCAAGCTACGCTAACCGCTGCGGCGTAATGAAAAACAGCTGCCTCGCGGCACCCGGCAGCGTGTATGTGCAGTCGACCGACAGCACCGGCAAACCGGTGCTACGCCTGGTGAGCGGCACCTCATTTGCCGCGCCGCAGGTTTCCGGCGTGGCGGCGATGGTCTGGCAGAAATATCCGTATTTTACTAACGACCTGGTTCGCCAGACGGTGCTCGGCACCGCGACCGATATCGGCGCACCGGGTGTGGACGCGGTATTTGGTTATGGCCTGCTGAACGCCGCGAAGGCGATTAACGGCCCGGCGAAGTTTAACTGGGGCACCGTGAGCGTCGCGTTTAACAGCTACACCTCGACCTGGAGCAACGCCATCAGCGGCAGCGGCGGGTTGATTAAAAGCGGTACCGGCAAGCTGGTACTGACGCAGGACGCCAGCTATACCGGCACCACGCAGGTGCTGGGCGGCAGCCTGTCGTCGGCGAAAAGTCTGGCCTCCGCGGTGAACATTGGCCGCGCGGGCACGCTGGATGTGCGCACGGTAAAAGGCAATGTCGATAACAGCGGTTTCGTGCTGCTGCGCGACGGCAAAACGCGCTTTATGACCAACTATACGCAGCGCACCACCGGCAGCCTGGCGTTTATGCTCGGCTCGACGCTGGATGTGGCGGGGCGCGCGACGCTCGCCGGTAACCTGCATCTTTTGGGCGTACCGGCAGGCTACATCACCCAGGCGCGTCAGCCGGTGGTCAACGCGGGCGCGGTGTCCGGCAAGTTCAGCCGCTTTACGCAGTCGGCGGGCGTGTTCCTGACGGGTTCGCTGGGCTACAGCACGAAACAGGTATGGCTGAACATCAAGCGCCTGCAGGTGACGCAGACCAAAGTCGCCAGCACGTCTGCGGCCACGCAGTCCGCCGCCGTGCGTCTGGAACAGGCGTTTACGCAGCTTGATAAACAAGTCTCGACCGGCGTGGCGGTACGCGCCAGTTCGTTTGCGTCCGCGGCGGGCGAGTTGCAGCGTATCTCGAATAACCCGTCTGCCCGCGCGGCGCTGGAGAGCCTCTCCGGCCAGCTTCCGGCAGCGACGGCGGCGCTCACCTGGCAGGCCATCAATGTGAATCAGCGCAGCAGCGCGACTCACATCAACGCGCTGCTGGACGCGCCGCAAAGCCGTAGCTGGAGCGATACGCTCTCCTGGAACGGCAGCCTCGGGCGCAGCGGATATTCGCCGGTGAGCTACTCCATGAAAGGGTGGGTGACCGGCCAGGACCGGTTTATTGATGAGCACACGTTTATCGGCACGTCACTGTCGCGCACCGACACGTTCAGCGCGCTGAGCAGCGGCGGCGAGCGCAATACCGGCACGCTGAGTGAAGCTGCGCTGTACGGCGGCAAGATCTACGGCGGCTACTACCTGACCGGCCGTCTGGCGTCCGGGTATTACGACGGCCAGCAGCGCCGTATGTTGTGGCTCGGCAGCCGTTCCGAGCGCGTCAGCAGCCGTCAGAGCGGCAGCTGGATGTCGCTTGGCAGCGAGACCGGCTATCGCTTCAACGTGGACGGCTTAGCCGTGACGCCGTTTATCGATACGCAATACATCACGCTGAAGCAGGATGCGTTTAGCGAGAAGAGCGGCTCAGGTTTTGGCCTGCGCGCCGACAACCAGACCACCACGCGCTGGCAGGCGGGCGCGGGGCTGCGCGCGGCGTACACGTTCGATCTGCAAACCCACGGGCGGCTGGATCTGAGCTTCCAGACTCACCTGCAGCGTGCGTTGAGCCAGGATGAAGGCCGCTATCAGGCGAGCTTTACCGGCGTGGATCAGCCAGTGCCGCTGCACGGCGTGACGGCACCTGAGAAAACGCTGACCAGCGCGGTGTCGCTCGGCTGGCAGGTGAACCCGGCGCTGAATTTGAATCTGACGGGCGAGCAGGAGACCAGCGACGGGCGCAACAGCAACCGCAGCGTGATGGCCGGCGTGTCGTTAAGTTTCTGATACGGGGTATGGGGAAAATAAAAAGGCGTCGTAAGACGCCTTTTTGCTGCCTGTCAGATAACCAGCCAGAGCAGAAGAATAACCAGCACCAGCAGGAACATCGCAAGGCCGGGTTTCGCGGAAATCTGCTTCATCGGCTGGGTGAAAAACGCGATAAGCGGGCTGTAGATAGGCTGAATATGGCGCACTTCAAGCGTTTCCGGCGACCCTTCCGAGCGACGAATAAACACCTGATTAAGAATATCCTGCACCTGCGCGGTGGTCAGCACTGTTTGCGGCGTGGCCTGAAAGCGCTGCTGCGCGTAGTCGCTTATCTCCTGCCATTCGCGCGATTCCAGCGGCTGGCGCAGCGCGGCCTGAATGCTGTGCAGCGTCGGCGCGGGCTGGTCGGCGAGCGTCTGGCGCGCGACAAGCCAGGTCGAGAGCGCCGCGAAATGCTTCGCCGGAATCAGCTCGCCGCTTTTCACGCCAGAAAGCTCCAGCATCGATTGCCAGATGAGCTTCGGCGATTCGCCGGTGGCGGCGGCAAGCTTCGTTACCTGCTGGTTGAGCGTATTATGCTCCGCGGGCTGCATCGGGCGGTCGGTCGCCGGGCGCTGCTGCGGCTGCGGAATATTCAGCTGCGCGTTTTGCAGCAGCGTCAGCACGCTTTTGAGCTGCTCGCCGGAAAGCTGGTTCAGCGCGGTGTGCCCAAACTGCTGGCGGATATAATCGCTCACCGCCTGGCGGTTGTTGCCGACGTTCAGAAGCTCGGTCAGTTGCGACAACACCTGGCGCTGAGTGTGGGTCTGCTGCGCCTGGCCTAGCCGCTGGTTAAGATTCTGCTCGGCGGCGGGGAAGTGGCGCGAAAGCAGCGGCGCATCGCTCTTTAAGCCCAGATCGTGCTTCATACCGGCCCAGACTTCGGCGCTTTGCTGTTGGGTTAGCGCCACAAGCCGGGTGATAAGCCGCTCAAGCACCGTGCGCTGCTGAGTGGAAAGCGGCTGCTCGCCTGCGGAGTGGGGCGATGTGGGAGGCTCCCCCGCCGGGCGGGGCGTGGCGCCATGAATGGGTTGCATCATCAATAATCCTTAACCTGACCGGACGGTGCCGCGAAACTAACCACGCTGTTAAGTATGCCTGGCGGCGAGATTATGGCACACTTAACGGCTATCTCCCGCACATAAACAGGTAGAGAAACGTGAAAATCCTCGTTGATGAAAATATGCCTTACGCACGCGAGCTGTTCAGCCGTCTTGGCGAGGTGCAGGCCGTGCCTGGCCGCCCGATCCCGCAGGCGGCGCTGGACGACGCCGACGCACTGATGGTGCGCTCGGTCACGCAGGTCAATCGCGATTTGCTGGCAGGCAAAAACATCCGGTTTGTCGGCACCGCCACGGCGGGCACCGATCACGTTGATGAAGATTACTTACGCGAGGCGGGCGTCGGGTTTTCCGCCGCGCCCGGCTGCAACGCGATTGCGGTCGTTGAGTATGTGTTCTCCGCGCTGCTGATGCTTGCCGAGCGCGACGGCTTTGCGCTTACCGACCGCACTGTCGGTATTGTCGGCGTGGGCAACGTTGGTTCTCGTTTGCAGGCGCGGCTGGAGGCGCTCGGCGTGCGCACGCTGCTGTGCGATCCGCCACGTGCCGATCGCGGCGACAGCGGCGATTTCCGCACGCTCGACGAGCTGGTGCGCGAAGCAGACATTCTCACCTTCCACACGCCGCTCTTTAAAGAAGGGCCGTACAAAACGCTGCATCTGGCCGACGAGGCGCTGATCGCGCGCCTTAAGCCTGGCGCTATTCTCATTAACGCCTGCCGCGGCCCGGTGGTCGATAACGCCGCGCTGCTGGCGCGCCTTGAGGCGGGGCAGCCGCTCAGTGTCGTGCTGGATGTCTGGGAGCCGGAGCCTGCGCTGAACGTTGAGCTTTTAAAGCGTGTTGATATCGGCACCGCGCATATCGCGGGCTATACGCTGGAAGGCAAAGCGCGCGGCACTACGCAGGTCTTTGAGGCGTACAGCCAGTTTCTCGGCACGCCGCAACAGGTGGCGCTTGCCACGTTGCTGCCGCCGCCGGAGTTTGGCCGCATCACGCTTCAGGGGCCGCTCGATCAGCCGACGCTGAAACGGCTGGTGCATCTGGTGTATGATGTGCGCCGCGACGACGCGCCGCTTCGCCGCGTGGCGGGCATGCCGGGCGAATTTGATAAGCTTCGCAAAAATTACCAGGAGCGCCGCGAATGGTCGTCGCTCTATGTGCAGTGCGATGACGAAGCCGCCGCCGCGCTGCTGCAAAAGCTGGGTTTTAACGCGACCCATCATCCGATCCGTTAATCACTGATTCTCTTATTCCCCGCAAACCCGCGGGGAAGGCATTTTATTTTCTGGAGTAAAACCACCATGTCTGAAGGCTGGAATATCGCCATACTGGGCGCGACGGGCGCCGTGGGAGAGGCCCTGCTTGAGCAACTCGCCGAGCGTCAGTTCCCGGTGGGTGAACTTTATGCGCTGGCGCGCAATGAAAGCGCGGGTGAAACGCTGCGCTTCAACGGTAAAAGCGTGCAGGTGCAGGACGCCGACGCGTTCGACTGGACTCAGGCGCAGCTCGCCTTTTTCGTCGCAGGCCAGGAAGCAAGCGCCCGCTACGTGGATGACGCAACTAACGCCGGTTGTCTGGTTATCGATTCCAGCGGCCTGTTCGCGCTGGAGCCGGACGTGCCGCTGGTGGTGCCGGACGTCAACCCGTATGTGCTGGCGGATTACCGCAACCGCAATGTGGTGGCGGTGGCCGACAGCCTGACCAGCCAGCTTCTGACGGCGCTGCGTCCGCTGATGGAAGCGGGCGGATTGTCGCGCATTCAGGTGACGAATCTGTTGTCCGTTTCCGCGCAGGGTAAAACGGCGGTGGACGCGCTGGCGGGCCAGAGCGCGCGTCTGCTGAACGGGATGCCGGTCGATGAAGACGATCATTTTGGCCGCCAGCTGGCGTTCAACATGCTGCCGCTGCTGCCGGACCGCGAAGGCAGCGTGCGCCAGGATCGCCGTCTGGTGGATGAAGTCCGCAAGGTGTTACAGGACGAAGGCCTGATGATTTCCGTCACCAGCGTACAGGCACCGGTGTTTTACGGCCATGCCCAGATGGTGAATTTCGAAGCGCTGCGCCCGCTCGCAGCGGAAGAAGCCCGCGACGCGCTGGAGCGCGATCAGGACATCGCGCTCTCTGAAGAGAACGATTATCCGACGCAGGTGGGCGACGCCTCCGGCAGCGTGCATCTTTCCATCGGCTGCGTGCGTAACGACTACGGCATGCCGGAGCAGATCCAGTTCTGGTCGGTCGCTGATAACGTGCGCTTCGGCGGCGCGCTGATGGCCATCAAAACGGCGGAAAAACTGCTGCAGGAGTACCTGTACTGATGTCGGAGAGTCTGGAAAAGCCGGTAGTTAAAATCGCGCTTGGCATTGAGTACGACGGCAGTAAATATTACGGCTGGCAGCGTCAGCAGGAAGTGCGCAGCGTTCAGGAGAAGCTTGAAAAAGCACTCTCGCAGGTGGCGAACGAGCCGGTTAACGTTTTCTGCGCGGGCCGTACCGACGCGGGCGTGCATGCCACCGGACAGGTGGTGCATTTTGAAACCACCGCCATCCGCAAGGATGCCGCCTGGACGCTCGGCGTAAATGCGAATTTACCTGGTGACATCGCGGTGCGCTGGGTGAAAGATGTGCCCGCAGAGTTTCACGCCCGGTTCAGCGCCACGGCTCGCCGTTACCGCTACGTTATCTATAATCACCGTTTGCGACCGGCGGTGCTCTCGCAAGGGGTGACGCATTACCACCTGCCGCTGGACGCAGAGCGTATGCACCGGGCGGCGCAGTGTCTTATCGGCGAAAACGACTTTACCTCGTTTCGCGCGGTGCAGTGCCAGTCCCGCACGCCCTGGCGCAACCTGATGCATATCAACGTTGAGCGCTTCGGGGCGTACATTGTGGTGGATATCAAGGCTAACGCGTTTGTGCATCATATGGTGCGTAATATCGTTGGCAGCCTGATGGAAATAGGCTGCGGTAACCAGCCGGAGAGCTGGATGGCAGAACTGCTGGCGGCTAAGGACAGAACGCTTGCGGCAGCGACGGCGAAAGCGGAAGGGCTCTATCTGGTGTCGGTGGATTATCCGGCGCAGTTTGAGCTTCCAAAGCCGCCGATGGGCCCACTTTTTTTAGCTGACTGACAGCAGTCGGGGAAGAAGAACCAGTATGGACATTATTCGCTTTCTGATTGATTTTATTTTACATATCGACGTGCATCTGGCGGAGCTGGTGGCGCAGTACGGGATCTGGGTATACGCGATCCTGTTCCTGATCCTGTTCTGCGAAACGGGGCTTGTCGTGACGCCGTTTCTGCCAGGTGATTCGCTGCTGTTTGTGGCGGGCGCGCTCTCTTCGCTGCCGTCCAACGATCTCAATGTGCACCTGATGGCGCTTTTAATGGTTATCGCGGCGATACTCGGCGACGCGGTGAACTACACTATAGGCCGACTCTTTGGCGCGCGGCTTTTCAGCAACCCGGATTCAAAAATCTTCCGTCAGAGCTATCTTGATAAAACGCATGCGTTTTATGAGCGTCACGGCGGTAAAACGATTATCCTCGCCCGCTTCGTGCCGATCGTGCGCACTTTCGCGCCGTTCGTCGCCGGGATGGGGCATATGTCCTATCGTCATTTTGCCCTGTATAACGTGGTGGGCGCGCTGTTGTGGGTTCTGCTGTTTACCTACGCGGGCTACTTCTTTGGCGCGATGCCGTTTATTCAGGACAATCTGAAGTTGCTGATCGTCGCTATTATCGTCTTCTCGGTATTGCCGGGCGTATATGAAGTGGTGCGTCACAAACGCGCCGCGGCGCGCCAGACAAAATAAGCCCTCTGGCGGTTCGACCACTTTTTTATCCAAAGTTGCGGGCCGTTATGGTTTAATGAGCACCATTTATGGTCTGTGGAAGGCAATAATGGCATTATGCGCCCCCACAGAAAAACTGGCATCGACCAGGTTCAGGCAGAAAGGTTATCAATGAGCTGGATTGAACGAATTCTCAATAAAAGCAATATTACTCCCACTCGCAGGGCAAACATCCCGGAAGGGGTGTGGACCAAGTGCGACAGCTGCGGCCAGGTACTCTACCGCGCCGAACTGGAGCGTAACCTTGAGGTTTGCCCGAAATGCGATCACCACATGCGCATGGCGGCGCGCGACCGTCTGCACAGCCTGTTAGACGAAGGGTCGCTGGTGGAACTGGGCAGTGAGCTTGAGCCGAAAGATGTGCTGAAGTTCCGTGATTCCAAAAAATACAAGGATCGTCTGGCCACCGCCCAGAAGGAAACCGGCGAGAAAGACGCGCTGGTGGTGATGAAAGGCACCCTGCACGGTATGCCGGTTGTTGCGGCGGCGTTCGAGTTCGCCTTTATGGGCGGCTCAATGGGTTCCGTCGTGGGCGCGCGTTTCGTGCGTGCGGTTGAGCAGGCGCTGGAAGACAACTGCCCGCTTATCTGCTTCTCCGCCTCCGGCGGCGCGCGAATGCAGGAAGCGCTGATGTCGCTGATGCAGATGGCGAAAACCTCCGCGGCGCTTGCGAAAATGCAGGAGCGTGGACTGCCGTACATCTCCGTGCTGACCGACCCGACCATGGGCGGCGTTTCCGCGAGCTTCGCGATGCTTGGCGATCTCAATATCGCCGAGCCGAAAGCGCTGATTGGCTTCGCCGGCCCGCGCGTTATCGAGCAGACCGTGCGCGAAAAACTGCCTGCTGGCTTCCAGCGCAGTGAGTTCCTGATCGAAAAAGGCGCTATCGATATGATCGTGCGTCGCCCGGAGCTGCGCCTCAAGCTTGCCAGCATTCTGGCGAAGCTGATGAACCTTCCGGCACCAAGCCCGGACGCGCCGCGTGAAGCGGTGGTCGTGCCGCCGGTACCGGACCAGGATCACGAGGCCTGATAGTCATGAAGGGCAGGGCCATAAGGCACTGCCCTTCTTGTTTATGAACCGTAACCAGGATACGGGCATCATGGAAAAGCAACACCTTCCCCAAGCCACGTCGCCTCTGGCCACGTGGCTTTCTTATCTGGAAAACCTGCACGGTAAAACCATCGACATGGGCCTTGAGCGCGTCTCGCGCGTGGCGGCATTGCTTGATGTGGCGAAACCCGCGCCGTTTGTCTTTACCGTCGCGGGCACTAATGGCAAAGGCACCACCTGCCGCACGCTCGAAGCGGTGCTGATGGCGGCAGGCTATCGCGTGGGCGTCTACAGCTCGCCGCACCTGGTGCGCTACACCGAGCGCGTGCGCGTGCAGGGCGAGGAGCTTGCCGAAAGCCAGCATACCGCCGCCTTTGCGGAGATTGAAGCCGTGCGTGGTGAAACGTCCCTCACGTACTTTGAGTATGGCACGCTGTCCGCGCTGTGGCTCTTTAAGCAGGCGCAGCTGGATGTCGTTATCCTCGAAGTCGGGCTCGGCGGGCGTCTGGACGCCACCAACCTGGTGGATTGCGATGTGGCGGTCATCACCAGCATCGCGCTCGATCATACCGACTGGCTGGGTCCGGATCGTGAAAGCATCGGGCGCGAGAAAGCCGGTATTTTCCGCGCGGGCAAACCGGCGGTCGTGGGCGAGACGGATATGCCGCACACCATCGCGCAGGTGGCGCAGGAGAAGGGCGCACGGCTGCTTTGTGTGAACGACGCCTGGCGCTATGAGGCGGAACGCGACGGCTGGCGCTTTAGTGATGGCGACGGCGAACTGATTCATCTTCCGCTGCCGCAGGTGCCGCAGCCTAACGCGGCGACTGCGCTCGCCGCGCTTCGCGCAAGCGGTCTTGCGATTAGCGAGCAGGCTTACCGCGACGGCATCGCGCGCGCCGCGCTGCCGGGGCGTTTCCAGATTGTGAGCGAGGCCCCGCGCATCATTCTGGATGTGGCCCATAATCCGCACGCGGCGGGCTATCTGGCGCAGCGGCTCGCGCAGTCGCCATCCGCCGGGCGCGTGCTGGCCGTTATCGGCATGCTGCATGATAAAGATATCGCCGGAACGCTCGCCTGTCTGGAGAGGGTCGTGGATAGCTGGTATTGTGCCCCTCTGGACGGGCCGCGCGGCGCCCGCGCCGAAGAGCTTGCGGAACATCTGCAGGCCAGCGCTGTCTTTGATAGCGTGGCGCAGGCCTGGCACGCGGCGCTGGCCGACGCGCAGCCCGCCGATACGGTGCTGGTATGCGGGTCGTTTCATACCGTCGCAGCGGTAATGGAAGAGATGGACGCGGGGAGACGAGGTGGCGAGTAAGTTTCAGAACCGATTAGTCGGCACAATTGTGCTGGTGGCGCTGGGCGTTATCGTGCTGCCAGGGCTGCTGGACGGCCAGAAAAAACATTATCAGGATGAGTTCGCGGCGATCCCGCTGGTGCCGAAACCTGGCGATCGCGACGAGCCGGATATGCTGCCGGCCGCGACGCAGGCGCTGCCGTCTCAGCCGCCGGAAGGCGCGGCGGAAGAGGTAAGAGCCGGTAACGCGGCGGCGACGTCGATAGACACCACGCGACTGCCTGCCGATACCGGCGCGGATCTGGATGAAGTGCCGGTGACGCCTGCGAAGCCTAAAGCGACGGAGCCTGCGAAAACACGGACTGCCGATAAGCCCCAGAGCAAGCCGCAACGCGATAAAACCGACGAGCAGCTTGCGATGGTGAGCGAGGCCGAAGCGCCCGCGCCTGCGAAAACCGCGCCGCCGGAGAAACCGCAAACGCCGCCTGCGGGCAAGGCGTATGTCGTGCAGCTCGGTGCGCTGAAAAACGCCGATAAAGTCAATGAAATCGTCGGCAAACTGCGCTCGGCGGGTTATCGGGCGTATACGTCGCCGTCCACGCCGGTGCAAGGGAAAATCACCCGCATTCTGGTAGGGCCGGAGGCGTCGAAGGATAAGTTAAAATCGTCGCTTGGCGAGCTGAACAGCCTGTCAGGGCTTAACGGCGTAATAATGAATTACAGCGTGAATTAAGCGGTCTGGCGTCTTTTTTAAAGGCGCATCGAGAAACCGCATCGCGCCACAGACGGCCCGCTTACGGCGCTTTTTTGCCGCCCGCGGGCGTAACGGACGGATGGCGTTGAAGATTTTTTCAACGCCATTTTTTATTAACGCGTGGAAAGGAAATCCCTACGCAAACGTTTTCTTTTTCTGTTAGAATGCGCCCCGAACCGGATGTCAGGGCGTTTTATCGTGGGACACATTCATGGTCTGGATAGATTACGCCATCATTGCAGTAGTGGGTTTCTCGTGTCTGGTCAGCCTCATCCGCGGCTTCGTGAGAGAGGCGCTGTCGCTGGTCACCTGGGGCTGTGCTTTCTTTGTCGCCAGTCATTACTACACTTACCTGGCAGTCTGGTTCACCGGCTTTGAAGACGAACTGGTACGTAATGGGATTGCTATCGCGGTGCTGTTTATCGCGACGCTTATCGTCGGTGCGATAGTCAACTATGTGATTGGCGCGCTGGTGGAGAAAACCGGCCTGTCGGGTACAGACAGGGTGTTGGGGATCTGTTTCGGCGCCTTGCGGGGCGTGCTGATTGTCGCCGCCATTCTGTTCTTTCTTGATACCTTCACGGGCCTGTCCAAAAGCGAGGACTGGCAAAAGTCGCAGCTCATCCCGCAGTTCAGTTTCATCATCAGATGGTTCTTTGACTATCTGCAAAGCTCGTCAAGTTTCCTGCCCCGGTAATCGTGCCGGGGGCGGTCTTTGAATTGAGGAAAAGACAACATGTGCGGTATTGTCGGGATCGCCGGTGTTATGCCGGTCAACCAGTCGATTTATGACGCGTTAACGGTGCTTCAGCACCGCGGGCAGGATGCCGCAGGCATCATCACCATCGATGCGAATAATTGCTTCCGTCTGCGTAAAGCGAACGGCCTGGTGAATGATGTATTCGAAGCCCGCCACATGCAGCGTCTGCAGGGCAATATGGGTATCGGCCATGTACGCTACCCGACGGCAGGCAGCTCCAGCGCCTCCGAAGCCCAGCCGTTCTATGTGAACTCGCCCTACGGTATTACGCTTGCCCATAATGGCAACCTGACGAACGCCCATGAACTGCGCAAAATGCTCTTTGAAGAGAAGCGCCGTCATATCAACACCACCTCAGATTCTGAAATCCTGCTCAATATTTTCGCCAGCGAGCTGGATAACTTCCGTCACTACCCGCTGGAAGCGGACAACATTTTCGCGGCCATCGCGGCGATGAACCGCCTGATCCGCGGCGCATACGCGTGTGTGGCGATGATCATCGGCCACGGCATGGTAGCGTTTCGCGACCCTAACGGCATTCGCCCGCTGGTGCTTGGCAAACGCGACGCCGGTAACGGCCGCGCCGAGTACATGGTGGCGTCCGAGAGCGTGGCGCTCGATACGCTGGGCTTTGAGTTCCTGCGCGACGTAGCGCCTGGCGAAGCGGTGTATATCAGCGAAAAAGGCCAGCTCTTCACGCGCCAGTGCGCTGACAACCCGGTCAGCAACCCGTGCCTGTTTGAGTATGTTTACTTCGCGCGCCCGGACTCCTTTATCGACAAGATTTCCGTCTACAGCGCTCGCGTGGAAATGGGCAAAAAGCTCGGCGAGAAAATCGCCCGCGAGTGGGAAGATCTGGATATCGACGTGGTGATCCCGATCCCGGAAACCTCCTGCGATATCGCCCTTGAAATCGCGCGCATTCTTAACAAACCCTACCGCCAGGGTTTTGTGAAAAACCGCTACGTCGGCCGTACCTTCATCATGCCGGGACAGCATCTGCGCCGTAAATCGGTGCGCCGCAAACTGAACGCTAATCGCGCCGAGTTTCGCGATAAAAACGTGCTGCTGGTGGATGATTCCATCGTGCGCGGCACCACGTCCGAGCAGATTATCGAGATGGCCCGCGAGGCGGGCGCGAAGAAGGTCTATCTGGCCTCCGCCGCGCCGGAAATTCGCTTCCCGAACGTCTACGGTATCGACATGCCGAGCGCCAACGAGCTTATCGCTCACGGCCGCGAAGTAGATGAAATCCGCCAGATCATCGGCGCAGACGGCCTGATTTTCCAGGATCTCGACGATCTCATCGAAGCCGTACGCGCCGAGAACCCGGATATTCAGCAGTTCGAATGCTCGGTCTTTAACGGCGTTTACGTCACCAAAGATGTCGATCACCAGTACCTGGAATACCTTGAATCCCTGCGTAACGACGACGCCAAAGCGGTCATGCGCCAGAACGAAGTCGAAAACTTAGAGATGCACAACGAAGGCTAATCTTTCCCCGTGCCGTCGCCCCTTGCGCAACGCGAGGGGCGAAATCCCCGTTTGCATCTCGCCGCGTCTTGCGGCAAAGTCTCGCTCAGTGCTCCTTTTCCTGATAACTCCATGAAAAAAATCATTGTCGGCATCTCTGGCGCCAGCGGCGCAATTTATGGCATCCGGCTGTTGCAGACGCTTCAGTCGGTGGCAGAGGTGGAAACGCATCTCATCATGAGCCAGGCGGCGCGTCAGACGCTGTCGCTTGAAACCGATATGAGCGTGCGCGATGTTCAGGCGCTGGCTGATGTGAATCACGACGCGCGCGATATCGCTGCCAGCGTTTCTTCCGGCTCGTTTAAAACCGACGGAATGATTATTCTGCCGTGTTCGATTAAAACGCTCTCCGGCATTGTGAACAGCTATACCGACGGGCTGCTGACCCGCGCGGCGGATGTGGTGTTAAAAGAGCGTCGCAGGCTGGTGCTGTGCGTGCGGGAAACGCCGCTGCATCTCGGCCATTTGCGTCTGATGACACAGGCCGCTGAGCTTGGCGCGATTATCATGCCGCCGATGCCCGCATTTTATCATCGCCCGCAGACGCTGGATGATGTGATTAACCAGACGGTAAACCGCGCGCTCGATCAGCTTGATATCACGCTTCCTGCCGATCTCTTCACCCGCTGGCCCGGCGCGTAATGCGCGCCAACATGGGGCAAAGCGCAGCGCGGTGCCTCATTGTGGGGCAATTCTGCAAGCGCGATCATATCCTCGACATTTAATCCCGCCTTTTGCGATTTCACGCTCAGCGTCTGCTGTGCGGAATGCTATCTTCATTCACACAACTTCATTGCAACCATTTTTTAACAAATCATGGCGGCGTATGCGGCGACGCAAAGCTGGCATGGGAAGTGCAACGTCTGGTTGCAACACACAACGCAACAGATAATAAAACAGAAAACTTGAGGGTAATGTATGAAGAAGAAGGTGCTCGCGTTCTCCTTACTGCTTGGCCTTTCCACCAGCGCCAGCGTTTTCGCCGCGCTCCCCCAGACGGTACGCATCGGTACGGATGCCACCTACGCGCCGTTCTCCTCAAAAGACGCTAAAGGCGATTTTGTCGGGTTTGATATCGATCTCGGCAACGAGATGTGTAAACGCATGCAGGTGAAATGCACCTGGGTTGGCAGCGATTTCGATTCGCTGATCCCGTCGCTTAAAGCGAAAAAAATCGACGCGATTATCTCTTCGCTCTCTATTACCGAAAAGCGTCAGAAAGAGATTGCCTTCTCTGACAAGCTTTACGCCGCCGACTCCCGCCTGATCGCCGCCAAAGGCGCGACCATTCAGCCGACCATTGAATCGCTGAAAGGCAAACATGTGGGCGTGCTGCAGGGCTCCACGCAGGAAGCCTACGCCAATGAAAAATGGCGCGGGAAGGGCGTCGATGTCGTGGCCTACCAGAACCAGGATCTGATCTACTCCGATCTCTCGGCGGGCCGTCTCGATGCAGCGCTGCAGGATGAAGTGGCCGCCAGCGAAGGTTTCCTCAAACAGCCTGCCGGGAAGGATTACGCGTTTGCCGGCCCATCGGTGAAAGACAAAAACTACTTTGGCGACGGTACCGGCGTTGGCCTGCGTAAAGAAGACGCCGAGCTGAAAGCCGCGTTCGACAAAGCGCTCGGCGAGATTCGCAAAGACGGCACCTACGACAAAATGGCGAAAAAATATTTCGACTTTAACGTCTATGGCGACTGATTATCTGTAACGCGTTTGCCAGCCAGTCACTATGTTGGTGCGTGTCTGGCTAGCATGACGCAAAATGGTGCAGGTTATGCACCAGAGAAGAGCATGTGTGCATTTCTACGCACCGAAAATGAAAATAAATCTATCTCAGCGCGCATAAAGTTTTGATTACGAGGCGGCAGTGATGGCACGATAAGTGCAGTTTTTCCGCCTGACATTTAAATATGCGCGTCTGATGAGGATAGTTATGAAAAAAAGGCTGTTAGCACTTTCTCTGGGGCTGGCGCTGTCCAGCATTTCTGGGGCTTTCGCAGCAATTCCGCAGCACTTACGTATCGGCACTGACCCTACCTATGCGCCGTTTGAATCGAAAAACGCGCAGGGTGAACTGGTCGGTTTCGACATCGATCTGGCCAAAGAACTGTGCAAACGCATTCAGACGCAATGTTCGTTCACTGAACAGCCGCTGGATGCGCTGATCCCGTCGCTGAAAGCGAAGAAAATCGACGCGATTATGTCGTCGCTGTCGATCACCGAAAAACGCCAGCAGGAAATCGCCTTTACCGACAAGCTCTACGCCGCGGATTCGCGCCTGGTGGTGGCAAAAGGCTCGCCCATTCAGCCGACGCTGGAGTCGCTGAAGGGCAAACGCGTGGGCGTGTTGCAGGGCACCACCCAGGAAACTTACGGTAATGAGCACTGGGCGCCGAAAGGCGTGGAGATTGTCTCTTATCAGGGCCAGGACAATATCTATTCCGACCTGACCGCGGGCCGTATCGACGCCGCGTTTCAGGATGAAGTGGCCGCCAGCGAAGGCTTTCTGAAGCAGCCGGTGGGCAAAGGCTATCAGTTCGGTGGCCCGTCGATTAAAGATGAAAAACTCTTTGGCGTCGGCACCGGCATGGGGATCCGTAAAGAAGATAACGAACTGCGCGAGGCGCTGAACAAGGCGTTTGCCGACATGCGCGCCGACGGCACCTACGAGAAGCTTGCCAAAAAGTATTTCGATTTTAACGTCTACGGCGATTAATCCGCACGCGTTTGCACGGCGCCCTGCGGGGCGCCGATGGGCCGTGCGCACGCTGAGTACAGGATAAGTCACCATGCTGTATGGGTTTTCACAGGTAATCCTTCAGGGCGCGCTCGTCACCCTGGAGCTGGCGCTCAGCGCCGTTGTCCTCTCGGTGGCGATTGGTCTGGTCGGCGCAGGGGCGAAGCTCTCACATAACCGCCCGCTGGCGCTGATTTTTGAAGCGTACACGACGCTGATTCGCGGCGTGCCCGATCTCGTTCTGATGCTGCTAATTTTTTACGGTTTGCAGATTGCGCTGAACGCCATCACCGACGCGCTGGGATTCAGCCAGTTTGATATCGACCCGATGATCGCGGGGATTATCACGCTTGGGTTTATCTACGGCGCTTATTTCACCGAAACCTTCCGCGGCGCGTATCTCGCCGTGCCGAAAGGCCATATCGAGGCGGCGACCGCGTTTGGTTTTACCGGCTCGCAAACCTTCCGCCGGATTCTGTTTCCTTCCATGATGCGCTATGCGCTGCCGGGCATCGGCAACAACTGGCAGGTGATTTTAAAAGCCACCGCGCTGGTGTCGCTACTGGGCCTGGAAGATGTCGTGAAAGCGACGCAGCTTGCCGGGAAAAGCACCTGGCAGCCGTTTTACTTCGCGATTGTCTGCGGGCTGATTTATCTGGTGTTTACCACGCTCTCCAACGGCGTTCTGCTGCTGCTTGAGCGTCGCTATACCGTGGGCGTGAAGAGGGCCGACCTGTGATCGAGATTATTCAGGAGTACTGGAAATCCCTGCTGTGGACCGACGGCTATCGCTTTACGGGTGTGGCGATTACGCTCTGGCTGCTTATCGCCTCGGTGGTGATGGGCGGCGTGCTGGCGGTTTTTCTCGCCATTGGCCGCGTTTCGGAAAACAAACTGGTCTGGTTCCCCATCTGGCTCTTTACCTATGTTTTTCGCGGCACGCCGCTCTACGTGCAACTGCTGGTCTTCTACTCCGGCATGTACACGCTGGACGTGGTGAAAGGCACGCCATTACTCAATGAGTTCTTTCGCAGCGGCCTGAACTGTACCGTACTGGCGCTGACGCTCAACACCTGCGCGTACACCACCGAGATTTTCGCGGGCGCCATACGGGCGGTGCCGCACGGCGAGATCGAGGCGGCGCGCGCTTACGGCTTTTCACGCTTTAAAATGTACCGCTGCATTATTCTGCCGTCGGCGCTGCGCATCGCGCTGCCTGCCTACAGCAATGAGGTGATCCTGATGCTGCACTCCACGGCGCTGGCGTTTACCGCGACCGTCCCGGATCTGCTGAAGATCGCCCGCGATATTAACGCCGCCACTTATCAGCCGTTTACGGCGTTTGGCATCGCGGCGGTGCTGTACCTGATTATCTCTTATGTGCTGATAAGCCTCTTCCGCAAGGCGGAAAAGCGCTGGCTGCGGCACCTGAAACCGGCTTCAACGCACTGAGTGGCTACGCATGTCTGAAAATAAATTAAACGTTACCGATCTGCACAAGCGCTACGGCGAACATGAAGTGCTTAAAGGGGTATCGCTGAAGGCGAACGCCGGTGATGTCATCAGCATTATCGGCTCTTCTGGCTCCGGCAAGAGCACCTTCCTGCGCTGCATTAACTTCCTGGAAAAGCCCAGCGAAGGCACCATCGTGGTGAACAACCAGAACATTACGCTGGTGCGTGACAAAGACGGTCAGCTCAAGGTGGCGGATAAAAACCAGCTGCGCCTTCTGCGCACGCGCCTGACGATGGTGTTCCAGCACTTTAACCTGTGGAGCCACATGACTGTGCTGGAGAACGTGATGGAAGCGCCGGTTCAGGTGCTGGGCTTAAGCAAACAGGATGCGCGCGAGCGTGCGGTGAAATACCTCGCCAAAGTGGGCATCGATGAGCGCGCGCAGGGCAAATACCCGGTGCATCTCTCCGGTGGTCAGCAGCAGCGCGTGTCGATTGCCCGCGCGCTGGCGATGGAGCCGGATGTCTTGCTGTTCGACGAACCGACCTCCGCGCTGGACCCTGAACTGGTGGGCGAAGTGCTGCGTATCATGCAAAAGCTTGCCGAAGAGGGCAAAACGATGGTGGTCGTGACGCACGAAATGGAGTTTGCCCGCCATGTTTCCTCGCATGTGATTTTCCTGCATCAGGGCAAAATCGAAGAAGAAGGGCCGCCGGACGCGCTCTTTAACAACCCGCAAAGCTCGCGTCTGCAGCAATTTTTGAAGGGATCGCTGAAGTAATATCTATCAGTCCGGCAGGGACGCCGGTTATGCCTCGTCGTCTATCAGAATCAGACCCATCTCTTCGGCCAGCCGGTAAATCTCGGTCAGCACCCCCGGTATCAGCGGCAGACTTTCATGCAGCGTAAGACGGTTAATGCGATCCCCGAAGAGCATCAGCGCTTTGCCGCCGTGCTGGCGCGACGCCCAGCTAATACCGTGAAGGCGCGGATTCGCGGCGTGAATGGCGCTCGCCCACAGGCGCGTTTGCGGATAACACTGCGGAGAGCTTCCGGTCAGCGCCGCCTGCGTGACGCCCCAGCGGCGCAGCAGCACCGGCGTCAGGTTAGCGAGCTCAAGCGCCACGTCCGGTGTTAACGTGCTGATGCAAAGTTCACGGGCCTTATGCAGATCGAAGCTGGCACCAGAGGCGCCTGCCGGGACATCGTGAAACAGCGATTCCATAATCGCCACTTCGGCATCAATACCGCCATAAAGCGTTGGAATAAGACGGCCATCGGCGCGCTGTAGCGGGCTGAAACGCGCGTTACCATAACCTGGGTTGAAAGCGTCGCCCGCGAACTGACGGCTGTGAACGCGAACTATCCGCCTCCCTGCGGGCCATACCGTGACGCGCGGCACTTGCATATCTGCAGGCGGCGCAGGCAGGCGTTCTTCCCTGAATTCAACCATGCATCGGCCCTTCGGCTTCCGCTTTTGCGGCGTCCAGCACCGCCTGCGGATCGGCTTTCAGACGGTCTTTGGGTTTTGCGCCGCCAAGCCAGGCATTGGGCGAATGAAACCAGAGGGCGATACTCCAGGGCGTTTTCTCACGAAACAGCGCAAGGATGGGTTTGAGTGACGGCAGCGGCTGACCGCCTTCGTCAAACGCCCAGGCGGGGTAACGATCTTTGCCGTTGACCGGCAACGCAAAAACTTTACCCGCCTGTTTCCAGCGGTTCGCGGTCGCGCTCGGGTTTTTCAGCGCGGCACCGGCGGCAAGGCTCACTTCGCCTGCAGACAGCCACTGGCCTTCATCAAGCACGGTCTGGCGCAGCGCATCAAGCCGCTCGCGATTACGGGCCTGCAACGGCGCGGCGTGCGCGGGCTCGCTATGGTGCCCGGCGCGCTTCATTTGCGACACCGCCGTGACGGCGCTGACAATCGCAAGCCGCAAATCGTTATCCAGCGTCTCTTCGTTTACATCATCCGGCATTTTGAGCATCAGATAACGCCCGGCGTCTTCTCCTGGTATATCGGAAAGCTGAATACGCCCCCAGGGCGCAGGCGTCTCGTGCAGGGACGTCACCAGATGCCCGACATCGACAAACTCGACGCTGACGTCCAGTGGATACTCGTTCAGTTTTACGTGGCGTGGACGGGAACTCATTGTGCCCCCTTCGTGATATAAATGATATTCGTGATATTGATTATAACGTAATCAGGTGAGGAAATGCCAGCGGCGGGTGAAACGTGTAAAAAATAGCGGGACGCGGGCACCATCATTGCCCGCGTAGCCAAAGACGGCATCAACGCGCTCGCGCAGCGATATCCTCCAGCGCCTCTTCCAGCTCAAACCAGCGGAAACCGAAGCCCGATTCCTCCAGGCGTTTAGGCAGGGCGCGCTGGCCGCCCAGCACCAGGACCGCGGATTCGCCCATCATAAGGCGCACGGCGGTTGCGGGCGCGCGCATCAGCGCGGGGCGGTGCAGTGCATGGCCGAGCGCGTGGGCAAAGCGCTCGTTGCGCACCGGGTAAGGGGAGACCATGTTAAATGGCCCGCGCAGATCGTTATCCAGCAGCCAGATAATCGCGTTGACCATATCGTCGATATGGATCCAGGCGAGATACTGACGGCCGCTGCCAATCGGCCCGCCAAGGCCCAGACGAAACAGCGGCAGCAGTTTGCTCATCATGCCGCCATCGGGCGCGAGCACCGCGCCGGTGCGCAGCAGGCAGACGCGGGTTTTATCGCTTTGAGCGCCTTCGGCTATCTGCTCCCAGCGGGCGCAAAGCTTATGGGTAAATTCGCTGTGCGGCGGTTCGTCTTCCGTCACCACCACTTCGCCGAGATCGCCGTAATAACCGACCGCAGAGCCGGAGAGAAAAACCGCAGGCGGATTGCTACCAGCCTGCATCATCGCCACCAGTTGCTGCGTTATATGCCAGCGGCTCTGACACAGGCGCTCTTTCTGGGCGGCGGTCCAGCGTTTATCGGCAATAGGCTCGCCCGCGAGGTTAATCACCGCGTCGAACGCATCGAGATTATCGAAGTGATCGAGGCCCGGCACCAGCGTAATAGCGGTGTCGAGCCGCGCGCGGGCACGCTCAGGATTGCGGGTCACGACCGTGACGTGATGCCCTAACGCCACCAGACGCGATGTCAGCGTGCGGCCAATCAGGCCAGTACCGCCAGTTACCAGAATCTCCATAAGTGCCTCCTGCGCCGCCCGCGCATAACGTAGTGTTATCTCTTCAGCATAGGCGACCCGGCAAGGTTTGCCTGAGATATGGCGCACGCCGGGCGTAATTTTTCCTGTAAAGAGAGAAGGTTAACAACGTATTTGCGCTGGTTAACTGCTGGCGAGCTGGTACGCACGTTCGGTCGCCGGGCGATGCCTGATGCGCTCAAACCAGTTGCTGACCGCCGGGAAGTTGTCGAGATCGATTCGCTGGCGCTCGTGCGACACCACCCACGGATAGGTGGCGATATCGGCAATGCTGTAACGCTCGCCGCCAAGCCACGGGCATTTCTCCAGACGCTTATTCAGCACGCCGTAGAGACGCTGTGTCTCCACCTGATAGCGTTCAATGGCGTAAGGCACCGCCTGGGGCGCGAAATGGTTGAAGTGGTGGTTCTGGCCAAGCATCGGCCCGAATCCGGCAACCTGCCAGAACAGCCACTGTAGCGTCACCTGACGCTCGCGCAGTTCGCCGCTCAACAGCTTGCCGCTCTTCTCGGCGAGATAGAGCAAAATCGCGCCCGATTCAAACAAACTCAGCGGCGCGCCGCCGTCGGAGGGCGCATGGTCGATAATGGCGGGAATTTTATTGTTCGGGGCAATGGCGAGAAATTCCGGTTTAAACTGCTCGCCCTTGCTGATGTCAACGCGGTGGAGGCGATACTCAAGCCCGGCCTCTTCAAGAAACAGCGTAACTTTATGGCCGTTCGGCGTCGGGGCGTAGTAGAGATCCAGCATGACAGCGTCCTTTAGATGGGGATTTGGCGTGCTCAAAGTATAGGCGGTTTGCTGAATAATGCGGCAGCTCTCATAGTCGGCAGCATGACAGAAAACGGTTTACGGTATAGTTTTAGCTATCCGCCATCAGAGATGAGAATTGCTATGTCGCAGCCCGCCATTACGCTTTGGTCCGATGCCAGTTTCTTTAGCCCTTACGTGATGTCCGTCTGGGTGGCGCTTCAGGAAAAAGGTTTGCAATTTCAGCTGCAAACCCGCGATTTGTCGCGCGGCGAACATTTACAGGCCGACTGGCAGGGCTTCGCCCTGACGCGCCGTGTGCCGCTGCTGGTGATTGACGATTTCGCGCTGAGCGAATCCTCCGCTATTACGGAATATCTTGAAGAGCGCTTTGCGCCGCCGGTGTGGGAGAGGCTCTATCCGCACGATATTGAAAAACGTGCCCGCGCCCGTCAGGTGCAGGCGTGGCTGCGCAGCGATCTGGGCGCGTTACGTGCCGAACGTCCGACTGACGTTATCTTTGGCGCGGCCCGCTACGCGCCATTAAGTGCAGATGGCCAGGCGGCGGCGGATAAGCTTATCGCGTGCGCGCAGGCGTTACTTCCGCACGGGCAACAAAATCTGTTTGGTGAATGGTCACTCGCAGATACCGATCTGGCGCTGATGATTAACCGGCTGGTTATGCATGGCGACCCGGTGCCGGAGGCGCTTGCCGACTACGCTGCGTTCCAGTGGCAGCGCGCGTCGGTACAGCGTTATATCGCACTTTCTGCCAGGCGTTTGGGCTGATAAGCCCGGCGCGATCCGTTATCATGCGTGCACCACAATTTTCATTCGGAAGGTGAGTAATGAAGCTGATGTTTGCTTCGGATATTCACGGCTCGCTGCCTGCCACAGAGCTTCTGCTGGCGCGCTTTGCCGACAGCGACGCCCGCTGGCTGGTATTGCTGGGAGATTTTTTAAACCACGGGCCACGTAACCCGCTTCCTGAGGGCTACGCCCCAGGCGAAGTGGCGAAACGGCTTAACACCGTGGCCGACCGCATTATCGCGGTGCGCGGCAACTGCGACAGCGAAGTTGACCAGATGCTGCTGGAATTTCCCGTCACCGCGCCCTGGCAGCAGGTGTTGCTCGCCAGACAGCGGCTCTTTTTGACCCACGGTCATCTCTACAGCCCCGATAACCTGCCGCCGCTGGCCGCAGGCGATGTCCTGATCTACGGCCACACGCATATTCCGGTGGCGGCACGCCACGGCGAGCAGTTCCACTTTAATCCAGGCTCAATCAGTATGCCGAAAGGCGGGCATCCGGCAAGCTACGGGTTCCTCAATGGCGATACGTTGAGCGTCATTACCCTGGAAACCTCGCAGGTTATTGCACAGATCGCGATTTCCCCTTAATTTACCGAACAACCAGAACGCGCCGTAAGAGCGCTTATTACAGAAGGTTTCCTGATGGTGGAGCAGAATCATTTGGCAGACATGGAATGGGTGGACATTGTCAGTGAAGACAATGAGGTGATAGCGCAGTCCAGCCGGGCGCAGATGCGCGCCGAACGTTTGCGTCACCGCGCGACCTATATCGTGGTGCATGATGGTATGGGCAAAATCCTGGTGCAGCGTCGCACTGATATCAAAGACTTTATGCCGGGCATGCTCGACGCCACCGCAGGCGGCGTAGTGCAGGCGGGCGAAGCGCTGCTTGAGAGCGCGCGTCGCGAGGCGGAAGAGGAGCTGGGCATCGCGGGCGTTCCTTTCGCCGAGCACGGGCAGTTTTATTTTGAAGATGAGCATTGTCGCGTCTGGGGCGGGCTGTTCAGCTGCGTCTCCCACGGTCCGTTCGCGCTCCAGGAGAGCGAAATCAGCGAAGTATGCTGGATGGAGCCGGAAGAGATAACGGCGCGTTGCGATGAGTTCACGCCGGATACGTTAAAAGCGCTTTCGCTCTGGCTGAGCCGTAACGCGGGTCAGGAGAGTGGCAGTCACAGTAAAGACAGTAAAGAAAAAGAGCAGGAAGAGAAAAACCCTACGCTCAGCTAAGCGTCGCGGCCCCGCCATCGTCAGCGACGCGCGGGGCGGCTTTTACAGCGTTAGTTTACGCCTGCTGGTTGTCGCACATCGCGCGCCACAACGTATCAAATCCCACCGCTTTAAACTCGTCAGAGCGTGCCGGTTCGCGCGTCGCGAAATCCATGGTCGTCTGCGCCAGCGCAAAGAAAATTTCATCGCCAAACGCGCGAAATTCACTGGAGCGGAACAGCGGCAAAATGCATTTCTCGCAAAGCTCGTGGAGCTCCGGGTAGATATCGGTCACCAGTTTTTTGCTTTCATCGGTAATACGACTGCTGACTTCGAGCTTACGCGCGGCCAGATTGGCTTCCGGTTTGGTTAACCCCCAGTCGATAAAGCTGTTCCAGACATAACGAATATTTTCTTTGTGGTCGTTCTTGCTGTCGAGCTTGCCTATCATCGAACGGCAGAAATCTTGCTTAAGATGGACATAGAGCGCGTTATAGAGATCGTCCTTGGAGGCGAAATAGCGAAATATCGTCCCTTCAGCCACGCCCGCTTTACGCGCGATAAGCGCGGTCGACGCGCCAAGGCCCGCCTCGGCTATCGCTTCGGTGGCGGCTTCGAGAATCGCCATTCTTTTATCTTCACTGCGGGGACGCGCCACGGACATTGCTCTCCTGTAAAAAGGGCAGATTGAATCACGACTCGCCGATCCGCTGCAAGGCTTGCGATCACAGGAAAAAACAGAGTTGACGAATCGGCCGACATTCCTATAATGAGTGTTTACTCACTCATTATCAAGTTTCACTGGCTACCATTTTTGATGGTGCTGCGTGCGGGCCGTTTTCGCCCGGAAAATGAGCAGAGCGCTCATGCGAGCCGGAATTCAGGACAGGCGAAGGCCTGAAACATCATTGCGATTACCACTACTGGAGGGATTCTATGGAACTTCCCGCTCAGGTTATTGAAACGCTGACCGACTGGATTGATGACAATCTTCATAAGCCGCTGCGCATTGATGATATCGCGCGCCACGCGGGTTATTCGAAATGGCATTTGCAGCGGCTTTTTCACCATCATAAAGGGGAGAGCATCGGGCGTTATATTCGCGAGAAAAAGCTGCGGCTGGCGGCGCAGGACCTGCGTGCCACCAACGACCGCGTGCTGGATATTTCCATGAAATACGGGTTCGATTCTCAGCAAACTTTTACGAGACTCTTCACGCGTAAGTATCGGATGTCGCCAGGCACCTGGCGCAAGCAGGGCGATGCCCCGACTAACCACTGAGCGCGGGCGGTTTGCATAGCGCGCCAGATTCCCTGACAATACGCTTTTGAACCAACCGAAAGCCTCTCATGAAGCATCCTCTTGAAACGCTGATCACCGCTGGTGGCATTTTGCTGCTGGCGTTTCTCTCCTGCCTGCTGCTGCCGGCCCCGAGACTCACGCTGACGCTGGCGCAGCACCTGATGACGATGTTCCATCTGGTCGATCTTAACCAGCTCTACACCATCATCTTCTGCATCTGGTTTTTACTGCTCGGCACGGTGGAGTATTACGTGATTCGCTTTGTGTGGCGGCGATGGTTTTCGCTGGAGCGTGCTTAAGCGCGTACTGGCAGGATATAAAAAAGGCCGCATCGCGCGGCCTTTTGCTTTCTTTTCAGCAGTGATTACTGCTGGCTTGCCTGAATTGCCGTCAGGGCGATGGTGTAGACGATATCGTCAACCAGCGCGCCACGGGACAGGTCGTTAACCGGTTTGCGCATACCCTGCAGCATCGGCCCGATGGAGATCAGGTCGGCAGAGCGCTGTACCGCTTTGTACGTGGTGTTACCGGTGTTCAGATCCGGGAAGATGAACACGGTAGCACGGCCGGCAACCGGTGAGTTCGGCGCTTTGGATTTCGCTACGTCAGCCATAACGGCAGCGTCATACTGCAGCGGGCCGTCGATAACCAGGTCAGGGCGTTTTTCCTGCGCCAGTTTGGTCGCTTCACGCACTTTTTCGACATCGCTGCCCGCACCGGAGTTGCCGGTGGAGTAGGAGAGCATCGCCACGCGCGGTTCGATGCCGAAAGCGGCAGCGGAATCGGCGGACTGGATGGCGATTTCGGCCAGCTGTTCTGCAGTCGGATCCGGGTTGATCGCGCAGTCGCCGTACACATAAACCTGTTCCGGCAGCAGCATGAAGAACACAGAAGAGACCAGCGAGCTGCCCGGTGCCGTTTTGATGAGCTGCAGCGGCGGGCGAATGGTGTTCGCGGTAGTGTGAACCGCGCCTGATACCAGACCGTCCACTTCGTCCTGCTCCAGCATCAGCGTGCCCAGCACCACGTTATCTTCCAGCTGCTCGCGGGCGACCGCTTCGGTCATGCCTTTGTTTTTACGCAGCTCAACCAGACGTGCCACATAGCTTTCGCGTACCACTTCCGGATCGACGATTTCAATGCCAGCGCCCAGTTCAACGCCCTGTGCGGCGGCAACGCGCGCGATTTCATCCGGGTTGCCCAGCAGCACGCAGGTCGCGATGCCGCGCTCGGCGCAGATGGCCGCGGCTTTGACGGTGCGCGGTTCGTCGCCTTCCGGCAGCACGACGCGTTTGCCCGCTTTACGCGCAAGCTCGGTCAGCTGGTAGCGGAACGCTGGCGGCGAGAGACGACGGCTGCGCTCGGAGGCGGCGGTCAGAGAGTCGATCCACTCGGCGTTAACGTGGCTTGCCACATATTCCTGTACTTTTTCGATACGCTCGTGGTCGTCTGCCGGCACTTCCAGATTAAAGCTCTGCAGGCTGAGCGAAGTCTGCCAGGTGTTGGTGTTCACCATGAATACCGGCAGGCCGGTGGCGAAAGCGCGTTCGCACAGCTTGCTGATGCGCTCGTCCATTTCATAGCCGCCGGTCAGCAGGATGGCACCGATTTCCACGCCGTTCATCGCGGCGAGGCAGGCAGCCACTAACACATCAGGGCGATCCGCGGAGGTCACCAGCAGAGAGCCCGGACGGAAATGTTCCAGCATGTGCGGAATGCTGCGCGCGCAGAACGTCACAGACTTCACGCGGCGGGTTTTGATATCGCCTTCGTTAACGATGGTCGCGTTCAGGTGACGGGCCATATCGATAGCGCGGGTGGCGATAAGATCAAAGCTCCACGGCACCGCGCCGAGAACCGGCAGCGGGCTGATGGCCTGCAGATGCTGTGCATCGATATTGATGACTTTCGCTTTCGTGGAGTCATCGAAAATCTCGGAGAGATCCGGGCGCGTGCGGCCCTGCTCGTCCACGGGCGCGTTCAGTTTGTTGACGATAACACCGGTGATGTTGGCGTTTTTGCTGCCGCCGAAGCTGCTGCGCGTCAGCTCGATACGCTCTTTCAGCTGTTCCGGGGTATCGGTGCCCTGAGACATTACAAACACGATTTCCGCGTTCAGGGTCTTCGCGATTTCATAGTTCAGCGACTGAGCGAACTGATGCTTACGGGTCGGCACCAGGCCTTCCACCAGCACCACTTCGGCATCTTTGGTGTTCTCATGGAAGCGAGCAATGATCTCTTCCATCAGCACGTCTTTCTGGTTGCTGGAGAGCAGCGACTCGACGTGGCTCATGCGCAGCGGCTCAGCGGCCGGCAGATTGGTGTTAGCACGCACGATAGTCGTGGTCTGGTCCGGCGTATCGCCGCCAGTACGTGGCTGGGCGATAGGTTTGAAGACGCTCAGACGAACGCCTTTACGTTCCATAGCGCGGATCACGCCGAGGCTGACGCTGGTCAGGCCGACGCTGGTTCCGGTAGGAATAAGCATAATGATACGGGACACGGTTTATCCTCTTTTTTGCAGCCAGCCGCGCGGCTGGCACCACATAAAACAACACCGCCAGCGAGGCTGGCGGTGAGGGATCAGGCGGTCAGGCGGCAGGCGTCCTGCGCGATAACCAGTTCTTCGTTGGTCGGAATGACCATCGCGAGGGTGGTGCCTTCTTTGTTGATGAAGCCGGATTTGCCGAAACGCGCGGCCAGGTTGCGCTCGTGGTCAACCTCGAAGCCCAGCACGCCCAGTTTACCGAGGGAGAGTTCGCGAACCATCGCCGCGTTCTCGCCGATGCCGCCGGTGAAGACGACCGCGTCCAGACGGCCTTCCATCAGCGCGGTGTAAGAGCCGATGTATTTCGCCAGGCGATGGCAGTAAACGTCCATCGCGCGCTTCGCGTCTTCTTTGGTCGCGTAGTTATCTTCAACATAACGGCAGTCGCTGGTGACTTCGGTCAGGCCCAGCAGACCGGACTCTTTGGTCAGCAGTTTGTTGATGTCATCAACGCTCATGCCCAGCGCGTCGTGCAGATGGAAGACGATAGCCGGGTCGATGTCGCCGGAGCGGGTGCCCATAACCAGACCTTCCAGCGGGGTCAGACCCATGGAGGTGTCAACGCATTTGCCGTTGCGGATAGCGGAAACAGAACCGCCGTTGCCCAAGTGGCAAGTGATGATGTTCACTTCTTCCACCGGTTTGTTCAGCATTTTCGCGGCTTCCTGCGTCACGTAGAAGTGGCTGGTGCCGTGTGCGCCATAGCGACGGATGCCGTGTTCTTTGTACAGTTTGTACGGCAGGGCATAGAGGTAAGATTCTTCCGGCATGGTCTGGTGGAACGCGGTGTCGAACACGGCCACGTTTTTATCCGCCAGGTGCGGGAAGGATTTCAGCGCTTCGGCGATACCGATCAGGTGAGCCGGGTTGTGCAGCGGTGCGAAAGAGGCGGAATCTTTGATGCCCTGAATAACAGTCTCATCAATCACAACGGAACTGGTATACTTTTCGCCACCATGCACGATACGATGACCAATCGCGGTCAGCTCTGCAGACAGCTCTGGTTTTTGTGCCAGAATAGTATTAACGATGAAGTTCAGCGCTTCGCTGTGAGCCGCACCGGCGCCAAGCGCCGCTTCGTGTTTGCCGCCGTCCATTTTCCATTTGATACGCGCTTCTGGAAGATGGAAACATTCGGCCAGACCGGACAGGTACTCGTCACCGTTAAGAGCATCGATGATGGCAAATTTCAGTGAGGAGCTACCGCAGTTGAGAACCAGTACTAACTTACTCGACATGGAAGTACCTATTAATGATACGTGGCTAAAAAAACGTCAGTGAGTCTCTCAGCGTAGCGTAAGATGACGCCGACATTTATGATTAACGTCATAGCGAAGCGAGATTCTGCTGTGACGAAGAAATAAACAGAGTTTACGCCATTTTGCGCAAATTTCCGGCGCGAAAGACGGCCTTAAAGATTTGACAGCGCGGGCTTTGCCTTCTACGCCATCGCAGGCGCGCACAGGATAACTGATTGCGACTTGTATTGACAAAATATTTTGAACGTTGTCATAGAGAGTTGTTATCTTGCAGGAAAATTTTATTTTTTATTAATGAAGTTGAGGTAAGGCCATGTCGACACCTGAAAATCGCCCCGTGAGCTTTTTTAGCCTGTTTCGTCGTGGGCAACACTATTCCAAGACCTGGCCGACTGATAAACGCCTGGCACCGGTCTTTATTGAAAACCGCGTAATCCGCGCCACGCGCTTTGCGATACGCATTATGCCGCCCGTCGCCGTATTTACGCTCTGCTGGCAGATTGCGCTCGGCGGCCAGCTGGGGCCTGCCGTCGCTACGGCGCTGTTCGCGCTGAGTATGCCGATGCAGGGCCTGTGGTGGCTTGGCAAACGCTCCGTCACGCCGCTGCCGCCGGGCACGCTGAACTGGTTTTATGAAGTGCGCACGAAATTGCAGGAGGCGGGGCAGGCGCTCGCGCCGGTAGAAGGAAAGCCCGATTATCAGGCGCTGGCCGACACCTTAAAACGTGCGTTTAAGCAACTTGATAAAACTTTTCTTGATGACTTGTAATTGATCAAAAGACGTTTGGGCAAAAAAAGGCAAAGTAAGGGCAGTATCCCACTTTGATCGGGCTTCGCCTGAAACAGGAGCACACCATGGAAATGACCCATGCCCAGCGTCTTATTCTCTCCAACCAGTACAAAATGATGACCCTGCTCGATCCGGAAAATGGCGAGCGCTATCGCCGCCTGCAAACCATTATTGAGCGCGGTTACGGGTTACAGATGCGCGAACTCGACCGCGATTTCGGCGAGCTCAGCGAAGAAACCTGCCGCACCGTCATCGATATCATGGAGATGTATCACGCCCTCCAGGTCTCCAGATCAAATATGAAAGACGGCCAGAGCATTGATGAGCGTCGCGTCACCTTCCTGGGCTTCGATGCGGCGACCGAAGCGCGCTTTCTGGGTTACGTGCGGTTTCTGGTTAATACCGAAGGGCGCTATACCCATTTCGACGCCGGCACGCACGGCTTTAACGCGCAAACCCCGATGTGGGAAAAATACCAGCGGATGCTGAAAGTGTGGCAGGCGTGCCCGCGGCAGTACCATTTGTGCGCCAACGAAATTATGCAAATTATTAACGCCTGACGGGAGAAGGCTGTGGAATGTAAAGGGTTTTTGTTCGATCTTGACGGTACGCTGGTGGACTCTCTGCCCGCCGTTGAACGCGCCTGGTGTCACTGGGCGGATCGCTTTGGCATCGCGCATGACGAAGTGCTGGGCTTTATTCACGGTAAGCAGGCGATCACGTCGCTCCGTCATTTTATGGCGGGGCACAGCGAAGACGAGATCATGGCGGAGTTTCATCGTCTGGAACAAATAGAAGCGAGTGATACCGAAGGCATCGTCGCGCTGCCGGGCGCGCTGGAACTGCTGAACCATTTGAACGAGGCCCGCATTCCCTGGGCTATTGTCACTTCAGGCTCTATGCCCGTTGCCTCCGCGCGTCGTGGTGCTACGGGGCTGCCGGAGCCGGAAGTGTTCGTTACCGCGGAGCGCGTGAAGCGCGGCAAACCAGAGCCGGATGCGTATTTGCTCGGCGCTGAGCTGCTGGGGCTTGCGCCTCACGAGTGTGCTGTCGTGGAAGACGCGCCTGCGGGCATTCTCTCTGGCCTTGCGGCGGGTTGCCCGGTGATTGCCGCTAACCCGCCTGCCGATACGCCGCGTCTTGACGAGGCGGCGCTGGTGATTAAATCCCTTACCGAACTGGTGCTGGAAAAAGGAGCGGACGGCTGGGTCAGCGTTAAAAAGCAGCCGTAACGGCTGTCCGCCCTCAGGCGCTCTCGCGCCACCTTTCTTTGTACGGCGGGTTGCTTCCCGCCGTTTTCGTTTCCTAAGGCCGTGATGACAACACAAGGATACGTTGTGAATGGTGAATTAATCTGGGTGCTGACGCTGTTAGGTGTGGCGGTTTTACTGTTCGCCACCGGGAAAATCCGCATGGACGCCGTGGCGCTGCTGGTGATTGTGGCGTTCATTCTCGGCGGGACGCTGACCGTTAACGAAGCCTTTGCAGGGTTCAGCGATCCCAACGTCATTCTTATCGCCGCGCTGTTTGTGATTGGCGATGGTCTGGTGCGTACCGGCGTTGCCACGAAAATGGGCGCCTGGCTGGTGCAAATGGCGGGCAGCAGCGAAACCCGTATGTTAATCCTTCTGATGCTGACCGTTGCCGGGCTCGGCGCGTTTATGAGTTCCACCGGCGTGGTGGCGATTTTTATTCCGGTGGTAATAAGCGTCTGCGCGCGGATGAAAATTGCGCCGTCGCGGCTGATGATGCCGTTAAGCTTCGCCGGGCTTATCAGCGGTATGATGACGCTGGTGGCGACGCCGCCAAATCTGGTGGTGAACAGCGAACTGCTGCGTGAAGGGCATCCGGGCTTTGGCTTCTTTAGCGTGACGCCCGTAGGCCTGGCAATTCTCGCGCTTGGCATCCTCTATATGCTGGTGATGCGTTTTATGCTCGGCTCTGGTGACAGCCGCGAGAAGCCGCAGGCGTGGAACCGCCGCACCTTCCGCGATTTTATCCGCGATTATCATCTTACGGGGCGGGCGCGCCGCCTCGCCATTCGCCCCGGCTCGCCGCTTATCGGCCATCGCCTTGATGATTTAAAACTCCGTGAGCGCTATGGCGCGAATGTGATAGGCGTTGAGCGCTGGCGTCATTTTCGCCGTGTGATTGTGGATGTGAATGGCGTGACGGAGTTTCGCGCGCGGGATGTGTTGCTGATAGATATTTCCGCGTCTGATATCGATTTGCGTCAGTTCTGCAGCGAGCAGCAACTGGAGCCCATGATCCTGCGCGGCGACTATTTTTCCGATCAGGCGCTGGATGTCGGCATGGCCGAGCTGTCGCTGACGCCCGAAGGAACCATGGTGGGTAAAACGGTGCGCGAACTGAATTTTCGCAGCCGCTACGGGCTGAATGTCGTCGGCATCAAACGCGAAGGGAAAGCCCTGCCGGGCGCGATAGTGGACGAGCCGCTTGAGCTTGGTGATTTACTCTTGGTCGTCGGCACCTGGAAGCTTATCAGCCAGCTCGGGCAGAAAAGCCGCGATGTGGTGGTGCTCAATCTGCCGGTGGAAGAGAGCGATGCTTCACCCGCTCATAGTCAGGCACCGCACGCCATCTTCTGTCTGGTGCTGATGGTGGCGATGATGCTGACGGATGAAATCCCGAACCCCGTCGCCGCGATTATAGCGTGCCTGCTAATGGGCAAGTTTCGCTGCATCAACCCCGAAAGCGCGTGGAAAGCCATTCACTGGCCGAGCATTATTCTTATTGTCGGTATGATGCCATTCGCGCAGGCGTTACAAAAAACTGGCGGGGTGGCGCTGATTGTTGACGGCCTGATGCGCGTCGGCGGCGGCTATGGCCCGCATATGATGCTGGTCTGCCTGTTTGTGATGTGCGCGGTTATTGGACTATTTATTTCCAATACCGCGACGGCCGTATTGATGGCGCCTATTGCGCTGGCGGCCGCGAAAACCATGGGCGTGTCACCGTACCCGTTCGCCATGGGCATCGCGATGGCGGCGTCAGCGGCCTTTATGACGCCAGTGTCCTCGCCGGTCAACACGCTGGTGCTGGGGCCAGGGAATTACCGCTTCAGCGATTTTGTAAAAACCGGCGTGCCGTTCACGCTTATCGTGATGGTGGTCTGCGTACTGTTAATCCCTGTGCTGTTCCCGTTCTGAACCGCTCAGAGCGGGGAGTCCTGGCTGATTTCATCTAAGGAAAGATGGAAGCTCGGCACGAAAACCTGCATGAAATAGTCCATTTCGGCGCTGTGCCGCTGTGCCAGCGTTTTTTCCAGACGGCTTTTGGCGAGCAGAAATTCATTGTTGCCCGCCGAAAGCTCTTCCAGGCATTTCAGGTAGGCGCACAGCGCATCGGCCTGTTTCACCAGCGATTTCTCATCTTCCGTATAGTGATGCTCATCAAGCAGCGGGGCGAAGATGTCCTGTAACTCTTCCGGCACCATCGCGATCAGCTTTTGCTGAGCGATTTTCTCGATGGCCTTATATTCATGGGCTATCTGGGAGTTAAAGTATTTCACCGGCGTGGGTAGATCGCCCGTCAGTACTTCGCTGGCGTCGTGGTACATCGCCAGCAGCGCGATGCGCTCGGGATTCACATTGCCCTGAAATTTCCGGTTTTTAATCACGGCGAGCGCGTGGGCAACCATCGCCACCTGCAGACTGTGTTCAGAGACATTTTCAGTGCGCACGTTGCGCATGAGCGGCCAGCGGTTGATTAACTTCAGGCGGGAAAGGTAGGCGAAAAAATGACTCTGACTCATAAAGATCCCTTGTCTGTGACTGCGACAAAAAACCATTGTGAGGGGAGCGGGGGGAAGATGCAAATCTCCCCCCGAATCGGTTACTGATGATAGCCGGAAAGGAAGCGGCCGAGCTTAGTGATGGCAAGATCGAGTTCGTCGATGCGCGGCAGCGTCACGATACGCACGTGATCCGGCCACGGCCAGTTGAACGCGGTACCCTGAACCAGCAGCACTTTTTCCTGAAGCAGGAAATCGAGCACCATTTTCTGATCGTCGTGAATATTAAATCGTTTTGCGTCGATTTTCGGGAACATATAGAGCGCGCCGCGCGGTTTGACGCAGCTAACGCCCGGAATGTCGTTAATCAGCTCCCACGCACGGTTACGCTGCTCGTAAAGCCGCCCGCCGGGTACGATAAACTCGCTGATGCTCTGATAACCTCCAAGCGCCGTCTGAATGGCATGCTGCGCGGGCACGTTCGCGCACAGGCGCATCGAGGCGAGCATTTCCAGCCCTTCGATATACCCTTTGGCGTGTTTTTTCGGCCCGTTCAGTACCATCCAGCCCTGACGGAAACCCGCCACGCGGTAGGTTTTAGAAAGACCGTTAAAGGTGACGGTAAGCAGATCCGGTGCCAGCGCGGCGATCGAGTGGTGTTGCGCGTCATCGTAGAGGATCTTGTCGTAGATTTCGTCGGCGAAAATGATGAGGTTGTGCTGACGGGCAATCTCAACGATGTCCAGCAGCAGTTCTTTAGAGTAGACCGCGCCGGTCGGGTTGTTCGGGTTGATGATGACAATCCCGCGGGTGCGCGGCGTGATTTTGGCACGAATATCGTCAAGATCCGGGAACCAGTCGGAGGATTCGTCGCAAAGATAATGCACCGCTTTGCCGCCGGAGAGCGACACCGCCGCCGTCCACAGCGGATAATCGGGCGCAGGCACCAGCATTTCGTCACCGGTGTTCAATAATGCCTGCATTGCCTGGACTATCAGTTCTGACACGCCGTTGCCGATATAGATATCTTCGACCGTCACATCGCGCATGTCGCGCGCCTGGTAGTGCTGCATGATAGCTTTGCGGGCGGAGTAGAGCCCTTTAGAGTCGCAGTAGCCCTGCGCGGTGGGCAGGTTGCGGATGACATCGACAAGAATCTCATCTGGCGCGTCAAAGCCAAAAGGCGCCGGGTTGCCGATGTTCAGCTTAAGAACTTTTTGACCTTCCTCTTCAAGGCGTTTGGCCTCTTTAAGCACCGGGCCGCGGATGTCATAGCAGACATTGTCGAGCTTACTGGATTTTTCGATGGACGACATAACGTCAGAACCTTACTTGTTTTGCGCTTCCTGCCATGGAAGCCGATGGCCGACAATTTACTCCTCCCGCTCATGCTTTTAAAGCCTCCTGTGCCGGCCAGGTTCTGCATCAACACTTCATTTGAATGGTGTTAAGTTTTTAATAATTAACTTTTTGTTTTATAAAATATTGTAAAACTGAGTGAGTTGTAATTTTTGTGCTGGTATAAGATTTAACTATGGTTGATGCCACCATCGCTGGAAAATCACAACATTAGCGCGTTAATTAATTCACGCGATATGAAATTTACCCACAGAAATTAGCCAGGCTTTAACCCAACCTTTATTACTGTAAAAAGGCGGCGGTATAACGCGCTTTGTAACAATCTTGTTATATGAAAAGACGGAGAAATTATGAATTATTAAATAATATTAATTATTGGTTCTGACGATGTCTGTAATAGAGTTACGAAAATTTTGAAATTTACTGGCTCGTATAAGTAAAATCGCACGAAGTCTTAAAAAAAGAACAGATTTGCGATATTATAAAGCCGCCTGCGCGAGACGTTTCGCCAGCGCAGCCAGGCCGTAACGCCTCTTGCGGGCAACTGGTTGTTTTTATAGTCATTCAGGACACAAGTCAGGCATAGTTATATACTCTTCTTTTTCTTTTGCCAGAGTATGTTAAGGTCGTGAAGTTGTTGCTTTTCGCCTTAGCCAACGTAGCCAGATTTTTAATTCAAATCACGGGTTCGCTGTGCAGAATATTTGACATAAAGGCACAACGATAACAGAGAAATGCCCCTTTTACTGTTTTAATAACCAGGGGTTTGAATTAGAAAAGCGCATGGCGGTCTTCCGACGCGGGTTGTGTTAGCCCGGAAGCATGCTTCAAAAGGAATTGCTTTCTTTCCTTTACACATAGCAACAGACGGTGCCCGCTGCGTGCGGTTACCTGAAAGTGATAACAATATGATTAACGCAAATCGTCCGATCTTAAACCTCGACCTCGATCTGCTGAGAACGTTTGTCGCAGTCGCCGATCTGAACACGTTTGCCGCCGCGGCGGCAGCGGTATGCCGTACGCAGTCGGCCGTCAGCCAGCAGATGCAGCGCCTGGAGCAACTGGTCGGTAAAGAGCTCTTCGCCCGCCACGGGCGTAATAAGCTTTTAACCGAACACGGCATCCAGTTGTTGGGTTATGCCCGTAAAATTTTGCGCTTCAATGATGAAGCATGCACTTCGCTAATGTATAGCAATCTGCAGGGCGTCCTGACCATTGGCGCTTCTGACGAATCGGCGGATACCATCCTGCCGTATCTTCTCAATCGCATCAGTTCGGTTTATCCGAAGCTGGCGATTGATGTTCGCGTTCAGCGTAACCCGTACATCATCGAGATGCTCAACCAGCAGGAGATTGATCTGGTAGTCACCACGCATCAGCCGGAGAATCTGGACTCGCTGGTACTGCGTACGTCGCCCACGCTCTGGTATTGCGCCGCCGACTACACGTTGCACAAAAATGAAGCGGTGCCGCTGGTGATGCTTGATGAGCCGAGCCCGCATCGTGAAGTGATTATTGAGCAACTGAATGCGGCGAATGTACCGTGGCGTATCTCCTATGTCGCATCAACACTGCCGGCGGTGCGTGCCGCGGTGAAAGCGGGGCTTGGCATCACCGCGCGCCCGGTCGAGATGATGAGCCCGGAGCTACGCGTGCTTGGCGCGTCAGACGGTCTGCCCGTCCTGCCTGAGACGCAATACATGCTGTGTCGCAACGCGAACAGCAAAAACGAAATGGCGGAAATAATCTTCCAGGCGATGGAAAGCCACTATCAGCCGTGGCGTTATACCGCCACGCTTGAAGACGGCGATGATACTCTCCTGATGCAGGGCGATCTGGAGTAATTTCTCTGCTTTTGTTAAAACTGTGTTAATAAAGCCTCTGAAGGTCTCAGGATCTCCAGAGGCTTTTTTTATACACTTTCGAACTCTAAGTGACTGTAATTAGCTCTGATAAAACGCCCTTATCATCCACTGTTCCACTCGCTTCACCCGCTTTTGCGGCTGGTATGCCAGCAGAAAATTTTACTTTTGTTGTTAAAAATTGAGCGATTTTGTTGCCTTTTTCAGTGGTCAATTAACAAAAGCGTGTCTCAGATCAAGAAAATACTCCCGACGAGGGGGAGGAATAGTCAGAAATTCCTGCCAAAATAAGGGGTGTTTATGTCTTCTCACTTTTAACGGACACGATTCACCCGCCGGGCTCCGTAGTCTCGCACGCGGCTCACAGGACGCTTAAAGCATCAAATGTTAAGGGTCTTGGGGAGATGTAAACTAATGTTAGGTTTCTTTTGTTAAAGTTGACAAAAGGTTATAGAAAGGAGTAAAAAACCCCATCAATTTGCTGCTTAAGTAATAATTCCGGCAGTTATTGTACGGTTGATTGTTCCTCCCCTTGAATCGATGTGGCGTTCATCTGCCAGCAAGAGCAGAGGCTTTAGCGCCACTTTTGATGAGTAAGCAATGAGTATGTCAACATCCACTGAAGTTATCGCTCATCACTGGGCGTTCGGTATCTTTCTTATTGTTGCCATTGGCCTGTGTTGTCTGATGCTGGTCGGCGCCTGGTTCCTCGGCGGACGCGCCCGCGCCAGGTACAAAAACACCCCGTTCGAATCGGGGATCGACTCGGTCGGCACCGCCCGCTTACGACTTTCCGCGAAGTTCTACCTGGTAGCGATGTTCTTCGTCATCTTTGACGTGGAAGCGCTTTACCTCTTCGCCTGGTCAACATCAGTTCGTGAAGTCGGCTGGCTCGGCTTTATCGAGGCCGCAATTTTCATTTTAGTGCTACTGGCTGGTCTGGTTTACCTGGTGCGCATCGGCGCGCTGGAGTGGACGCCTTCGCGCTCACGTCGCGAACGTCTTAACACCGAAGAAGCCGGCAGTCTCACTAATCGTCATACGCAGTAACAGCGAGGCAATAAGATGGACTATACGCTCACCCGCATAGATCCCGACGGTGAGAATGACCGTTACCCCCTGCAAAAACAGGAGATTGTGACTGATCCTCTGGAACAGCATGTACACCGCAGCGTCTACATGGGCAAGCTCGAGCATGCCCTGCATGACATGGTGAACTGGGGGCGTAAAAACTCCCTGTGGCCTTACAACTTCGGCCTTTCCTGCTGCTACGTGGAAATGGTGACCTCGTTCACCGCGGTCCATGACGTTGCGCGTTTCGGCGCGGAAGTATTACGTGCTTCCCCGCGTCAGGCAGATTTCATGGTGGTCGCCGGTACGCCGTTTACCAAAATGGCCCCGGTGATTCAGCGTTTGTATGACCAAATGCTGGAACCGAAATGGGTGATTTCCATGGGCGCGTGTGCGAATTCCGGCGGCATGTACGATATTTATTCCGTCGTGCAGGGCGTGGACAAATTCCTGCCCGTGGATGTGTACATCCCAGGCTGCCCGCCGCGCCCGGAAGCGTATATGCAGGCGCTGATGCTGCTGCAGGAATCGATTGGCAAAGAGCGCCGTCCGCTTTCATGGGTGGTTGGCGATCAGGGCGTTTATCGCGCCAACATGCAGTCAGAGCGTGAGCGTAAACGCGGCGAACGTATCGCAGTCACTAACCTGCGTACGCCGGACGAAATTTAATTTGCGCCTGCGGGAGGTCGCTTCTCACGTATACCAATAAACGACAGCGAGAAGCCGCCGCCCGACAGTCATCACAGACCATTGGCAATGGTGAACAATATGACCGATTTAACTGCGCAAGACGCCGTTTTGCCTGTGTGGCAGACCAGGGATCACCTCGACGATCCGGTGATTGGCGAACTGCGTAACCGTTTTGGGCCGGATGCCTTTACCGTTCAGGCCACCCGCACCGGTGTTCCGGTTGTCTGGGTTAAGCGTGAACAATTACTGGAAGTTGGCGAATTTTTACGAAAGCTGCCGAAACCCTACGTCATGCTGTATGACCTGCATGGCATGGATGAGCGCCTTCGCACCCACCGCAACGGTTTACCGGCTGCGGATTTTTCCGTTTTCTACCACCTGCTTTCCATCGATCGCAACCGCGACATCATGCTGAAAGTGGCGCTGTCGGAAAACGACCTCAACGTGCCGACCTTTACCCGCCTTTTCCCGAACGCCAACTGGTATGAGCGTGAAACCTGGGAGATGTTCGGTATTAAGTTCACCGGTCACCCGAACCTGCGCCGCATCATGATGCCGCCGACCTGGGAAGGGCACCCGCTGCGTAAAGACTATCCGGCGCGCGCGACGGAGTTCGATCCGTTTACGCTCACTAAGCAAAAAGAAGAGCTGGAAATGGAAGCGCTGACCTTCAAGCCCGAAGAGTGGGGCATGAAGCGCGGCAACGACACTGAAGATTTCATGTTCCTGAACCTCGGCCCGAACCACCCGTCGGCGCACGGTGCGTTCCGTATCATCCTGCAGCTGGACGGCGAAGAGATCGTCGACTGCGTGCCGGATATCGGTTACCACCACCGCGGCGCGGAGAAAATGGGCGAGCGTCAGTCCTGGCACAGCTACATTCCTTACACCGACCGCGTCGAATACCTCGGCGGCTGCGTAAACGAAATGCCATACGTGCTGGCCGTGGAGAAACTGGCTGGGATTCAGGTGCCGGAGCGCGTGGAAGTCATCCGCGTAATGCTCTCTGAGCTGTTCCGCATCAACAGCCATCTGCTGTACATCTCGACATTTATTCAGGACGTCGGTGCTATGACACCGGTCTTCTTCGCTTTTACCGATCGTCAGAAAATCTACGATCTGGTTGAGGCGATTACCGGTTTCCGTATGCACCCGGCCTGGTTCCGCATTGGCGGCGTCGCGCACGACCTGCCGCGCGGCTGGGATCGTCTGCTGAAAGAGTTCCTGGAGTGGATGCCGAAACGTCTCGACTCTTACGTCAAAGCGGCGCTGAAAAACACCATCCTGAAAGGCCGTTCTCAGGGCGTGGCGGCGTATGACGCCAAAGAAGCGCTGGCATGGGGCACTACTGGCGCAGGCCTTCGCGCTACCGGTATCGATTTCGACGTGCGTAAAGCCCGCCCGTACTCTGGCTATCAGAACTTTGAGTTCGAAGTGCCGGTCGGCGGCGGCATCAGCGACTGCTATACCCGCGTGATGCTGAAAGTCGAAGAAGTGCGCCAGTCACTGCGTATTCTTGAGCAGTGCCTGAAGAACATGCCGGAAGGCCCGTTCAAGGCGGATCACCCGCTGACCACGCCGCCGCCGAAAGAGCGCACGCTGCAACATATCGAAACCCTGATTACCCACTTCCTGCAGGTTTCCTGGGGCCCGGTCATGCCGGCCAACGAATCCTTCCAGATGATTGAGGCAACCAAGGGGATTAACAGTTACTACCTGACCAGCGACGGCAGCACCATGAGCTACCGTACCCGCGTCCGTACACCGAGCTTCCCGCATCTTCAGCAGATCCCGTCGGTGATCCGCGGCAGCCTGGTGTCCGACCTGATTGTCTATCTGGGTAGTATCGATTTTGTAATGTCTGATGTGGATCGCTAACTATGCACGAGAATCAACAACCACAGAACGAGGCTTTTGAGCTGAGTGCGGCAGAGCGTGAGGCGATTGAGCACGAGAAGCACCACTACGAAGACCCGCGTGCGGCGTCCATTGAAGCGCTGAAAATCGTTCAGAAGCAGCGTGGCTGGGTGCCGGACGGCGCTATCTATGCGATAGCGGAAGTCCTGGGCATTCCGGCGAGCGACGTCGAAGGGGTCGCGACCTTCTACAGCCAGATCTTCCGCCAGCCGGTTGGCCGTCACGTGATTCGCTACTGCGACAGCGTGGTGTGCCATATCACTGGCTATCAGGGCATTCAGTCCGCGATTGAAAAACATCTGAGCATCAAACCGGGCCAGACCACGTTTGACGGACGCTTCACCCTGCTGCCGACCTGCTGCCTTGGCAACTGCGACAAAGGGCCGACCATGATGATTGATGAGGACACTCACAGTTATCTGACGCCGGAAGGGATCCCTGAACTTCTGGAGCAGTACAAATGAAACAGATAATTCGTACTGCCGAAACGCATCCGCTGACGTGGCGTATGCGCGACGACAAGCAGCCGGTCTGGCTTGAAGAATACCGCAGCAAAAACGGCTACGAAGGCGCGCGCAAAGCGCTCACCGGCATGGCGCCGGATGAAATCGTCAATGCCGTGAAAGACGCGGGCCTGAAAGGGCGCGGCGGCGCGGGCTTCTCGACCGGTCTGAAATGGAGCCTGATGCCGAAAGACGAATCCATGAACATCCGTTACCTGCTGTGTAACGCCGATGAAATGGAGCCGGGCACCTATAAAGACCGCATGCTGATGGAACAACTGCCGCACCTGCTGGTGGAAGGCATGCTGATCTCCGCGTTCGCGCTGAAAGCGTACCGTGGCTACATCTTCCTGCGCGGTGAGTATATCGAAGCTGCCGAGCGTCTGCGCCGCGCTATCGCGGAAGCGACCGAAGCGGGGCTGCTTGGCAAAAACATTCTCGGTTCAGGGTTCGATTTTGAACTCTTCGTGCATACCGGCGCGGGCCGCTACATCTGCGGTGAAGAGACGGCGCTTATCAACTCGCTGGAAGGCCGTCGCGCCAACCCGCGTTCCAAGCCGCCGTTCCCGGCATCCAGCGGTGTGTGGGGTAAACCGACCTGCGTTAACAACGTAGAAACCCTGTGCAACGTGCCGGCCATTCTCGCTAACGGCGTGGAGTGGTATCAGGGCCTGTCGACCAGCGAAGACAAAGGCACCAAGCTGATGGGCTTCTCCGGGCGCGTGAAAAACCCGGGCGTCTGGGAACTGCCGTTTGGCACCACCGCGCGTGAAATCCTCGAAGAATACGCGGGCGGCATGCGTGACGGCCTGAAATTCAAAGCCTGGCAGCCGGGCGGCGCGGGAACAGACTTCCTGACCGACGCGCATCTCGATCTGCCGATGGAATTCGCCAGCATTGGTAAAGCGGGCAGCCGTCTCGGCACCGCGCTGGCAATGGCCGTCGACCACGAAATCAATATGGTGTCGCTGGTACGTAACCTGGAAGAGTTCTTTGCGCGCGAGTCCTGCGGCTGGTGTACGCCATGCCGTGACGGGCTGCCGTGGAGCGTTAAAATCCTGCGCGCGCTGGAGCGCGGCGAAGGGCAGCCGGGGGATATCGAAACCCTGGAGCAGCTCTGCCGCTTCCTGGGGCCGGGTAAAACGTTCTGCGCCCATGCGCCAGGTGCCGTAGAGCCACTTCAGAGCGCCATTAAATATTTCCGTGACGAATTCGAAGCGGGCATTAAGCAGAGCCCCGGCAACACCCGTGCCATTAATGGTATTCAGCCGAACCTGCTCAAGACGCGCTGGTAAAAGCATTTTGATTAACGCCTGGCTCGCGCCAGGCCAACTGGAAGCATGCTGACTATGGCTACGATTCATGTAGACGGCAAAGAATATGAGGTAGACGGCGCGGACAACCTGCTGCAGGCGTGTCTGTCGCTCGGCCTCGATATTCCTTATTTTTGCTGGCATCCGGCGCTGGGTAGCGTCGGTGCCTGCCGCCAGTGCGCGGTGAAGCAATATCAGAACGCGGAAGATACCCGTGGTCGCCTTGTGATGTCCTGCATGACGCCGGCATCCGATGGCACCTTTATTTCTATTGATGACGACGAAGCGAAACAGTTCCGCGAAAGCGTTGTGGAGTGGCTGATGACCAACCACCCGCACGACTGCCCGGTCTGTGAAGAGGGCGGCAACTGCCACCTGCAGGATATGACCGTGATGACCGGCCATAGCTTCCGTCGCTACCGTTTCACCAAACGTACTCACCGCAATCAGGATCTGGGGCCGTTCATCAACCATGAGATGAACCGCTGCATCGCCTGTTATCGCTGCGTGCGTTACTACAAAGATTACGCGGACGGCACCGATCTCGGCGTGTACGGCGCGCATGACAACGTCTATTTCGGTCGCCCCGAAGACGGTACGCTTGAGAGTGAATTCTCCGGTAACCTGGTCGAAATTTGCCCGACCGGCGTTTTCACCGATAAAACGCACTCCGAGCGCTACAACCGTAAATGGGACATGCAGTTTGCGCCGAGCATCTGCCAGCAGTGCTCGCTGGGCTGCAATACCAGCCCTGGCGAACGTTATGGCGAACTGCGCCGCATCGAAAACCGCTACAACGGTACGGTTAACCACTACTTCCTGTGCGACCGCGGTCGTTTCGGTTACGGCTACGTCAACCTGAAAGACCGTCCGCGTCGTCCGGTGCAGCGCCGTGGCGATGACCTGATCACCCTGAACGCCGAACAGGCGATGCAGGGTGCGGCGGATATTCTGCGCCAGTCGAAGAAAGTGATTGGTATAGGCTCCCCACGCGCGAGCGTTGAGAGCAACTTCGCGCTGCGTGAACTGGTCGGTGCGGAAAACTTCTATACCGGCATCGCGGCGGGCGAGCAGGAACGTCTGCAGCTGATGCTGAAAGTGCTGCGTGAAAGTGGCATCCGCACACCGGCGCTGCGTGAGATTGAATCTTATGATGCCGTGCTGGTGCTGGGCGAAGACATCACCCAGACCGGTGCGCGCGTGGCGCTGGCGGTACGTCAGGCGGTGAAAGGCAAAGCGCGTGAAATGGCGGCGGCCCAGAAAGTGGCTGACTGGCAGATCGCGGCCATCCTGAACATCGGCCAGCGCGCCAAACATCCGCTGTTTGTGACAAACGTTGACAGCACCCGCCTGGACGACATCGCCGCGTGGACCTACCGTGCGCCGGTGGAAGATCAGGCGCGTCTCGGTTTTGCCATCGCTAACGCGCTGGATGCCGCATCGCCTGCGGTGGAAGGGCTGGATCGCGATCTGCAAAACAAAGTAGACGTGATTGTGCAGGCGCTGGCAGGGGCGAAAAAGCCGCTGATTATCTCCGGCACCAACGCCGGTAGCGTGGAAGTGATTCAGGCGGCCGCGAACGTGGCGAAAGCCCTGAAAGGCCGCGGCGCGGATGTCGGCATCACGATGATTGCCCGCGCGGTTAACAGCGTCGGTCTCGGCATGATTGGCGGCGGTTCCCTTGACGACGCGCTGAACGAGCTCGAAACCGGCAATGCTGACGCCGTCATCGTGCTGGAAAACGATCTGCACCGTCACGCCTCGGCGGCACGTGTGGATGCAGCGCTGGCGAAAGCGCCGCTGGTGATGGTGATTGACCATCAGCGCACCGCGATTATGGATCACGCGCATCTCGTGCTCTCCACCGCGAGCTTCGCGGAAAGCGACGGTACGGTCATCAACAACGAAGGCCGCGCGCAGCGCTTCTTCCAGGTCTATGACCCGTCGTACTACGACAACACCGTGACCATGCTGGAAAGCTGGCGCTGGCTGCATTCGCTGCACAGCACGCTGGAAAACCGTCATCCGGACTGGACGCAGCTTGATCATGTGATCGACGCCTGCATCGAAAAACTGCCGCACCTGGCGGGCATTAAAAACGCCGCGCCGGACGCGACGTTCCGCATCCGCGGCCAGAAACTGGCGCGCGAACCGCATCGTTACAGCGGTCGCACCGCGATGCGCGCGAACATCAGCGTTCACGAGCCGCGTCAGCCGCAGGATAAAGACACCATGTTCGCCTTCTCCATGGAAGGGAACAACCATCCGGACGCGCCGCGTTCTCAGGTGCCGTTCGCCTGGGCACCGGGCTGGAACTCCCCGCAGGCCTGGAACAAATTCCAGGACGAAGTGGGCGGCCACCTGCGTCATGGCGATCCGGGCGTGCGCCTCATTGAGGCGGGCGAGGGCGCTATCGATTACTTCACGACCGTACCGCAGCGTTTCGCGCCGCAGGATGGTCAGTGGCGTATCGCGCCTTACTACCATCTGTTTGGCAGCGACGAGTTGTCGCAGCGCTCACCGGTCTTCCAGAGCCGCATGCCGCAGCCGTACATCCGCCTGAATCCGGCTGATGCCGCGAAGCTTGGCGTCAATGCGGGGGCGAAGGTCTCCTTCAATTATGAAGGCCAGACTATCACGCTGCCGTTGCAGTTGTCGGAAGGGCTGACGGAAGGGCAGGTCGGTCTGCCGATGGGCATGCCGGGCATCGCGCCTGTCATGGCTGGCGCTCGTCTTGAAAATCTGCAGGAGGCTGCGCAATGAGTTGGTTGACACCGGATGTTATTGAGATCCTGCTCAGCATCCTGAAAGCGGTGGTCATTCTGCTGGTGGTTGTGAGCTGCGGCGCGTTCATGAGTTTTGGCGAGCGTCGTCTGCTCGGCCTCTTCCAGAACCGCTACGGGCCGAACCGTGTAGGCTGGGGCGGTTCGCTCCAGCTGGTCGCGGACATGATCAAGATGTTCTTTAAAGAGGACTGGATCCCGCGCTTCTCCGACCGCGTTATCTTTACGCTGGCACCGATGATTGCTTTCACCTCGCTGCTGCTGGCGTTCGCGATTGTGCCTGTCAGCCCGACCTGGGTCGTGGCGGATCTCAATATCGGGATCCTCTTCTTCCTGATGATGGCGGGCCTTGGCGTTTACGCGGTGCTGTTCGCAGGCTGGTCGAGCAACAACAAATACTCGCTGCTGGGCGCAATGCGCGCCTCCGCGCAGACGCTGAGCTACGAAGTGTTCCTCGGCCTCTCGCTGATGGGTGTTGTCGCGCAGGCCGGGTCGTTCAACATGACCGACATCGTGAACAACCAGGCGCATCTCTGGAACGTTATCCCGCAGTTCTTCGGCTTTATCACTTTCGCTATCGCGGGCGTTGCGGTGTGTCACCGTCACCCGTTTGACCAGCCGGAAGCGGAGCAGGAGCTGGCTGACGGTTATCACATCGAATATTCCGGCATGAAGTTCGGTCTGTTCTTTGTGGGCGAATATATCGGGATTGTGACCGTTTCTGCGCTGATCGTGACGCTGTTCTTTGGCGGCTGGCAGGGACCCTGGTTACCGCCTTTCATCTGGTTCGCGCTGAAAACCGCGTTCTTCATGATGATGTTTATTTTGATTCGCGCCGCATTACCGCGTCCTCGTTATGACCAGGTAATGTCCTTCGGCTGGAAAGTGTGCCTGCCGCTGACGCTTATCAATCTGCTGGTAACCGCGGCTGTCATTCTCTGGCAGACAGCGGCATAAGGGGTGAGAAAACCATGACATTGAAAGACATAGTGGTTGGTTTCGGCACCCAACTACGCAGTATCTGGATGATTGGCCTGCACGCGTTTTCTAAACGCGAAACGCGCATGTATCCGGAAGAGCCGGTTTATCTGCCGCCGCGCTACCGCGGCCGTATCGTGCTGACGCGCGATCCGGACGGTCAGGAGCGCTGTGTGGCCTGTAACCTCTGTGCGGTCGCCTGTCCGGTAGGCTGTATCTCTCTGCAAAAAGCGGAGACCGTAGACGGTCGCTGGTATCCGGAGTTTTTCCGCATCAACTTCTCACGCTGTATTTTCTGCGGCATGTGCGAAGAGGCCTGCCCGACCACCGCTATCCAGCTGACGCCGGATTTCGAGCTGGGCGAGTTCAAGCGCCAGGATCTGGTGTATGAAAAAGAGGACCTGCTGATCTCCGGTCCGGGCAAATACCCGGAATATAACTTCTACCGGATGGCGGGTATGGCAATCGACGGCAAAGATAAAGGCGACGCGGAAAACGAAGCCAAACCTATCGACGTCAAAGGCCTGTTACCTTAAGGAGTCAGGAATGGAATTCGCTTTTTATATCTGCGCCCTTGTGGCGGTCCTGACCACCGCCCGGGTGATCACCCACAGCAATCCGGTACACGCGCTGCTGTACCTGATTATCTCGCTGCTGGCGATCGCAGGCGTCTTTTTCTCACTCGGCGCTTACTTCGCCGGTGCGCTGGAGATCATCGTCTACGCAGGCGCCATCATGGTGCTCTTCGTGTTCGTGGTCATGATGCTCAACCTCGGCGATTCCGTGGTGCGTCAGGAGCGCGAATGGCTCAAACCGCAAATCTGGATTGGCCCTGGCATTCTCTCGGCGGTTCTGCTGGTGGTGATCGTTTACGCCATTCTGGGCGTTAACGATCAGGGCATTGAAGGCAACCCGATTAGCGCCAAAGCCGTTGGTAAAGACCTGTTCCAGACTTACGTACTGGCGGTCGAACTGGCTTCCATGCTGTTACTGGCAGGCCTGGTCGTGGCCTTCCATCTTGGCCGTGAAGAGAAAGCGGGCGATGTGGTAAGCGTGCGCGGCGGTGCTCCGTCGGACGCATCGAAAAGAAAAACGGAGGAGCGCGCATGATCCCGTTACAACATGGACTGATCCTGGCGGCTATTCTGTTCGTCCTGGGTCTGACCGGTCTGGTTATCCGTCGCAATCTGCTGTTTATGCTGATTGGGCTGGAAATCATGATTAACGCCGCCGCGCTGGCCTTTGTGGTCGCCGGCAGCTACTGGGGTCAGACCGACGGTCAGATAATGTATATCCTGGCGATTAGCTTAGCCGCGGCAGAAGCCAGTATCGGCCTTGCGCTGCTGCTGCAACTCCATCGTCGTCGCCAGAACCTGAATATCGATTCAGTAAGTGAGATGCGTGGATGAACCTGCTCGCATTAACCATTATTTTGCCATTGATTGGCTATATTCTGCTCGCCTTCTCCCGTGGTCGCTGGTCGGAAAACCTCTCCGCGACGGTTGGGGTCGGCTCTGTGGGACTGGCGGCGCTGGTCACCGCTTACGCTGGCATTGATTTCTTTAATAACGGCAAGCAGGCGTTTTCTCTGCCGCTGTGGACCTGGATGTCAGTTGGCGATTTCAACATCGGTGTTAACCTGGTGCTGGACGGTCTTTCGCTGACCATGCTCTCCGTGGTCACCGGCGTAGGCTTCCTGATCCACATGTTCGCGTCCTGGTATATGCGCGGCGAAGAGGGCTATTCCCGCTTTTTCGCGTACACCAACCTGTTTATCGCGAGCATGGTTGTGCTGGTGCTCTCCGATAACCTGCTGCTGATGTACCTCGGCTGGGAAGGCGTGGGCCTGTGCTCCTATCTGCTGATCGGTTTCTACTACACCGATCCGAAGAACGGGGCCGCCGCGATGAAAGCGTTTGTCGTGACCCGTGTGGGTGACGTCTTCCTCGCTTTCGCGCTGTTCATTCTCTACAACGAACTGGGCACGCTGAACTTCCGTGAAATGGTTGAACTGGCACCGCAGCATTTTGCCAATGGCAATGAAATGCTGCGCTGGGCGACGCTGATGCTGCTTGGCGGCGCGGTCGGTAAATCCGCACAGCTTCCGCTGCAGACCTGGCTTGCGGACGCGATGGCAGGCCCGACGCCGGTTTCCGCGCTGATCCACGCGGCGACCATGGTGACCGCGGGCGTTTACCTGATCGCCCGTACCCACGGCCTGTTCCTGCTGACGCCGGACGTGCTGCATCTGGTTGGTATCGTTGGTGCCATTACGCTGGTGCTGGCGGGCTTCGCCGCGCTGGTGCAGACCGACATCAAACGTGTTCTCGCGTATTCCACCATGAGCCAGATTGGCTACATGTTCCTGGCGCTTGGCGTTCAGGCATGGGATGCGGCGATTTTCCACCTGATGACGCACGCGTTCTTTAAAGCGCTGCTGTTCCTCTCGTCCGGCTCCGTCATTCTGGCGTGCCATCACGAGCAGAACATCTTCAAAATGGGTGGCCTGCGTAAATCCATTCCGCTGGTTTACGCCTGCTTCCTGGTGGGCGGCGCGGCCCTTGCTGCTCTGCCGGTCGTGACCGCAGGCTTCTACAGTAAAGATGAAATTCTGTGGGGTGCTGCTGCCAACGGCCATAACTACTTAATGCTGGCGGGTCTGGTGGGTGCGTTCCTGACGTCCATCTATACCTTCCGCATGATTTTCATCGTGTTCCACGGCGAAGAAAAAATTCACGCACACGCAGGGAAGGGCATCACTCATCATCTGCCGCTTATCGTGCTGCTGGTGCTTTCCACCTTTGTCGGCGCGCTGATTACGCCGCCGCTGGCGGGCGTATTGCCGGAAAACCACTTCGGTCACGAAGGCAAAATGGCGCTGGAAATCACCTCGGGTGTGGTGGCGATTGTCGGTATCCTGATCGCCGCCTGGCTGTGGCTTGGCAAGCGTACGCTGGTTACCGCCGTCGCCAAAAGCGCGCCGGGTCGTTTCTTCGGCACCTGGTGGTATCACGCCTGGGGCTTCGACTGGCTGTATGACAAAGTCTTCGTTAAGCCTTTCCTGGGTATCGCCTGGCTGCTGCAACGCGATCCGCTGAATGCGCTGATGAACATTCCGGCCATCCTTTCCCGCTACGCAGGCCGCGGTCTGCTGCTGAGCGAGAACGGTTACCTGCGCTGGTATGTCGCATCCATGAGCGTCGGTGCGGTGGTCGTACTGGTGTTGCTGATGGTGTTGCGTTGATTCATAAGTGAATTTTAAAAGAATTCGTTGAAAATCAAGTCCGAAAGGACAGGCGTTATTAGCGAAGCCACCGTGGAGACTCTCTGCGCGCAGCGGGATTCACGGTGGCAAGTAAGATAGCCTGAGCTGGACTTAAACAAGGAACAAAAATCGCCATGTTACTACCCTGGCTAATACTGATTCCCTTTATCGGCGGCTTCCTGTGCTGGCAGACCGAACGCTTCGGCGTCAAGGTGCCGCGCTGGATTGCGCTGATTACGATGGGACTGACGCTGGCGCTCGGCCTGCAACTCTGGTTGCAGGGCGGCTACTCCCTGACGCAATCCGGTGAGTTTCCGAAGTGGCAGGACCAGTTCATTCTCGACTGGATCCCGCGCTTTGGGATCACCATCCATTTAGCCATCGACGGGCTGTCGCTGCTGATGGTGGTACTGACGGGCCTGCTCGGCGTGCTGGCGGTGCTCTGCTCCTGGAATGAAATTGAGAAATATCAGGGCTTCTTCCATCTCAACCTGATGTGGATCCTGGGCGGCGTGATTGGCGTGTTCCTCGCCATCGACATGTTCCTGTTCTTCTTCTTCTGGGAAATGATGCTGGTGCCGATGTACTTCCTGATCGCCCTGTGGGGCCATAAGGCATCGGACGGTAAAACGCGTATCACTGCGGCGACCAAGTTCTTCATCTATACCCAGGCGAGCGGTCTGGTGATGTTGATTGCCATCCTGGCGCTGGTATTTGTGCACTACAACGCCACCGGCGAGTGGACGTTCAACTACGAACGCCTGCTGAAAACGCCGATGTCTCACGGTGTCGAATATCTGCTGATGCTCGGCTTCTTCATCGCGTTTGCGGTGAAAATGCCGGTGGTGCCGCTGCACGGCTGGCTGCCGGACGCGCACTCCCAGGCACCGACCGCAGGTTCCGTTGACCTCGCGGGGATCTTGCTGAAAACCGCGGCCTACGGTCTGCTGCGCTTCTCGCTGCCGCTGTTCCCGAACGCCTCTGCCGAATTCGCGCCAATCGCCATGTGGCTTGGCGTAATCGGTATTTTCTACGGCGCGTGGATGGCCTTCACCCAGTACGACATCAAACGTCTTATCGCATACACCTCCGTTTCCCACATGGGCTTTGTGCTGATCGCCATCTACACCGGCAGCCAGCTCGCTTATCAGGGTGCGGTGATTCAGATGATCGCTCACGGTCTTTCCGCGGCGGGTCTGTTTATTCTCTGCGGTCAGCTTTATGAGCGTCTGCATACCCGCGATATGCGCCAGATGGGTGGCCTGTGGAGCAAAATCAGATGGCTGCCGGCGCTGTCGATGTTCTTTGCCGTGGCGACGCTCGGTATGCCGGGCACCGGTAACTTCGTCGGCGAATTCATGATCCTGTTCGGCAGCTTCCAGGTGGTCCCGGTGATTACCGTCATCTCCACCTTTGGTCTGGTGTTCGCGTCCGTTTACTCACTGGCGATGCTGCATCGCGCGTACTTCGGTCAGCCGAAGAGCGAGGCGGCGCGCCAGGAGATTCGCGGTCTGTCACCGCGTGAGCTGTTTATGATCCTGCTGCTGGTGGTGCTTCTGGTACTGCTGGGCTTCTATCCCCAGCCAATTCTGGATACATCCCATTCGGCGATGAGCAATATTCAGCAGTGGTTTACCGATTCTGTTTCAACTACAAGGCCGTAATTCGCCATGACAATAACTACTCAACAATTGATCGCGCTGCTACCGCTGCTGATCGTCGGATTGACGGTGGTAGTTGTGATGCTCTCCATTGCGTGGCGACGTAATCACTTCCTCAATGCCACGCTGTCCGTTGTTGGCCTGAACGCCGCGCTGCTGTCGCTGTGGTTCGTGGGTCAGGCGGGCGCGATGGACGTCACGCCGCTGATGCGCGTGGACGGTTACGCCATGCTGTATACCGGCCTGGTGCTGCTGGCGAGCCTCGCCACCTGTACCTTCGCCTATCCGTGGCTGCAGGGCTACAACGATAACAAGGAAGAGTTTTATCTGCTGGTGCTGATCGCCGCACTGGGCGGTATTCTGCTGGCGAACGCCAATCATCTGGCGTCGCTGTTCCTGGGTATCGAGCTTATCTCTCTGCCTCTGTTTGGTCTGGTCGGTTATGCGTTTCGTCAGAAACGCTCGCTGGAAGCGGCGATCAAATACACCATTCTGTCTGCCGCAGCGTCGTCTTTCCTGCTGTTTGGTATGGCGCTGGTCTATGCGCAGTCCGGCAGCCTGTCGTTTGTGACGCTCGGTAAGAGCCTCGCGGACAACATGCTGAGCGAGCCGCTGCTGCTGGCGGGTCTGGGCCTGATGATCGTCGGTCTCGGCTTTAAGCTCTCTCTGGTGCCGTTCCATCTCTGGACGCCGGATGTATACCAGGGCGCGCCTGCGCCGGTTTCCACTTTCCTGGCGACCGCGAGCAAAATCGCTATCTTCGGTGTGGTGATGCGTCTGTTCCTCTATGCGCCGGTAGGTGACAGCGAGGCGGTGCGCGTGGTGTTAGGCGTGCTCGCCTTCGCCTCCATCATCTTCGGTAACCTGATGGCGCTGACCCAGACGAACATTAAACGTCTGCTAGGTTATTCATCCATCTCCCATCTGGGCTACCTGCTGGTCGCGCTGATTGCGCTGAAAAGCGGCGATATGTCGATGGAAACCGTGGGTGTTTACCTGGCGGGTTATCTCTTCAGCAGCCTCGGTGCGTTTGGCGTGGTGAGCCTGATGTCCAGCCCGTATCGCGGCCCGGACGCGGATTCGCTCTACTCCTACCGCGGCCTGTTCTGGCACCGTCCGATTCTCTCGGCCGTAATGACTGTGATGATGCTGTCGCTGGCGGGTATTCCGATGACGCTCGGCTTTATCGGTAAATTCTACGTGCTGGCCGTCGGTGTGCAGTCCAACCTGTGGTGGCTGACCGGTGCGGTAGTCGTGGGCTCTGCGATTGGTCTCTACTACTACCTGCGCGTGGCAGTGAGCCTGTACCTGAACGCGCCGCAGCAGCTCAACCGCGATGCGCCGTCCAACTGGGCATACAGCGCAGGCGGTGTCGTGGTGCTGATTTCCGCACTGCTGGTGCTGGTGCTGGGCGTCTGGCCGCAGCCGCTGATTACGCTGGTGCAGCTGGCGAAACCGCTGATGTAAGCTTTGTGCTTTAGATAAAAACCGCCGTTTACCGGCGGTTTTTTTATGGGCGCTATACCGTGATAGTCAGGAAATCTTCCGCCAGCTCGCTTGCCGGGAAAATGGCCTGGCACTCGGCGAGCAGCCGCTGACACTCTTCCGCGCTATAGCGTGAACTAAAGTGCGTCATCAACAGGCGCTTCGCGCCAGCGTCTCTGGCAACCGCGGCCGCCTGCTGCGTGGTCGAATGCCCGCGCCCGTTGGCTTTCTCCGCCATCGCCGCTTCAAGCGTGGTTTCATGGACCATCACATCCACATCACGGGCGAGATTAACCGCCTGCGGCGTCGGGCCGGTATCGCCGAAAATAGCTATTTTTTTGCCGGGACGGGGCGCGCTCAGGTAATCGGCGCCGCACACCGTGCGCCCGTCAGCGAGCGTCACCGTCTCGCCGCGTTTAAGCTGCTGAAACAGCGGCCCTGGCATAACGCCCGCCGCTTTAAGGCGCGCCGCGTCCAGCGCGCCGGGTTTATCCTGCTCCTCGATCCGGTAGCCGTAACATTCCACCGGATGCGTCAGCGGGTATGCGGTCACGGTAAGCTCGCCATCGTCCAATAGCTGCCCTTCGGTAATCTCATGCACGTTTAACGGGTAGCTGGTCCAGGAGCCGCTCAGACGTAGCGTGGTTTCGACAAATTCCGCGATGCCCTTCGGGCCGTAAATCTCAAGCGGCGTCTCGCAGCCTGCCATAGAGCGGCTGCACAGCAGGCCCGGCAGCCCGAAGATATGATCGCCGTGCAGGTGCGTGATAAAGATTTTCTCTATTTTGCCGGGGGTGGCCGTGGCCCGCAGCATCTGATGCTGGGTGCCTTCGCCGCAGTCAAAAAGCCACAGCCCGGAGCGATTATTTTGCGGGTTCAGGACAATGGCCGTCACGTTGCGGGTGGTGGACGGCAGCCCGGCGCTGGTGCCTAAAAATGTCAGTTCCATGAGGAATTTACTCTGTACGATTGCGCGAAAGCTTTTAGTATAACGAGGAAAGCCGCACACACCGGAGCCCAATATGATCGACTGGCAGGATAAACATCACGCCGAGCTGGATGTCCCGACGCTGTACGCGCTGCTGAAGCTGCGCTGTGAAGTATTTGTGGTTGAACAAACGTGTCCTTATCTGGATGTGGACGGCGAAGATCTGGTGGGCGAAAACCGTCATCTGTTGGCCTGGCGCGATAATCAGCTGATTGCTTATGCGAGGATTCTGAAAAGTGACGATCCATATGCGCCGGTCGCGATAGGGCGGGTTATTGTTTCAGGTGCCGCACGGGGTGAAAAGCTGGGTGTTGAACTCATGAAACGCGCAGTTGAGAGCTGCGAGCGCAACTGGCCGGAAAGCCCGCTATACCTGAGCGCACAGGCGCATCTGCAGGCGTTTTACGCGCAGTTTGGTTTTGTCCCGGCCACGGAGATCTACGACGAAGACGGCATCCCGCACATCGGGATGCGGCGCGAACCGCGTCCAGGCAAAAAAGCGTGAGTGTGTCTATAGTTAGCAAACCGGTAACTTGATAACACGGAGACCAGTTATGCCTTTATCTTCACAACCTTATGAAACGCGTGTCGACGATGACCTGACTCTGCTGAGCGATACTCTGGAAGAGATCCTGCGCTCGTCCGGCGATCCGGCGGATCAAAAGTATGTTGAACTGAAAGCGCGTGCCGAGCAGGCGCTGCATGACGTAAAAAACCGCATCAGCACCGCGTCCGACAACTACTACTTCCGCGCCAAACAGGCGGTCTATCGTGCCGATGACTATGTGCATGAAAAACCGTGGCAGGGCGTTGGTATCGGTGCCGCTGCGGGTCTGGTGCTGGGCCTGCTGTTAGCCCGCCGTTAATCCTCCGCACATCGCGCACCGGCGCATCCGTTTCGGGTGCGCCATTTTTTTTGCGCGCAAAGCCCTGTAGAATGCAGGGTTTTAAGCAGAGGAAAGGAAACCTGTGAATACCCTCGCCGCCGCGCAGGCGTTGGCTGAAAAGGCGCTTGCGGACGTGCCTGATGCGCCCGGTCTCTGCCGTTGCGCGTTTGAATTTTCCCCTGAATTTTACGATTTACTCGCCTGGCTTGGTGCGCAGCCAGGGTTTCCGCAGTTTTACTGGCGCTCTCGTGAAGGCAATGAAGAGGTTGCCACGCTTGGTGCGGCATGCACATTCTCAAGTCTCGACGAGGCGCAGGCGTTTTTACACAAGCATGCGGATACACCAGGCCTTCGTGTCTGGGGGCTGAACGCGTTCGATCCCCAAAAAGGGCTTTTTTTCCTGCCGCGCCTGGAGCTGCGCCGGGAGGACGATCGCGCCTGGCTGATAGTGAACATTTATAGTGCCTGCTCACAATACAAAGCGGCGCAGGCGTTAAAGCCGCTTATCCACAATCTGCAACCAGCGCGGCACACGCTGTTGCAACGCCCGCCGCGCCGCGTCAGCCGCTGTGATATTCCGCAGGCGCAGCAATGGGCGCAACTGGTTGGCGCGGCGACACACGCCATTGAGCGCGGCGATTTCGCCAAAGTGGTACTGGCGCGCGCCACCGATCTGCGTTTTCTCGCGCAACCGGACGCGACGGCGCTGATGGCCGCAAGCCGCGAGGCTAATCACCACTGCTACCACTTTTATCTGGCCTTCAGCGCGCGCGAGGCGTTTCTTGGCTCAACGCCGGAGCGCTTGTGGCGGCGCAATGGGCTGGCGCTGGATACCGAGGCGCTGGCGGGTACGGTGGAAAATCTTCCCGACGACAGTCAGGCGCAGGCGCGCGCCATCTGGCTGCTGAATGATGATAAAAATCGCCGCGAAAATGCGCTGGTGGTGGAAGACATTCGCGCGCGCCTGGCGCCGATTGCGCACAGCATCACAACGCGGCTGCCGGAGGTGATGCGGCTGCGGCGGGTGCAGCATCTTCGGTGTGCGATGACCGCGCGCCTTTTCGCGCCCGATGACGCCGCGTGCCTGCATCAGCTACAGCCTACCGCCGCAGTGGCCGGGCTGCCGCGCGAGGCGGCGCGCCGTTTTATCGCTGAGCACGAACCGTTTGAGCGGGAATGGTATGCGGGCTCTGCCGGGTATTTATCGATGGAGCAGTCAGAGTTTTGCGTAAGCCTGCGCTCGGCGCGCCTGAAGGACGAAACAATCCGTATTTACGCGGGTGCCGGGCTGGTGGCGGGCTCGCAGGCCGCGCTGGAGTGGCAGGAGATCGAGAACAAAGCGGCGGCGCTGCTCACGCTTCTGACTTCATGAGCCGAGCCACAACCCGACCCATATCAAAATTCGATTCCGACGACGCTTTATAATAAACCGGCTAAATTGATACCGGACAAGCTTATGTCGACAAGCACGTTTAACCGCCGCTGGGCGGGCGTCATTCTCGAAGCGCTGAGCCGCCACGGCGTGCGCCATCTTTGCATCGCGCCGGGCTCGCGCTCCACGCCGTTGACGCTCGCCGCCGCGCAACATTCGGCGTTCACGCCGCATACGCACTTCGATGAGCGCGGTCTTGGCCATCTGGCGCTCGGGCTTGCCAAAGCAAGCGGCGAGCCGGTGGCGGTGATTGTCACGTCCGGTACGGCGGTGGCGAACCTTTATCCCGCGGTGATAGAAGCCGGGCTGACGGGTGAAAAACTGGTGGCGATCACCGCCGACCGCCCACCGGAGCTGATTGACTGCGGCGCGAACCAGGCCATTCGTCAGCACGCCATTTTTGGCTCACACCCTGCCGCCACACTCGATCTCCCGCGCCCCACGCCATCCATTCCCGCCGCCTGGCTTATCAGCGCCATCGATGAAAAGATGGGAATGCTAAAAGCAGGCGCGCTGCATATCAACGTGCCGTTCGCCGAACCACTCTATGGCGAGCTGGACGAGACCGATCTTACGTGGCAGCAGGCACCGGGCGAGTGGTGGCAGACGACAACACCCTGGCTGCGCTATGAGAACACACAGGCGGTCAGCGCGCAGGCAGACTGGACTTTCTGGCGTGAACAGCGTGGCGTGGTGCTTGCAGGCAGGCTGACGGCGCAGGAGGGCGAAGCCGTTGCGCAGTGGGCGACGCGTCTTGGCTGGCCGCTCATTGGCGATGTGCTCTCGCAAACCGGCCAGCCACTGCCGTGCGCCGATCTCTGGCTCGCGCACCCGCGTGCCGCCGCGCTGCTCGCGCAGGCGCAGATTGTCGTTCAGTTTGGCGGCAGCCTGACCGGCAAGCGCGTGTTGCAGTGGCAAAGCGAATGTCGCCCGCAGGAGTACTGGATTGTCGATCCACTTTCAGGGCGGCTCGATCCGGCGCACCACCGCGGGCGTCGGATTGTGGCGGATATCTGCGCCTGGCTTGAACACCATCCGGCGCATCCGTCCATGCCGTGGGCCGAGCCGCTGGAAGGGCTGGCGGCGCAGACGCAGCGTATTGTGGCGCGCGAACTCACTGAGTGGGGCGAGGTGCAGGTGGCGTACCGCCTGCCAGAACTGCTGCCACCAGACGGCCAGCTCTTTCTCGGCAACAGCCTGACGGTGCGGCTGGTGGATGCGCTGGCGCAGTTGCCTGCCGGTTACCCGGTCTATGGTAACCGCGGCGCGAGCGGCATTGACGGGCTGGTTTCTACCGCGGCGGGCGTACAGCGCGCCACCGGAAAACCCACGCTTGCCGTGCTGGGCGATCTCTCCACGCTTTACGATCTCAACGCGCTGGCGCTCCTGCGCGACGCGCCCGCGCCTTTCGTGCTGATCGTCGTGAACAACAACGGCGGGCAGATTTTTTCCATGCTCCCGACGCCCGCCCGCGAGCGCGAAAAATTTTACTGTATGCCGCAAAACGTCAGCTTTGCGCCCGCGGCGGCGATGTTTTCGCTGAACTATGACGCGCCGGAGAGCCTGGCCGCGCTTAAAGAGGCGGTGACGCGCGCGTGGCGTTCATCGGTCGCCACAGTCATTGAACTGCGCGTCCCGGAAACCGCGGGCGCGCAGGTATTCTCGCGTTTACTTAAAGCGGTGTGCGCCTGATGCCGCTGGCCGCGTATTTTCAGCCCGCCCGTGCTGCCGCGCGTGGCACTATCGTCTGGCTGCACGGTTTTCTTGGCGATCATCGTGAATGGCAGACGGTCGCCGCGGCCTGCGTTGAGCATAACCATCTGTTTATCGATCTGCCGGGCCACGGCGGCTCGGCGCATCTTTGCGCCGTTGATTTTGCGCACGTGAACGAACAGCTTATCGCAACGCTAAATAGTTACAACATACTTGAATACTGGCTGGTGGGTTACTCGCTCGGCGGGCGGATAGCGATGTTTCACGCCGCGCAGGGGAATACGCCCGGCCTGCGAGGGCTTGTGGTTGAGGGTGGCCATCCGGGGCTTCTGAATGCCGATGAGCGCGATGCGCGTTTCGTTGCGGATAAACAGTGGGCGCAGCGGTTTCGCGATGAACCGATAGAAACGGTGCTGGACGCCTGGTATCGCCAGCCCGTTTTCGCCACGCTGACAGATGCACAGCGCCGGGAATTAATCACGCTGCGCGCCCGCAATGCCCCCACCGCCCTGGCCACGATGCTGGAAGCCACATCGCCTGGCCGCCAGCTGCCGCTGTATGAGCCTTTAGCGCGGCTCTCAGTACCATTTCATTACCTGTGCGGGGAGCGCGATGCAAAATTCCGCGCGCTCGCCGCCACGCTCAATGTGCCTTTGCATGTCATTACTGGCGCGGGTCACAACGCGCACCGGGAAAACCCGGCTGCGGTGGCCCGCTGTCTTAACGCGATTTTGCGCCCCTAACGGAGAACTCCCATGATCTATCCTGATGAAGCGATGCTTTATGCGCCTGCCGAATGGCTCGACTGTTCGGAAGGCTACACCGACATTCGCTACCACAAATCCACTGACGGCATCGCTAAAATCACCATCAACCGTCCGCAGGTGCGCAACGCGTTTCGCCCGCTCACCGTTAAAGAGATGATCCAGGCGCTGGCCGATGCCCGCTATGACGACAATATCGGCGTCATTATCCTCACTGGCGAAGGTGAAAAAGCCTTTTGCGCGGGCGGCGATCAGAAAGTGCGCGGCGATTACGGCGGTTATCAGGACGACGCCGGCGTGCATCATCTAAACGTGCTCGATTTCCAGCGTCAGATCCGCACCTGCCCGAAACCGGTGGTGGCGATGGTGGCGGGTTTTGCGATTGGCGGCGGTCACGTGCTGCATATGATGTGCGATCTGACCATTGCGGCGGAAAACGCCGTCTTCGGCCAGACCGGCCCGAAAGTCGGTTCGTTTGACGGCGGCTGGGGAGCGTCCTATATGGCGCGCATCGTCGGCCAGAAAAAGGCGCGTGAAATCTGGTTCCTGTGCCGTCAGTATGACGCAAAGCAGGCGCTGGATATGGGGCTGGTGAATACCGTCGTTCCGCTGGCGGAGCTTGAGAGAGAAACGGTGCGCTGGTGCCGCGAAATGCTGCAAAACAGCCCGATGGCGCTGCGCTGCCTTAAAGCGGCGCTCAACGCCGACTGCGACGGTCAGGCGGGGCTTCAGGAGCTGGCAGGCAACGCCACCATGCTTTTCTACATGACCGAAGAGGGGCAGGAAGGGCGCAACGCGTTCAACCAGAAGCGCCAGCCAGATTTCAGCAAATTCAAGCGTAACCCATAATGCGCGCGGCTCAGCTTTATCGTTATCAGGTGCCGATGGACGCAGGCGTGGTGCTGCGGGAGCGGCGCCTGAAAACCCGCGACGGCCTGCTGGTGCGCCTTTCTGACAACGGGCGCGATGGGTGGGGAGACATTGCGCCGCTGCCGGGGTTTAGCGACGAGACGCTGGACGCGGCGCTGGCCGCCGCGCGCGACTGGCTTCTGGCATGGCAGCGGGGTGATTCGCTGCCGTTGCCGGAGGTGGCAAGCGTCGCGTTTGGTTTAAGCCTGGCGCAGGCGGAGCTTCACGGCACGCTGCCCGAGGCCGGGAATTACCACGTCGCGCCGCTGTGTACGGGCGATCCGGATGAACTCTTCGCACGCCTCGCCGGGCTGCCCGGCAAGAAAGTCGCCAAAGTTAAAGTGGGGCTGTATGAGGCGGTGCGCGACGGCATGGTGGTCAACCTGCTGCTGGAGGCGATTCCCGATCTCACGCTGCGGCTCGACGCGAATCGCGCCTGGACGCCGCTGAAAGCGCAGCAGTTCGCGAAATACGTTAACCCGGCGTACCGTTCGCGCATCGAATTTATCGAAGAACCCTGCAAAACCCCTGACGATTCCTGCGCGTTCGCCGCCGAAACCGGTATCGCCATCGCCTGGGATGAAAGCCTGCGCGAGCGGGGTTTTTCCATTACAGCCGAGCCAGGCCTGCGGGCGGTGATTATCAAACCGACGCTCACCGGCAGTCTGCAAACGGTACAGCAGCAGGTGGCGCAGGCTCACGCGCAGTGCCTGACGGCGGTCATCAGTTCCTCCATTGAGTCAAGCCTCGGCCTGACCCAGCTCGCGCGGCTTGCCGCCTGGCTGACGCCGGGCGTCACGCCGGGGCTCGATACGCTCGCGCTGATGCAGGCTCAACTGGTGCGCCCGTGGCCGGGCAGCCCGCTGCCGTGCTGGCCTGTGGATGCGCTGGAGCCGCTGCTGTGAGTCTCTTCGACTGGCCGTGGCGTCATTGGGCAAGCATGAGGCCGCATGACATCGCGCTGCGCGCCGACAGTGGCGATATCACCTGGCGCGCGCTCTGCAAGCGGATTGATGCTCTTGCTGCAGGGTTTCATCAGCAGGGCGTGCGCGACGGCGACGGCGTGGCGGTGTGCGCGAAAAACAGCGAACGAACGCTGCTCGCCTGGCTTGCGCTGTTACAGTGCGGCGCGCGTATTCTGCCGCTAAACCCGCAACTGCCGGCACCATTAATCAACGCGCTGCTGCCGTCGCTCACGTTGCGGTATGCCGTTTGTATCGGTGATGCACCTACGCTGCCGGGCCTTACGTTGCTTGACTGGCGCGAGCCTGCGGCGGCGTATGCCGCGGCGTGGCAGGCCGATCGCCTGGTATCCATGACGCTAACGTCCGGCTCCAGCGGCCTGCCGAAAGCTGCCGTTCATACGGCGTTCGCACATCTGGAGAGCGCGAGGGGCGTGCTGAGCCTGATCCCGTTTCATGCCGCCGACTGCTGGCTGCTCTCGCTGCCGCTGTTTCACGTCTCCGGTCAGGGAATATTCTGGCGCTGGCTGCGGGCAGGCGCGCAGCTGGCGGTACGTGATTCCCTGCCGCTTTACGAGGCGCTGGAAGGCTGTACGCACGCCTCGCTGGTGCCGACCCAGCTCTGGCGGCTGTTAGCGATGCCGGAAAGTCGCCTGAGCCTCAAAGCCGTGTTGCTCGGTGGTGCTGCGATCCCGGTTGCGCTGACGCAAGCGGCGGCACAGCGGGATATCGCCTGCTGGTGCGGCTACGGGCTGACGGAGTTTGCCTCCACGGTGTGCGCGAAACGCGCCGATGGCGAGGCTGATGTAGGTGTGCCGCTGCCGGGGCGCGAGGTGATGCTTGCGGGCGATGAGATCTGGCTGCGTGGTACCAGCATGGCCGCTGGCTACTGGCGTGACGGCGCGCTGGTGCCGCTCACCAATGCGCAGGGCTGGTTCGCCACCCGCGATCGCGGCGCCTGGCGCGACGGCAAATTACTGGTGCCCGGACGGCTGGATAATCTTTTTTTCTGCGGTGGGGAAGGCGTTCAGCCGGAGGCGGTCGAGCGCGTGCTGAGTCAGCATCCGCAGGTACGACAGGCGTTTGTTGTCCCGCTGGAGGATGACGAGTTCGGCGCGCGGCCGGTGGCAGTCATCGAGTGTGAGGCGTCATTTGAGCCACAGGCGTTGCGCCTGTGGGCAAGCGATAAGCTGGCGCGATTTGAGCAGCCGGTTGCCTGGCTTCGGCTGCCGGAGACGCTTAAAAACGGCGGGATTAAAATTTCCCGCCGGGCGCTACGCGACTGGGTAAACCAGCAGGCGATTGCGGATTCAGGGACGCTGGATATTCACTAGCTGCTTCGTATGCCAACGGCTCAACGCGAACACGGTAGTGAGCGCGCCAAGCAGGGCGCAAAACATATCCGACTGGGTGTCCCAGGGATCGCCCTGGGTGCCGAGAAAGTCATCGGCACCTTGTCCCAGCGCCAGCGCCGACCACCATTCGATTAATTCGTAAACGGCGCTAATCGCCAGCGCGATACAGCAGACCACGAAGGCGAGCATTTTACGACCGTGAACGTAGCCGCCGCGCAGCAAAATCTCCCGTGCCGCCAGCGCCGGCACCAGACCCTGAAAAAAGTGTCCCAGTTTGTCGTAAGGATTGCGGCTTAATCCCAGCCACGCCTGAACGTCAAAACCGATGGGCACTTTCGCGTAGGTGTACATACCGCCGACCATCAAAATGATGGCATGGAAGAAAATCAGTACGTAAAGCAGCGGCGTTAACGGATAGCGCGAGTGTGTGGCCAGTAGCAGTGGAACGATAATAATGACCGGCGTCACTTCCATAAGCCAGGTGAGTTTGTCTTTGGCGCTGATGCCGGTGTAAATCAGGATCAGGGCCAGCACCAGCGCTGCGAAGGTTAACGCCGTACGAGATGATGTGACGGTCATAATGATCTGCCAGAAATGTAAAAGGCTAACTATCGGGCAGATATGGCGAAAATACAACGACTTCCCTCGCTGGCGGCATTTTAACTGCCACCAGCGAGGGTGGCTATCAGGAAGAGAGATCGCTCTGCGTTTTCAACGGGCGCTTACGCAGTCGCTTCACCAGCGGCGGTACGATAATCACCAGCGTGGCCATGATGAGCAGGGTTTTGGTGACGCCGCTCTGCCAGAGAATGCCGAGCTCGCCGTTGCTGATAGAGAGCGCGCGGCGCAGGTTCTGCTCCAGCATTTCGCCCAGCACAAAGCCCAGAATCAGCGGCGACATCGGAAAATGCATTTTGCGCAGGATATAGCCCAGCACGCCAAGGCCCACCATCAGCAGCAGATCGAATGTCGTGCTGTGCACCGCGTAAACGCCCACCGCCGAGACAGCCGCAATCGCTGGCACCAGGAACCACAGCGGAATGGTCAGCATGCGGGTGAAGAGGCCTATCAGCGGAATGTTCATAATAAGCAGCATTACGTTGGCGATAAGCAGCGCCGCGATAAGCCCCCAGACGATATCCGGCTGTTCGGTAAACATCGCAGGCCCCGGCGTGATGTTATAGAGCGTCAGCGCGCCCATCATCACCGCCGTGGTGCCGGAGCCGGGCACGCCTAAGGTCAGCATCGGGATAAACGAGCCGCAGGCCGAGGCGTTGTTTGCCGCCTCGGGTGCCGCCACGCCGCGAATATCGCCTTTGCCGAACGAGCCGTCTTTATCGCCGAGTTTTTTCTCGGTCATGTAGGTAATGGCGCTCGCGATGGTCGCCCCCGCGCCTGGCAGGATGCCGACAAAAAAGCCAATTACCGACGAGCGCAGCGTCGCGCCGGTACAGGCAGCCGCTTCTTTGGCGTTAAACAGCATCCGCCCGGTCTTGCGCACCAGCGTCTGGCCGCTGCTGGTGCTCTCCAGCATCAGCAGAATTTCAGAGACCGAGAACAGGCCAATCACCACCACGATAAACTGCACGCCATCCGAGAGATGTACGCTGTCAAACGTGAAGCGATACACGCCGGTGTTGGCATCGACACCGACCGTCGCGAGCCCGAGGCCAATCAGCGCGGCAAGGAATGATTTCAGCGGGTTTTGTGCCATCATGCTGCCAAGACAGGCGATGGCAAAGACCATCAGGGCGAAATATTCCGCCGGACCGAACGCCAGTGACCACTCCGCCAGCACGGGTGCAAAAAGGATAATGCCGAAAATCGCGATAAACGAGCCGACGAACGAGCTGACGGCGGAGATAGAAAGCGCCACGCCGCCGCGCCCCTGCTGCGCCATCGGGTAGCCGTCCAGCGCCGTCATGATCGCCGCGGCGTCGCCCGGCACGTTAAGCAGTATCGATGAAATGCGCCCGCCATATTCACAGCCGATATAGACCGTGGCGAGCAGGATCAGTGCCGATTCCGCCGGCAGATGAATCGCGAACGCCAGCGGCAGCAGAATAGCGACGCCGTTAATCGGCCCGAGGCCCGGCAGCAGCCCGACGATGGTGCCGACGAAACAGCCAATCAGCGCAATCAGCAGATTGGTGGGCGTCAGCGCGACGGCGAAGCCCTGCGAGAGATAAAGCCAGGTATCCATAAAAGCTCCCGTTAATTAAGCCAGGCCCCGAGAGGCAGCGTCACGTCAAGCAGGCGGTCAAAGGCGTACCAGAGCACGCCGCCCATCACCACGCCGGATACCAGCGCCGCCGGTAGCTGCGCGCCGAAAAGCATGCCGATGACCGCCGTCAGCAGCGCGGTGGCGAGCGGAAAGCCAAGCCATTCAAAACCCCCGGCGTAGAGCAACAGCACAATCACCATCACCACCAGCCGTTGCAGCACGGCGTGATGCGGCCAGTCCACGACATCCGGACGGCGCAGCAGTAACAGCACCGCGCACAGCAGCATCAGCGCGATAATGCCCATCGGGAAAGGGCGCGGCCCGACCGGTTCGTAGGCATACTCGCTGTGGATTTGCCAGCCTACAAATAGCCCGCCGATACAGAGCAGGATCCAGATCCCCGCAAAAATGCGATCGCTCATCACATCCTCCTGCGCTATTTCGCCAGCCCAAAGGCTTTGGCTTTTTCGCGGTAGTCGTTGACCTGATTTTTCACATATTCATCCAGCGCTTTGCCGGTCAGGTTGAACTCAAACAGGCCGCGCAGATCGCGCTGCTTTTTGAATTCATCGGTTTGCTGGAGTTTTTCGAAAGTCTGGACCCACCACTGGTAATCGGCGTCGCTGACTTTAGGGCCGACATAGAAGCCGCGAATAATAGGCCACACCAGGTCATAGCCCTGCTCTTTAGCGGTGGGTACCTGGGCGAGCTGGCCGGGCAGGCGTTCGTTCGCGAAGACCGCCAGCACCCGCAGTTTATTGCCGGTGAGGTACGGCACCATTTCGCTGAGATCGCCGGATACCGCCTGCACGTGGTTGCCCATCAGCGCGGTGACTGGCTCGCCGCCGCCTTCAAAGGCCACGTAGCGCATCTTGTGCGGATCGACGCCCGCTTTCTGCGCCAGCAACGCGGTTTTCATCCAGTCCTGGCTGCCAATCGACGCGCCCGCGCCAAACACCACGCTGTTCGGATCTTTCTCCAGCGCTTTCATCAGATCGCCGAGCGTTTTCCACGGCGAATCGGCGCGCACCGCGATCATGCCGTAATCGGTGCCGACACTCGCGAGCCAGCGCACGTCATCGACGTTATAGCGGCCAAATTTGCCCTGCGAGAGATTGAGCAGTGAGCCGCCGGAAAACGCCACCACGGTGCCCGGCTCGCCGGGACGCTGAGCCACAATCGCGTTATAGGCCACCGCGCCGACGCCGCCTGGCATGTACGTCACGCGCATCGGTTTTTCCAGCGCGCCGGTTTCCTGGAGGCTCACCTGAATCAGTTTGCAGGTTAAATCGAAGCCGCCGCCGGGCTTGGCGGGCGCGATGCACTCCGGGCGCGACGGCGCTTCTGCCGCCACGGCTTCGGTAAAAGAGAAAGCCAGAGACGTTGCTAACAGGGTAGAGAGAAGTGATGTTTTCATTTTCATCCTCATGCATGACTGCCGTGATGTTTCTGATTATGTGAACTGCTTTGTAGCGTATCGGTTGCATGATTGTTAAAACTAAAGCCTTTCAGTTTCCTTTCATCGCGACAGAAACTTTACTGGATGTGATATGCGTCTCTTACTGGCGGAAGATAACTGTGAGCTGGCTCACTGGCTGGAGAAAGCGTTGGCGAATACCGGCTTTGCGGTGGACTGCGTCGGCGACGGGCTGGCGGCGGATCACCTGCTGCAAAACGAGCGCTACGCCGTGGCGGTGCTGGATATTGAAATGCCGCGCATGAGCGGGCTTGAGGTATTAAGCCGTCTGCGTCGTCGCGGGCAGGCGGTGCCGGTGTTACTGCTCACCGCACACGGCGCGGTGGCCGACCGCGTAAAAGGGCTTAACGAGGGCGCTGATGATTATCTGCCAAAGCCGTTTGAGCTGAGCGAGCTGGAGGCGCGGCTGCGCGCGCTGGTGCGCCGCAGTGAAGGGCAGGTGCAGGAGGCCCAGCGGCTCGGCGAACTGACCTTTCACGACGAAGGCTATTTCGAGCTACAGGGCAGGCCGCTTGCGCTCACGCCGCGCGAACATGCGCTCTTAACGGTGCTGATGTACCGCCGTCGCCGTCCGGTCACGCGTCAGCAACTCTTCGAACAGGTGTTCAGCTTAAGCGACGACGTCAGCCCGGAAAGCATTGAGATCTATATTCACCGGCTGCGTAAAAAACTTCTGGCGAGCAACGTTCAAATCACCACGCTGCGCGGCCTGGGCTATGTACTGGAGTGCAGCGATGAGCTGGTTGCGCCCTGAATCCCTCCTCGGAAAACTGCTGCTGTTTCTCGGCCTGCCGCTCTCGCTGCTGTGGGCATTTTCCGCGTTAAACAGCTATGTCAGCGCGCTGAACGCCGCAACTCAGGCCTACGATCGTACGCTGCTGGCCTCGGCACGTATTGTGGCCGAGCGCCTGAACGTCCAGCACGGTGAATTACAGGCGGACGTGCCCTGGGTGGTGCTCGATAGCGTCGAGCGCAACATGAATGACCGCCTTTACTACAAAGTGAAAGATACGCGCGGGCGGGTTATCTCCGGCTATGACGATCTGCCCCCGATGCCGGGCGGCGTGGCGCGTACCGACCTTTACCCGGCGCTGGCGTGGTTTTATCACGCGACTTATCAGGGCCAGCGGTTGCGCGTGGCGCGGCTGTTGCAGCCGGTTAATGAAGGCGGCGTGGTCGGTATGGCGGAGATTTATGTCGCCGAGACGTTGCAGTCGCGTCATCTGCTGGCGCGACAGTTGCTCATCTCGTCTGCGCTCTCGCAGGGCGGGCTGGTGCTGTTAACGCTGGTGCTCGCCGGGCTGCTGCTGCGCCGCGTGCTGAAACCGATGCGCAAGCTGTCGCGCCTGATGGTCAGACGCGCGCCCGGCGAACTGACGCCGCTGCCCGATCTGCTGCCGTGGTCGGAAACGCGCCTGTTGATTATCGCCTTCAACCGTTATATGAGCCGCCTGCGCGCGCTCATCGCCCGCCAGGAGCGCTTCAGCGCCGACGCCTCGCATCAGTTAAAAACGCCGCTGGCCGTGCTGAAAACCCAGGCGGCTGTGGCGCTGGCGAGCCCCGATCCGGCGCAGTGGCGCGAAAGCCTTCAGGCGATGAGCACGACGCTCGATCAGACTATCGATCTGACCGAGCGGTTATTACAGCTCGCGACGCTTCGGCGCGCCGAGCCTGGCGAGACGCGCGCGCTCGATGTGGTGGATCTGGTGGCAGCGGCGCGGGAAAGCTGTTTTTCACGGCTGCCGCAGGCGCGCAGCAAGCCCGTCGATCTTGGTTATGAAGGCGAAGAGGGGCCGGTGTGGGTCGCCGCTGAACCGCTGCTGCTGGCGGAGCTGTGCGCCAATTTGCTCGATAACGCGCTGAAATATACGCCCGCGGGCGGCGTCGTGACGGTGCGCGTCTGCGTTGAGGCAGGGGAGGCGCGCCTTGAGGTCGAAGACAGCGGCCCCGGCATTGATGCCGCGCAGCGCGACCAGGCGCTGACGCCGTTTCGCCGTCTCGATAACGCCAGCACTCATCCCGGTGCCGGGCTGGGGCTGGCGCTGGTTAACGATATCGCCCGCTGGCACCGCACCCGCGCCGAACTCTTAAAAGGCGAGCAGCTCGGTGGCCTGTTGGTACGCGTGCGTCTGCTTCTTCATGCTTCTGCGCCAGGTCAAAGCGGCGTTTAATGCTTTTCTGCATAGGTGTTTTCTCCTTTTTCAGGTGCCGCAGGCCTGCCGCGCCCGCCCCACGTTGATTGCCGCCCCGATACGGGTACAATGCCGCGTTGCGTTTTGCAGGGCACTTTTTCTTTTTTGAGACACATGGAATGAAAAACACACTTCGTTTAGCAATGGCCGGCCTGCTGCTGGCTGCCACCCAGGCGAGCGCCATCAGCGTCAACGGCTCCGTGGGTGAGCATTACACCAATATGGGCGTGGGCCTCGGCACTGAAAGCAGCGGTCTGCAACTGACCGGCAACTGGGCGCACAATGACGATCACGGCGATATCGTGGGCGCGGGCCTGGGCTTCAATATGCCGCTCGGGCCGTTTATGGTGACGCCGGGCGTGAAGGCGGTTTACCTGAGCCCGAAAGAAGGCAGTGAAGGCTACGCGGCGGCGGTCGGCGGCGGCGTGCGCTGGGATCTCGGCCAGCATCTTTCACTGTTTGGTGACTACTACTACTCGCCGGATTCGCTTTCCAGCGGCGTGAACGATTACCAGGAAGCCAGCGCGGGCGCGCGTTTCTCGATCTTCCGCCCGATTAGCGTCGAAGCCGGTTATCGCTATATTAACCTGACCGGTAAAGACGGCGATCGCGACAGCAAAGTGGCCGATGGCCCGTACCTGGGCGTCAGCGCAGGCTTCTGATTTTCCGGGCGCGGTGTTCCGCTGCGCCTGTTTTTCTCCTTCTTCTTTTCTCTGCGCGCTATAGTAAAGCGTTCCCTTCTTGCGGAGAAAATAATGCTACAGACAGAAATGCTCTCGACCGGCGATGAGGTGCTGCACGGTCAGATTGTCGATACCAACGCCGCCTGGCTTGCCGATCTGTTTTTTAATCAGGGACTGCCGCTGACCCGCCGCAACACCGTTGGCGACAGCCTGGAATCGCTGGTATCCGCGCTGACCGAGCGCAGCCAGCACGCCGATATTTTAATCGTCAACGGCGGCCTGGGGCCGACCAGCGACGATCTCAGCGCTGAAGCGGCGGCCCGCGCGGCGGGTGTGGAGCTGGTGCTGCACGAAGGCTGGCTCGCGCAGATGGAGCGTTTTTTCGAAGCGCGCGGGCGCGTAATGGCCGCCAGCAACCGCAAACAGGCGCTGCTGCCGGCGGGCAGCGAAATGATCGACAACCCGGTCGGCACCGCCTGCGGGTTTGCGATGAAGCTCAATCGTTGTCTGATTTTCTTCACGCCGGGCGTGCCGTCTGAATTTAAGCGCATGGTGGAGCATGAGATCCTGCCGCGCCTGCGCGAGCGCTTTACGCTCCCCGAACCCCCGCGCTGTCTGCGTCTCACCACCTTTGGCCGCTCCGAAAGCGACCTCGCCGCCGCGCTCGATACGCTGCCGCTGCCGCCGGATGTCGTGATGGGCTACCGTTCCTCCACGCCGATTATCGAACTCAAACTGACCGGGCCTGCGTCGCGGCGTGCGGAGATGGAAGCCATCTGGCCAAAAGTGCGTGAAGTGGCGGGCGACAGCCTGATTTTTGAAGGCACCGAAACGCTGCCCGCCCAGATCGCCCGCTGCCTGCGCGAGCAGCAGCTCAGCATTACGTTAAGCGAACAGTTCACAGCGGGCCTGCTGGCGCTGCAACTCTCGGGTGCCGACGCGCCGCTACTGGCAAGCGAAGTGCTGCCCGCCCAGGTGGAGACGCTGGCGCAGACCGCCCACTGGAACGTGGATCGTCGCAGCCGTCATCTCGCCGACCTGGCGCTGAGCATCGCGAGCTTTGAAGACGACGAGATTAACATCGCGCTCACCACGCCGCAGGGCACGCACGCCGTGCGCCTGCGCTTTAACGCCAGCCGCTACGCGCTGCGTATCCGCCAGGAAATTTGCGCCATGATGGCGCTGACGCTGGTGCGCCGCTGGCTGAACGGCCAGGACGTGACGGCAAGCCAGGGCTGGGTGCAGGTAGTCGAAACACACACGGTCTGACACTGCAACGGGGCGCCTGTGCAGAGCCGGGCGTCCGTTATCTGCTGAACATCCAGACGCGCTGCTCTGCGCTCTATTCCCCTCTCTGTTTTCCATTTAGCGTACTGGCGCTCACACCGCGCATTTTTCTTCTCTTTTATGCGCTTAATCGAAAGTAAACGCGCACCATTCGAAAATACATGGCAAAAATTTGCGCTTTTGTTTTCGAATGTCATATTTCTGTAACATTTTGTGCGACGTTTCACAGCATAAATAATCCATTTTGCCTACTATCACGCTCGCAAAGGAAACATAAGTAAAACGAATAGATATAAACCTCATCAGCAGGAGACAGAGATGTTAAGTATTTTTAAACCCGCCCCGCATCGCGCAAGGCTGCCTGACGGCGAGATAGATCCGCTCTATCGTCGCCTGCGCTGGCAGATTTTTATGGGGATTTTCTTCGGCTATGCCGCTTACTATCTGGTGCGTAAAAACTTTGCCCTCGCGATGCCGTATCTGGTGGAGCAGGGCTTCTCGCGCGGCGATCTCGGTTTTGCGCTTTCGGGCATTTCCATCGCTTATGGATTCTCGAAATTCATTATGGGTTCGGTCTCTGACCGCTCGAATCCGCGCGTCTTTCTGCCCGCGGGCCTGATCCTCGCGGCGGCGGTGATGCTGTTTATGGGCTTCGTTCCCTGGGCGACGTCGAGCATTATGGTGATGTTTGTGCTGCTGTTCCTGTGCGGCTGGTTCCAGGGCATGGGGTGGCCGCCGTGCGGGCGCACGATGGTGCACTGGTGGTCGCAGAAGGAGCGCGGCAGGATTGTCTCCGTGTGGAACTGCGCCCATAACGTGGGCGGCGGTATTCCGCCGCTGCTGTTCCTGCTCGGCATGGCATGGTTCAACGACTGGCACGCCGCGCTCTATATGCCTGCGTTCGCGGCGATTCTGGTGGCGATTATCGCCTTCGCCCTGATGCGCGATACGCCGCAGTCCTGCGGTCTGCCGCCCATCGAAGCGTACAAAAATGATTACCCGGACGACTATAACGAGAAGCACGAAGAAGAGCTGACCGCGAAGCAGATCTTCATGCAGTACGTGCTGCCGAATAAGCTGCTGTGGTACATCGCCATCGCGAACGTCTTCGTTTATCTGCTGCGCTACGGCATCCTCGACTGGTCGCCGACTTACTTAAAAGAGGTGAAGCATTTCGCGCTGGATAAATCGTCCTGGGCATATTTCTTCTATGAATACGCAGGCATCCCCGGCACGCTGATTTGCGGCTGGATGTCGGACAAGGTTTTCCGCGGCAACCGCGGTGCGACGGGCGTGTTCTTTATGACGCTGGTGACTATTGCCACTATCGTTTACTGGCTCAACCCGCCGGGCAACCCGCATGTCGATATGGCGTGCATGATTGTCATCGGCTTCCTGATTTACGGCCCGGTGATGCTGATTGGTCTGCATGCGCTGGAACTGGCACCGAAAAAAGCGGCGGGCACCGCGGCGGGCTTTACCGGCCTGTTCGGCTACCTCGGCGGCTCGGTGGCGGCGAGCGCTATCGTCGGTTACACCGTCGATTTCTTCGGCTGGGATGGCGGCTTTATGGTGATGATTGGCGGCAGCATTCTGGCGGTATTACTGCTGATTATCGTGATGGTCGGTGAGCATAAACACCACCATGCAACTCTTGCGAAACGCGGATAAGGAGCACCGATGAAACTGAAAATGACGCTGGCGGCGCTGGCGATTGGCGTAATGTCGGCAAGCGCGCTGGCGGCGGATAAACTGGTGATCGCGCATCGTGGTGCCAGTGGCTACCTGCCGGAGCATACGCTGCCTGCCAAAGCGATGGCCTATGCACAGGGCGCGGATTACCTTGAGCAGGATCTGGTGATGACCAAAGATGACCAGCTGGTGGTGCTGCATGACCACTATCTGGATCGCGTCACCGACGTGGCGGAGCGTTTCCCGGACCGCGCGCGTAAAGATGGTCGTTACTACGCGATAGATTTCACGCTCGCGGAGATCAAATCGCTGAAATTCAGCGAAGGCTTCGAGCTGGAAAACGGCAAAAAGGTGCAGACGTTCCCCGGCCGCTTCCCGATGGGCAAATCCGATTTCCGGGTGCATACCTTTGAAGAAGAGATCGAGTTTGTGCAGGGGCTGAACCACTCCACCGGAAAAAACATCGGTATCTACCCGGAGATCAAAGCGCCGTGGTTCCACCATCAGGAGGGGAAAGACATCGCCCTTAAGGTGCTGGAAACCCTGAAAAAATATGGCTACACCACGAAGCAGGATAAGGTCTATCTGCAATGTTTCGATGCCAACGAGCTTAAGCGCATCAAGAATGAGCTGGAGCCGAAACTGGGAATGGATCTGAAGCTGGTGCAGCTTATCGCTTACACCGACTGGAACGAAACCCAGGAGAAACAGGCCAATGGCAAATGGGTAAACTATCGCTATGACTGGATGTTTAAACCGGGTGCCATGAAGCAGATTGCGCAGTACGCCGATGGCATCGGGCCGGATTACCATATGCTGGTGGCGGAAGGCTCGACCAAGGACCACGTGACGCTGACCGATATGGCGAAAGAGGCACACGCCAGCCATTTGCAGGTGCACCCGTATACGGTGCGCGCCGACCAGTTGCCCGTGTATGCCACGGACGTGAATCAGCTTTATGACGTGCTGTATAACAAGGCGGAAGTGGACGGGCTGTTTACCGATTTCCCGGATAAAGCGGTGAGTTTTTTGAAAGATAATCGCTGATATTGCCGGGTGGCGGTTTCGCCTGATCCGGCCCGGTAGTATGGTTTGCCAGGCCGGGTAAGCCTCGCGCCACCCGACAATACGGCGTTGTTACATCTCAATCTCAATATCGCCCTGCGGTTTACAGCAGCAGGGCAGAATCTCGCCTTCCTGAATAAACGCCAGCGGTTTGGTCAGCCACTGCACCTGGCCTGCGACCAGTTTGCAGCGGCACGAGCCGCAATAGCCTTCACGGCACTGGTACTCTACCGTCACCGCGTGTGACTCCAGCGCCGCCAGCAGGGAAGGGTGCTCGTCCGGGCACGACAGCTCGGTGCCCGTCACGCGAAGCGTAATACGACCCATATCAGAGCTGGAAGCTGCTCAGATCGTCATGGTCGATTTCAGAATCGATCTGGCCGACCAGATAAGAGCTCACTTCCACTTCCTGCGGCGCTACCTGCACGTTATCAGACACAAGCCAGGTGTTGATCCACGGAATCGGGTTGGAGCGGGTTTTGAACGGCAGATCCAGACCAACAGCCTGCATACGGATGTTGGTGATGTACTCAACGTACTGGCACAGAATATCTTTGTTCAGGCCGATCATGGAGCCGCCCTGGAACAGGTATTCCGCCCACTCTTTCTCCTGCTGCGCCGCCAGCACGAACAGGTCATAGCACTCCTGTTTGCACTCTTCAGCAATCGCGGCCATTTCCGGATCGTCTTCGCCGCTGCGCATCAGGTTCAGCATGTGCTGGGTGCCGGTCAGGTGCAGCGCTTCGTCGCGGGCAATCAGACGGATGATTTTCGCGTTGCCTTCCATCAGTTCGCGCTCGGCGAAGGCGAAAGAGCAGGCGAAGCTGACGTAGAAGCGAATCGCTTCCAGCGCGTTGACGCTCATCAGGCACAGGTAGAGCTTTTTCTTAAGCTCGTGCAGGTTCACGGTCACGGTTTTGCCGTTGACGCTGTGAGTGCCTTCGCCCAGCAGGTGCCAGTAGCTGGTCATCTCGATCAGATCGTCGTAGTAATGCGAGATGCCTTCGGCGCGCTTTAAGATCTGCTCGTTGGTGACGATGTCGTCAAACACCACTGCCGGATCGTTGACGATGTTGCGGATGATGTGGGTGTAAGAGCGCGAGTGGATGGTCTCGGAAAACGCCCAGGTTTCGACCCAGGTTTCCAGCTCCGGGATGGAGATCAGCGGCAGCAGCGCCACGTTCGGGCTGCGGCCCTGGATGGAATCAAGCAGCGTCTGGTATTTCAGGTTGCTGATGAAAATGTGTTTTTCATGCTCCGGCAGGGCCTGGAAATCGATGCGGTCGCGGGAAACGTCCACTTCTTCAGGGCGCCAGAAGAATGACAGCTGCTTTTCGATAAGCTTTTCGAAAATTTCATATTTTTGCTGATCGTAACGCGCCACGTTGACCGGTTGGCCAAAAAACATGGGTTCAAGAAGCTGGTCGTTTTTCGTCTGTGAAAATGTGGTGTAGGCCATGACGTAGATCCTGTCTGCAAACAATATCGGCTGTTGACGGTGGGTGCGCTTCGCTTACCCACCCTACGGCCAACGGTTCGGCTGTTAACGGTGGGGGCGCTTCGCTTATCCACCCTACGGCCAACGGTTCGGCTGTTAACGGTTCGGCTGTAAATGGTGGGTTGCGCTTCGCGTACCCGCCCTACGGCCTTAACAACAAGAGGGCGGGTTTCCCCGCCCTGCGTGTTAGATTTTACATGCGCCGCTTTCGCAGCCGTCATCCTGAATGGATGGCGCCAGGTCGTCCTGGGCATCTTCCGCGCCATCGCGGGTGTTCTGATAATACAGCGTCTTCACACCGAGCTTATAAGCGGTGAGCAGGTCTTTCAGCAACTGCTGCATCGGCACTTTACCTGACGGGAAGCGCGTCGGATCGTAGTTGGTGTTGGCAGAAATCGACTGGTCGATGAACTTCTGCATGATGCCCACCAGCTGCAGATAGCCGTCGTTGCCCGGCATTTCCCACAGCAGTTCGTACTGATCTTTCAGCTGTTCGTAGTCCGGCACCACCTGACGCAGGATACCGTCTTTCGACGCCTTGATGCTGATGTGGCCGCGCGGCGGCTCAATGCCGTTGGTGGCGTTGGAGATCTGCGAAGAGGTCTCGGACGGCATCAGCGCGGACAGCGTGGAGTTACGCAGGCCGTGCGTCTTGATCGATTCGCGCAGGCTTTCCCAGTCGTAGTGCAGCGGCTCACTGGCGATCGCGTCCAGATCTTTCTTGTAGGTGTCGATCGGCAGAATGCCTTTACTGTAGGTGGTTTCATTGAACCACGGGCACGCGCCTTGCTCTTTCGCCAGTTCGTTAGAGGCTTTCAGCAGGTAGTACTGAATCGCTTCGAACGTTTTGTGCGTCAGATTGTTGGCGCTGCCGTCAGAGTAACGCACGCCATGCTTCGCAAGATAGTAAGCGAAGTTAATCACGCCGATGCCGAGAGTACGACGGCCCATCGCGCCGCGTTTAGCAGCCGGAATCGGGTAATCCTGGTAATCCAGCAGGGCGTCCAGCGCGCGAACGGCGAGGGTGGAAAGCTCTTCCAGCTCGTCCAGGCTCTCAATAGCGCCCAAGTTGAAAGCAGACAGGGTGCAGAGCGCGATTTCGCCGTTTTCGTCGTTTACATCATCCAGCGGTTTGGTCGGCAGCGCGATTTCCAGGCACAGGTTAGACTGACGCACCGGCGCGACAACCGGATCGAACGGGCTATGGGTGTTGCAGTGGTCCACGTTCTGGATGTAGATACGGCCGGTAGAGGCGCGCTCCTGCATCATCAGCGAGAACAGCTCAGACGCTTTAATGCGCTGTTTGCGGATGCTCTCGTCCTGTTCATAACGGGTGTACAGGCGTTCGAACTCGTCCTGATCGGCGAAGAACGCGTCATACAGGCCCGGCACGTCGGACGGGCTGAACAGCGTGATGTCTTCGCCTTTCAGCAGGCGCTGGTACATCAGCTTGTTGATCTGTACGCCGTAGTCCATGTGACGCACGCGGTTCGCTTCGGTACCACGGTTGTTTTTCAGCACCAGCAGGCTTTCGACTTCCAGATGCCACATCGGGTAGAAGAGGGTGGCCGCGCCGCCGCGAACGCCGCCCTGCGAGCAGGATTTCACGGCCGTCTGGAAATGTTTGTAGAACGGAATGCAACCGGTGTGGAACGCTTCGCCGCCGCGGATTGGGCTGCCGAGCGCACGGATGCGGCCCGCGTTGATGCCGATACCGGCGCGCTGGGAAACGTATTTCACGATGGCGCTGGAAGTGGCGTTGATGGAATCCAGGCTGTCGCCGCACTCGATCAGTACACAGGAGCTGAACTGACGGGTCGGGGTGCGCACGCCGGACATGATCGGCGTCGGCAGTGAAATTTTAAAGGTGGAGACCGCATCGTAGAAACGCTTCACGTAATCCAGACGGGTTTCGCGCGGGTAGTTAGAGAACAGGCACGCTGCGACCAGAATGTAGAGGAACTGCGCGCTTTCGTAGATCTCGCCGGTAACGCGGTTCTGGACCAGGTATTTCCCTTCGAGCTGCTTCACGGCGGCGTAGGAGAAGTTCATATCGCGCCAGTGGTCGATAAAACCGTCCATCTGCGCAAACTCGTCTTCGCTGTAATCCTGCAGCAGGTGGTGGTCATATTTACCCAGCTCCACCATCTTCACGACATGGTCGTACAGTTTCGGCGGCTCGAACTGACCGTAGGCTTTTTTGCGCAGGTGGAAAATCGCCAGGCGCGCGGCCAGGTATTGATAGTCCGGCGCGTCGCGGGAGATAAGATCCGCCGCCGCCTTGATGATGGTTTCATGAATATCGGAGGTTTTGATGCCGTCGTAGAACTGAATGTGAGAACGCAGCTCTACCTGGGAGATGGAGACGTTATGCAGATCTTCCGCAGCCCAGTCCAGAACACGATGAATTTTATCCAGGTTAATGCGTTCCTGGCTGCCATCTCGTTTTGTTACCAGCAGACTCTGATTCATGGGTAATACCTGTCCGTGAAATCCGTGAAATAGAAATATCCCCCGCTTATCCACAAGTGACTAACTCTGTGGATAAATACTATATATAGGGGGTTTGAGATAAGTGAAACGCTATATGGTGAGTATTCTAGTCCGGATTCTTTTGAGAACAAGCCTTGATTTCGGTGTTAATTTGCGGTTGCAAAATCTCGAAATTAAGTAAGTCCTCATCACATAAGGCCTTGAGGGCTTGTCAAGGCGGCAGGAAAAAAAATGAAAATTTGATCGAACGCTGATTTCCTGGTCAGGAAAGAAATGGCGCAACAGAACGTTGCGCAATTTTTAATACGAAAAGCTTCTGACAGGACGGTTTTCAGACAGGTTTTTTAGCCTGTGTATGCAACATATAGTTAACATCAACGCCCGGCGCGAGCTTAAAGCGGTTGGTCAGCGGATTGTAGTGCAGACCGATGATATGACGCTCTTCCAGCGGGGTTTCATCCACCCAGGCCAGCAGTTCGGAAGGGCGAATGAATTTTTTGGCATCGTGCGTGCCTTTGGGCACCATGCGCAGCACATATTCTGCGCCTACCACCGCCATCAGCCAGGATTTGGCGTTGCGGTTAAGCGTGGAGAAAAAGACGTGGCCGCCGGGCTTTACGAGTTGTGCACAAGCCTGCACCACCGAGCGCGGGTCTGGCACGTGTTCGAGCATCTCCATGCAGGTCACCACGTCATAGGCGCCGGCATGCTGCGCGGCGTGTTCTTCCACGGTCTGCTGAACATAGTTAAGCTCAACGCCGCTTTCCAGCGCGTGCAGACGCGCCACCGCCAGCGGCTCCGCGCCCATATCGAGCCCCGTGACGTTCGCGCCTTCGCGCGCCATGCTCTCTGAGAGAATGCCGCCGCCGCAGCCGACATCCAGCACTTTTTTCCCGAACAGGCCACCGGCGCGTTCGGCGATATAGCCAAGACGCAGCGGGTTAATGCGATGCAGCGGTTTAAATTCCCCTTCAGTGTCCCACCAGCGCGAAGCGACAGCTTCAAATTTGGCGATTTCTTCTAAGTCTACGTTGTGCGCAACGGGCGGTTTTTCAGCATTCATGGACGCCTTTACTCCTTTCTTCGCAAGAGCGTCGAGTATAACAGGCGTTAGTAGGGAATAAAGCGGCCTGACGGGGCTATTCGGTTTACCGAACAGGCCGCGGCTGTGTTATAATTTGCGACCTTTGAATCCGGGACACAGTAGAGGGATAACGGTCAGATGAGCGACCTTGCCAGAGAAATTACACCGGTCAACATTGAGGAAGAGTTAAAGAACTCCTATCTGGATTACGCGATGTCGGTTATTGTCGGCCGCGCGCTTCCGGATGTCCGAGATGGCCTCAAACCGGTACACCGTCGCGTACTTTACGCCATGAACGTGTTGGGCAATGACTGGAATAAAGCCTACAAAAAATCCGCCCGTGTCGTTGGTGACGTAATCGGTAAATACCATCCCCACGGTGATTCCGCCGTCTACGATACCATTGTACGTATGGCTCAGCCGTTCTCGCTGCGCTATACGCTGGTGGATGGTCAGGGCAACTTCGGTTCTATCGACGGCGACTCCGCCGCGGCGATGCGTTATACGGAAATCCGTCTGGCGAAAATCGCCCATGAACTGATGGCCGACCTCGACAAAGAAACCGTTGATTTTGTCGATAACTATGACGGCACGGAAAAAATCCCGGACGTCATGCCGACCAAAATCCCGAATCTGCTGGTAAACGGGGCTTCCGGTATCGCGGTCGGGATGGCGACCAACATTCCGCCGCATAACCTGACGGAAGTGATCAACGGCTGCCTCGCCTATATCGATGATGAAGATATCAGCATCGAAGGGCTGATGGAGCACATCCCCGGCCCGGATTTCCCGACTGCCGCCATCATCAATGGCCGTCGCGGCATTGAAGAGGCGTACCGCACCGGGCGCGGCAAAATTTACATTCGCGCGCGCGCGGAAGTGGAAGTCGATCCGAAAAACGGCCGCGAAACCATTATCGTGCACGAAATTCCGTATCAGGTGAACAAAGCGCGCCTGATCGAGAAAATCGCCGAACTGGTGAAAGAGAAACGCGTCGAAGGCATCAGCGCGCTGCGCGACGAGTCTGACAAAGACGGTATGCGCATTGTTATTGAGATCAAACGCGACGCCGTGGGCGAAGTGGTGCTCAATAATCTCTATTCCCAGACGCAGCTGCAGGTGTCTTTCGGTATCAACATGGTCGCGCTGCACCACGGTCAGCCGAAGATCATGACGCTGAAAGAGATTCTGGCGGCGTTTGTTCGCCACCGTCGTGAAGTCGTGACCCGCCGCACCATCTTCGAACTGCGCAAAGCCCGCGAGCGCGCGCATATCTTAGAAGGTCTGGCGATTGCGCTGGCCAATATCGATCCGATTATCGAGCTGATTCGCCGCGCGCCGACCCCGTCGGAAGCGAAAGCGGGCCTCATCGCGCAGGCGTGGGAGCTTGGCACCGTTTCTGCGATGCTGGAGCGCGCCGGTGATGACGCCGCGCGTCCGGAGTGGCTGGAGCCGGAGTTCGGTATTCGCGATGGCAAATACTGGCTGACCGAGCAACAGGCGCAGGCGATCCTCGATCTGCGTCTGCAAAAGCTCACCGGCCTTGAGCATGAAAAACTGCTCGACGAGTACAAAGAGCTGCTGGAGCAAATCGCAGAGCTGCTGCATATCCTCGGCAGCGCTGACCGCCTGATGGAAGTGATCCGCGAAGAGCTGGAGCTTATCCGCGACCAGTTTGGCGACGAGCGCCGCACTGAAATCACCGCAAACAGCGCCGATATCAACATCGAAGATCTGATAAACCAGGAAGATGTGGTGGTCACCCTGTCTCACCAGGGCTATGTGAAATATCAGCCGCTGACAGATTACGAAGCGCAGCGCCGCGGTGGTAAAGGCAAATCCGCCGCACGTATTAAAGAAGAAGACTTTATCGACCGCCTGCTGGTGGCCAACACCCACGATACGATCCTCTGCTTCTCCAGCCGTGGCCGTCTCTACTGGATGAAAGTTTACCAGTTGCCGGAAGCGAGCCGTGGCGCGCGTGGACGTCCTATCGTCAACCTGTTGCCGCTGGAAGCGAACGAGCGTATCACCGCGATCCTGCCGGTACGCGAATATGAAGAGGGCGTTAACGTCTTTATGGCGACCGCGAGCGGCACCGTGAAGAAAACGGCGCTGACCGAGTTCAGCCGTCCGCGTACCGCCGGTATCATCGCGGTGAACCTGAACGAGGGCGATGAGCTTATCGGCGTCGACCTGACCGCAGGCAAAGACGAAGTGATGCTGTTCTCCGCGCAGGGCAAAGTGGTGCGCTTTAAAGAAGACGCGGTGCGTCCGATGGGCCGTACCGCCACCGGCGTGCGCGGTATTCGCCTCGGCGAAGGCGACAGCGTGGTGTCGCTTATCGTGCCGCGCGGTGAAGGCGCTATCCTGACTGCCACCCAGAACGGTTACGGCAAGCGTACCGCGGTGGAAGAGTACCCGACCAAGTCGCGCGCGACGAAAGGGGTTATCTCCATCAAGGTGACCGATCGCAACGGGCCGGTGGTCGGCGCGGTGCAGGTCGATGACGCTGACCAAATCATGATGATCACCGATGCCGGTACGCTTGTGCGTACGCGCGTGTCGGAAATCAGCGTGGTAGGCCGTAACACTCAGGGCGTTATCCTCATCCGTACCGCGGAAGATGAAAACGTGGTGGGTCTGCAGCGTGTCGCCGAGCCGGTGGATGACGAAGAGCTCGACTCCATCGACGGCAGCGTGGCGGAAGGCGATGACGACATCGCGCCGGAAACCGACGCCGACGACGATGCGGCGGACGACGCAGACGAGTAATCGTCGCGCGGCTTTCGCACACCGTGTTTTGCCTTATGAAAGGGCCGGTCTGACCGGCCCTTTCTTTTTTTGCACCCGGTACGCCAGGCTGCTCTGAATATCGCCGGATAAGCGCGTTGCCGTTGCGGCACCGGGGTTTTGCGGCTACCTTAACGGCATTCCTTTTTCTTACCTCACGGCTGGCTGGTGCCCCCTTGAAATACTTCGTCTCTTTCCGCTCGACGCTTAAAGTGTCTCGCTATCTTTTCCGGGCGCTGGCGCTGCTGCTCTGGCTGCTTATCGCCCTGTTTTCGGTGTTTTACATCGTAAGCGCGCTGCATGTGAAAGAGTCAGAAATTCGTCAGGAATTTAACCTGAGTTACGATCAGGCGCAGCGCTATATTCAGCGCACGTCTGATGTGATGAAAGAGCTGAAGTATGTAGCTGAAAACCGGCTGGAAAATATCGATGCGCTGATGAAAAGCGGGCGTGGGCAAAATGATGCGCTGAACGCGCCGTCGTTTGTGCCGCTGTTTTCCGATTCCGACTGTAACTCGCTCGGGACGAGCTGGCGCGGTTCGTTGCAATCACTCTCCTGGTTTTTGCGCTACTGGCACGATAACTTCTCCGCCGCTTATGATTTAAACCGCGTGTTTCTGATAGGCTCCGATAACCTCTGCATGGCGGATTTTGGTCTGCGTGAGATCCCGCTTGAGCGCGACAAAACCCTGCAGGCGCTGCATGAGCGCATCATTAAATATCGCAACGCGCCGCAGGATGAGCGCAGCAACAGCCTGTTCTGGGTATCGGCTGGCCAGCGACCTGGCATCGGTAACTTCTATTCGCTGACGCCAGTCTACCTGGCGAACCGCCTGCAGGGGTTGCTGGGTATTGAGCAGACCATCCGCATTGAAAATTTCTTTACGCCCGGCAGTATGCCGATGGGTGTGACGATTCTCGATGAAAACGATCGGCCGCTCTTTTCGCTTACCGGTTCGGAAACCAACCTTGAGCCGAATGGCGAGTGGGAGCAGGAGCGCGCGTGGTTTGGCTATACGTCTGGCTTTAAGCAGCTGATTCTGAAAAAGAGCCTGCCGCCGTCGTCGCTCAGCATTGTCTATTCCGTGCCGGTCGATCTGGTGCTGGAGCGCATCCGGATGCTTATCCTCAACGCCGTACTATTGAATGTGCTGGTGGGGATTGTGCTGTTTACGCTGGCGCGCATGTATGAGCGACGCATCTTTATTCCGGCGGAAAACGACGCCCAGCGCCTGGAAGAACATGAGCAGTTCAACCGTAAAATCGTTGCCTCCGCGCCGGTCGGGATCTGTATTCTGCGCACCCAGGACGGGACCAATATTATCTCCAACGAGCTGGCGCATAACTATCTGAACATGCTGACGCATGAAGACCGCCAGCGGCTCACGCAGATTATCTGCGGGCAGCAGGTGAATTTCGTCGACGTGCTCACCAGCAACAACACCAACCTGCAAATCAGCTTCGTGCATTCGCGCTATCGCAATGAAAACGTGGCGATCTGCGTGCTGGTGGATGTCTCGGCGCGCGTCAAAATGGAAGAGTCGCTGCAGGAGATGGCCCAGGCGGCCGAGCAGGCGAGCCAGTCGAAATCGATGTTCCTGGCGACCGTCAGCCACGAGCTGCGCACGCCGCTGTACGGGATTATCGGTAACCTCGATCTCCTGCAAACGCAGGAGCTGCCGAAAGGCGTCGATCGTCTGGTGACGGCGATGCATAACTCTTCAAGCCTGCTGCTGAAAATCATCAGCGATATTCTCGATTTCTCTAAAATCGAATCGGAACAGCTCAAAATCGAGCCGCGCGAGTTTTCACCGCGCGAAGTGATGAGCCATATCACCGCTAACTATCAGCCGCTGGTGGTGCGTAAACAGCTCGGCCTCTACTGCTTTATCGAGCCAGACGTGCCGATGTCGCTGCTGGGCGACCCGATGCGACTGCAACAGGTGATCTCCAACCTGCTGAGCAACGCCATTAAATTCACCGACATCGGCTGCATTATTCTGCATGTTGGTACTCAGGGCGATTATCTCTGCTTCCGCGTGCGCGACACGGGCGTTGGCATTCCGGCGAAAGAGGTCGTGCGGCTCTTCGATCCGTTCTTCCAGGTGGGAACCGGCGTGCAGCGCAACTTCCAGGGAACGGGGCTTGGGCTCGCTATCTGCGAAAAACTCATCAACATGATGGATGGAGATATTTCGGTCGATACCGAGCCGGGTATGGGCAGTCAGTTTACCATCCGCATTCCGCTCTGGCAGGCACAGCTGCCGCCGAAGCCCAACGTCGACGGGCTTTCCAATAAGCGCTGCTGGCTGGCGGTACGCAACGCGTCGCTGTGCGAATATTTGCAGGGCCTGCTCTCGCGCAACAATATCCGCGTACAAAATCATCACGGCGAAACGCCGGATAAAGACGATATCCTGATTACCGACGATGAACACTGCGTCGAGTGGCAGGGCAGAGGGGTTATCTTCTTCTGCCGCCGTCATATCGGAATGCCGGTGGAGCGCAGTCCGGGCGTCTGGATGCACAGCGTCGCCGCACCGCATGAGCTTCTGACGCTGCTGGGGCGTATCTACAGCATTAATGTCGACGTGCCGGGCAGCGAGCCTGTACTGCCTGCGTCCTCCACCAGCGCCGAACAGAACGAAGATATGATGATTCTGGTGGTGGATGACCACCCGATCAACCGCCGACTGCTGGCCGATCAGCTCGGTACGCTGGGCTATCAGTGCCGTACCGCGAATGACGGCGTGGACGCGCTCAATGTGCTCAGCAAAAACCATATTGATATTGTATTAAGCGACGTCAACATGCCGAACATGGACGGTTACCGCCTGACGCAGCGTATTCGCGAGCTTGGCATGACGCTGCCGGTTGTGGGCGTGACCGCTAACGCGCTGGCGGAAGAGAAGCAGCGCTGCCTGGAATCCGGGATGGACAGCTGTCTGTCTAAACCAGTGACGCTGGATGTGCTGAAGCAGACGCTGGCGGTGTATGCCGACCGGGTTCGCAAGACGCGCGGTTAATCGTAACGCGCGTCGTCATGCATGAGCGGCGCGCGATGGTTTACCCGTGTGAGAATAAAAACCCATGGCGCGTCATCATTAGCGGCATTGATTGATTGTGTAAAAAATGGCAGGAAAAGCAGGGCGGGGGAAACGGCGGTGTGTCCCTGCCCGGCGGGCAGGGACAGCAGGAATTACTCTTTATCCGCAGGCGTCAGGCTTACGGAAGAGAGGTAGTTCAGCAGCGCGATATCGTTATCCACGCCGAGCTTCATCATCGCCGATTTCTTCTGGCTACTGATGGTTTTAATACTGCGGTTCAGCTTCTTGGCAATTTCGGTGACCAGGAAGCCCTCTGCGAACAGACGCAGTACTTCGCTCTCTTTCGGCGACAGGCGTTTATCGCCATAGCCGCCTGCGCTGATCTTCTCAAGCAGACGAGAGACGCTTTCCGGGGTAAATTTCTTGCCTTTTTGCAGCGCGGCCAGCGCTTTCGGCAGGTCTGTCGGCGCGCCTTGCTTAAGAACAATCCCTTCGATATCGAGATCTAACACGGCGCTCAGAATGGCCGGGTTATTGTTCATCGTCAGCACGATAATAGATAAGGTCGGGAAATGGCGCTTAATGTATTTAATAAGCGTAATGCCGTCGCCGTATTTATCGCCCGGCATGGAGAGGTCGGTGATAAGGACATGCGCGTCCAGCTTCGGCAAATTGTTAATTAATGCTGTGGAATCTTCGAACTCACCGACAACATTCACCCACTCGATTTGTTCAAGAGATTTGCGAATGCCGAACAGAACAATCGGATGGTCATCGGCAATAATTACGTTCATATTGTTCATGTATTAGGCTACCTTGCTACAGCAGGCTCTTGACGTAAACGTCAATGTCGCTGATATATTTTTCTATGGCTGTGGCATCCTTCTCGCGAATAAGATGCTCCAGTGTTTCACATAACTGTTTGCCGGGAACCAGATTCAGCATGGCGAACACCCCCTTCAGGCGGTGCGCCGTCTGCGCCAGCGCAGCAAAATCGCCGGCGGACGATTCAGTATACAATCTCTGAACATCATCCGGTACCGTATCGACGAACAGCGCATAATAGCCGCTGGCATGAAGCTGCGCATTTTCATCGCCGCCCATTGGAGATTCAGGAATATCTTCCTGCGCCAGTTGCTCTTCAATTAGTTGTAGCACTGCTTCCTGCATTGCGTGACTAATATTAAAGTTGACGCGCAGCTGTCCTGGTCCGATGCGTCGTACGCCGGCCTCATCATCGCTTAAAAGCAGGCCGTTGGCAGTAAGATTAGACGGATTATCAGTCAAAAATATATCGTACTCTTGACTTGATAATCTTTCGTCGGGCGTGATGCAGGACGCGCCCCACTGTTCGAGCTGGCGCACCACCACATTACGGACTTCGTTCGACGTAATATCGATCATCGCGATAACGTCATCCAGCAGCCGCTCGTCGCTCTCTTCGGTTTCCAGCGGCTCCACCGGCATCGTCACGTGCAGCGAATAGCGCGTACCCAGCTCTTTGCGGGCTTTGATATTCAGATGACCGCCGAGGCGGCGCGCCAGCTGGTTGCACAGATAAAAGGTGAGGCCGTTAGCTTTGCCGAACTGATCGTTAGAGGTGTCGTTCAGGAACGGGAAGTGCAGGTTATCGATTTCGCTGTTGCTGATGCCTTCGCCGGTATCCAGCACGCGGAACAGCAGACGCTCGCGCGCGCCTTCTTCCGCCATAATCTCAAGCGTAATTTTGCCAATCTGCGTGGTGGTGACAGAGTAGTGCAGCAGCATCAGCAGCACTTTGCGCAGCGCCTCGCGATCGCCGTGGCGCTCTTCATTAGCGGCAAGCTGATTATTAATCAGCAGTTGTAACCCCTTACGCTTGATGACCGGCAGCACTTCCGGGACCACTTCGTCAATCAGCTCCTGAATGGTGAAGTCGGTGGGTGTCGGGCGCCAGAAATCCGCCTCCAGCTGATTCACCAGCTGAATTTCATCCACCAGGCGCGCGATGCGCTCGGCCTGCTCGGCAAGCACCTGGCTTTCCGGTGCTTCAATCAGCGCCGCCTGGTGCGCCAGCTGTTGCGTTGGCTCTTTCAGCGCCGCGCCGATGTTCTGCATAAACGCCGAGCGGCCCTGCTGGTTTTTCTCATACAGACGCTGCGCCTGCTTGAGCTTTTTGTTCACCAGAATTTCACGATCCTGATCGCGTATAATGAAAATCTGGGTGCGCGGCACGACCTGGCTTCGGAACAACCGGATCTCATAGAGCTCGTTATTGACTGTCGCCTGAATAATGCCCTGATGCTGATCCGCCATTGACGTGATGTTTTGCAGATTCAGGTGCGGCAGCAGGTGGTCGGCGATTTTGTTGCTCATGATAGTGCGGCTGGATTCCTGGTCATGCACCAGTAACCCCAGCGGCAGCACGCTCAAAATCTCTTCGTTCAGCGCACGCAGCATTTGCAGCTCAGCATTATTCGCGCTGTTGGTAACTGCCTCCACCGGGCGACTCGGCTGGTGGCGGAAGGTGGTATAACCAAACAGCGCCAGCGCCAGCAGGCCGATGTTGAGCAGCAGCGGCAGCAGGATATTTTGCAGCGTTTCCATCAGCAGAGAGCCGAACGGCACTTCCCAGATGATGCGCAGCTGTGTGCTGGTCAGCGCGGACGAGATCTCAATGCGGTTGCTGTTGAAATTAATAGTGACGCTGTCCGGATCGTCTTTATTCTGCCCTGTAAGCGCGTTCTGGCTGCTGTCTGGCTCAAGGCGGAAGCTCTCAAGCGGCATGCCAGGCGGGATCAGATCGTTAATCGGCACGTCGAACGCAACCACCGTCGCCAGATGGCCCGGCTGGTTAAATGTGGTGCGCAGGGTGAAATAGTAACCGTTCTGCCAGGCGAGTTTGCGCAACGGAGAGAAGCTCTCGCGCTCATCCAGCGCGTTCGCCTGCTGAAGCATCTCGGCGCGGCGCGAATCGGCGATCGCGTTAATGGAATTCTCTTTAAAACCAGCGGAGAGATCTTTTAACGGCAGCGTGGAGACCAGGATCATGCTGTTGTCCTGGCCATTGAGATAATACATCGACCACGGCGCGCCTTCCGCGCCCCACAGCGTGTCGAGATAACTTGAAATCCGCTGCGTCATATCGAGCGTCGAACTGTCGTGCGAGCCGAAAATCAGCGCTTCGGTTTTGCGGTGCGGCTTTTCCAGATAATAGACGTCCTGACGCAGACGCGTTTCCTGTAAGCCTTCGCCGTTCTGGCCTGCGGCGCTGGCACCGATGTTGTCATAAATCTGCCAGGTGGCGTAGCGGTAGGTATCCACCCGTTTATGCAGCGCGTGGGAGATATCGACTATCTGGTAGCTCTTGTCTTTCAGCCAGGCGTTGACGGCGCTCTGGACCATCACGCCCATCGTCACCAGCAACACCACAATCAGTAAAAGGAAGAAACGGGTAATACTGCCCGGCATAAGGGAAAATTTATTGGGGATCATTGCGTCTGGCTGACTCATTATTGTGCGTAATCCACCGGCCTGCGCCGTGTAAAGAAAAGAGAACCGTGCTGCGCCGGCGGCAGCTATCCATTTTTTTGCCTTTTGTCCTGCAACGTCGCGGTGAAACCAGCGCGCGACGCCCGTAGCACAGGGCTTATCGGGGCGAGAACCGTCTTCTTTAACAGTATCGCAAACAATGAAGTATAAAGCGAAACGTATGATTTACCAGATGGTGAGAACGGTCTGAAACTGCGGCATACGTGGCTTTCGACCGCGTCAGGACGGTGCCCTATTAAGTAAAGATAACGGGGAGGATAATTTGCTGGCGAACAAAATAACGGCAATATGATTAATTAATAGTCGTTAACTTTACGCTAATTTACCCTGAAATAGTTGAAACTGAAATTTCAGGCAAAAAAATGCCGGATGCGAGCATCCGGCGGTAATAGGGGTAAAACAAACATTCAGATCTGAATGACGGTAATAAATAAAGTTAATGATGATAGCGAGAGTTATTTTAGTGGACTCTTCTTATTTGGTTTTGGCATTCAGTGCGGTAAATAATCTGAATGGTAATGTCATTGATTTTACAGCATTAATTGTGTTTTCTTGATAATTAGTGCGAATTTACTTAGCGATTAGTGCGGAAAAAAGTTCCCTTTCATTAATACTTTTTTACATTTTGTAGGCATTATGAAACACCTAAAAAGTTTTCGTATCATATTCCTGTTGGATTATTCGGCTCCGGTTTCGGACAATGGATTTGCCCGCTAGTTCCCTGAATTAGTGAGCAGTGGCAATAATAATATAAAGGCATATAACAGAGGGTTAATATAATGAAAGTTAAAGTTCTCTCCCTGCTGGTCCCGGCTCTGCTGGTTGCAGGCAGCGTAAATGCGGCAGAAATCTATAATAAAGACGGCAACAAATTAGATCTGTTCGGTAAAGTTGACGCTGAGCATTACTTCTCTGACGACAAAGGCGCTGACGGCGACCAGACCTACATGCGTATCGGCTTCAAAGGCGAAACCCAGGTTAACGATCAGATCACCGGTTACGGCCAGTGGGAATATCAGATTCAGGGCAACACCGCTGAAAACGACAACCAGTCCTGGACCCGTGTGGCGTTCGCTGGCCTGAAATTCGGTGACGCAGGTTCTTTCGATTACGGTCGTAACTACGGCGTTATCTATGACGTGACCTCCTGGACCGACGTTCTGCCGGAATTCGGCGGCGACACTTACGGTGCGGATAACTTCCTGCAGTCTCGCGGCAACGGCATCGCGACCTATCGTAACACCGACTTCTTCGGTCTGGTTGACGGCCTGAACTTTGCCCTGCAGTACCAGGGTAAAAACGGCAGCGTTTCCGGTGAAAACGACGCCACTGGCGGTCGCAGCCTGCTGAAACAGAACGGCGACGGCTACGGCATGTCTCTGACCTACGATCTGGGCGAAGGCTTCAGCGTAGGCGGCGCGATGGCCACTTCCAAACGTACTGCTGACCAGAACGCCAGCAATGCTGCCCTGTTCGGTGAAGGCGACCACGCCGAAGTTTATTCCGGCGGCCTGAAATACGACGCTAACAACATTTACCTGGCAGCGCAGTACTCCCAGACCTACAACGCAACCCGTTTCGGTACCTCTAACGGCGACCGCAGCGACATCTACGGTTTTGCTGACAAAGCGCAGAACTTCGAAGTGGTAGCACAGTACCAGTTCGACTTCGGCCTGCGTCCGTCCGTGGCTTACCTGCAGTCCCGCGGTAAAGACATCGCCAACAAAACCACCGGCGAATCTTTCGGCGACCAGGATCTGCTGAAATACGTTGATGTTGGCGCGACCTACTACTTCAACAAAAACATGTCCACCTTCGTGGATTACAAAATCAACCTGCTGGATGACAACAAATTCACCCGTCAGGCTGGTATCGGCACGGATGACGTCGTAGCGGTAGGCCTGGTTTACCAGTTCTAATCCCCGACCTGATGTGCAAAAGGAGCCTGCGGGCTCCTTTTTTTATGTCTGAAGAAAATAGGGTAACCTGTCGCCGCCGTTACAGAGGAGAAATGTGTGAAATTATTGGCTTTACGAACCCTGCTGCTGACTGCTGCCTTGATGGTTGCCGGTTGTGACAACGCCCCGCAGGCGCTGGTGCTGGAAGGCAAAACGATGGGGACGTCGTGGCGCGTCAGCCTGGCGGACGTTGATGCAGCGCGCGCAAGCGAACTGCGTGAGAAAATCCAGGCGCGCCTCGACGCCGACGACCGGCTCCTCTCCACCTGGAAGGATGACTCCGCGCTGATGCGCTTTAACCACGCCCGCACCACGGCACCCTGGCCGGTCGATGAGGCGATGGCAGATATCGTTACCGAATCGCTGCGCGTTGGCGCAAAAACCGACAACGCGATGGATATTACCGTCGGGCCGCTCGTTAATCTCTGGGGCTTCGGGCCGGATAAACAGCCGGTGAAAACGCCGGATCAGGCGCAGATCGACGCTGCCCGCGCGCGCACCGGCCTGTCGCACCTGAAAGTTATCAACGGTGCCGGGCAGCAGTGGCTGCAAAAAGATCTGCCCGACCTGTATGTCGACCTTTCCACCGTCGGCGAAGGTTACGCCGCGGATCATCTGACGCGCCTGATGGAAGAGGAGGGTATCAGCCGCTATCTGGTGTCGGTGGGCGGCGCGCTCGCAAGCCGCGGCATGAACCCTGGCGGGCATCCGTGGCGCGTGGCTATCCAGAAGCCAACCGACCAGGAAAACGCCGTCCAGGCGGTGGTGGATATTAACGGCCACGGCATCAGTACCTCCGGCAGCTACCGCAACTATTATGAGCTTGACGGCAAACGCCTGTCGCATGTGATTGACCCGGCGACCGGACGGCCCATCACGCATAAGCTGGTCTCGGTGACGGTCATTTCACCGACGGCGCTGGAAGCGGACGCCTGGGACACCGGCCTGATGGTGCTCGGCCCGGAAAAAGCGAAAGCCGTGGCGCTGCGTGAGAAGCTCGCGGTCTATTTGATCACCCGCGAGGGCAACGGCTTCGCGACCTGGATGTCGCCGCAGTTCGCAAGCTTTATTGAGAAAACCGAAAATTAAAAAGCAAGAAGAGGCGTTTTCGAAGGCGGCTGGTCGGGCAAACTCACGCTAACCTGTAAGAAGGAGAGCGCCATGAACGTAGCAGATTTTACCAGCGAACACGCCCGCTGGCAGGCGGTGGAAAACCGCGACGCGCGTGCCGATAACGCCTTTGTGTTTGCGGTGGTGACCACCGGGATTTTCTGTCGCCCGTCGTGCCGGGCGCGCAGGCCGCTTCGCGAAAACGTGCGTTTTTACGAAGATGCCAGCGCCGCCAGCGCGGCAGGTTTTCGCCCCTGCAAACGCTGCCAGCCGGCAGGGCTCACGCCGCAGGCGCAAAAAGCGCAGCGTATCGCGGCGGCCTGTCGGCTGATGGAACAAAGCGACACGCCGCTGACGCTTGCAATGCTTGCCGAAAGCGCCGCCATGAGCCCGTATCATTTTCATCGTGAATTCAAAGCGATTACCGGCATGACGCCGAAAGCCTGGCAAAATGCGCTGCGCGCGCAAAAACTCCAGGCGGCGCTGCGTGGCGGCATGAGCGTTACGGATTCGCTCTGGGAGGCCGGGTTTTCCTCTGGCAGCGCGCTCTACCGCGACGCCGACCGCGCGCTCGGCATGCGACCGCGCCAGTACCGGCGCGGCGGCGAACAGACTGCAATTCGCTACGCCATCGCGCCCTGCGAGGCGGGGCTGTGTCTGGTCGCGACCAGCGATCGCGGTCTGTGCGCCGTGCTGCTGGCGGATGACGCCGCGGCGCTTGAAGCGGAGCTGGCGACCATTTTCCCGCATGCAGAGCGTCTTGCGCCGGATGATACTTTCCGTGCGCAGGTGGCGCAGGTTATTGCGTGGCTTGATGCGCCACAGGGCGAACTGGCGCTGCCGCTCGATTTACGCGGCACCGCGTTTCAGCTGCGCGTCTGGCAGGCGCTACAGTCAGTGCCGCCCGGCAGCACGATAAGCTATCAGGCGCTCGCGGAGCGTACCGGCAATCCGCAGGCGGTGCGCGCTGTCGCCAGCGCCTGCGCGGCCAACAAGCTCGCTATCGTGGTGCCGTGTCACCGGGTGGTGCGCCGCGACGGGGCGCTCTCCGGCTACCGCTGGGGCGCTGACCGTAAGGCGCGGCTGCTCGCCCGAGAACGTGAACAGGAGAAATAATGCTCGATCTTTTTGCCGATGCCGACCCCTGGCAGGAGCCGCTCGCCGACGGCGCGGTGGTGCTGCGCCGTTTCGCGCTCGCTTCTGCACCGGCGCTGATGGCGGGCATCAAGGCCGTCGCGGCCCGCTCGCCGTTTCGCCATATGGTGACGCCCGGCGGTTATACCATGTCGGTCGCGATGACCAACTGCGGCGAGGTGGGCTGGAGCACCAACCAGAAAGGCTATCTTTACGCCCAGGTCGACCCGCAAACCGGCGCGCCGTGGCCCGCGATACCGGATGCCTTTCGCACGCTGTGCGACGCGGCGGCAAGGGCGGCGGGCTACCCCGATTTCACGCCAGATGCCTGTCTTATCAACCGCTACGCGCCAGGCGCGAAACTGTCGCTGCATCAGGATAAAGACGAGCCGGATCTGCGCGCGCCGATTGTGTCCGTTTCGCTTGGGCTGCCCGCCGTGTTTCAGTTCGGCGGCCTGAAACGTAACGATCCGCTAAAGCGTCTGTTGCTTGAGCATGGCGATGTGGTGGTGTGGGGCGGGACGTCGCGGCTTTTTTATCATGGTATACAGCCGCTTAAGCCCGGCCAGCACCCGGCGACCGGGGAATATCGTTACAATCTCACCTTCCGCCAGGCGCGTGGATAAAAATAAGAATTATTCTTGATGTGACCGCAGAGCCGTTTAAACTGCTCGCTGTTTTCACAGCCTGAGTCATGTTTATTTATGGAACTTCTGCGTCTCGTCTGGCGCCAGTATCGCTGGCCGTTTTCTCTGGTGCTTGCGCTGAGCCTCGCCAGCGCGGCGCTCGGCATCGGGCTTATCGCCTTTATCAATCAGCGCCTGATTGCCACCGTCGATCTTAGCGCGTCGGTGCTGCCGGAGTTTCTCGGCCTGCTGGTGCTTTTGATGGCGGTGACGCTCGGCTCCCAGCTGGCGCTGACCATGCTCGGTCACCACTTTGTTTACCGGCTGCGCGGTGAATTTATCAAACGCATTATGGATACGCCGGTCGGGCAGATAGAAAAGCTCGGCAGCGCCACGCTGCTGGCGGGGCTGGCGAGCGATGTGCGCAATATCACCGTCGCGTTTGTGCGCCTGCCGGAGCTGGTGCAGGGCATTATTCTGACGCTCGGCAGCGCCGCCTACCTCGGCTGGCTGTCCGGCAAAATGCTTGTGGTAACCGCGCTGTGGATCGCGGTGACAATGTGGACAGGTTATCTGCTGGTGCAGCGGGTTTATAAACACCTCTCCACGCTTCGTGAGGTGGAGGACAGCCTGTATGACGATTTCCAGATAGTGCTGGAAGGGCGCAAAGAGCTGGCGCTTAACCGCGAGCGCGCAGAGTACATCTTCGATAAGATCTACACGCCGGACGCGCAGCGTTACCGCGAACAGATTATCCGCGCCGACACTTTCCATCTGAGCGCCGTTAACTGGTCGAATATTATGATGCTCGGCGTGATTGGCCTGGTGTTCTGGATGGCGAACGGGCTTGGCTGGGCCGATACCACCGTCGCGGCTACCTATTCGCTGGCGCTGCTATTCCTGCGCACGCCGCTGCTCGCGGCGATGGGCGCGCTGCCGCCGCTGCTCTCCGCCCAGGTGGCATTTAATAAGCTCAGGCAGTTTCAGCTCGTGCCTTATGAGCCGGCCTTTGAACGCCCGGCGCGCAATGACCACTGGCAGCAGCTGGAATTACGTGACGTCACGTTTACCTATCACGACGGCAGTTTCAGCGTGGGGCCGATTAATCTCACTATCCATCGCGGCGAGTTGCTGTTCCTGATTGGCGGCAACGGCAGCGGCAAATCGACGCTCGCCATGCTCTTAACCGGGCTGTATGAACCCGCATCCGGCGAAATCCTGATAGACGGTAAACCGCTCGCCGCAGGTGACATGGCCGCGTACCGCCAGCATTTTTCGGCGGTGTTCACCGATGTCTGGCTGTTTGATAAACTGCTCGGCCCTGGCGGCAGAGAGGCGGACCCGGCGCTGGTGGAAACCTGGCTTCATCGCCTGAAAATGGTCAATAAGCTGACGCTTGAGAACGGCAAAATCCTCAACCTCAAGCTCTCGAAAGGGCAGAAAAAGCGCGTGGCGCTGCTGCTGGCGCTGGCGGAAGGGCGCGATATCATCCTGCTTGATGAATGGGCCGCCGATCAGGACCCGCATTTCCGCCGCGAGTTTTATCAGGTGCTGCTGCCGCTGATGAAAGAGATGGGTAAAACCGTGTTCGCCATCAGCCATGACGATCACTATTTCATTCATGCTGACCGGTTGCTGGAGATGCGTCAGGGCGTGCTGTCCGAACTTACCGGCGACGAGCGCCAGCTCGCGAGCCGCGACGTGCTGGCGCGCACCGGCAGTTAAGCCGCGCGCATCAAAAAGGCGGAAACGTTCTTCCGCCTTGCAGAGCCTTAAACTACCGCGCTGGCGGTGGTTTTTTCAGAGTTTACCGCTCAGCCGCTGGTGGAATTCGTGGCTGCGCATATCCAGCCCTTCAATTTCCACTTTCGCGTTATAGCGCTGATAGTGCGTTTCGATGGCGTCCAGCGCCGCGACGGTCGAGGCGTCCCAGATCTGCGCGTGGGTTAAATCGATGATCACCCGCGCCGGATCGTCGGCGTAGCGGAAATGCTCGTAGAGATCGTTGCTGCTTGCGAAAAAGAGCGGGCCGCGCACCCGGTAGCGCACCGCATTGCCGTTATCAATAACCTCGCGCTCAGCGCGCACCACGTGGGCAACGCGACGCGCGAAGAGCATCATCGCAAACAGTACGCCGCCCGCGACGCCAATAGCGAGGTTGCCGGTCCAGACGGTGGCGATAACGGTAACGACCATCACCAGCGTTTCAGAGACCGGCATGCGTTTGAGCGTGGCAGGCGCGATGCTGTGCCAGTTCAGCGTTTTCGCCGCGACCACCATCATAATGCCCGCCAGCACGACCATCGGGATCTGCGCCATCACGGCGCTCAGCCCGGTCACCATCAGCAGCAGCACCAGCGCCGCGGCGATAGTGGAAAAGCGCGAGCGGGCGCGGCCCAGTTCTACGTTCACCACCGTCTGGCCGATCATCGCGCAGCCGCCGATGCCGCCATAAAATCCGCTCAGGATATTAGCCACGCCGAGGCCCCAGCATTCGCGGCGCTTGCTGGACGGCGTGTCGGTGATGTCATCCACCAGACGCGCCGTTAAGAGCGATTCCATCAGCCCGACAAACGCGATGCTCAGCGCGCAGGGCCAGACGATACGCAGGGTGTCCAGGTTAAGCGGCACCAGCAATTGCGTGAAGCCCGGCAGGCCCGGCGTCATCGGGCCTTCGTCGCCGACCGTCGGCGGCGTCAGCCCGCACGCCCAGGCGATGACCGTTACCGCGACAATCGCCACCAGCGGCGACGGCACGCTTTTGGTCATGCGCGGCAGGAGAAGCACGATGGCGAGCGTGGCGGCAAACAGCAGCCAGACCATCTGGCTCTGCCCCCAGACGTGCGGCACCTGCGCCATAAAAATCAGGATGCCGAGCGCGTTCACAAAGCCGGTCATCACCGAGCGCGGGATGTAACGCATCATGCGCGCCAGCCCCAGCAGCCCGAAGAGGATCTGGATAATGCCGCCCAGCACCAGCGCGGGAAGAATGTAGCCGACGCCGTGCTGATGCACCATCGGGCCAATAACCAGCGCCACCGAGCCTGCCGCCGCTGTGACCATCGCCGGGCGTCCGCCGAGCAGAGACATGCTGAAGCACAGCACAATGGACGCCACCAGGCTCACTTTCGGGTCGACGCCCGCAATGACCGAGAACGAAATCACTTCCGGGATCAGCGCCAGCGCGGTCAGAATGCCCGCCAGCGTTTCGCGCATCAGCAGGCGCGGTGTGCGCAGCACATGCGCGACAGAAAGCTCAGGCACCGCCCGAGCCGCAGTTTGAGTATCAGACATGAGTATTTGCAGGTGTTTTATAATGAGCGCCGCCCTTTGCGGGCAGCAGGGACGGGCGATGGTACAGAGCAAGGCGACAAAACGCCAGTCTTGCGACCGCGCCGATTACTCAACGCGCTGGTAAGGAAAGCGATCCTGAATGGCTTTACGGAAGTAGCGGCCCTTTGATGGGGCGCGCGCCAGCGCGAGCCACACCTGCTCCGGCACGTTCTGGTAGTGATAGACCGCGCCGCTGTGAAAGGCGATTTCCAGCACCCGGCGGTCCTGGTCATAGCCGACCGACGCCAGGCTTCTGGAGACGACATCTTCTCGTTGCATACGTCCTCGCGGCGGATGAGACAATGGTATGAAGTATAGCGCTGAAACCAGTGAGAGCGGCCGAGGACATCGCAGATAAAAAAACCAGCCTTAACGGCTGGTTTTGATGGATATTTTAACGCCAGAACCAGAGCACAGCTATTGAGATACGAGGCGTGATTCCAGCCTGGGGCTGTTTCCGCCGCGATCGTCAGTCACCTGCCAGACGATATTATCCCCGCCAGGCTCTGGCGGCAGAGAATAGGTTGCTGATCCTTTTGGTGGCAACATTCTTCCTTGCGTATCAATTGTTTTTTCGCCCACCATCAGGGAATAAAAGGTAATCCAGTAAGGTGTCGGATTCTCCGCATGCAGGGTATTTCCCGCCCGGCTAAATATCACTTTTTGATAATCGCTGCGGGTCGGTGCTTTTAAACCGGCAGGACGGTAAAATAATTTCATCCGCTGATTTATGGCCACAGCCAGCGCATGTTTTTTTTGTTCCAGCCCTTGCGGGCTGGCTTTAATCGTGATCCAGTAAACCGATTCCCGGTCAGTGGGAAGAGGTGCTTTTTTGTGAATAATATCAAGTGTTCTGACGGTATTCGGGTCGAGTCGGAATAACGCTGGGGATACTTCAAATGGTGGTGTTGACGCACTGTCTGTTGTGCCCGTGACTGCATTGCTATCCACCCATGATTCAATCAGCCAGCGTTCTTTGCTCTGGTTTCGTACGGTCAAAGAATGTTCTTTTTGTCCTGGCTGATAAATAACCCGTGTTCCTTCAATCACGACGCCGGTTTGCGCTCCGGATGCCGACGCTGCAGGCGCCTGGATAATTCCCGTCATGGTCATCTGGAAAGTATCTGCGGCCTGTGCCCAGCTAATTCCACCTGAAATGAGCAACGTCATCAACGTAGTTTTTGAAAATAATTTACTGGCAGACATAATATTTCTCCTGTTATTGGTAATTGATAGTCACGGTGGCTGAAGCATTCGCATCACCGGCGGCGACTATCTCTGCCGTTTGTAAATAACGGGCCTTCCAGCCAAAATTGAGTATGGTTGGAGTAAGTGGTTTAAATTGACTAATGCTGCCGATCGGAACGCCATTATTATTGGCGTCCACAATTTGAATGGCCACGCCGCTGGCGGTCAGTACGCTGCTGGGCGTTAATTTAATGGCGCCCGGTTGAGGGGTGGCGGTGTCTGCCGTGGCATCCAGTTTTGCATACACCATAATTCCGGCAGGGCAGCTGAGTTTAATCGGAAGCTCCACACTGGCAGTGGTGCTGTTGATACCGGTAAACTCTGTGGTGAGATGATTGTTTAAATTTGCCGCAACCGTAGGCGTCAGAACGGTACATGACAGGGAAGGAACGACAATTGTTGTATTTCCCATGTTGTACGCTCTGTCCTGATGTTCCGCTGAGGAATAATAGAAATTTTTGACGGCCAATTGCTTTATATCTAACACCCCGGCTTCTGGCGTATCAGATGTTTTTATGAGATCAACGATGGTCGGATTCGCATCATAAGCTGCAGTCGGGCCTGTCCAGACAGGGCTTGAAGTATAGGGGGACGTAAAATAAAACCCATTTTGCAAAACGCGAACCCCAATGCCCTGAAGGTTTGTTTCATAGACATGGCTGATGGAGGTTTCATTCGCAGAATAAGATAAGTGAAAATGAAAATAACCGTAAGATCCAGCGTCACACTCCATTTCTTTATTATTTGTGGCGGGTATTGCTTGCGAAGCGATAACCCCGCCGACGGGAATATCTGATGTCACCGTCACTGTTCCGAAATTCACAGTCGCATCAGGTTGCGGATAGACAACACAATTCGCTAATGCTTGTGTTATACCCGCAATGAGCAACACTACCACACATAAAGTGTGATATAATATTTTCTGGTTTTTCATGTTTTCTACCTTAAATAAATGACTGACTTGCATTCATCCGGACGTAATAACGCCAGATGTCATCGCCTGTTTTTATACTGTTTATTTCCTGGCTCTTGTTCAGGGGTGCAGATAAAAAGAGGGTTGCCGCGGTTTTCAGGGCTGATAAGCCAGAAAAGAAATATTCTCCGCTGATGGCACATAATAAGGGCTATCTGGTGCCAGCGTGGCGGCTGCGATTTCAGCCGTCGCATCAAAAATATCGATTGCTACCGCGCCGCCAGGGGCATTAAGCGGAAATAATCCCTCCTGCGTATTGTCTGAAAAATGCATATTTCCGCTTAACGATACCTGTACTCTGCTGACGCCAGCACCCTGGTAATCCCACCAGTAGAGCGTATTCGGTGTTTTATTATCCGCAGGCGTCTGGCTGTTGACATAAATAGCGCCTTTATCGGAGGCCGCCATAAAGGCCATGGTGCCAGTGAGCGTTTCGCCAGAGGTGGTCGCGCTTACGGTCACGCTTTCCGCCTGCGTGTCAACGACGTCAGCCAGGGAGTAGCCTGAGGCATCGAGCGTGACGCTCAGCGATTGCGCATTACCCGATATGAACCTTGCGCTTCCGGTAACGTTAAGCTGTACCGCTTTGCCAGGCGTGCCATAAAGGGCGATTTTATTGGTCGGCTGTACCGCAGCGAGCATACCGGTATTTAACGGCGCGCCGGTGGAGCAATAAAGATTGAGCGGCACGGCTTCCGTCAGGGCGATGGTATAGGCAAACTGATTGCCGTTATCCAGCGAAGCCGTGACTACGGCTTTCCCTGTATCTCCACTGTCGGTCAGTTTGGCATTTGATTGCCCGGCGCTGTCGGTATCCTGTTCGGGATGGTTCAGATTACCCAGCGAGGTCGCCCAGTATACCGCCACACCCGTGGCCACGTTTCCGGATTGATCTTTCACCGTAGCGGTTAGCCTGGCGGCGTCCACCCCGTCACTGGCGATACTGTCTTTGTCGCTGGTCAGACTGGAGATCACATACCCCGCCGTGCTTTCGCTAACGATCACATCCGCAAATTTACTGTCACCGGTGATGGTGGCGGTGACAGTGGCGGTGCCAGGTACGCCGTTGTCGGTCAGTTGGGTACTCGCAGTGCCATCGCTGCCAGTGACTGATGAGGGGACGCTCAGGGTGCCCAGCGTGGTTGTCCAGTTGACGGTGACGCCGCTGATGGGTTGACCGCTACCGTTAACGACGGTCGCGGTGACAGTCGAACTGCTCACGCCGTCGTCAACAATGCTGGTTGGGTTTGCCGTCACGCTACTGATAGTGTCAGACGCGGGTGTGCCGTCCTCCAGCGTCACGACCCAACTGCCATCTGGTTGCAGTTGAGGAGCGCTGAAGATCCAGCCGTCAGGAAATCCGCCAAGATCTGTCACCGTGACGGCCCCACCGGTTCCCTGCAATAACAGGGAGCCGCTTCCGGTCCAGTTGACCGTGCCATTGCTGGGGTTGTACTCACCATACTGACAGGTCGCCACGACAGAGCTGCCGGCGCTTTTACCCACAAACCCGAGCGCGCCTGGGTTGCCCGGCAGGGTCAGTGTGGTGATGGTCGTGGTGCTCATCCCTACCTGGCTGAAGGCGGCGACGGCGTTTGGGGCGGCCTGCGCGGCGTCCACATCCAGCCAGACCACGGCGACCTGCATGGGATCGATCCCCAGATAGTTCAGCGGGAATTGATCGGAAGAGGGATAAAGCAGGGTCAGATCGTTCTGTGTCACCGGAATAATATCTTCCCGATGACCCAGATAAACGTATGAGGCGTCACCGGGATTAACGGCACTGTTGATAAAGGCCTGCATTGCAGACATGGCGACGGACTGATAGGTCCAGCTGGCAGAACTGGCGGCCAGCTCACCAGCTTCGCCGTGCAGGACTTTTTGCAGATTGCCTGCTTCATTTTTGCCGGTATAAAAAATCAGGCTGCTGCCGGCGTTAGTGTTGATTGGCATCATATTTTCTCCAGAGTGAAGGTTCAGGCCGGGCAGGCCGCCGCAGGCCAGGACGAAAACGCCAGTTGTCCGGTGACATACGTTCCTGTGTCAGGCAGGGATAAGGTAAAACGCACCGTTTCCGCCACAATATCCGTGACATCAAAACCAGCGGCATGGGAGGTACTGACGTTCGCATAAGCGATAGTCGAACCGGATACCGGAAGGATGGCGCTGGTGGGAGACGTGAGCGCCAGCCTGACCTGAGTTGCGCCAGAGGCTTCGGTGGTTTGCATATAGACGCCACAGGTGCTGCGGCCATCGGCGGCTGCGAAAGTAGAAATACCGTAGCTGAGTAAATCGCCGTTGCCGGGCGTCCAGGCGCTGAAAGCCATGCTGGCTGAAGCACTGAGTTGCGGATTGGTGACTCCTGTCGCGCTCACCAGCACATTGCCGGTTGAAAAACTGTATACCTGCGCGCTTGCCTGGCCGCTTTCATCGAGCGTAAGCGTCAGTAATTGTTCTCCCGACGGGTTAAACCAGGCGTTGGAGCTGCTGGATAATGATAGCTGTATGCCCGCGCCTGCTGGTCCTGAAAGCGTGACGGTATTGAGCGGCCTGACCGGAACGGTTGGGTCAAAGAACGGGGCGCCTGTTCCGCACGCCATGATTAAACTGGATGTGTTATCGCCCGTCAGAATGACTTCTGTTGCCGCTGATGAAGCGATACCGCCGCTTAGATACATCACCTGATATCTCCCTTCTCCGTAGCCCTCGCCTACGGGCGTCATCGTGTCGGCAGGAATATGGAAAACGGCCTGCCGGGCCTGTGCTTCTGTGCCTGTCAGCACACGGGTTTGCGTCCAGGTGGCCCCAGGTACGGGCGCGTCCGGCGTCGTCTGGTAACCCGTCCAGAATGCGGTCAACGTATCGCCAATGACCATGCCGGGATATGTGATAACCATATCGGTGCCGCTGTCAGCCGAGACTTCGCTGGCGGTAATGGTATTGTCGCCAGCCGCAGCAGGGAAAACGGGCGCGGGAAGCAAGAGGCAGTGCTGGCTGTCAACCTGAACGCGGGTTATATCGGAAACCCCGGCAAGGGCAGGTGCCGTTACGGAGTACCATGCCTGCGCGGAGCCGATCCCAATGGGCGTGATAAAAGTGACAGGCACTGTCACGCTGAAACCTGCCGAGATATCGCTCTGCGTCAGGATATGAAGCGGGGATTGCCAGGCGGCGGCCGGAAGCGGCACGCTGCTCGTGCTGTAGCCTTGCCAGTAAACGACCACACCGCCTCCGACGACAAACTGAGAGCAGGGCGGAATATCCACCTCCAGCCCGTCAGTCGTAATGTCGTCACAGGACACCCAGCCATCATTACCGGCCGGGATAACCGGAGCCGGATAAATGCCGCTGCCGGTCATATCCAGGTTCACGGTGGCATCTTGTGAACTCTGCGCCGTTCCGGTTAACGGTATTACGGTGTACCAGGCTTCCGCGCTGCCGGTGGTTGTGACCGCCGTAACAAAGGGGGACGAAACCAGCACGCTGAACCCGTTACCGACATCCGGCGTCGCGACAGTGTGCGTGACGCTGTTGTCACTTGCAGGTACCGCGTTTCCGTTCGCATCAAACGCCCGCCAGTACACATAGACCGTGTCGCCGGTGTTATAGGCTGCCGTGCTCCATGGCACTTTCACGTGCGTACCGCCATTTTGCATTACGGATGCATAGGTGATGGTGTTTGTCGCATCTGCATCAGGAAAGGCTGGCGGCGGCAGGCCATCGACGTGCTGGCGATCAACAATGGCGGTGGCGACCGGCGAAGCCGACGTGTTTTGCGCGGCATCGGTGGCGACGTACCAGACCTGATGTGGCCCATCCGCAGGCCATGCCGTCCCGGATACCGGGATCAGGCTTGACCAGGGCCAGGCATAGGTATCCGGATCGGGGAGAGAAAGCGTGCTAAATAGCTCGCCGTCGAAATAGAGACAAAGGTAATCATTTTTCGCCGCGTTCGTGTAACGTGCAACGTTAACCACGATACCGCCATCACTCTCCAGCTCTGTCTCGGTGATGTAGCCATCATTGACCATTTGTGGTAGTTCAGGCGGCGGCAGCGTTGAAGTAATCGTCATGTCAGGGTGTCCTGTCAGGGGATAAAAGGCCCGGTGGCATAAGAGCGTACCGCCGGGCATGCTTACGGTTAATGAAACCTTTTATGACGCGCCGCTACGCGTTAAAGCCCGGCGGCACGGTATCCACGTTGACACTCTGGTCAAAAGAGAGCTCGACCGTGGAGGCACCCGCAGGCAGTACGGTGTAGTAGGCGTCAACCGATCCCTGATAGCCCTGACCGGCATTGGGGAAAAAGAGCGCTGAAGAAACGATAAAGGTGTAAGAGGTATCACTGGCGCTGACGGTATAAGAGAATGAGCCGCTGGCACCCATGATCGGGTTATTGTTGGAATCTACAGCAGGCCAGTACAACGTAATGACATCACCCGCCGCCATGGACGGATAAGAGACCTCCACGCTTACGCCATTGGCTGCATCGGCGATGTTAATGTAACCATCCGTTCCTGCCGGAATAACCGGTTTGGTCAGCGTTGGCGCAGTCTGCCCGCCATTGGCAATCACAACTGGAAGGGCTGAGGAATAACTGTTGTTGCCGGCGGCGTCAGCGGCGGTGTAATAAACCGGATAATTGCCGTCCTCAAGGTAGATCGGGGGAATTTCAAGGCTGATATCAATGACCATCGGCAACTGCGTCGATGGATCGGTTAGCGTAGTAAAATGAGAGTAATCGCCCCACCAGAAGGTGATCCGATCGCCAGCCGTCGCGTTGGGATAATGCGGGATAACCATCTGCACGCCAAGCTGCAGATCATAATAATCCAGGGTGTACTGGTCAGCCTCAGTGGCACCAGAAACCGTGGGCGCAGGCAGTGCGGTGCTGGCATAGATGCTGGTCTGCTTGCCTGTGTCATCATCAGCGGTGGTGGCGGTGACCGTCAGAATACCGCTTGCGATAGCGGTAACTTCAACGATAGCCGCGCCAGAAGCATCGGTGGTGGACGTGGCTGCGGAGAGTTTGCCGCCCGCCGTAACCGTCCAGTTTACCGTGGTTCCGTCAGGCGCTGGCGCGCCGGTGTCATCATGGATAATCGCTGTGATGGTGGCGGCAAGCGAGCCGTCAGACGGCAGCGCGGATTTATCGGCGGTAACGGTAAATACAGAATAAGTTGCCATGTGTTATTCCTTAACAGACAAAGTAATTAAAAACAGAAACAAGAGAATGACTATTTTCCTGACGGAAACAGACGTCCGTTGTTTTCTGCGTCCGGGTCAGAATAAAGAACGGCTAAAAAAAATACTGAATCAAAACAGGACAGGAAATGTGCTTTTTCCAGGGACTTTCGGGGCTTCATTCGGGGAAAAACGGCATGGTATAAAATTGTAAATATTATCAATTGATTAGGTTTTTTCTCCACGTTTAATCACTGCTGCGAAAAACTAAGGAAATATTTGAAATAATAGTGTGCATCGTTAAACGGAGATACACCGTATATGCAAAGGATTTCGGCTCCATACGGAGCCGAAATCAGGGGAGTTAATAAGATGCCATGATTAAAGCAAATAATCTCTGGTATTGGTGGCAGTTACTGGGGTTGAAGGATCAACGGTATCCTGTGGATCGACCGTTACAGTGGTAGAGAAACCAAACACGTTACCACTCACCGCGTAGCAAGTTTGTGTTGCCTGTCCCTGCGCATCGGTGACGGATTGACCGCTATTACAGTGGATAAAGCCGTTAGCGGGGTTAGACCAAATGACGGTCGCTCCGGCCACCGGATTGCCATTAATGTCTTTTACCAGCGCGGTCGTAATGCCCGGATCTGCCGCATTTCCTCTTCCGACCGAACTCAGCGAAACACTCACCGCTTTGAGCGAAACAGACGTAAAGGTTGCGGATGCGTTGCCGGATTTACCGCCCGCGCTGGCGATGACCGCGACCGTTTCTGCCGTGGTGTCGGTGAGGCTGACGGTGGCGAGACCACTGGCATCGGTGGTGACGGTGAGCGGCGTGGTGGCGGTAGCCGTTCCCACGTTCCAGGTGACGCTGACGCCCGCCATCGGCTGGCCGGACGCGCTGGTAACCAGCGCCTGCGCGACGTTGGCCGTGCTGCCATCCGCTGGCGAATTGTTAGTGGTGATGGTCACTGCGACACTACTTACCGGCACAACGCTAAAGACAGCGATCGCGCTGCCGGTTTTGCCGCCCGCAGTGGCGCTGACGGTGATAGCTTCCGCCGTGGTGTCGGTGAGGCTGACCGTGGCAACCCCGATGGCGTTGGTGGTGACGGTGAGCGGCGTGGTGGCGGTGGCCGTTCCCACGTTCCAGGTGACGCTGACCCCCGGCATCGGCTGGCCGGATGCGCTGGTAACCAGCGCCTGCGCGGCGTTGACCGTGCTGCCGTCCGCAGGGGAATTGTTGGTGGTCATGGTCACTGCGACATCATTCACCGGCACCGCGGTAAAGACCGCAGAGGCGCTGCCGGATTTTCCGCCCGCGCTGGCGCTGACGGTGACGGTTTCCGCCGTGGTGTCGGTGAGGCTGACGGTGGCGATCCCGCTGGCGTTGGTGGTGACGGTGAGCGGCGTGGTGGCGGTGGCCGTTCCCACGTTCCAGGTGACGCTGACCCCC